>NZ_CP142104.1:5400734-6001468 GCF_035751725.1 Pseudomonas frederiksbergensis | reverse complement strand
GGATATCCCCTAAGTTGAAAGCCGGTGAGGCAAAAACAAGCGGCCATTGTAGCGAGCAGGCGTGCACTTATCCACACGCAGCTTGCTCATCGGCCATGATTTATCAATGCGTTAACGCTGGGAAAGACGACCAACGGTCGGTGGATAAGCTCTGTGGATAACCCCACCTGAGGGCATTGCACAAGTGGGGGCGAAACTCGGTGGATAACCTCCCTGTGGATAACCAGGCATTCCACACACAGCTTATCCGACAGCGCAGCACAGCCTGGCCACTGCTTTCCCGCCTAGTTGTCATTCTCTGTACACAGCGGATTACAAGGCCTGAGCTTGGTTATCCACAGATAGGTGCCGCCCTTGCTTTTATAAGCTTTACAGAAAAGCTTTAAATAATTCCCTTCTTTATTTCTATATCTAGCCCGGTGTGATGAAACCGCCGAACACGGCTGGATATCTATTTAAAGGAAACACTGGTTGGAAATTGACCTAGAGGCTTGCTTTCTCTAGAATCCCCGGTCTCTTAAAACGGGGGCCATTCCGGCCCGTTGTGGACGAACCAGGTAACACGACATGAAACGTACTTTCCAACCAAGCACTATCAAACGCGCTCGTACCCACGGTTTCCGTGCTCGCATGGCTACCAAGAATGGTCGTGCCGTCCTGTCGCGTCGTCGCGCCAAAGGTCGTGCGCGTCTGGCAGTTTGATAATCCGGCACTGGAGGTGAGTCAGGACTTCAGTCGGGAAAAGCGTCTGCTTACCCCCCGGCATTTCAAGGCAGTCTTTGACTCCCCTACCGGCAAGGTTCCGGGGAAAAATCTCCTGCTCCTTGCGCGCAGCAACGATCTCGATCACCCCCGGCTCGGGCTGGTTATCGGGAAAAAGAGCGTAAAACTCTCCGTTCAGCGCAATCGCCTCAAACGTCTGATGCGCGAATCGTTTCGCCTGAACCAGGATTCACTGGTGGGGTGGGACATTGTTATCGTCGCGCGCAAAGGTTTGGGGGACGTAGAAAACCCCGAATTGATTCAGCATTTCGGCAAGCTCTGGAAGCGCCTGGCCCGTAACAAGCCAGCACCAGCAGTCAACACCGAAACTGTAGGGGTAGACAGTACCGATGCGTAAACTGGCACTCGTTCCGATCCAGTTTTATCGCTACGCCATTAGTCCTTTGATGGCCAGTCACTGTCGTTTCTACCCCAGTTGTTCCTGCTACGCGTACGAAGCCATAGAAAATCATGGCCTCCTGCGCGGTGGCTGGCTGACCTTTCGTCGTTTAGGTCGCTGTCATCCGTGGAATCCCGGCGGTTATGACCCGGTTCCGCCTATCCCTACCTCCCGTTCTTCTTCGATGGCCGAGTAATCATGGATATCAAACGCACGATCCTGATCGTCGCCCTGGCAATCGTGTCCTACGTCATGGTCCTTAAGTGGAACCAGGACTATGGCCAGGCTGCCCTGCCGACTCAGAATGTTGCAGCCAGCAATACCGCACCGAGCCTGCCGGACACCGCAGCTGGCAATAATACCGCCAGCAATGACGACGTTCCGCGCGCGGCAAGCGATACCAGCGCCCCAGCTGAAGCCCCCGTGGCTGCAAGCAAGGATCTGATCCAAGTCAAGACAGATGTGCTCGACCTGGCGATCGATCCACAAGGTGGCGATGTCGCCCAGTTGAAGCTGCCGCTGTACCCACGTCGCCAGGACCATCCGGAAATCCCGTTCCAGTTGTTCGACAACGGCAACGAGCGCACTTATCTGGCCCAAAGTGGCTTGATTGGCGCAAACGGTCCGGACGCCAACCCGGCCGGTCGTCCGGTTTATTCCGCCGAGAAGAAGGTTTATCAACTGGCTGACGGTCAGGACCAACTGGTCGTGGACCTGAAGTTCAGCAAGGACGGCGTTAACTACATCAAGCGTTTCACGGTGAAACGTGGGATGTACGACGTAACCGTCTCTTACCTGATCGACAACCAGAGCGCCCAGCCTTGGTCCGGCGCGATGTTCGCGCAACTCAAGCGTGACGCCAGCGACGATCCTTCTTCCAGCACCGCCACCGGTACCGCGACTTACCTGGGCGCCGCCCTGTGGACAAGTTCCGAGCCGTACAAAAAGGTGTCCATGAAAGACATGGACAAGGCCCAGCTGAAAGAAACCGTGCAAGGTGGCTGGGTTGCCTGGTTGCAACATTACTTTGTAACCGCGTGGATCCCGCAAAAAGGCGAAAGCAACGTCGTCCAGACCCGCAAGGACAGCAAAGGCAACTACATCGTCGGTTACACCGGCCCCGCGTTGACGGCAGCGCCTGGTGCGAAAGTCGAAACCAGCGCCATTCTGTATGCCGGTCCAAAGAGCCAGGCTGTACTGAAAGAGTTGTCCCCAGGCCTGGAACTGACTGTCGACTACGGCTTCCTGTGGTTCATTGCCCAGCCCATCTTCTGGCTGCTGCAACATATCCACAGCCTTGTCGGCAACTGGGGTTGGTCGATTATCTTCCTGACGATGCTGATCAAGGGGATCTTCTTCCCATTGTCGGCCGCCAGCTACAAGTCGATGGCGCGCATGCGCGCAGTGGCGCCGAAACTGGCTGCCTTGAAAGAACAGCATGGCGATGACCGGCAGAAAATGTCCCAGGCCATGATGGAGCTGTACAAGAAAGAGAAGATCAACCCGCTGGGTGGTTGCTTGCCGATTCTCGTACAGATGCCGGTTTTCCTCGCCCTCTACTGGGTTCTGCTGGAAAGCGTGGAAATGCGTCAGGCACCGTTCATGCTGTGGATTACCGACCTGTCGATCAAGGATCCGTTCTTCATCCTGCCGATCATCATGGGCGCCACCATGTTCATCCAGCAGCAGTTGAACCCGACACCTCCGGACCCGATGCAGGCGAAGGTGATGAAAATGATGCCAATCATCTTCACCTTCTTCTTCCTGTGGTTCCCGGCCGGTCTTGTGCTGTACTGGGTTGTGAACAACGTGTTGTCCATTACGCAGCAGTGGTACATCACGCGTAAGATCGAAGCGGCAACGAAAAAAGCCGAGGCGTAACTTGCTCTGTGGATAACCACACAAAACGCCCCCTAGTGGGGCGTCTTGCTATCTGTCACTTTTGTCTGGATACCGCTTTATGAGCGCACCGCGTGAAACCATTGCCGCCGTCGCCACCGCCCAAGGTCGCGGCGGTGTAGGCATTGTCCGCATTTCCGGGCCGTTGGCCAGTGTCGCGGCCAAGGCTATCAGCGGCCGTGAACTCAAACCGCGGTTCGCTCACTACGGGCCGTTCCTTGATGGGCAGCAGCAAGTGTTGGATGAAGGACTGGCCTTGTATTTCCCGGGGCCTAACTCATTCACCGGCGAAGATGTACTGGAACTGCAGGGCCACGGCGGCCCAGTTGTCCTGGACATGCTGCTCAAGCGTTGCCTCGAGCTGGGCTGTCGCCTGGCGCGACCGGGGGAATTCAGTGAACGGGCCTTTCTCAACGACAAACTCGACCTGGCCCAGGCCGAGGCGATTGCCGATTTGATTGAAGCGAGCTCCGCGCAAGCGGCCCGCAACGCATTGCGATCCTTGCAGGGGGCGTTTTCCCAACGGGTGCATAACCTCACCGAGCAATTGATCGGCCTGCGGATCTATGTCGAGGCCGCGATCGATTTCCCGGAAGAAGAAATCGACTTCCTCGCCGATGGCCATGTGCTGAGCATGCTCGACAAGGTGCGCGATGAGTTATCCACAGTGCTTCGTGAAGCGGGCCAAGGCGCGTTGTTGCGTGACGGGATGACCGTGGTGATCGCTGGACGACCGAACGCCGGCAAATCCAGCCTACTGAATGCCATGGCCGGGCGCGAGGCTGCGATCGTCACCGAGATCGCCGGCACCACCCGGGATATCTTGCGTGAACATATCCACATCGATGGCATGCCCCTGCACGTGGTGGACACTGCAGGCTTGCGCGATACCGACGACCAAGTGGAAAAAATCGGCGTTGAACGCGCCCTCAAGGCCATTGGTGAAGCTGACCGGGTGTTGCTGGTGGTAGATGCCACCGCGCCTGAAGCGGATGATCCCTTTGCACTGTGGCCGGAATTCCTTGAAGTTCGCCCGGACCCATCGAAAGTCACGCTGATTCGTAACAAGGCCGACCTGACGGGGGAAGCAATTGTCCTCGAGGTCAGCACTGACGGCCACGTGACTATCAGCCTGAGCGCGAAGTCGGCGGGTGAAGGCCTGGAATTGCTGCGCGAGCACCTCAAGGCGTGCATGGGTTATGAGCAGACTTCGGAAAGCAGCTTCAGCGCACGTCGGCGACATCTTGAAGCGTTGCGCCATGCCAGCGCGGCGCTGGAACACGGTCGCGCGCAGCTGACCTTGGCGGGGGCGGGTGAGTTGTTGGCCGAAGACCTTCGGCAGGCCCAGCATTCCCTTGGGGAAATTACCGGCGCCTTCAGCTCCGACGACCTGTTGGGGCGGATCTTTTCCAGCTTCTGCATCGGTAAATAACCCCCCTTTCAAACCGGGTTTGTCCTCGAAGCCTCTCGAGTCCAGCGCAAACCCGGTTCCTCCCCTCTGTTTTTGAAACGATTGCCCTTGATGGCGGCTTACCTGTGGACGCTGCTGCGGTCCATTGCGGCGGTTTTCTGTGGATTAAGCCCTGTGAATAACTGCCATTGAGGTCGGTTGATAAACCCACTCCAAAACTGAAGATAACCGCCTCTGTGGATAACAGGCCCATTCATCCACAGGCTTACACCGGTTATCCAAGCCCCTCATGGCCAGCTGACCACAGGGTTTTGAATCTCTGTACACAACGTAAAATAAGGCCTACAGACGTTTATCCACAGAAAGGTGGTTCAGTAAGAATAAACATAAAAACAAAGATTTTATAAATTTCTTTCTTTTTTATTCTTTTAACCGCAAGTTCTCCACAGCTGGTTAAATTTTGTGCAAAGGGTTCTTTAGAAAGGGCGAAGTCCCTATACTTGCCGACCTGGCTCGAAAAACGCCCAGGGCCAGACTCAAAACCTATTTCCGAATTACCTGAATAAAGCAGGCACGAGGTGCGTGGTGGATTTCCCTTCCCGTTTTGAAGTGATCGTCATCGGCGGCGGTCATGCCGGTACCGAGGCAGCACTTGCATCAGCACGCATGGGGGCCAAGACCCTGTTGCTGACGCATAACGTGGAAACCCTCGGAGCCATGAGCTGCAACCCTGCCATTGGTGGCATCGGCAAAAGCCACCTGGTCAAGGAAATCGATGCCCTTGGCGGCGCGATGGCCATTGCCACTGATAAGGGTGGCATCCAGTTTCGTGTATTGAACAGCCGCAAAGGCCCAGCCGTGCGCGCAACCCGCGCCCAGGCCGACCGAGTCCTGTACAAGGCCGCTGTCCGCGAAATCCTGGAAAACCAGCCGAACCTGTGGATATTTCAACAAGCAGCCGATGACCTGATCGTTGAACAGGACCGGGTACGCGGTGTCGTCACACAAATGGGCCTGCGTTTCTTCGCCGATTCCGTGGTGTTGACCACCGGGACCTTCCTCGGCGGACTTATCCACATCGGTTTGCAGAATTTTTCCGGCGGTCGCGCCGGGGATCCGCCGTCGATTGCTCTGGCTCACCGTCTGCGTGAGTTGCCATTGCGTGTCGGGCGCCTGAAAACCGGTACGCCACCTCGCATCGACGGCAAATCCGTGGATTTCTCGGTGATGACCGAGCAACCTGGCGATACTCCGATCCCGGTGATGTCATTCATGGGTAACAAGGAACAGCATCCACGCCAGGTCAGTTGCTGGATCACCCACACCAACGCCCGCACCCACGAAATCATCGCGGCGAACCTCGATCGTTCGCCGATGTATTCCGCTGCCGGTGAAATCGAAGGTGTAGGCCCGCGCTATTGCCCGTCGATCGAAGACAAGATCCATCGCTTTGCCGACAAGGAAAGCCATCAGGTGTTCATCGAACCGGAAGGTTTGACCACCCATGAGCTGTATCCGAACGGGATATCCACAAGCCTGCCGTTCGACGTGCAGTTGCAGATCGTGCAATCGATCCGTGGCATGGAGAACGCGCACATCGTGCGTCCAGGTTATGCGATCGAGTACGACTACTTCGATCCGCGCGATCTGAAGTACAGCCTGGAAACCAAAGTCATCGGCGGTCTGTTCTTCGCCGGGCAAATCAACGGCACCACCGGTTACGAAGAAGCGGGTGCCCAGGGTTTGCTCGCCGGTGCCAACGCCGCACTGCTCGCCAAGGGCAAAGAAGCGTGGTGCCCGCGTCGCGATGAGGCGTACATCGGTGTGCTGGTGGATGACCTGATTACCCTGGGCACTCAGGAACCGTATCGGATGTTCACCTCCCGCGCCGAATATCGCCTGATCCTGCGTGAAGACAACGCCGACCTGCGCTTGACCGAGAAAGGTCGCGAACTGGGGTTGGTGGACGACGCGCGCTGGGCCGCGTTCTGCAAGAAACGCGAGAGCATCGAGCTGGAAGAGCAGCGCCTGAAAAACACCTGGGTTCGTCCCGGTACTGAGCAAGGTGATGCCATCGCGGCGAAATTCGGTACGCCACTGACCCACGAATACAACCTGCTCAACCTCTTGAGCCGTCCGGAAATCGATTATGCCGGGCTGGTGGAAGTGACCGGCCAGGGCGCTGAAGATCCGCAGGTGGCCGAGCAGGTTGAGATCAAGACCAAGTACGCCGGTTACATCGACCGCCAGCAGGATGAAATCGCTCGCCTGCGCGCCAGCGAAAACACCAAGCTGCCTGTGGATATCGATTACACCGGCATTTCCGGATTGTCGAAAGAAATCCAGAGCAAGCTCGGTGCGACCCGTCCCGAGACCCTGGGCCAGGCTTCGCGCATTCCCGGCGTGACGCCGGCGGCGATTTCCCTGTTGATGATTCATTTGAAAAAACGCGGCGCGGGCCGCCAGTTGGAGCAAAGCGCTTGAGTTCGATGGTCACCTCGCAACACGCTGCAGAGTTATCCACAGGTGCCCGTGAGCTCGGCGTCAGCCTGACCGAAGCCCAGCACACGCAACTGCTGGGTTACCTGGCGCTGTTGATCAAATGGAACAAGGCCTACAACCTGACCGCCGTGCGCGATCCGGATGAAATGGTCTCGCGGCATTTGCTCGACAGTCTCAGCGTCATGTCCTTCATCGAAAACGGTCGTTGGCTGGATGTCGGCAGCGGCGGTGGCATGCCGGGCATTCCGCTGGCGATCCTGTTTCCCGACTCGCAAGTGACCTGTTTGGACAGCAACGGCAAGAAAACCCGCTTCCTGACCCAGGTCAAACTTGAGCTCAAGCTGGATAACCTGCAAGTTATCCACAGCCGCGTCGAAGCGTTCCAGCCTGCCGAGCCGTTCAACGGGATCATCTCCCGGGCGTTCAGCAGCATGGAGAACTTCAGCAACTGGACTCGCCACCTGGGCGATGCCGATACGCGCTGGCTGGCAATGAAGGGCGTTCATCCGGCCGATGAGCTGGTAGCATTGCCGGCAGACTTCCACCTCGATAGCGAACACGCCTTGGCCGTCCCCGGTTGCCAAGGCCAACGCCATCTGCTGATACTGCGCCGCACGGCATGATTGGGAACACAAGCAAGAATGGCTAAGGTATTCGCGATAGCGAACCAGAAAGGTGGTGTGGGCAAGACCACCACCTGCATCAACCTCGCAGCATCCCTGGTCGCGACCAAGCGCCGGGTGCTGTTGATCGATCTCGATCCACAGGGCAACGCCACCATGGGTAGCGGTGTGGATAAACATGGCCTGGAAAACTCCATCTACGATGTCCTGATCGGCGAATGCGATCTGGGCCAGGCCATGCACTTCTCCGAACACGGCGGTTATCAACTGCTGCCGGCCAACCGTGACCTGACGGCGGCCGAAGTGGTGCTGCTGGAAATGCAGATGAAGGAAAGCCGTCTGCGCAGCGCCTTGGCGCCGATCCGGGAAAACTACGACTACATCCTGATCGATTGCCCGCCATCGCTGTCGATGCTGACCCTCAACGCCCTGGTGGCGGCCGATGGGGTGATTATCCCCATGCAGTGCGAGTACTTCGCCCTGGAAGGGTTGAGCGACCTTGTGGATAACATCAAGCGAATCGCCGAATTGCTGAACCCTGAGCTGAAGGTCGAGGGCCTGTTGCGGACCATGTACGATCCGCGCCTGAGCCTGATGAACGACGTTTCCGCCCAGCTCAAGGAGCATTTCGGCGAGCAGCTCTACGACACGGTCATCCCACGCAACATCCGCCTGGCCGAAGCGCCGAGCTACGGCATGCCGGCCCTGGCCTACGACAAACAATCCCGTGGTGCGCTGGCCTACCTGGCCCTGGCGGGCGAGATGGTTCGCCGTCAGCGCCGCCAACCACGCATCGCTGCAGCCCAGCCAACTTAAGGAAACCCCATGGCCGTCAAGAAACGAGGTCTCGGACGTGGACTGGATGCGCTGCTCAGCGGTCCGACTGTCAGTTCGCTGGAAGAGCAGGCCGTGCAGGCCGATCAGCGCGAACTGCAACATTTGCCCCTTGACCTGATCCAGCGCGGCAAATACCAGCCGCGCCGGGACATGGACCCGCAGGCCTTGGAAGAGCTGGCACAGTCGATCAAGACCCAGGGCGTGATGCAACCGATCGTTGTGCGGCCGATCGCCGACGGACGTTTCGAAATCATCGCTGGCGAACGCCGCTGGCGCGCCAGTCAGCAGGCCGGGCAGGAAACCATTCCTGCGATGGTCCGTGATGTGCCGGACGAAACCGCCATTGCCATGGCGCTGATCGAGAATATCCAGCGCGAAGACCTCAACCCGATCGAAGAAGCCGTGGCCCTGCAACGTCTGCAGCAAGAATTCCAGCTGACCCAACAGCAAGTCGCCGAAGCGGTGGGCAAGTCCCGGGTGACGGTGGCCAACCTGCTGCGATTGATTGCCTTGCCCGAAGTCATCAAGACCATGCTGTCCCATGGCGACCTGGAAATGGGTCATGCCCGTGCATTGCTCGGTTTGCCGGAAAATCAACAGGTTGAAGGGGCGCGACATGTTGTCGCACGCGGGCTGACCGTGCGCCAAACCGAGGCACTGGTCCGTCAGTGGTTGAGTGGTAAACCTGCGCCTGTCGAAGCGGCAAAACCCGATCCGGATATCGCTCGCCTGGAGCAGCGCCTGGCCGAGCGCCTAGGCTCTGCGGTGCAGATTCGCCACGGAAAGAAGGGCAAAGGGCAACTGGTGATCGGCTATAACTCCCTTGATGAGCTGCAAGGTGTTCTTGCGCACATTCGCTGAAACAATTGCTCTTGTAGCGCGCAGTCGGAAATCACTACCTGAAGGTTGAATAGGGGCAGAACCGCCCCTATACTCTGCGCGCATTTTGTCGGCACAAATTATGCCAAGTTACTGAATTCAGGCAGCCGACCATTGGAGAGCAAAAGCGATGGAAACACGCACGCCAAACCGCTTGCCGTTCCATCGTCTGGCCGTTTTCCCGGTGTTGATGGCCCAGTTCGTCGTTGTACTGATCGCCGCGTTGGCGCTTTGGCAATGGAAGGGAGTCGTCGCCGGATACTCGGGTCTTTGCGGAGGCCTGATAGCCTTGCTTCCCAATATTTACTTCGCTCACAGGGCATTTCGGTTTTCCGGCGCCCGAGCAGCCCAAGCCATCGTCCGGTCTTTTTATGCCGGTGAGGCGGGGAAATTGATTTTGACGGCAGTGCTGTTTGCGCTGACGTTCGCAGGTGTGAAGCCACTGGCGCCGCTGGCGGTATTCGGCGTGTTCCTGCTGACCCAGATGGTCAGCTGGTTCGCTCCCCTGCTAATGAGAACAAGACTTTCGAGACCTTAGGGCGTTTGAGGCAACCATGGCAGAGACAACCGCTTCGGGCTATATCCAGCACCACTTGCAGAACCTGACCTTCGGGCAGCTACCCAATGGCGGCTGGGGCTTTGCTCACACCGCAGCAGAAGCCAAGGAAATGGGCTTCTGGGCTTTCCACGTCGATACCCTCGGCTGGTCGGTCGCGTTGGGTCTGATCTTCGTCCTTCTTTTCCGCATGGCGGCCAAGAAAGCGACTTCCGGTCAGCCTGGTGCACTGCAGAACTTCGTTGAAGTATTGGTCGAATTCGTCGATGGCAGCGTGAAAGACAGCTTCCATGGCCGTAGCCCGGTGATTGCACCGCTGGCACTGACCATCTTCGTCTGGGTGTTCCTGATGAACGCCATCGACCTGGTACCGGTCGACTGGATTCCTCAACTGGCCATCCTGATCTCCGGCGATGCTCACATCCCGTTCCGCGCCGTGTCGACCACTGACCCGAACGCGACCTTGGGCATGGCGTTCTCGGTGTTCGCACTGATCATTTTCTACAGCATCAAGGTCAAGGGCATCGGCGGCTTCATCGGCGAACTGACCCTGCACCCGTTCGGCAGCAAGAACATCCTCGTTCAAGCGTTGCTGATCCCGGTGAACTTCCTCCTGGAGTTCGTGACCCTGATCGCCAAGCCAATCTCCCTGGCCCTGCGTCTGTTCGGCAACATGTATGCCGGCGAGCTGGTGTTCATCCTGATCGCTGTGATGTTCGGCAGCGGCCTGCTCTGGCTCAGCGGCCTGGGCGTGGTGCTGCAATGGGCGTGGGCTGTGTTCCACATCCTGATCATCACCCTGCAGGCGTTCATCTTCATGATGCTGACCATCGTCTACCTGTCGATGGCGCACGAAGAAAACCATTAAGGCCAGTCTCGACTAGTCTGATGTCCTTCCCGGTCAAACGGGAAGGGGCCCGAACGGGCTCGATGAAACGATTTGTTTTACCGCTTTAATCTAAAAAACCTAAACCATACGACGTAAAAGTCGGGAGGAAAGATGGAAACTGTAGTTGGTCTAACCGCTATCGCTGTTGCACTGTTGATCGGCCTGGGCGCACTGGGTACCGCAATTGGTTTCGGCCTGTTGGGCGGCAAGTTCCTGGAAGGCGCCGCGCGTCAGCCAGAAATGGTTCCAATGCTGCAAGTCAAAATGTTCATCGTTGCCGGTCTGCTCGACGCCGTAACCATGATCGGTGTTGGTATCGCTCTGTTCTTCACCTTTGCGAACCCGTTCGTTGGTCAGATCGCTGGCTGATTACTCGGATTTTCCGGGTAATTTGGTGTGATGGACAACGTAACTGCGAGGTGTTGGCGTGAACATTAATGCGACCCTGATTGGCCAGTCCGTTGCGTTCCTGATTTTTGTACTGTTCTGCATGAAGTTCGTATGGCCTCCGGTCATTGCGGCATTGCACGAACGTCAAAAGAAGATCGCTGATGGTCTGGACGCTGCCAGCCGAGCAGCTCGCGACCTGGAGTTGGCCCATGAGAAAGTGGGTCAGCAACTGCGCGAAGCGAAAGCTCAGGCAGCTGAAATCATCGAGCAAGCCAAGAAGCGCGGTACGCAGATTGTCGACGAAGCCCGTGAACAGGCTCGCGTCGAAGCTGACCGTGTGAAGGCTCAGGCTCAAGCCGAGATCGAACAGGAACTCAACAGCGTCAAAGACGCGCTGCGCGCCCAAGTGGGTAGCCTGGCCGTTGGCGGTGCTTCGAAGATCCTGGGTGCCACAATCGATCAAAACGCGCACGCAGAGCTGGTAAACCAACTGGCTGCTGAAATCTAAGCGAGGGCGATCATGGCAGAACTGACCACGTTGGCCCGACCTTACGCTAAGGCGGCCTTCGAGCACGCTCAGGCCCACCAGCAACTGGCCAATTGGTCAGCCATGCTCGGCCTGGCAGCAGCGGTGTCGCAAGACGACACCATGCAGCGCGTGCTCAAGGCCCCGCGACTGACGAGCGCAGAAAAGGCCGCCACGTTCATTGACGTGTGCGGCGACAAGTTCGATGCCAAGGCACAGAATTTCATTCACGTCGTTGCCGAAAACGACCGTCTCCCGCTTCTGCCGGAGATCGCCGCTCTTTTCGACCTGTACAAGGCCGAACAAGAGAAGTCGGTAGACGTGGAAGTGACCAGTGCTTTTGCATTGAACCAAGAACAGCAAGACAAACTCGCCAAGGTTCTCAGTGCACGACTCAACCGGGAAGTGCGCCTGCAAGTCGAGGAAGACAAGTCCCTGATAGGGGGCGTTGTAATCCGCGCCGGCGACCTGGTTATCGATGGCTCGATTCGCGGCAAAATCGCGAAACTTGCCGAAGCATTGAAATCTTGAGTTTGAAGGGGCAGCAGAGCAATGCAGCAACTCAATCCTTCCGAAATAAGTGAAATTATCAAGGGCCGCATCGAAAAGCTCGATGTGACCTCCCAAGCCCGTAACGAAGGCACTGTCGTCAGCGTATCTGACGGCATCGTGCGGATTCACGGTCTGGCCGACGTCATGTACGGCGAGATGATCGAGTTTCCGGGCGGCGTCTACGGTATGGCCCTCAACCTGGAGCAAGACTCTGTAGGTGCCGTGGTATTGGGCGCTTACACGACTCTGGCTGAAGGCATGAGCGCCAAGTGCACCGGCCGCATCCTCGAGGTTCCAGTCGGTAAGGAACTGCTGGGTCGCGTAGTCGACGCACTGGGTAACCCAGTTGACGGCAAAGGTCCGCTGAACAACACCGAGACCGACGCGGTCGAGAAAGTTGCTCCTGGCGTGATCTGGCGTAAGTCGGTAGACCAGCCTGTACAGACTGGCTACAAGGCTGTCGATGCCATGATCCCAGTCGGCCGTGGCCAGCGTGAGCTGATCATCGGTGACCGTCAGATCGGTAAGACCGCTCTGGCGATCGACGCGATCATCAACCAGAAGAACAGCGGTATCTTCTGCGTCTACGTGGCAATCGGTCAGAAGCAATCGACCATCGCCAACGTGGTTCGCAAGCTGGAAGAAAACGGTGCACTGGCCAACACCATCATCGTTGCCGCCAGCGCCTCCGAATCGGCTGCCCTGCAGTTCCTGGCACCGTACTCCGGTTGCACCATGGGCGAATACTTCCGCGACCGCGGTGAAGACGCGCTGATCGTTTATGACGATCTGTCCAAGCAAGCAGTGGCCTACCGCCAGATTTCCCTGCTGCTGCGCCGTCCACCAGGCCGTGAAGCCTACCCAGGCGACGTGTTCTATCTCCACTCCCGTCTGCTGGAGCGCGCATCCCGCGTTTCGGAAGAGTACGTAGAGAAGTTCACCAACGGCGCAGTGACTGGCAAGACCGGTTCCCTGACCGCCCTGCCGATCATCGAAACCCAGGCTGGCGACGTTTCCGCGTTCGTTCCGACCAACGTGATTTCCATCACCGACGGTCAGATCTTCCTGGAATCGGCCATGTTCAACTCGGGCATCCGTCCTGCTGTGAACGCCGGTGTTTCGGTATCCCGTGTAGGTGGTGCCGCTCAGACCAAGATCATCAAGAAGCTGTCCGGTGGTATCCGTACCGCCCTGGCCCAGTACCGTGAACTGGCGGCATTCGCCCAGTTCGCTTCTGACCTGGACGAAGCGACCCGTAAGCAACTTGAGCATGGTCAGCGCGTTACCGAGCTGATGAAGCAGAAGCAATACGCACCGATGTCGATCGCTGACATGGCGCTGTCGCTGTATGCCGCTGAGCGTGGGTTCCTGACTGACATTGAAATCGCCAAGATCGGCAGCTTCGAACAAGCGCTGATCGCTTTCTTCAACCGCGATCACGCCGATTTGATGGCCAAGATCAACGTTAAAGGTGACTTCAATGACGAAATCGACGCTGGCCTCAAAGCCGGTATCGAGAAGTTCAAGGCCACCCAAACCTGGTAAGCCGCAGCGGGAGCCGCAAGGCTCCCGCTTGCTAACCTGATAGGTGTTACATGGCAGGCGCAAAAGAGATTCGCAGTAAGATTGCGAGCATCAAAAGCACGCAAAAGATTACCAGCGCCATGGAAAAAGTGGCGGTCAGCAAAATGCGCAAGGCACAAATGCGCATGGCTGCTAGCCGTCCTTATGCGGAGCGCATCCGCCAGGTGATTGGTCATCTGGCCAACGCCAACCCGGAATACCGCCACCCGTTCATGATCGACCGCGCCGTCAAGCGCGTCGGTTACGTTGTGGTGAGCAGTGACCGTGGTCTGTGCGGTGGCTTGAACACCAACCTGTTCAAGGCCCTGGTCAAGGACATGGCGGTAAACCGCGAACAAGGCGTCGAGATCGATCTGTGCGTGGTCGGTAGCAAGGGTGCGGCTTTCTTCCGCAACTTCGGCGGCAACGTCGTCGCTGCTATCAGCCACCTGGGTGAAGAACCGTCGATCAATGACCTGATCGGCAGCGTCAAGGTGATGCTGGATGCTTACCTGGAAGGCCGGATCGACCGCCTGTCCGTGGTATCCAACAAGTTCATCAACACCATGACGCAACAGCCGACCGTGGAGCAGTTGATTCCACTGGTGGCGACCCCGGAACAGGAACTCAAGCACCACTGGGACTATCTCTACGAACCGGATGCCAAGGAGCTGCTCGACGGCTTGATGGTCCGCTACGTGGAGTCGCAGGTCTACCAGGCGGTGGTCGAGAACAACGCAGCTGAACAAGCGGCGCGGATGATCGCGATGAAGAACGCTACCGACAACGCCGGTGATTTGATCAGCGATTTGCAGCTGATCTACAACAAGGCGCGTCAGGCTGCGATCACCCAAGAGATCTCGGAAATCGTCGGCGGCGCTGCCGCGGTTTAACGGTTCAAATATTCAGAGGATCCAGCTATGAGTAGCGGACGTATCGTTCAAATCATCGGCGCCGTTATCGACGTGGAATTCCCACGCGACAGCGTACCGAGCATCTACGACGCCTTGAAAGTTCAAGGCGCCGAAACCACCCTGGAAGTTCAGCAGCAGCTGGGCGACGGCGTGGTTCGTACCATTGCGATGGGCTCCACCGAAGGCTTGAAGCGCGGTCTGGACGTCAACAACACTGGCGCAGCCATCTCCGTACCGGTCGGTAAAGCGACCCTGGGCCGGATCATGGACGTACTGGGCAACCCGATCGACGAAGCTGGCCCGATCGATACCGAAGAGCGTTGGGGCATTCACCGTCCTGCGCCATCCTTCGCTGAACAGGCCGGTGGCAACGAGCTGCTGGAAACAGGCATCAAGGTTATCGACCTGGTTTGCCCGTTCGCCAAGGGCGGTAAAGTCGGTCTGTTCGGTGGTGCCGGTGTAGGCAAGACCGTAAACATGATGGAACTGATCCGTAACATCGCCATCGAGCACAGCGGTTATTCCGTGTTCGCCGGTGTGGGTGAGCGTACTCGTGAGGGTAACGACTTCTACCACGAGATGAAGGATTCCAACGTTCTGGACAAAGTGGCACTGGTCTACGGCCAGATGAACGAGCCGCCGGGAAACCGTCTGCGCGTAGCCCTGACCGGCCTGACCATGGCCGAGAAGTTCCGTGACGAAGGTAACGACGTTCTGCTGTTCGTCGACAACATCTACCGTTACACCCTGGCCGGTACCGAAGTATCCGCACTGCTGGGCCGTATGCCTTCGGCAGTAGGTTACCAGCCGACCCTGGCTGAAGAGATGGGCGTGCTGCAAGAGCGCATCACTTCGACCAAGCAAGGTTCGATCACCTCGATCCAAGCGGTATACGTACCAGCGGACGACTTGACCGACCCGTCGCCAGCGACCACCTTCGCCCACTTGGACGCCACCGTCGTTCTGTCCCGTGACATCGCTTCCCTGGGTATCTACCCAGCGGTAGACCCACTGGACTCGACTTCCCGCCAACTGGACCCGAACGTGATCGGCCAGGAGCACTACGACACCGCTCGCGGCGTCCAGTACGTGCTGCAGCGCTACAAAGAGCTGAAGGACATCATCGCGATCCTGGGTATGGACGAACTGTCGGAAACCGACAAACAGTTGGTATCCCGCGCTCGTAAGATCCAACGCTTCTTGTCGCAACCGTTCTTCGTGGCTGAAGTCTTCACCGGTGCCTCGGGTAAATACGTTTCCCTGAAAGACACCATTGCTGGCTTCAAAGGCATCCTCAACGGTGACTACGACCACCTGCCAGAACAAGCGTTCTACATGGTCGGCGGCATCGAAGAAGCGATCGAGAAAGCCAAGAAACTGTAATCCCGGCGCCCGGCAACGGGCGCTAATTTAGGTTGAGGCAATCAGATGGCTATGACAGTCCATTGCGATATCGTCAGTGCGGAAGGGGAAATCTTCTCCGGTCTGGTCGAGTTTGTGGTTGCGCACGGTGAGCTGGGTGATCTTGGTATCGCCCTGGGTCACGCACCGCTGATCACCAGCTTGAAGCCAGGTCCGATTACTCTGACCAAGCAGGGCGGGGAACGGGAGGTGTTCTACATCTCCGGTGGTTTCCTCGAGGTTCAGCCGAACATGGTCAAGGTTCTTGCCGACACCGTGCAACGTGCTGCCGACCTGGACGAAGCCTCCGCTCAGGAGGCCGTCAAGGCCGCCGAGAAGGCTCTGCATGAAAAGGGCGCGGACTTCGACTACGGTTCTGCTGCCGCACGTCTGGCCGAGGCCGCAGCCCAGCTGCGCACCGTCCAGCAGATCCGCAAGAAGTTCGGCGGCTAAGCCGTCAGCTTTCTGTGTGATTGATTAAAAAGGGTAGCCTCGGCTACCCTTTTTTCTTTTTCCGACACTCATTACCTGGTCGCAGCCGCTGACCACCCAGGATTGGTAGCCAGTCATGTCTCTCGAAATCGTTATCCTCGCGGCCGGCCAAGGCACCCGCATGCGTTCGGCGTTGCCCAAGGTGTTGCATCCGGTCGCCGGCAATTCCATGCTCGGTCATGTTATCCACAGCGCACGGCAACTTGATCCGCAGCGCATTCATGTGGTGATCGGTCACGGTGCCGATGCGGTGCGCGAACGCCTGGCGGCGGACGACCTGAATTTCGTCCTGCAAGACAAGCAACTGGGTACCGGCCACGCGGTAGCCCAGGCCGTGCCGTTCATCAAGGCCGATACGGTGCTGATTCTCTACGGCGATGTGCCGCTGATCGAAGTCGACACCTTGCAGCGCTTGCTCAAGCATGTCGCGCCACAGCAGTTGGGCTTGCTGACCGTGGAGTTGGATGATCCTACCGGCTATGGCCGCATTGTGCGCAACACCGACGGCCAGGTGATGGCGATCGTTGAGCAAAAGGACGCAAACGAGGCCCAGCGAGCAATCACCGAGGGCAACACCGGCATTCTTGCGGTGCCGGCCGAGCGTCTGGGTGACTGGATGAGTCGCCTGTCGAACAACAATGCCCAGGGCGAGTACTACCTGACCGACGTCATTGCGATGGCGGTGGCGGACGGGCTGGTCGTCGCCACCGAGCAGCCGCTGGATGCCATGGAAGTGCAGGGCGCCAACGACCGCCGGCAACTGGCCGAGTTGGAGCGCCACTATCAATTGCGCGCCGCCCGGCGCCTGATGGCCCAAGGCGTGACGCTGCGCGACCCTGCCCGTTTTGATGTACGCGGTGAAGTCAGCGTAGGTCGCGATGTGGTCATCGACATCAATGTCATTCTCGAAGGCAAGGTTGTCATCGAAGACGACGTGATCATTGGCCCGAACTGTGTGATCAAGGACAGCACCCTACGCAAAGGCGTGGTGATCAAGGCCAACAGTCATCTCGACGGCGCGGTCATGGGCGAGGGCAGCGACGCCGGCCCGTTTGCCCGCTTGCGTCCAGGCTCCGTGCTGGAAGCCCGTGCCCATGTGGGTAACTTCGTTGAACTGAAGAATGCCCACCTGGGCGAAGGCGCCAAGGCCGGGCACCTGACCTACCTGGGTGACGCTGAAGTCGGTGCGCGCACCAACATTGGCGCCGGAACCATCACCTGCAATTACGATGGTGCCAATAAGTGGAAAACGGTATTGGGCGAAGACGTCTTCATTGGCTCGAACAATTCCTTGGTGGCTCCTGTGGATATCTCTAGCGGTGCGACCACGGCAGCCGGTTCGACCCTCACCCAGAATGTGGATAACGGGCAACTGGCGGTAGGGCGTGCGCGCCAGCGTAATATCGACGGCTGGAAGCGGCCGGAGAAAATCGACAAGTCCTAAAGTTATCCACAATCCTTCTATGGGAGCGGGCTTGCTCGTGAAGGCATTGGTCCAGCCGATTGGTCGTTGCTGAACCAAAGCCTTCGCGAGCAAGCACGCTCCCACATTCGATTTGCGCAATTTTCTGAATTTTTCTCCCCGCGCCTTGACGACATCGCTTCAATAGGTTTTGATTGCTTACGTTATCTTTCGAATCGAAACTTAAGCCATCATGTCGAAACGCAACACGCCACAGCGCCGTCATAACATCCTTGCGTTGCTCCAAGAGCAGGGCGAGGTCAGTGTGGATGAACTGGCCAAGCGCTTCGAAACCTCGGAGGTTACGATTCGCAAGGATTTAGCCGCCTTGGAAACCAATGGCCTGCTGCTGCGTCGCTACGGTGGTGCGGTGCCGATGCCGCAGGAGTTGGTGGCCGATAACGGGCAAACCGTCTCCAAGTACAAACAAGCCATTGCCCGGGCCGCCGTGAAGCGGATCCGCGAGCACGCGCGCATCATTATCGACAGCGGCAGCACCACGGCGGCCATGATTCCGCAACTCGGCCAACAGCCGGGCCTGGTGGTGATGACCAATTCCCTGCACGTCGCCAACGCCTTGAGCGAACTGGAGCATGAGCCGGTGCTGTTGATGACCGGTGGCACCTGGGACCCTCACTCCGAGTCGTTCCAGGGACAAGTCGCCGAGCAGGTCCTGCGTTCCTACGATTTCGACCAGTTGTTCATCGGCGCCGATGGCATCGATCTGGTTCGAGGTACCACCACCTTCAACGAACTGCTGGGCCTGAGCCGTGTAATGGCTGAGGTCGCCCGCGAAGTGATCGTGATGGTGGAGGCCGACAAGATCGGCCGCAAGATTCCCAACCTGGAACTGCCGTGGAGCAGCGTCCATACCCTCATTACCGATGATCGCCTGCCCGTGGAGGCACGCGATCAGATCCAGGCCCGCGGCATCAATGTCATCTGCGCGTCTGTCAGCCAGGAGAAATAGCATGTGTGGAATTGTCGGCGCCGTTGCTGAACGCAACATCACGGCCATCTTGCTGGAAGGTCTCAAGCGTCTCGAATATCGCGGCTACGACAGTGCCGGTGTGGCGGTATTCACCAACGACGAGACGCTTGAGCGCATGCGGCGCCCGGGAAAGGTCAGTGAACTGGAACAAGCGCTGGATGCCGAGCCGCTGATCGGTCGCCTGGGCATCGCCCACACCCGTTGGGCCACCCACGGCGCGCCATGCGAGCGAAATGCCCATCCGCATTTTTCCGGCGACCTGGCGGTGGTGCACAACGGCATCATCGAGAACTATGAAGCCCTGCGCGAGCAACTCAAGGCACTCGGCTATGTGTTCACCTCGGACACCGACACCGAAGTCATCGCTCACTTGCTCAATCATAAGCTCAAGGACCTGGTGGACCTGAGCGTGGCGCTCAAGGCCACTGTCAAGGAACTCCATGGCGCTTATGGCCTGGCGGTGATCAGCGCGAAACAACCGGATCGCCTGGTAGCGGCCCGCAGCGGCAGCCCATTGGTGATCGGCCTGGGCCTGGGGGAGAACTTCCTGGCTTCCGATCAACTGGCGCTGCGTCAGGTCACTGACCGCTTCATGTACCTGGAAGAGGGCGATATCGCCGAAATTCGTCGTGATAGCGTGCAGATCTGGGACCTTGACGGCAAAGAAGTGGTGCGCGAGGTCGTGCAATACCGCGACGGCGCCGAAGCTGCCGAGAAGGGCGAGTTCCGCCATTACATGCTCAAGGAGATCCACGAGCAGCCGGCCGTTGTGCAGCGCACCCTCGAAGGTCGGCTGAGCCAGGATCAAGTGCTGGTCCAGGCCTTCGGCCCTCAAGCGGCCGAGCTGTTCGCCAAGGTGCGCAATGTGCAGATCGTGGCGTGCGGCACCAGTTACCACGCCGGCATGGTTGCGCGTTACTGGCTTGAAGAGCTGGCCGGTATCCCTTGCCAGGTCGAAGTCGCCAGCGAGTTCCGCTATCGCAAAGTCGTCGTGCAGCCTGATACCCTGTTCGTGACCATTTCCCAGTCCGGTGAAACCGCCGACACCCTGGCCGCGCTGCGCAATGCCAAGGAACTGGGTTTCCTCGCCAGCCTGGCGATCTGCAACGTCGGCATCAGCTCGCTGGTGCGCGAATCCGACCTGACCTTACTGACTCAGGCCGGTCGCGAAATCGGCGTGGCGTCGACCAAGGCGTTCACCACGCAATTGGTGGGCTTGCTGTTGCTAACCCTTTCGCTGGGCCAGGTGCGCGGCACGCTGGCGGAGGGCGTCGAAGCCAAGCTGGTGGAAGAACTGCGGCGTCTACCGGCTCGCCTGGGTGAAGCCTTGGCCATGGACAGCATTGTGGAAAAAATCGCCGAGCTGTTCGCTGAGAAGAACCACACCCTGTTCCTGGGCCGCGGTGCGCAATTCCCAGTGGCGATGGAAGGGGCGCTGAAGCTCAAGGAGATTTCCTACATTCACGCCGAAGCCTACCCGGCCGGCGAACTCAAGCACGGCCCGCTGGCGCTTGTGGATAACGACATGCCGGTGGTAACCGTCGCGCCGAACAATGAGCTGCTGGAAAAGCTGAAGTCCAATCTGCAGGAAGTCCGCGCCCGTGGTGGCCAACTGGTGGTCTTCGCCGATGAGAAGGCTGGCATGACCAACGGCGAAGGCACCCACGTTGTGCACATGCCGCACATTCACGACATTCTGTCGCCGATCCTCTACACGATCCCGCTGCAATTGTTGTCGTACTACGTGGCGGTACTCAAGGGGACCGATGTGGACCAGCCGCGTAACCTGGCGAAATCGGTCACGGTTGAGTAAGAACGTCACGCGGGGTGCGCCCCGGCGAGACGGTCCGGAGCTCAGCTCTTCCCGAACCAACCCCCTGACTCCAGGGGGTTTTTTTATGGGCGCACATTAAACGGCGTTTCCTTTTGAGGATCAGCGCAATGACTCGATTCGGTTTTTACCCGGTCCTGTTCGTCGCATTCGTGGTAGGTCCGGAACAACTGCGTTGACAACAGGGAGTAGAGGTGTTGATATCAAGTCATACGACAACGTATGACATAAGAAAATAATAAAAATGAAAGGTGCAGTCATGTTTTCTGCATTTACCGCCCAAAGGGTATGCAGTCCTCCGGCCTCACGCTTTAGCGCCGTGCGCCGAACGCTTTCTTTCCTGTCCGAAATGGCCCACGCGGGCTCGCAGCTACTACAGAACGCCTCGTTTTCCACATCCAAGCGCCTTCGCCTGTTCCATCAGGCGTTAGCACTGGGTGTGTCCGTTTCTCGCGCAACCTCAACCACACAATGAATCGCAGCACCCGGAGAACAATAATGAAGAAAACACTCTGCGCCTCTTTAATCGCCTCGTTTCTGAGCCTGACCGCCGGCAGTGCAATGGCGGCCGAAGCCGTCGACTGGCCAACTCGTCCGGTACAGGTCGTGGTAATCGCCAACGCCGGCGGTGACACTGATTTCAACGCACGGATGATGGCCAAGTACTTCACCAAGGTGACCGGCAAGGCCATGGTCGTTACCAACATGGCCGGTGGGGGCGGCACCATCGCCGCCGATGCGGTCAAGAGCGCAACGCCCGATGGCAACACCATTCTGTTTACCCACACCGGCCAGTTGATCGTCAACGAGGTGGCGGGGCTGTCCGAAGACCGTTTCGATGCGTTCGATATTTCCTGCATCGCTGGCGTCGACAAAGGCGCGGTGTTTGTCTCGGCGAAAAGCTCGGGCATCGACAGCCTCGATCAGTTGATCGAGAAGGCCAAGGCCAAGCCCGGCACCATCACCTACGGCACCGAGATGGGCAACTTTTCGCACCTGCAAGGCCTGATGTTCGAGAAGCTCGCCGGCGTGAAGCTGAAAATGGTCGACAGCGGCACCGTCTCGGAAAAAATCGTTGCCTTGCTGGGCAAGCGCATCGACCTCGGTGCGATCAGCTATGGCTCGGTCCAGGATTACATCTCCAGCGGCAAGATGTCCGCCCTGGGCCAGCCTAACGCCGAGCGCAATGCGCTGCTGGGCGACGTCAAGACCTTCAAGGAGCAAGGCGTGGACCTGGTGCTGGACAAGCCTTACGTCGTCGCCTTTCCGAAAGGCACCGACCCCGCCATCGTCAAGAAGATGGCCGACACCATGAAGAAAATCACCGAAGAGCCTGAGTACGCCGAGGAGCTGAAAAAGTCCTTCAAGCAGCCGATCAGCTTCCAAGGCACCGAAGAAGCGATCGCCACGTTGAACAAAACCCGCGACAGCTTCATGCAGTTCAAGGACGAGATGCGTAAAGCCAAATAATTTTGCGTAACGGTTCGGGTGCGTGCCGCGCTGGCTAGCACCCGACGCCCCGTCCTTCCAAGCAAGAGGAGCCTGTATGGATTCCTATAAGAGAAACGAGCTGATCGCCGGCCTGGCCATGCTCGGCGCCGGCATCGCTTATCTGGTATTGACCCTGAACCTGCCGCGTCGCGGGACGGTCGATGCCGCGTTTGTACCGTTGGTTCTCGCCGTCGCGCTGTGCCTGTTGGGTGCGTTGCAGTTATGGGCCTGGCGGAAACTGCCGGACAAAAGTGCCGAACCTGCGGAAAAGCCCGAGGCGATCGATTACCCAACTGTCATCAAATCCCTGGCATTGGTGCTGCTTTACACGGCGCTGATGGAACCGGTGGGTTTTTTGATCACCACTGCGCTCTATCTCTATGCCCAGTTCATCGTATTGACCCCGGCGGACGAAAAGGTCAAGCACCTGCGATACACGCTGATCGCGGTCGTTTCGGCTGTCCTGATTTTTTACATCTTTCGTCATGGCTTCGACTTGCTCCTGCCTGTCGGTTTATTGGATTTCTAGGGGACGGCCATGATTGAGCTCATGCAAACAGGCTTCGCAGCCGTACTGACACCCTACGTTTTTCTGTTGATCACCCTCGGCGTTGCGGTGGGGATCGTTTTTGGAGCGGTGCCCGGCCTCTCGGCCACCATGGCGATCGCACTGTGCTTGCCGCTGACTTACTCGATGGGGCCCGGTCCTGGCCTGGCACTGCTGGTGGCTTTGTTCGTGGGCGCCACCTCGGGAGGGCTGATATCGGCGATATTGCTCAACATACCGGGAACGCCGGCCTCCATCGCGACGACGTTCGATGGCTGGCCACTGATGCAGCAAGGCCATGGAGTGAAGGCCCTTGGGATTGGCGTGGTGTTCTCGTTCCTCGGCACGATATTCAGTATCGCGGCGCTGATGTTCATCGCCCCGATCCTGGCGGAACTGGCCCTGAGCTTTGGCCCGCACGAATATTTCTCTATTGCGATTTTCTCGCTGACGTTGATCGCCACGTTGTCCACCGGCTCGCTGGTCAAAGGTTTGTTTGCCGGGGCCCTGGGTTTTGCCTTCTCCACCGTGGGGATCGCCCCGGTCGAGGCCATCCGTCGCTTTACCTTTGACCTGCCGAGCCTCAATGGCGGCTTCGCCATGCTCACGGTCATGATCGGCATGTTCGCCGTCGCCGAAGTGTTGAAGTTCGCCGAGAGCGCGCGCCTGAGCCACCGGGCCAGACCTCAGCACATCAGCATGAAAGGTGTGAAAGGTTTTGGTTTTTCGATCAAGGAGTTCATCGGCCAGTTGCCCAACGCCACCCGTTCGTCCGTGATTGGCCTGGGCATCGGTATCCTGCCCGGTATCGGTGCCGGTACGTCGAATATCGTTTCCTACATCGTGGCCAAGAAGCGCTCCAAAACCCCTGAAGAATTCGGCAAGGGCAAGATCGACGGTGTGGTCGCCAGCGAGACGGCAAACAATGCCGGCATTGGCGGAGCGATGATTCCATTGCTGACGCTAGGCATTCCCGGTGATACCACCACGGCGGTCATGCTCGGCGGTTTCATGATCCACGGCCTCCAGCCCGGGCCGCTGCTGTTCATCAGCCAGGCGCCTCTGGTCTACTCGATTTTCGCCGCGCTTATCCTCGCTTCGGTGCTCATGCTGGTGCTGGAGTTCTATGGCCTGCGCATGTTCATCAAACTGTTGGCGGTGCCCAAGCACATCCTGCTGCCGATTATCCTGGTGCTCTGTGTGGTCGGCGCCTTTGGCCTGAACAGCCGGATATTCGACGTCTGGGCGGTGCTGCTGTTTGGCTTGCTGGGGTACGGGTTCGTCAAGGCCGGGTTGCCGATTGCGCCGTTCATCATCGGTTTCATCCTCGGTCCGATGGCCGAAACCAACTTGCGCCGCGGGTTGATGCTGTCCGATGGCAACTTCGGCGGCTTCCTGACCAATCCCATCTCGGCGGGTTTCCTCATCCTGGCCGCCGCGTCCATCTCCTGGCACCTGGTGACGGTCATTCGCAACCGTAAAAGTGCGGCCATTGAATTGATGCGCAGCTAGCCCATCGCATCGGCTGCTGCAACGCGCCTGTGTTGCAGCAGCAGAACCCAAACGTTCGGAGCATAGCCATGCAAGACAAGCCTCAACTGTCTTCCGCCGACGAGGACCGCATTGCCTGGGTGCGCGTGGCCTCGGTATTCCTGCCGCTGGCCAACCCCATCAGCGACGCCAAGGTGCTGACCGGTCGGCAAAAACCCATGACCGAAATCGCCATGCTGTTTGTGGAAATCGAAACCAGGGACGGCCACCGTGGCCTGGGGTTCAGCTATTCCAAGCGCGCCGGTGGCCCTGGGCAATTTGCCCATGCCCAGGAACTCGCCCCCAGCCTCATCGGCGAAAATCCCAGCGATATTGCCAAGCTCTGGGACAAGCTCTGCTGGGCGGGTGCCTCGGTTGGGCGCAGCGGCCTGGCGACCCAGGCGATCGGTGCATTCGATGTGGCCCTGTGGGACTTGAAAGCCAAGCGGGCCAATCTTTCCCTGGCGCGTTTGCTGGGCGCTCATCGTGATTCTGTCCAGTGCTACAACACATCGGGTGGATTCCTGCACACGCCGCTTGATCAATTAATGATCAATACAGACATCTCTAGGGAGAAGGGTATCGGTGGCATCAAGCTCAAGGTCGGCCAGCCTGACCAGGCGCTGGATCTGCACCGGGTCAGCACCATTCGCAAACACTTGGGGGATGGTTTCCCCTTGATGGTCGATGCCAACCAACAGTGGGACCGCCCCACCGCGCAGCGCATGTGCCGCCAGTTGGAACAATACAACCTGGTCTGGATCGAGGAGCCGCTGGACTGCTACGACGCCGAAGGTCACGCTGCGCTGGCCCAGCAATTCGACACGCCGATCGCCACCGGCGAAATGCTCACCAGCGTCGCCGAGCACTGGGAATTCATCAAGCTGCGCGCCGCCGATTACCTGATGCCCGATGCACCGCGTGTCGGCGGCATCACGCCTTACCTGAAAGTGCAGGCAGCGGCCGAACAAGCGGGGCTGATGATTGCGCCACATTTTGCCATGGAACTGCACATCCATCTGGCCGCCACCTACAGTCGCGAGCCGTGGGTCGAACATTTCGAATGGCTGGAGCCGTTGTTCAACGAACGCATGGAAACCCGCGAAGGACGCATGCTGGTGCCCACTCGGCCTGGCCTTGGGCTGTCCTTGAGCGAACGCGTGGCGGGATGGACGGCGGACCAGATCGAGATCGGGCGGCGCCCGTGATCAGGTCGACGAGGAGCCCGGCATGGCGATGAGTGCTGAGTTTATCCACAGCATCGAGCAGGTGGTCGGCGCTGCGGGCGTGGTGCGCGATCCGGCCCTCATGGCCAGTTATCTCACCGACTGGCGCAACGCCTACCAAGGCCAGGCCGCGTTGGTGGTCCGGCCCGCCACGACCGAGGAGGTGGCCGCAGTGGTGCGGCTTTGCCACGAGGCCAGGGTGGCGCTGGTGCCCCAGGGCGGCAATACCGGTTTGTGCGGTGGCTCGATTCCGGATGCTTCCGGCAGCCAGGTAGTGTTGTCTTTGACGCGCATGAAACGCATCCGTGAAATTGACCTGGCCAATGAAACCATCACGGTCGAGGCCGGGGTGATTCTGCAGCACCTACAGGAAGCCGCCAGCCAGGCCGGTCGTCTGTTCCCCTTGTCGCTGGGAGCGGAGGGCAGTTGCACGGTGGGCGGCAATCTGGCGACCAACGCCGGCGGCACGGCGGTGCTGCGCTACGGCAACATGCGCGAGCTGACCCTCGGGCTTGAGGTGGTCCTGCCGGATGGACGAATCTGGAACGGTTTGCGTGGGCTGCGCAAGGACAACACCGGCTACGATCTCAAGCATTTGTTCATCGGCTCGGAAGGCTCGTTGGGCATCATCACCGCGGCGGTGCTGAAGCTGTTTCCAGCAACCCACAGCACGGCGACAGCCTGGGTCGCGCTGCCCTCGTCACAAGCGGCGGTGGACTTGATCGGCCACGTGCGCAGCTTGTGCGCGGACCGCCTGACGGGCTTCGAGATGATGTCGCGTCAGAGCCTGGATTTCGTCCTGGACCATGTGGCCGGTTGCACGGATCCCCTGGAATCGAAGCACCCTTGGTACGCCTTGATAGAACTGCGCGACACGGTCTCCGACGCCCCCTTGGCTGCGTTGCTGGAAAACGGACTGGCCCATGCCTTCGAACGCGGTTGGGTCATCGACGCAGTTTTGGCCGGCAGCCAGGCGCAGGCCGCCGCATTGTGGGCGCTGCGCGAAGGTATTTCCGAGGCGCAGAATCACGAAGGTCCGAGCCTCAAGCACGACATCAGCGTGCCCGTGAGCCGCATACCCGAATTCATCGAACGCACAGACAAAGCCCTGCAACAGGACTTCCCGGGTGTGCGCATCGTTTCCTATGGCCACATGGGCGACGGCAACCTGCACTACAACATCAGCAAGCCGGTCGGCGATGAAGACGCCTCGTTCAAGGCCCGCGAACACGCGATCATGCAAGTCATCTACCGGATGACGAGTACCTTCAATGGCAGCATCAGCGCTGAACATGGACTGGGGCAAGCCAAACCCGACGCGGCGGTCCGTTTCAAGGATCCTCTGGAAATGGAGCTGATGCGTGCCATCAAACGCACGCTGGACCCGGCGGGGCTGATGAACCCTGGCAAGGTCTTTACTGCTGGGCCGGAGTGATCGAATCGGCCGTTACTGGCCTCCCCGCTGAATGCTGGACATCGAGAGGTTCCAGGGCGTCGTCAGGAAGTGGCCCAAGGTTGCGCGCTATCTGGGGATTGCCGCTAGCGAGCAGGAGCGGATAGCGCCAGCATTCGCCCTTGCCCGCTAAACGCTACTCCAGAAAACACCGATCAAACAGATAAACGCTGGCCGGTTTGAGATTTTCCACCGTGCGTTGCGGGCGTCCGCCATCGCCGGCTTTTTTGCGGCCGGTTTCCTGCAGATAACCCGCCTCGGTCATCTTCAGCAAACGCTGGCGCATGCTGGTCTTGAGCACCGGCCGATCGAGCACCACGGAGAAAATGCCCACCGCTTCCGGCGCACTGAATTCCGGGCCAAGGAACATCAGCGGCAGGCTGCTGTAGAGGGCTTTGGACAGCAACCGTTCCTGGACCGTGGCCACCAGGCTGTTGTGATCGAAAGGGAGTTTGATCGAGGCGTCAGCGACGTCCTTGAGGGAGAAGAATCCTTGGTGTTCGGCGAGCTGGACCGCTTCGCTGACAATCGCCAGGTAGAACGTCGAGGACGACCAGCAGCGCGGATCGCGGAACGCGTCGCCGACGGTGCCGACTTGTTCGATCCAGGCCAGTGGCATGCCGACTTTGCTTGAATTGCGCAGGCGCTCCACGGCGTCGTTCAGCGTGAGGTCTTCGACGTCACCATTGACCACGATCCCGGGCAGCGCCCAATGGCCGGCGAACGGCTCGGCTTCCCGTCGGTTCAGGAGGATTTCCAGCGCCTGGGTCTCCCGGCAAAAGCGCAGCACACAGAGGTCGATGGTGTGCAGATAACCGCGCGCAGGGGCTGTGCTAGTGGGCATGTCGATTTCCGTGGGTAGCGTAAAGGCCATAGTTTAACGGGTTCATGCCGGGTGCCATCCAGTCGATGGGCAGCGGCTCGCCCAACGCCAGTCGTTCGCGAACCACCGTACTGCGCACGTGGATCTTTTCCTCCACGCGAAGGATGGAAAACCGCTCCAGCAATTCCTGGCCGCGATAGAACGTCGGCAACAGATCCGCGACATCCTGGCCCACCACCAACGCGATCCGCTTGCCGTCCAGGGCCAGGCTGTCGGCGAGGTGAGCGAGCAGGGTGTAGCTGTAGATGGCGCCTTCGACGCCACGGGCGACGACCTGCTCCACCCGGCTCGCACGCACTTCGGCGCAGCACAGTGGCTGGACGTTCTCGACGATCGATTCCAGCCAGTTCAGGCGAACGTCATAGTCGACCATTTGCTTGCCGTAGGGATGCCGGAAGCTGGGGGCCACCAGCACGCGCCTGGCCTGGCGTGAGGCCTCGATCATCACCTGGGCGTGACCGGCGTGAGGGGGATTGAAGGCGCCACCATAAAGGGCAATCTCGAACATCGCTTCATCCTCTTTCGGTACATGACGTGTACTCTATCAGCAAAATTTTTTTGATGAAAATATGCTTCGTGCTGATTTATTAGAACTAAGCATTAATGGCGCATCAATGGCTCATCAGAAATAATTTCTGAAAATGGCTTGTTATGAAAGTACACCTTATGTACTCTCGTGACCATGAAGAGGAGAAACCCAGCATGAACAGCCTGACCCGGAAAACCGCTTCCTTCGATGTCGATGCGCAAAAGAGCTTCACGCCGCTGTGCCCTGATGAGCTTCCAGTGCCGGGCGGTGACCAGATTGCCGGTGAGCTGAATTTCATCGCCTCCCTGGCCAGCCTCCGCATTGGCAGCAAGGACGCTCATTCGCCCCTGGCCCCGTGGGTGGTCGCCGATCACACACAGATGTTCGTGCCGACTGGGCTCGAGCACGCCGACATTACCTGGGTCAGCCACTGCGTTCCCGGCACCGAAGGCTTCGCCCTGCTGGATCAGCTACCGACCCCGTACGACTACGACTATTTCGTCTGGAAGGGTGTCGAGCCGGATCTGCACCCGTACGGCGCCTGCTACCACGACCTGCACGGCAAGCTGTCCACCGGGGTGATCGAGTACCTCAAAGGCCAGGCTGTGGAGCAGGTCATTGTCGGCGGGCTGGCGTTGGACTTCTGCGTCAAGACCACCGCCCTGCAACTGGCGGCTGCTGGCTTCAGGGTGATCATTCACCTCCCGGCCTGCCGAGCCATCAGCGAGGAGGGGGCCATCCAAGCCATTGCCGACATGCAGCAAGCGGGCGTCGCGGTTGCCGCGACACGTGAAGAAACCCTCCGCCAGGCAAACGCATAGGGAACAGACATGGACAGTGCATTCGATACAAACAGCGGCACCATCCAGAGCCTTCTGGATACCGATTACTACACCTTCACCATGATGCAGGCGGTCTTGCACCAGCACCCGAATGTCGAGGTGGAATATCAGTTCATCGTGCGTTCCAAGGAGCGGCTCGGTCACCTGATTCCGGACATTCGTGTCGAATTGGAGAAGCTCGCCGGGTTGCAGCTGCGCGAGGGAGAGCAGCGGTTTTTGTTCAACAAGCGTTTCCGTGAGTACCTGACGCCGGACTTCGAACAGTTTCTCGGCTTGTTTCGCTTCAATTTGCGCTACATCCACGTTTCGGAAGTCGACGGCCAACTGCACATCCGCGTCCGTGGGCCGATGCTGCACTGCATCATGTTCGAGCAACCGGTATTGGCGATGGTCAGCGAACTGCGCAACCGTGAGAAATACCCCGAAGTCGAGTTGGCCGACGTCACCCGCAAGCTGTACCAGAAATTCGAATGGCTGGAGAAGAATGCCAGCCGTGAAGAACTCGCCGAGTTTCGCGTTTCAGATTTCTCCACCCGGCGGCGGCTGTCGTTCAGGGCCCAGCGTGAAGTGGTGAATGTCATGCGCAGCGATTTCCCTGGGGTCTTTGTCGGCACCAGTAACGCTCACCTGGCTTACGAGTTCGATCTGCCGCTGATCGGCACCATGGCTCACCAATGGCTGATGGTGCACCAGCAACTCGGGCGCTTGCGCGAGAGCCAGAACGCGGCGTTGGAAAACTGGGTACGTGAGTATCGCGGCCGCCTCGGTATCGCCTTGACCGACTGCATCAGCACCGACTTTTTCCTCAAGGATTTCGACCTGTACTTCGCCAAGCTCTATGACGGCCTGCGCCAGGATTCAGGTGACCCCATCGCCTGGGCTGACAAAGTGCTGGGGCGCTACAAGGAGTTGGGCGTCGATGCGCGGACCAAGGACTTGATGTTCTCCGATGGCCTGAATTTCGAAAAATGCCTGCCGATCCTGCGTCATGTCCGTGGCAAAGCGAAGTTCGGTTTTGGCATGGGCACCAGCCTGGCCTGCGATGTCGACGGCGTCGAACCGCTGAGCATCGTCATGAAGCTGGTGCGGGTCCACGGCGAACCGGTCGTGAAGTTCTCCGACGATCCGATCAAGAACGTCTGCGAGGATGCCTCGTTCCTGCGGTATGCCGCCCAAGTATTCAACGTTGCCCTGATCAATCCACAATTGGGAGCCTGATATGACTTCGCTTGCGCAAGAACGCATCGCCCGAGAGCTGGGCATCGACCGTCAACTCAACCAGGGTGGCGAGGCCTTGGCGATTGCCCGCCGCATTGAATTCATCAAGCAGACCTTGCGTGAGTCGGGCTGCCAGTCCTTGGTGCTGGGGATCAGTGGCGGCGTCGACTCGCTTACCGCCGGTCGCCTGTGCCAATTGGCGGTGGAGCAACTGCGAGAGGAAGGTTACGCAGCGCGATTTATTGCCGTCCGGCTGCCGTACAAGGCCCAGGCCGACGAACAGGATGCCCAGGCTTCCCTGGACTTCATCCGGCCGGACTTGATCACCACCAGCAACATCGCCGCGTGTGTTGACGGGCTGATGGACAGCATCGCCATCGATGGCTTGCAGCCCTCGGCCGAACTCATCGACTTTGCCAAAGGCAACGCCAAGGCCCGGGCGCGGATGCTGGCGCAATATGCCATTGCCAATCTGAGCAACGGATTGGTGGTGGGAACCGATCATGGGGCGGAAGCAGTGATGGGTTTCTTCACCAAGTTCGGCGACGGCGCGTGTGACTTGGCACCGCTGTCCGGGCTGACCAAGACCCAGGTGAGATGGTTGGCCGACGCGATGGGCGCCCCCGCGCATCTGGTGCGCAAGGCACCGACCGCCGATTTGGAAGACCTGGCGCCCGGTAAGTTGGATGAAGTGGCGTATGGCTGCAGCTACGAGGAGATCGATGCGTACCTGATGGGCGAAGAGGTGTCGCCGCAGGCGCAACAGATCATTGAACGCGCCTACCTCAAGACGGCCCACAAACGAGCGTTGCCCCGCGTGCCGGTATTGTTGTAATAGATTTCAATGGGACCTTTGGCCTCGAACGGAGTGGCAAATGACACAGGCAATCGGCATCAAGGATCGTGTACGCATCAAGCACGTCGAAGTGCTCTCGGATAATTGGTACATCCTGCGCAAGACGACCTATGACTATCTCGGCCGAAACGGCCAATGGCGCGAGCTGACGCGCGAAACCTACGACCGCGGCAACGGCGCCACCATCCTGCTGTACAGCAAGGCCAAGCAAACGGTGGTGTTGACTCGGCAATTCCGCTTCCCGGCCTTCGTCAATGGGCACGACGGCCTGCTGATCGAAACCTGCGCCGGCCTGCTGGACAACGACGACCCGCAGACCTGCATCCGCAAGGAAACCCAGGAAGAAACCGGCTATGTCGTCCAGGACGTGCGCAAGGTCTTCGAAGCGTTCATGAGCCCGGGATCGGTGACCGAGCGGATCCATTTCTTTGTCGGTGAATACTTCGATGAAGACAAGCAGCACGAAGGCGGGGGCCTTGAGGACGAGGGTGAAGAGATCGAAGTGTTGGAGCTGCCGCTCGACCAGGCACTGGGCATGATCGAGGCGGGGGAGATTTGTGACGGCAAGACCATCATGCTGTTGCAGTACGCCAAGCTGCATCGGTTGCTGGATTGACGACGGGCTTCAGCAGTTGGCGATCCAGGCAGCTTGTTTGCTGATCTCGCCGCTGCCGAACCTTTCACGATAGGCGGAGGGAGCCAGGCCCACTGCGTTGCGGAAGGCAGCTCGAAAGCTTTCCACTGACCGGTAGCCACAGGCTTGTGCGATCCCAGCGGTGTTCTGGTCCGTGCTTTCCAGCAGTTCCCTCGCACGGTTCAGCCGTTCCTGTTGCAGCCAGACTTTGGGTGGCAGCCCGGTGGTTTCAACGAAACGCCGCAAAAACGTGCGCTCGCTCATGGCCACGCGAGCGGCCATGTCGGCCACGCTCAACGGTTGATCGAGGTTTTCGCGAATCCATTGCAACACGCGCGTCAGTTCGTTGCGCGGCGACTTGCACACGGGAGCGACGATGAATTGCGATTGCCCGCCGGTTCGTTGTGGCGCCATGACCAGGCGCCGCGCCACCGAATTGGCGATGTGCGTGCCGAAATCCCGGGCGATCAGATGCAGGCAGGCGTCGATGCCGGCGGCGCTGCCGGCTGAGGTGATCAGCTGCCCCAGGTCGACGTAGAGCACGTTGGGGTCGACTTTGATGCTGGGGAACCGCTCGGCCAACTCTTGTGAGAATTGCCAATGGGTGGTCACGGTCTGGCCGTCGAGCAGCCCCGTTGCGGCGAGTACGAAGACCCCCGAGCAGATCGACAGCAAGCGTGCCCCGCGAGCGTGAGCTCGCCTGAGCGCTTGGAGCAATGCCTCGGGAGGCGGCTCATAGCGACTGCGCCAGCCGGGAACGATGATGGTCTGCGCGGTTTCAAGCGCCTCCAGGCCGGCATCGACGCGAATCTGCAGGCCACCCAACGCATGCATCGGGCCTTGGTCGACCGCGACGATGCGATGGGTGTACCAAGGCACGTCCAGTTCTGGGCGGGGCAGGCCGAAGATCTCCAGGGCGATACCAAACTCGAATACGCAAAGGCCCTCATAAACAAGGATTGCCACTGTTCCGGGATGAGCGTGCATTTGGCGTAAATTCACCGTTTATTGTCGTCTGCTGCACTGTAGCGGACGTTCCCATGTCCCTACAATCGCTGCCAGGCAATCAGGAAACCAAGACGGCTGCGCCCCACAAAGGTGACTGTCGCGTTACCGGTAACCCACCCCATCGCACCGGTAGAGGATTGTCACTTCCAGATTTATTCCTGCTTCTACAGAAGTTCGATGAGTTCGAGCTGCGCGAGTGTGCGCATCTGATTGAGTTCTGTTAAGGGCGCTGCCAACGGATATCGGCGGTGTCGAGGAGTTGTCAGTTGTACCCGGATTAACCTGGACGTTGTAAGGGAATGGAATATGTTGCTGATCCAGATATTGTTTGTGATGTTGTCAGCAAAACTCCTGGGGGCGGTATTCAATCGCTTGGGGCAGCCTCAGGTAGTTGGCGAAATGATAGCCGGTTTTGTGTTGGGGCCGGTTGTACTCGGTCAGCTATTCCCCACCTTTCATCAACAGTTATTTGACAGCACTGCCGTTACACAGCTGAAAGTATTGAGCGAGCTGGGCATCTTGTTGTTCATGTTCGTCATTGGTGCGGAGTTTCGGTTTCCTCTCAAGCAGAGCAAGACGGGCTTCAAGGCCATGGTCATCGGCGCGTTCAGCATCGTTATCCCTTTTTCTCTCGGCGCCGCGATGGCCCCTTGGCTGTTCGAGCACTTCGCCATGCCCGGGACCTCTCGGTTGGGTTTCGTCCTGTTCATCGGCACGGTGTTCTCCGTGACCGCTTTCCCGGTACTGGCGCGGATTCTCAAGGAGCGAGGCATGCTCGGTACACAAACCGGTGCGATTGCCTTGCTGGCCGCCGCCATGAGCGATGTGGTGGCGTGGATGCTGATAGCGGCCGTGGCCATGGTGAATGGCCAGGACGACAACTGGATGGCCCTGTTCTTGCGAGGCGCGTGCCTGTTGTCGCTGGTGGTCTTTTCCTTGCTGGTGCTCAAACCGTTGCTGGCCCGCTGGCTTGCCGCTGAAGGAAAACTCGCGCAACCCATGGTGCTGGTGGCGCTGCTGGCCGGTGTGATGATCTACGGCAGCCTGACCGACGCTCTGCAAGTACACGCTGTGTTCGGTGCTTTCCTGTTCGGCCTGTGCTTGCCCCGGGACCAGCGCTTGCTGGACATGATCATCGAACGGTTGGAACACGTGTCGCTGATCATATTGATGCCTTGTTTCTTTGCCCTCGCAGGCTTGAGCACCACGTCTTCGGCTTTCTCGGGCCTTGGCGTCTGGGTGTTGCTGGTGATCCTGCTGGTGGCTGTCACCGGCAAAGTGGCCGGTAGCGCCCTGGGCGCAAGGCTGGTGGGATGCTCCTGGTCCAATTCCCTGACCGTCGGGGCCCTGATGAATACCCGCGGGCTGATGGAACTGGTCGTGCTCAAGATCGGCCTGGACATGGGCATTATCGGCAGCGAGCTGTTTACCGCCCTGGTGGTGATGACCATCGTCACCACGCTGATGACCGGCCCGCTGATGAATCTGCATAACAAGAAAGTCATCCCCACAGGCACTCCGTTAATCGCGCGAGTGTCGCCCCCCACGGATTTGTAACACCGACCGATAACAATGGAATGGAGCGATAAATGAGCGAACAAACATCCAGCTTGGTCATCGAAGTAATGGAGCAACAACTGGCCAAGCACTTCCAGGCTATTTTGCAAGATGAAAACCGGATGAAGCAGATTCGTAATGAATTTCGCCGCGATGGTTATTTCAACTTCAAGAACTTTTCCTTCCTGCCAAAAAGGATTCTGGAAAACGTTCACAGCGAAGTTCATGCGCTGTTGGATGAATATTCGGTACGTCGCGATGTTACTGTTCCGTCCACCGGTAATACTTACCGCAAGATGTACAACGTCAACCAACCTGAGATTGCCGAAGGCGGGACGTTCATTCCGGCGCTCTACCAATCCGAGTCGCTGCGTAATTTTCTCGGCAACATCGCTGGCGATGACCTGGCGTCCTGCTGGGAGCAAGAGCAATACCTGATCACCAAGCTGAGCCATCCGGGCGATACCCACGGCTGGCATTGGGGCGATTACCCCTACACCATGATCTGGATCATCGAAGCGCCCGAGGACCCTGCGATCGGCGGCGTGCTGCAATGCGTGCCTCACAGCGAGTGGGACAAGCAGAACCCGCAGATCTGGCAGTACATCCTCAACAACCCGATCAAGTCCTACCACCACCTGAAGGGCGATGTGTATTTCCTCAAGTCCGATACCACGTTGCACCACGTCGTGCCGATCCAGCAGGAAACCACTCGGATCATCCTCAATACCTGCTGGGCCAGCGCCCATGACCGGCGAACCGACGTTGCCCACGAAAGCATCGAAGTGATCTGGGACACCAAGGCCCGGTCTGCCGAAGAAGCCTGACGGCAAATCGGCCGGGCGGATGGCTGTCCGCCCGGCTTCATATTTGAAAATCAACGTTGCCCCCGGGGCTCAAGGAAGCAGGCCATGTCCATTACCCAAGAAACCTTTCAATCCGAAACCGCTTACGTCGTGCGCAACGAAGGTGTCGACCTGGAACTCCAGTCGTTCATGGATGAGCAGATCGACTACATCCTCAAGCATCGGGCGACCGAACACCCATTTCTCAACGCCTACGCCGAGCACGGCCTGCCGCCGGAGCAAAGCAAGGTGCTGTACTTGGAAACCCTGCATTACTTCAAGTATCTGCCGTTCTATGTCTGTGGCATTTCCACCATTACCCGTGACGAGGCGGTGTTGCGCACCATCGCGTTCAACGCCCGTGACGAGCTGGGCGAAACCCATTCTCACTCCGACCTGTATCGCAAGTTCCTGCACGACAAGGGCATCAGCGAAGAGCAGATCGAAGCCTACAAATGTCTGCCGAGCACCCAGGCGTTGAATGACGGTATCTGCGCGCTCTACAGCAAGCCGCCGCTGCAAAAAGCCCTGGGCGGCCTGTTCGCCGACGAGGCGATGTCGGCCTCGATGGTTTCCAAATACAACGATGGCCTCATCAAGGAAGGCGTCGGCGAACGTGGACGGTTCTTCTGGACGCTGCACATGGAAGTCGAAGTCGGGCATTCCAACGCCGTGTTCAATGTTATGGAAAAACACCTGCAAACGCCGCAAGAGCGCCGTCTGTTCGCCGAAGGCATCGAACAGTACCTGCACCTGATGGAAGTGTACTGGGACGGTATCGAGCGCAAACTCAACGCTGGAGGACGTCAATGACCGCCAAGAATGAATCCGGACAAGGCGTGGCCTTCGGGCTCGGCGCCACGCTGCTCTGGGGCTCGTACCCTCTCTGGTACAAGCCCCTCGCAGGGCTCGATGCCTACCATCTGCTGTCCTGGCGCGTCGTCTTTGCCGAGCTGTTTCTCCTGGCGCTGGTGTTGTTGACCGCCCGGGTAGGAACGTTGCGTTCTACGCTCAAGACGGTTCGCCCGGTGAACGTGCTGACGGTGTCGGCGGTCCTCGGGCTGTGGTGGCTGATGTACATCTACGGGATCATGACCGGACGCGTGTTGGAGGTGGCTTTCGGCTATTTCCTCAGCCCCATCATGAGCATGGTGGTCTCGCGGGTCATCTTCAAGGAGCGCCTCACGTCATTGCAGACCTGGGCGATATTCCTGGCCGTCACCGGTGTGACGTTGATGGCATTCGAGTTGCTGAACCTGCATTCATTCCCATGGATCGCACTGGTCATCGGCTTCTGCTATTCCTTCTATGGCATCTTCAAGAAAAAGGTCCCCGGCGATCCGGTGGTCATCCAGACCTTGGAAATTGCCGTACTGCTGCCATTTGCGGCGCTGTTCCTGGTGCTGGCCCAAGCCCAGGGCGTAGGGCATCAGTTCCTGCAATCGGGTACCCGCGACCTGTTGCTGATCGCGACGGGCCTGATCACGGTGCTGCCGTTGTGGTGGTACAGTCTGGCGGCCAAGCAGTTGTCGATGATCACGCTGGGCTTCTTGCAATTTGTCCCGCCAATTTGCAATTTCCTGTTGGCGGCGTTCGTTTACGGTGAACCGGTCTCGTCGTTGAAACTGGCGGCGTTCTCGTTCATCTGGCTGGCGCTTGCGTTGTTCACGTTGAATTCCATTCGGGTCCAGCGTGCAGCGGCAGCCGCCAGGTTGTCCGTGCAAATGCGTACGGCATGACATACCCGCCCGCGCCGCCTGCAGGCGGCGCGGGTAATTCAGGATAAGGGAATCGAAATGAAGAAAGTCGCCGTGGTGGGTTGCACCGGTGCAGTGGGCATGACCATGCTGCAATTGCTTGAAGACACCGACTACGAAGTGGTCTGCATGGCCTCTGAGCGTTCGGCCGGCAAGCGCTTGAAGGCTGGTAACACCGAGCACCTGATCGAGCCGTTTTCGGTCGAAGGCTGCGCTTCGTGCGATATCGTCTTCCTGTGCGTTTCCGGATCGTTTGCCTTGGAATATGGCGAGCGCCTGGCTGAAAACTCATACGTTATCGATAACTCATCGGCTTTCCGTTATCACCCGGACATTCCGCTTCTGGTACCGCCGATCAATGGTCAGCGCTACAAGGGCGAAAAACTGATCGCCAACCCCAACTGCTCCTCGGCCATTGCGCTGATGGTGCTTGGGCCGCTGCACGACACCTTCGGGCTCGAAAGCGCGATCATTTCCACCTATCAGGCCGCCAGTGGCGCGGGGCAGCCCGCCATGCTGGAGCTGCGGGAAAAGGCCAAGGCGTTCGGCGATTATGGTGATGAAGACGGCAGCGAGAACTTTGCCCATAACCTGGCGTTCAACGTCATTCCCCAAGTCGATTCGTTCGAAGACAACGGTTACACCCGCGAAGAGATGAAAGTGGTCTGGGAGTTGCGCAAGGTCCTGGGCGAACCGGAGCTGGCCATCAGCACCACGGCGGTGCGGGTGCCGACCCTGCGTTCTCACGCCGAGAGCCTGAGCCTGCGATTCAGGAAACCGGTCCAGTCGCTGGCCCAGGTGCGCGAACTGCTTGCCGCGGCGCCGGGCGTCGAAGTGGTGGACGAACCCAAGCAGGGCGTTTATCCGATGCCCATGACGTCGACGTACAAACATGCGGTCGAGGTTGGCCGGATTCGCTACAACCTGATCTACGGCGAAAACGGACTGGACCTGTTTATCAGCGGCGACCAATTGCTGCGTGGGGCGGCGTTGAACGCCTTCGAAATCATGCAGTTGGTCAGCGATTGATCGAACCAGGCATCGAGTGAACCAAACGCGCAACCGCCCCAGCGGCTGCGCGTTTTTGCTTTCAGCTGGACTGCGCCTCGCTGTCGTCCTGCATGTCATCCAGGTATTCCGGCTGGTCCGATTGGTCGGGCAATTCGGTGACGACGCTGAAGTCGCTGATTTCGATTGCGCCAGCCCCATGGCCCAGCAAGTGGAAAGAGAACGCCTTGCGCGGTTGCGGATTATCGAAATGGATGTCCATCACCAGCGGTTGGTCGCTAGTCACCGCCACATCGGTGGGCAAGTCCATTGGCACGTCTTGTTCGAATTCCTTGGCCTTGAGGGAAATGTACGCAGCGTGGCCTTTATCCACGGCGCGAATGGTCAGGCTTACGCGTGTGCGGGTGCCCTTGGGCATCTCCAGATATTGGGCGCCGATCAGGTTGTCGGTCCAATCGTTGGAGACGTGGGCGGGCAACGGGATTTTTTCATTGCTGCCGAATTGGTAATGCTGGTTAAGGGGCGTTGCCAGCAACGTTTGGTCCAAGGCAGTGGCCCGTGCGGCAATCAGCCGGGCCCGTTGACCACCGTATTGCCCGGCGTAAGTGGCACGGTCGGCGATGAAGCCCTCGCTCTTGTAGTCACGGCAACGTTGCAGGAAATCGCATTCGGTGAAGGTGCCCTTGCCATCGTGATAACGCAGCTTGCCGTTGGTGAACGACATGATTTCCCGACCTGTCTCGTAATGCCTGAACATCGAGCGGCCGGACAGTGAAATCGGTATCTCGAAACCAAAGTAATCGAGCACCGAAGCGGTCAGGTCGACATGGCCATGCACCCCTTGCTTGATCGTCGGCAACGGCTCCGGCGCCAGCGTCAGGTTGAACCCCCAGGACGACGCCAGGCGCACGTCATCGATGCCATGGGATTCATCCGAGGTGATGACCACCAAGGTGTTTTCCAGGATGCCCTGGCGTTCGAGGCCCGCGAGGAAGTTGTCCAGCGCGTCGTCCAGGTAGCCCACGGCGGCCTGCTTGGCGGTGTCGTAGCGCTCCAGGTAATCGTCCGGGGCCGAGTAGGGTTGGTGCGTGCCGACGGTCAGCAGGGTGAGCATCCATGGCTTGTCCGTCTGTTGCAGTTGCCCGACATAGTCCAGCGCGCCTTCGAAAAAAGTCTTGTCATCCTTGCCCCAGGGAAACTCCAGATAAGCCGGTCGAGTGAACCACTCCATGCCCAACGTCGTGTCGAAGCCGATGTGCGGCATGATCCGGTCCTTGGCCATGAAGCGCAGCCCGGCGCCTTGCAGGAAATGAGTCGAGAACCCGTTCTTGCGCAACTGGGCGGGCAGGCAGGCCTGGTTGCGCTGAGTCTGGTTCAGCATCTCGACGCCCTTGGGCGTGCCATCGTCGAGTTTGTCGTAGTCACCGCACAGCATTGCGTACAGGCCACGGATGGTCTGGTGGCTGTGCAACACGTAGTTGGGCGTATTCATTCCACGTTCGGCCCAGCTACTGAGGCGCGGCATCAGGTTTTCCTGGTAACGGCTTTGCAAAGCCTGGCGGTTGGTCTCCAGGTAGGCGCCGGGAATGCCTTCCAGGGTGATGATCAGGACATTGCGCGCACGGCCCGGCGCGGCGAGCAGCTTTTGCCCTTCCAGATCCAGGCGCGTCAACCCTTCCATGGGCGGAGCCGGTTCCGGCGTGTCGCCTGACAGCCATTGTTCGAGGTGCTCTTGCCCGGCGGCGACGCTGGCGGTCATGAGCTGGTGGGGCAGGTTGAACAGGTCCCACTGGTCTGCCTCGCTGGGGCGCCAGCTTTGTATGCTGCCATGCACCAGCAAAAGCGCTACGGGCATGGCCCAGGCATGACGTGGCAGGGGCGGCGGCTGGCGGCTTCGATTAACCCATTGGATGGCTAGGCAGAACGCCAGTGCTGCCAGTGTGGCGGCGGCGCCCCAAGGATGAGCGAAGCCGCCGCTGCTGGAGTTCTCGACGAACTGCGGGTCGATCAGGTACTGGATGTCCGCAGGGGTTGGCATCCGTCCTACTGCGCTGACCAGTTCGATGCTGGCGAGCGTCAGTGCACACCACGCCAGCAATACAGGTAACGCGAGCCACCAGGGACGACGATAGAGCACCATCATCAACAAGGTGCCGATGGCAATATCCGACAGATACCCCAGCGGGTCGGACCAGCCCAGTGCGAGGCGCAGCCCCATGGGGATCAGCAGCACGCAGCCGGCCAGGGCGGCGAGGGTCGCGCGTGGATGGGTCAAGGTTCGGTGGACAATATTCACGGAAAACGGCCTTTCGGTTTTAACCAAACCATCGAAAAACACTGGCCCCTTGCCAGCGAGTCTGTGTTTGGTCATTAAACGGTCACAAAACTGTGCGGGATGGTACCAAGCCCAGCCGCCATTATTGGCCCACGATCTGGCGGCCGGCTGCGGTTCGCCGCTCAACGCCTCTACAATGGCGCCACGGCGCGGCTTTCGGCGTGCACAAAACTTGTATCAGGATTTCTCATCGGAGGATGGATGGACAGGTTCCAGGAAATGCAGGTGTTTGTTGCCGTGGCCCAGGAGTCGGGATTTTCATCGGCTGCGCGACGCCTGGGGCTGTCGGCGGCCAGCGTGACGCGCGCAGTGGCGGCGCTGGAGCAGCGCATCGGTACGCCGTTGTTGGTGCGTACCACGCGCAACGTCTACCTGAGTGAAGCAGGCCAGCGCTTTCTCGAGGACAGTCGCCGGATCCTCGGTGATCTTCAGGAAGCCGAGGATTCCGCCGCGGGCAGTCACGCCCAACCGCGTGGGCAACTGACCATCACCGCGCCCGTGCTGTTCGGACAACTGTTTGTCACGCCGGTGTTGGTGGACTTCCTGGAGCGCTATGGCGAGGTCTGCGTCAACGCCTTGCTGCTGGATCGCACCGTCAGCATGGTGGAGGAGGGAATCGACGTTGCCGTGCGCATCGGCGAGTTGCCCGACAGCAGCCTGCACGCCGTACGTGTCGGCGAGGTGCGGCGAGTGGTGTGTGGCTCGCCGGATTTCTTTGCCCGCCACGGTCGGCCGCAGCACCCGCAGGACCTTGAGCGAATGCCTGTGGTGTCGTCATCAGCAATCGGCCAGGTCAAGCATTGGACCTTCGTCGAGGCAGGCCAGCCATTGTCCGTCCGCCCCTCACCGCGGCTGGTGGTGACAGCCAACCAGGCCGCCATCACCGCGGCGTGCCAAGGCTTGGGGATGACGCGAGTGCTGTCCTACCAAGTGGCCGGCAACCTTGCAGCCGGTGAGTTGGAAGTCGTGCTGGCGGATTTCGAACTGCCGCGGCTGCCGATCCATGTCGTTTATCAAGGCGGGCGCAATGCGCCGGCGCGGGTTCGCAGTTTTGTCGACTTCTTGGTCAGTGCGTTGCGAGAACACCCAGTCTGGAAAGGCTGATGCATTGTTTCGCCAGCGGAAATAATGGATTGCGCCTACAGGTGATTCTATAGATCCGGGCTTGAGCAGAAGATGACGCCATCGACGCCGTCCTACCGATGGCGTCCTCTCTCAGCGGAGTCGACCATGAACCCGATCAAGCTTTATCACTTCCCACTCTCGGGCCACGCCCACCGTGTCCAGCTGATGCTCTCGTTGCTCGATTTGCCTGTAGAGATAAGCTTTGTCGATCTGGCCAAGGGGGCGCACAAACAAGCGGATTTCCTGGCAATCAACCCATTCGGCCAAGTGCCGGTCATCGACGACAATGGTGTGGTGCTGGCTGACTCCAACGCGATCCTGGTGTACCTGGCAGCCAAATACGGCCAGGGACGTTGGCTGCCAACGGATCCGGTCGGCGCCGCTCACGTCCAGCGCTGGCTGTCGGTAGCCGCCGGACCACTGCATGCCGGCCCGGCTACGGCGCGGCTGATCACGGTGTTCGGTGCCTCTGCCAACGCCGAAGAGGTGATCGCCCGTTCCCACAGTCTGCTCAAGATCATTGACCAAGCGCTGGGCAACAGCCCTTATCTGGTGGGTGACACCCCGACCATTGCCGACATCGCGGGCTATAGCTACATCGCCCATGCGCCGGAAGGCAATGTTTCGCTGCAAGACTATGCCCATGTGCGCGCATGGCTGGTGCGGATCGAAGCCCTGCCTGGTTTCGTCGGGATGCCGCGTACGGCTGCGGGTTTGCAGACAGAAGTCTGAGCTTCAGGCCGGTCAGGGCGGGGGGACAACACCCCCGCCAGCGGTTTGTGTAAAAACCTGGAAGCGTTAATCTGCCAGCCTTTCTTGGTTGGCTGCGTTTCATGAACTTTATCCACAGGCTATCGCTGGCCGTCGCCGCGTTGTTTCTGAGCGGCTGCGACCAGCCCGCGCCTACCGTTCTCGACCAACAGCTCTATGTCTGGCAACGCCAGTGGACGCCGGCCCACGAAGGGGCTTTGCGTGAGAGCCGCCGCGATTTTTCCAGCCTGCGGGTGTTGGCGCTGCAGGCGTTTCCCGGAGCAGGTTGGAGCCGGGCGCGTATCGATCCGGCGTTGCTCAAGGCTGATGGTCGACCGCTGGTGGCGGTGGTTCGCCTGGACGGCCAGCTCAAATCCCTAGACCAGGACGAGGTGATCGCACAGATCCAGCAGATGCTGGGCGACTGGCAGGCCCAGGGCCTGGCGCCGTTGGGCGTCGAGATCGATCACGATGCGGGTAATGCCCGGCTACCGGCCTACCGGACCTTTCTCGCCCGGTTGCGACAAGTCTTGCCAACCACGCTCCAGCTCAGCATCACGGCGCTGCCGGCCTGGCTCGACAGCCCCGAGTTGCCTGGCTTGTTGGCGACGGTAGACAGCAGCGTCCTGCAGGTCCATGCCGTCAGTGATCCCCGACAAGGGCTGTTCGATCCGGAGCAGGCCAGACGTTGGGCCGAACGCTGGGGCGACGTCACCACGCGGCCGTTCTACTTAGCTTTGCCGGCCTACGGCGTGGCGCTGCTGACCCCGGAAAACGGTGCGCCTGTGGTGGAAAGCGAAGTGCCCATCGACCGGGGCGGCGAACGTCGGGAGCTGCTGGCCGATCCGCAACAGGTCGCCGGCCTGACCGCGAAGCTGCGCGCCGACCCGCCTGTGCAACTTGCCGGGATCATCTGGTTTCGCCTGCCGCTGGCGGGCGATCGACGGGCATGGAGCCTGACCACCCTCGGCGCGGTGGCCCGTGGCGACAGGCTCGACAGCCGGATGCGATTGCACGTTGAGGAGCGGGGCGGCCTTTACGATATCCGCCTGGTGAACCAGGGCAATCTCGACAGCCCTTGGCCCCAGCGGCTCACGCTGGCGGTAGGCGCGTGTGACGGGGTCGATGCCCTGGTGGGTTATACGTTGCAACAAACCCCCGGAGTGCTTACCTTCACGCGCATTAAGGAAGGCCGCCTGGCTGCCGGTGCCCAACGGGCGATCGGTTGGGCGCGCTGTACAAAAATTGACCAAGGAGGATTCAATGTCTACCCGTAAGTGGCCTCGTCGCCTGCTATGCCTGAGCCTCGGTCTACCCCTGGGCCAGGCGCTGGCCTGCGGGCCGGAGTTCCCGATGCGCCTGCTGGATAACCGGGCCCAATCCTTGGCGGAGTTGCCCGAAGGCAGCTTTCGTTTCGAGGTGAGCCGTCTCGGCCAAGCCATTGCGGGGTTGAAGCCGACCACGGATGCGACGCGCAATCCGGATTACAGTTATGACGATGTCGCTTCCTACGTAGAGCAACGCAACAAAGCCGAACAGCTTGGCCTGACGCCACCGCAACAAGCCGTGATCGAGCGGCTGCGGGCGCTGGGTGATGTCGAGCAGGTCGCCAGAGACGCGGCGAACCTGCCCGCCGAGCTGCGCTTGTACGCGGTGGGCGCGGCGGCTTTCAACGCGGGCGATCACCAGCGCGCCGTCGAATCATTCCAGCAATTGCTGGCATTGCCAGCCGAGGAACGCCGCCTGCGTAGCACTTGGGCGGCCTATTCACTGGGCCGTGCGTTGTTCGCCATGGCCACCGAAGCCGGCCGTGGGGAACCGGCGGTCTTGCAGGATCAGGCGCGCCAAGCCTTCCGCCAGGCCCGCGAGCTGAGTATCGCCGGCTTCAGCGACCCACTGGAATTGGGCGTTGCCAGTCTCGGCGAAGAAGCCAGGGTGGCCTACACCGCCGACGACTGGAACAGTGCCATCGAACTGTACGCGACCCAGAACCTGCAAGGATCCCCAGTCGGCTACAGTTCGTTGCTGCAATTGGCGAGCAACCTCAGATTGGAGTCGGATGGACGCCTTAAAGAGCTGCTCAAGGCCAAGGCCGTCCAACGCCTGGCGACGGCGTACCTGCTTAGCCGCGTCGGCTGGTGGGACGGTGAGGAGCCTTCGGGCGAGAAAGAACTCGTCAAGTTGCTGCAGGCCAACGCCCAAGGCAACCTGGAGGATGCGGACCGCTTGGCAGCGGTCAGTTATCAACACGGTGATTACAGCGGCGCCAAGGCCTTCGTCGATAAAGCCGCGGACACTGGGTTGGCCTGGTGGGTACGCGCCAAACTGGCCCTGCGCGACGGCGACAAGACTGCTGCGGCGGCGGCTTATGCCAAGGCCGCCCAGGCATTTCCAAAAGAGGAATCCTGGGGTGATCGACGCACGCCGGACTGGGACTACGAAACGGTTCAACCCAAGTGCCGGGTCGAAGGCGAAAGTGCAATCCTTGCATTGCAGCGCGGCGACTACCTGCAAGCGTTCGATCAGCTTTATCGTGGCGGCAACAATTATTGGTACGACGCCGCGACAGTCGCCGAGCGCGTGCTGACGGTCGATGAGCTCAAGCAATACGTCGACGCCCAGGTTCCGGCGCCGCCGCCGTTGAGCCAGGAAGATCGGAACAATTACGTACCGTTGTCGGTGGCCGCGAATCTACGCAACCTGCTGGGTCGTCGCTTGTTGCGCGAAGGGCGCTACGAGGAAGCGCCGGCATATTTCGATAATCCCGAACTCCAGGCCAAGGCCCGTAGTTACGGCGAACTGCGCCAGGATGCCGAATCGAAATGGTGGCCGACGAGCCGGGCCGAGGCATATTTCAATGCGTCGGTTGTTGCCCGCAGATCCGGGATGCAATTGCTGGGTTACGAGATGGCGCCCGACTACGCGAGCCTGGAAGGTAACTACAGCTTTGAACCGGTGGAGCTGAAGGTCGGTCCGCTGGTGTCCGACGCTGAAGTTCAACGGCAACAGGCCAGCGCCGCTCAACCGGACATGCGTTATCACTACCGTTTTGTCGCCACGGCGCTGGCAAGCCAGGCAGCCGATCACCTGCCGCACACCAGCCAGGCGTTCGCCGCAGTGCTGTGCAAAGCGGTGGGGTACAACTCGAGCCTTGCAGAGCAAAGCGCGTTGTATCAGCGTTATGTGAAAGAGGGGCCTTACGTGGAATGGGCATGGGACTTTGGCCATCAGTGCCCGGAACCGGCCTTCGACCAGGCCAGCAAGCGCTACGTGACCCAAGCCGTGGCGCCCGTACGCTCGGCGTTGCGGCCGTTCAAGATCTGGTTGCAAATCGGTGGGGCGGTATTGGTGGTTGCTGTTGCGCTGGCATTGATCAGCCGTCGCAAGCGCAAGGCTCGGGTGGCGTCGAGCTGATTAAGAAGCGAACTTGCTAGCGATGAGGCCGGGTCAGTCTGACGCCATCGCGAGCCAGCTCGCTCGCCACCAGGGGAGTGCGGCGCTACATTTGCGTCGCCATCCCCTCCACGTTCATGGCCGCCTGGCGCAATGCCTCCGAGCGGGTAGGATGGGGATGACAGATCAGGGCGATGTCCTCTGCCGACGCGCCGAATTCCATCGCTACGCAGTATTCGCCAATCATCTCGCTGACGCTCGGGCCCACCAGGTGCACGCCGAGGACTTCGTCGGTGTGCTCATCGGCCAACACTTTGGCGAAGCCCTCTGTTTCATGGTTGATCTTCGCCCGGCTATTGGCCGTGAACGGGAATTTGCCCACCTTGTAGGTGCGGCCAGCGGCCTTGAGCTGCTCTTCGGTCTGGCCGACGCTGGCCAGTTCCGGCCGGGTGTAGATGACGTTGGGGATCAGGTTGTAATTGACCTCGCCGGCCTTGCCGACAATTTGTTCGATACAGGCCATGGCCTCATCTTCAGCCTTGTGGGCGAGCATCGGCCCGGACGTGACATCGCCGATCACCCAGACACCGGGCGCTTCGGTGCGGTGGCGTTTGTTGGCGAGCATGCCGCGCGGATCGGTCGTCAACCCGACGTTCTCCAGCCCCAGGCCCTTGGTATAAGGTCGGCGGCCGATGGCGACCAGCACGTAGTCGGCTTCTAGGGTCTGTGCGTCGCCACCTGTCGCGGATTCGACCTGCAACTGCACGCCACTTGCCGAGGATGTGGCGCCAGTGACCTTGGCATTCAACTTGAACTCGATGCCCTGTTTTGCCAGGGCCCGCTGCAAGGTCTTGCCGGCATCCGCGTCCACGCCCGGGCAAATGCGGTCGAGGTATTCCACCACGGTCACCTCGGCACCCAGGCGCCGCCAGACTGAGCCCAACTCCAGGCCAATGACGCCCGCGCCGATGACCACCAGATGACGGGGCACTTCGCCGAGGGACAGTGCGCCGGTGGAATCGAGGATGCGTTGGTTATCAATTTCGACACCTGGCAGTGGCGTGGGCTCGGAGCCGGTAGCAATGATGATGTCCTTGGCGTTCAGTTCAACCTGCGTGCCGTCTTCGCGGGTAACGGTCACCTTGCCGGGGCCGTCGATGTGACCCCAACCTTTGATCCAGTCGACTTTGTTCTTGCGAAACAGAAACTCGATGCCCTTGGTCAGGCCCGCGACGCTTTCGTCCTTCTGCTTCATCATCTGCACGAGGTCCAAGGTGGGGGTGACGTTGATGCCCAGATTGGCAAATTCTGCGCCCTTGGCCGCTTCGTACAGCTCGGAAGCGTGAAGCAGGGCCTTGGACGGCATGCAACCAACGTTCAGGCAGGTGCCGCCGAGTGTGGCGCGGCCCTCGATGCAGGCGGCTTTCAGGCCCAATTGGCCGGCTCGAATTGCCGCGTTATAGCCGCCGGGACCTGCGCCCAGAATGATCACGTCGTAGTTGCTCATCACTGTTCTCCCGCCTGGGTGGTTAAAAAATTATGCACGTAATATGGGCGCTTCCAGAGACGTCGGTCAAGGCCTGCGGGTCAGGCCTTGCATGAAAAATACAAAACGGAAATTTCACAGGGGCCGTTATAAGGTAACAGCCTAGCGGAGCGGTGGCGGCATTTATCCACAGTCCTTTCTTTTTTCCACAGGCGCTGGATGTCATGCAAGTCGATCTTGATATCGAAGGGGCTCGGGTGGCCGAGTGGCCGCGCTTCCAGTGCGCTGCCTCGCAAACACGCCGCTTGAAGCGGCTCGCGATGACGCTGGTCGGCTTGGCGGGATTGGGGCTGGTGCTGGCGTTTTTCATCGGTTTATTTTCGCCGCGATCCTTGTGGCCCGCCTTGTTGGTCAGCCAAAGCGCAGGTCTGATCGTGCTGCTGGCAGGCCTGCACTCGGCCGGTTGGGTGACGCAATGGCGAAGCGCGGCGCTGGCGCCAGCGGTGGAAAATCTACCGGTTGAAAGCGAACCTGTTGATAACTCGGGTTGGTATGAGCGGATGCTCGAGCGCATCAGTGCGCGCTGGGTTGGCCTGCTCAAGCACATCGGGGCGCCTGCGTTATGGCTTTCCGGGTGGGCGCTCCTGGCGCTGCTGAGTCTTGAGCAAACCTGGAATCTGGAGTTGCCGGCCGCTTCGCTTGGCGTGTCGGGCAGTGTAGGTGCGGTGTTTTCGTTATCGCTGGCGTTCGGCGTGTTGGTGTTTGAACGTCAATTGGCCCAGCAGCCGCCCACCGAGTGGCCGGAAGCGTTGGCGTTGGCACAGCTGGCGCGGGTGGCGATCGTCGTATTGGCCTTCGGTGCATTGTGCCTGCTCTTCGCCGCCGATACGTCTATCTGGCCGATGCGCCTGGCGGTGCTGATCGGGGTGTTGCCAGGGCTGGTCGCGGTGGAGTTCCTGCTGCGCGCCGTACTTTCATTGTTCAGCCCGCGCCGCGACTCCTTGGAGCCGGCGTTGTTAGGCCGAAGTTTTGTCGCCGATCTGCTGTGCTGGCCACCGCAACCGCTGCGGGTCTTGCAGCACGAGTTGCACAACCGCTTCGGCATCGACTTGCGTCAGATCTGGGCGTTCAGCTATATGCGCCGGGCTTTCTTCCCGGTGCTGGCGCTGGTGGCGTTGGTGGGCTGGTCGCTCACCGGTGTGCATGAAGTGGCGTTACAGGAGCGCGGCATCTACGAGCGTTTTGGAGAGCCGGTGAAGGTCTTTGGCCCAGGCCTGCATGCGGGGCTGCCTTGGCCGTGGGGCAGGGTGCTCAAGGTGGAAAACGGTGTCGTGCATGAACTGGCGACCGGCGTCGGCGAAAACAAGGCGCCAGCGAAAGCTGAGCTGGGGGAGGGAGCGGCGCCGGCCATCGCCAATCGTTTATGGGACGCCACCCACGTCAACGACAAATCCCAGGTCATCGCCAGTCGGCATGCCGAACAACAGAGCTTCCAGATCGTCAACATGGATGTGCGCTTCGTTTATCGCATTGGCCTGACGGATGCCGCGGCGCTTGCTGCAACGTACAACAGTGCCGATGTGCCGGCACTGATCCGCAGCACGGCCAGCCGCATCCTCGTGCATGAGTTTGCTTCGCGAACGCTGGACGGTTTGCTTGGGGCGGACCGGGTCAATCTGGCAAACGAAATCGGTAGCGCGGTGCAGGCTGACTTGCAATCGCTCGACAGCGGCGTAGAGATTCTTGCAACCGTGGTGGAGGCGATCCACCCACCAGCCGGCGCGGCGAATGCCTATCACGGTGTGCAAGCGGCGCAGATAGGCGCCCAGGCACTGATTGCCCGGGAGCGCGGTGCCGCAGCGGAACAGAACAATCAGGCGCAACTGCAAGCCAGTATCGCCCATGACCAGGCCCAAGCCACCGCCAGGGAAATCAATGCTGCCGCCGAAGCCGCAGACCTGCGCTTCGATGCCGAACGCAAAGCCTACGCGATGGCAGGCCACGCCTTCGTCCTGGAGCAATACCTCAGCCAACTGAGCCAGGGGCTGGGCAAGGCCGATCTATTGATCCTCGACCATCGTTTGGGTGCTGGCGGCAACGCGCCGACCCTGGACCTGCGTAATTTCGCGCTGCCGGCGGATCCCGCGTCGTCACGTAAACCTGTCCAGCCAGGAGCTGCCCATTGAGCCAGTCTTCGTCACACGATCACCACGACCATGGTGGGCACAATCGCGGCCATGCAGGCCATCACCACGGGCATCATCATCACCACGGCGATTCGCAGCACACTGGGCCGTTTCCGTGGAGGCGTCTGGGCTGGGCGACGCTGTTGGTGGCGTTTGCCGTTGCGGCCGCCAGCCTGGTGCAAGTGCGCTCGGGGGAGGCCACCGTCATAACTCGTTTTGGGAATCCGGCGCGGGTGCTGTTGCAACCGGGCCTGGGTTGGCGCTGGCCGGTGCCTTTCGAGGCGGCGGTCCCGGTCGATTTGCGTTTACGTACCAGCTCCAGCGGTTTGCAGGATGTCGGTACTCGTGATGGGCTGCGGATTATCGTCCAGGCCTATGTGACGTGGCAGGTACAGGCTGACCCGGACAGTGTCCAGCGTTTCATGCGGGCAGTGCAGAACCAGCCGGACGAAGCCGCGCGACAGATTCGCACCTTTGTCGGCTCGGCGTTGGAGACCACGGCTGCCAGCTTCGATTTGGCGAACCTGGTCAATACCGATGCCAGTCAAGTGCGTATTGCCGATTTTGAAACTCAACTGCGCCGGCAGATCGAGCAACAACTGCTCGCGACCTATGGCGTACGGGTCCTGCAGGTAGGCATCGAGCGCCTGACCTTGCCTTCGGTGACGCTCGCTGCAACCGTGGACCGCATGCGTGCCGAGCGCGAAACCATTGCCACGGAGCGTACCGCGATGGGTAAACGCGAAGCGGCACAGATTCGCTCGGCGGCCGAACGTGATGCGCGAATCATGCAGGCAGATGCCGCGGTCAAAGCGGCCGAGATAGAAGCGCAATCCCGGGTCGAGGCGGCGCAAATCTACGGCAAGGCCTATGCGGGTTCGCCCCAGCTTTACAATTTGCTGCGCTCGCTGGACACCTTGAACACCATCGTCAGCCCGGGTACCAAGATGATTTTGCGCACCGACGCGGCTCCATTTCGCGTGTTGGTAGACGGTCCTCCGTCCTTGGAACCCAAGGGCGGGTCCCAACCATGAGTTTGGTTCCACGTGGAACAAACGAATTATCCAATCCGTGGATTCAGGCCGGGCGCCTGACGTTCCTTGCGTTTTATGCGGTCACTGTCCTTGCCGCATTGGCCTGGATGTTCGCCAATGTGCGGCAGATCGAGCCGCAGGACCGTGCGGTGGTTTTGCATTTTGGTGCATTGGACCGTATCCAGAACGCCGGACTTCTATGGGCATGGCCTCGGCCTGTGGAACAAGTGATTTTGGTGCCAGCGGCGGATCGAGTCCTTGAACGGCGCGTAGAAAATCTGCTGCGCTCGGATGCGGCTCTACAGGCTGATCGGGTGGCCAGTTTCGCTTCGCCCGTGCCTGATGCCTTGGCGGGTTCTGGTTATTTATTGACCGGTGACGCGGGCGTGGTGCAACTGGACGTGCGCGTGTTCTACAAGGTCATCGAGCCTTACGCGTACGTGCTGCAGGGCGAACATGTGCTGCCTGCTCTCGATCGGCTGGCGACCCGCAGCGCCGTGGCCCTTGCCGCAGCCCGGGACCTGGATACGATTCTGGTGGCACGCCCCGAGTTAGTCGGCAGCGACAGCCAGGCCGCGGAGCGTCGGGAGCGCCTGCGTGGCGATCTGGTGCAAGGGATCAATCGGCGTCTCGCTGATCTTGCAGCGACGGGGCAGGGGTTAGGGATCGAAGTGGTGCGGGTCGATGTTCAGTCGAGCCTGCCGGGACCTGCCGTGGGGGCCTTTAATGCGGTGTTGACGGCCAGTCAACAGGCCGACAAAGCCGTCGCCAACGCCCGCACCGAAGCGGAAAAACAGTCTCAGTCAGCCCGCCAGGACGCCGACCATGCGTTGCAGGTGGCCGATGCCCAAGCTGGCGAGCGGCTCGCCAAGGCGTCGACCGACACCGCTGCGGTGTATGGCTTGGCGAAGACCCAAGGCAGCGATCCGCAAATGCTGCTGCGCCTGTATCGCGAACGTATGCCGGAGATTCTGCGTCGTGCCGGATCGGTGACTACGCTCGACCCGAAAGACGATTCCCGCCTGATTATCCAGGGAGCCGGACAATGACCGCTCAAGCCTCTGCCTCGCCCATGTTGTCTTCTGCCGAACAGCGGGCCGCCGCTCGGCAATTGACCTTGGCGATGCTTGCCCTCGGGCTGCTTGCCTTGGGGCTGGCATGGCGCGCTTGGTCGCCAGAGCAGAACGGTGTCAGCCAATTGCTGTTGGGATTCGCCTCGCTGCTGGTGGCGGTGCCCGTGATGCGTTCCGCCTGGTACAGCCTGCGATATCCAAGCTTGCACGGCATCACCGACCAGCTCATCGCCTTGGCGATGCTCGGTGCATGGGCCACCGGCGATCTGCTGACGGCCGCACTGCTGCCCATCATCATGATCTTCGGTCACGTGTTGGAAGAACGCAGCGTGATCGGCTCCCAGGAAGCGATCCACGCCCTCGGGCAATTGACCCGCAGCCAAGCCCGGAAGGTTGAGGCCGACGGTACGATCATCGAAGTCGACAACCGGACGCTGCGGCCGGGCGACTGGGTGGAGGTCCGCGCCGGAGACCGAGTGCCTGCCGATGGCCGAATCTTCTTTGGCCAAGCGAGCCTCGACACTGCGCCTATTACCGGAGAATCCGTCCCAGTGGAGGCTGTCGTGGGCATGGATGTATTTGGCGGCGCGATCAACCTCGATGGCTTGCTACGCCTGGAGGTGACGCGTATCGGCGATGAGTCGACCCTGGGCAAGGTGATTGCCCTGATGCAAAACGCCGAGCGTTCCAAACCACCGATTACCCGTTTGCTCGAACGCTATGCCGGTAGTTACCTGGTGCTGGTGTTGCTGCTGGCCGCGGTGACCTGGTTTGTCACCAACGATGCCCAGGCGATGCTCGCGGTCGTGGTGGCGGCTTGTCCCTGCGCGTTGGTGTTATCAGCACCGGCGACAGCCATTGCCGGGATTGCGGTGGCAGCGCGCCACGGGATCTTGATTCGCAGCTCGGCTTTTTTGGAGGAGCTGGCGGACCTGACCTCACTCGTCATCGACAAGACCGGGACCCTGACCTACGGCACGTTGCAATTGCAATCGATCCAAAGCGCCTTGGCTGACCGCTGCGAGCTGCTGCCTTTGGCCGCCAGCCTTGGGTCGGCCAGCAGTCATCCCGTCAGTCGCGCGTTGGCGGGGCAGGTGGACCCGCTGCATTATCTGCCGCTTAGCGATGTGCACGAGCGCCAAGGCTTGGGTGTCACCGCCAACACCGGAAGGGGAGAAGCCGCACTCGGTCGCCCCGAGTTGTTTGCCCGGTTGGGTATCGACACGCCAGCCATTCCCGAGCATGACGGCCCGATCGCCGGCCTGGCGCTGGATGGGCAGTTTCTCGCCTGGCTGCTGTTGGCGGACAACATCAAACCGGAAGCACGGGCGGCCATGGCTGAGTTGCGCGAGCTTGGCCTGGGCCGCCAAGTATTGTTGACCGGAGATCGCCAGAGCGTGGCCATTGCCGTGGCACAGCAGGTCGGCATTAACGAATTGCAGGCCCAGGCCTTGCCGGAAGACAAGCTCCGGCGGGTCGAGGCTGAAACAGAGCATGGCTTTCGGCCCATGGTGGTGGGTGATGGCATCAATGATTCCCTCGCGCTCAAAGCCGGCGTGGTGGGTGTCGCAATGGGGGCCGGCGGGGCAGATATCGCGCTTGCATCGGCGGATATCGTCCTGATCGGCAGTGACCTGCGGCGCCTTGGTACCTGTGTGCGGCTGAGTCGGCAATGTCGACGTACACTGCAGGTCAACGTGATCATTGGCCTGGGCTGGACGCTGGCCATCGTAATCTTCGCCGCGTTTGGCTGGCTTGGCGCGGCGGGTGCGATGATCGCTGCGTTGCTGCACAACTTGAGCACGCTGCTGGTGTTGGGTAATGCCGGGCGGTTGCTGCGGTTCCAAGAGCCGTTGTTGAAGATCTAGCGGGTCAGTGGGAGCGAACTGTTCATGGCGCCCGCAGTCAGTTACGAGAGGGCACTTCACTTCCGGCGGTCACTGCTCAAGACAGTAGAGAAGAAGGCGATAGAAAAAGGCTATAAATTCGATAGCCTGCTATTTTTCTACCATGGTCTACCCTCAGTTCAGGCTTCTGAAACAAAGGGGGGATATTTTCATGTTCGCTCAACTTCCGCCGGCCTTGCAGAATCTGCACCTACCGCTTCGGTTGCGGCTCTGGGATGGCCATGAATTCACGCTGGGCGATGATCCCAGCGTCACAATTGTGGTCAAGGACCCACAAATGGTTGCGCAATTTACCCATCCCAGCCTGGATGCATTGGGAGCGGCGTTTGTCGAAGGAAAACTCGAGCTCGAGGGCTCGATCAGTGAAGTTATCCGAGTGTGCGACGAGCTGAGCCAAGCCCTGGTGGACGAAGACGACAGCAACCTGCCGGTGCGTAACGTCCATGACAAGGAAACCGACGCCAAGGCGATCTCCTACCATTACGATCTATCAAACGCCTTTTATCAGCTCTGGCTCGACAGCGACATGGTGTACTCCTGCGCTTATTTCGAGACCGGCAGCGAAACCCTTGAGCAAGCCCAACAAGCCAAGTTCCGCCATCTGTGCCGCAAGCTGCGTCTGCAACCCGGTGACTATTTGCTGGATGTCGGCTGCGGTTGGGGCGGGTTGGCACGTTTTGCGGCGCGGGAGTTCGGCGCCAGGGTGTTTGGCATAACCTTGAGCAAGGCCCAGCTCGCCCTGGCCCGGGAGCGGGTCAAGGCTGAAGGCCTGGAAGACCTGGTGGAGCTGCAATTGCTCGACTACCGCGATTTGCCACAGGACGGTCGTTTCGACAAAGTCGTCAGCGTCGGTATGTTCGAACACGTCGGGCACGCCAACTTGGCCCAGTACTGCAAGACGCTGTTCGGTGCCGTTCGCGAAGGGGGCCTGGTGATGAATCACGGAATCACCGCCAAGCACACCGATGGCCGTCCGGTAGGGCGTGGCGCGGGTGAGTTCATTGAGAAATATGTATTTCCCAATGGTGAGTTGCCGCATCTCTCGATGATTTCTGCCGAGATCAGCGAAGCCGGGCTGGAAATCGTCGATGTGGAAAGCCTGCGCATGCATTACGCGCGCACCCTCGATCATTGGAGCGAGCGTCTGGAGGACAACCTCGAAACCGCCTCCAGGGAGGTGCCGGAGCGGGCGCTGCGGATCTGGCGGCTTTATCTGGCAGGCTGCGCCTATGCCTTCGCCAAGGGCTGGATAAACCTGCACCAGATCCTCGCGGTCAAGGCCCATGCCGATGGCAGCCATGAATTGCCCTGGACGCGGGACGACATCTACGCGCCCTAAAGAATCGGCGAAATGAGCCGGGCGATCCGCATGCCGATCTTTTGCAGGCGGTGGGTCTCCCGGCTTTCCTGTTTCGCGACTTCGTGGGCCTGGGCAAAATCTTTCTCGAGCATCTGCTCCACTTCGCTGGCGAATGCGACATCAACCGTCAGCAGCATCACTTCAAAATTCAATCGAAACGAACGGTTGTCCAGGTTCGCGCTGCCGATCGCGCTTATTTCCTGATCGATCAACACGACTTTCTGATGCAGGAATCCTGGCTCATAACGAAACACCCGCACGCCGGCCCTTACGGCCTCGAATGCATAAAGGCTGGACGCTGCGTAGACGATTTTGTGATCGGGACGTGATGGCAGCAGGATGCGTACATCCACCCCGCGCAAGACTGCCAGGCGCAGCGCAGCGAAGACCGCTTCATCGGGAATGAAATAGGGTGTGGTAATCCAGATCCGCTCGTTCGCCGCATGGATCGCCTCGACGAAAAACAGCGAGCAGGTTTCGTGCGCGTCCGCCGGGCCGCTGGCCAGTAACTGGCAGAGCACGCCGCCGTCCGGGTAAGTATCCGGCAGGATCAATGGCGGCAAAGAACGGGCGGCCCAGAACCAGTCTTCTGCGAACGACTCCTGCATGCTTGCCACCACCGGGCCGCGTACTTCGACATGCGTGTCGCGCCATGGCGCCAGCGGGGGCTTTTCGCCAAGGTACTCGTCGCCTACGTTATGACCGCCGACAAACCCCAGTACGCCGTCCACGGCTACGATCTTGCGATGGTTGCGGAAGTTGACCTGGAACCGGTTCAACCAACCGCTGCGGGTGGCAAAGGCTTTCACATGGACGCCGCCGTCGCGCAATGCCTGGACATATCGGTGGGGCAGGGAGTGACTGCCGATACGGTCGTACAGCAGGTACACCGTCACGCCTTCGGCCGCTTTCTTCAAAAGCAATGCGTGCAGGCGCTGGCCGAGGCGGTCGTCATGGATGATGAAGAACTGGATCAGGATGGCTTCCCGCGCGCCTTCGATGGCTTGGAAAATCGCTTCGAACGTGGCGTGGCCGTCTACCAGCAACCGCACCTGGTTATTCGCCAGGCAGGGTGCTCGCCCTAGCTTGGGCATGGCGCGCAACGAAGCATAGGCCTGGGAGGCGCGAGCGGTGAGTGCTTCCTCGACCCAGGGTCGCCAGTTCAGCTCGGAAATCGCCTTGCGCATTTCTTCGTTTGCCTGCCGTCGCGCCTTGATGTAGCCGTCGAAAGTGCTGCGGCCGAAAACCAAGTAGGGGATCAACGTCAGATAAGGAATGAACAGCAATGAAAGGGCCCAGGCAATCGATCCTTGGGCGGTTCGCACGGTGAGTACCGCATGGACGGCGGCGATGGAGCCGAGTGTATGGAGCAGCGCGATCAGGTAACCGAAAACATGCGGGCCGTAATAATCCATGGGGCAGCCGAGCTCCTGAAGTTTCATTGCTTAACAGACCATGTTCCGCAGCGAATGTCGCTATTTAATTCACCTGGCCGGCCCTTGAACCGAAGCCTGCGGGCAGCGTCTAACGGCCACTTGTCCTCTGGAGTTTTTGCAATGAAAGTTCGCTTGCTGGGTGTGGCCTTGGCTGTTGGCTTGTCGGTTCCTGTAGCGGCGCAGGCGCAGATGCTTCAACCAGGCCTGTGGGAACTGACGACAAGCAACATGAAAGTCGACAACCAGAACTTGCCAGACCTGCAATTGATCCTCGGCCAGTTGCAGAACCAGATGACACCCGAGCAGCGGGCCATGTTGGAAAAGCAAGGCATTACCATGGGCGGCAAAGGTATTCGGGTATGCCTGACCCCGGAGCAAGTCCAGACGAACGACATCCCGTTGCAGGACCCGCAGTCGGGCTGCAAGCAGCAGATCACCGAGCGAACCGGCAACCAGTGGAAGTTTCGCTTCAGTTGTCCGAAAGCCCAGGGCAGCGGTATCGCGACATTCCAGAGTGATCGCGAATTCACCACCAAGGTCAATGGCACATTCAACGCCACGGGCATCCAGCAGAACGGTAGCCTGGATACCCGTGCCGTGTGGCTTGGGCAGGAGTGCGGGACAGTCAAGCCGAGGGCTTGATCTCAGGGCCGGCTCAATGCCTCGTACAGCGTGTCGAGGTTGTACTCGAACAGTCCGGTAAATGTGCTGGCGGGACCTTTGGCGGCGAGGGCGTCCGAATACAACGTGCCGCCAATGTGCGCGCCGCTTTCATCGGCTATTTGCTTGAGCAGGCGCGCGTCCTTGATGTTTTCCATGAACACAGCCTTGACCTTGGCTTTGCGGATTTGCGTGATCAGCGCAGCGACTTCGGCAGCGGAGGGCTCGCGTTCGGTAGACAGTCCTTGCGGCGCCATGAACTCAATGCCATAGGCCTGGCCCAGGTAACCGAACGCATCGTGAGAGGTGACGATCTTTCGATTGCCCGGTGGTAACGCGCCGAACTTCGCTTTGGCATCGTCGAGCAGGGCATAGATTGTTTTCAGGTACGCCTGGCTGTTGCGTTCGTAGTCTGCTTTGTTGGCCGGATCGGCTGCCTCCAGCGCCTTGGTGATATTGCCAACGTAGAGCACGGCGTTGGCAAGGTTGTGCCACGCATGTGGGTCGGGGATCGTCTCTCCATCTTCGTCCAATGAGCGCGGAATCACGCCCCGGCTGGCACTGATCACCGGGGCACTGGTTTCGGTGCTGGTGACCAGGCGATCCAGCCAAGGCTCGAAGCCCAATCCATTCTTGATGATCACATTCGCTTTCAGCAGCGCCTTGGCGTCGTCTGGTGTGGGCTCGTAGGTGTGCGCATCGGCGTCGGGACCGACCATGTTGACGATCTGGACGTGCTCGCCGCCGACCTGTTGGGTCATGTCGGCAAGGATGCTGAAGCTGGTGACAACCCGCAGCTTTTCGGCGGCGGGGGAAGACATGGACAGCATCAGGCTGAATATCAGGAGCAGGGCGCGCATCGGCAAAACCTCATTGGGATGTAAGCAAGGGGGGCCGGCGCAGCAAGCCGTGCACCGGACCAAATACCACCGACAACAAATACAACGCCCCGGCCACCAGTACGATGGACGGTCCGCTGGGCAGTGAGTAATAGAAGGACAGCAACAGGCCAAGCCAGACCGAGAGGCAACCGAGCAGCGCGGCGATGAGCATCAGCAGCGGCAGGCGACGGCTCCAGAATCGCGACGCGGCAGCCGGCAGCATCATCAGGCCGACCACCATCAGCGCGCCGATGGCTTGAAAGCCGATCACCAGGTTCAGCACCACCAAGGTCAGGAACACGCCATGGGCCAACGGGCCGAGACGACTGACGGTCTGCAGGAACAGCGGATCCAGGGTGTCGAGCAGCAGCGGTCGATAGATCAACGCCATCGCCGCCAGGCTGGCGCCGGAAACCCACAGCATGCCGGTGAGTGTCGGGCCGTCTACCGCCAGGGCCGAGCCGAACAGCAGGTGCAGCAAGTCCAGGCGTTTGCCGGCCATACCGAGGATCAATACACCCGCCGCGAGGGAAATGGGGTAGATCGCCGCGAGGCTGGCGTCCTCCCTCAGCCCGGTACGCCGGGTAATCCAGGCAGCGAGCCCGGCCATGCTCAAGCCCGCGCCCAGGCCTCCGATGGTCAAGGCTGGCAGGCTCAGTCCGGCAAACCAGAAGCCCAAGGCCGCGCCAGGTAATATGCCGTGAGCCACGGCGTCGCCGATCAGGCTCATCCGCCGCAAAATCAGGAACACCCCTAGCGGAGCTGTGCTGCACGCCAACACCAAGCCACCCAGCAAAGCCCGACGCATGAAGACAAACTCTTGGAACGGTTGCCAGAGATGTACGGCAGCAAGCATCAGGCCACCCACGCATGGGGTTGTTGGGCGATCAGGTCGACACTGCGGCCCAACACGCAACCGGTGTTTTTGATGAGCAGTGTATGGGGAACATGTTGGCGTACCGCCGCCAGGTCATGACACACCACCATGATGGTCCTGCCTTCGGCATGCCAGCGATGAATGTGTTTCCACAGAAGGGCCTGGCCTTGTTCATCGAGGGCAGCGTGGGGTTCGTCGAGCAATAGGAGCGGCGCTTCGGCCAAGCTCAGGCGAGCGAGTAGGGCGCGTTGCAGCTCGCCTCCCGACAAAGCCATCAACGGACGATGCTGGAGGCCGCTCAGCGCCCAGTCGTCCAGCGCCGTCTGGAGCAACTGTCGGCGCATGGCTGGCGTGTGGCGATTTCCCCAGGACCCGGCGGCCACCAACTCTTGCAGATTGATGGGAAATTGCCGGTCCAGATGTTGTTGCTGCGGCAGGAACGAAACTCCGCCACGGCGTGGAACATCCAGGCTGACTTGGCCGGACAGCGGTTTTTGCAATCCTGCGAGCACTTTCAAAAGACTGCTTTTGCCCGAACCGTTGGCCCCGATGATCGCGGTGAGGCTGCCTTCCGCTCGCGCCATGACTAGCGGCGGCGTGAGTGGTCGTCCGGGAGCACCCCAGCGCAGTGCTGTGCAGCTGATCATGATGCGCCCCGCGTCCAGCTGCTTCGAGCCACTGCGTCGTGGGCATGCAGGCTCTCGGCGTGAACGACGCGCACGTCCAGCGCGACGATATGGGGTGACCGGGCCAGAGCCGTCGTTAATCGCCGGGCAGCGTCTTCGCAGAACATCAGGTTTTGGCCGTTAGCCAGTGCGAAGGCTTGTTCATCGGCGCGCTTCACGGCGGTTTGTACTGCGGTGCCTAGGGCGGCTTCAGCTTCGTTGATGAGCGACTGCAGCGCAAATTCCTTAACGCCGGCGTCCAGCCGTAGGGTCAATGTCGCCGTGCTGCGTTGGCTATGCGGGGTTGCGACAATGCCATTCGACGACCCCAGCCAAGCGAGGACTTCGGCATGCTCAAGCTGCTTGTTGGCAAAGTCATCAACGAACTGCTGTTGCACCAGTTGCCGAGCAAGTGCTGCCGAACAGGGACACGTCGAAGAGTAGGGGATCTGAATCTGCAGTTCCACGTGGAACATTTTGTTTTTTAGCTGGGCTTCAATGCTCACCGGATAGCGTTTCCAGCCAGCCAAAGGACTTATAAGTGCCGGACGTTTAAGCAGCAGATCGGTATGCAAGTTGAGGGACGCTGTTTGGGACAAGCCTTCATGGCTATCGAGAAATTGCTGGAGGATTTGGCGTAACAGCGCCGGGGAAAGCGGCGTATCTTCCAACAAGCCCAGCGCCAGATATAAGCGTGACATGTGAATGCCTCGCGCCTCACCATCATCGAGGCTGACGCCAGCGTCGGCCATTGCGCTTAAACGTTGGCCATCAATCAATACCGGTGTCGCGACGCCACACATGCCAACCCAATCAAGGGGTAGGGGTTGACGTGAGATTTGGGCAGCCACGTCCGGCAGCGTTAAAGCGTTCATGGTCAAGATCCATCGAAGAGCTGAAATTCAATGTTATATTATAACAGTGAATTTTAAGAAACCTTTTCCATGAAACGAGTTTCATCTACCTCCCGTTTGCTCATGTTCCACGTGAAACGTTAGCGTGATGAATTCTGGCAACCGTTCATGCGACCACAGGTAAATGCGCCTTGGCTACCGCCCGAGCTAGAAAAGCGGTTGAGCGTCGTCCAGCCCACGCGCCGACTGTATCCCACCCAACTTTCACCATCCGAAGCCAATCCCGTGAAGAACGTGAGCTGACCGTAACGGCTATTCGTTTGTGCCCAGTAGCGCCGACCGACGGCTTCAAAACCTCGTAAGTAGGTGGTGTTGCCAGCCGTCGCGACGCTATAGGCATTGCCTTGCAGGTCCACACACGCGAGCAAATTTGCGCTACGGGTGCAGTTTGCCAAGAGCGGAGATTGGGCCGAAGCGACGAATGTCCATAGCAATAAAGGGCTCGCCACTATCAATTTCAAATGAATGCGCATGGATTGATCTCAGATCAATGGAACGGCGGGGCTGGCTGAAGTGTATCGTTATATTATAACATTGGTTCGACCGAACCTTGAAAATAGCCAAACCCAGGTCACGAGCCGTCATCGAAGCGGCCGCCCGATGAGGATATACCGATGCCCAACCGCCTTCCCGTAACCGTACTGTCTGGATTTCTGGGTGCTGGTAAAAGCACGCTGCTCAACCACGTCCTGCGTAATCGAGACAATTTGCGGGTCGCGGTAATCGTCAACGATATGAGCGAGATCAACATCGATGGCAGCGAAGTCCAGCGGGATGTCACCTTGAACCGGTCAGAAGAAAAGCTGGTGGAGATGAGCAACGGCTGCATTTGCTGCACGTTGCGCGAGGACTTGCTCGAAGAAGTCGGACAGCTCGCCAGGGAGGGGCGCTTCGATTACCTGCTGATCGAATCCACGGGCATCTCCGAACCGTTGCCAGTGGCCGAAACCTTCACTTTTCGTGATGAAGAAGGCCGAAGCCTGGCCGATGTGGCGCGACTCGACACCATGGTAACTGTCGTCGATGGGGTGAATTTCCTTCTGGATTACCAAGCTGCGCAAAGCCTGGCGTCACGGGGCGAAACGCTGGGAGATGACGACGAACGCTCGGTCACCGATCTGTTGATCGAACAGATCGAGTTTGCCGACGTGATTTTGATTAGCAAGATTGACCTGATCAGCCGGCAGGAGCGGGAAGAGCTGATCGCGATCATGCAGCGCCTCAACGCCCAGGCGCAGATCATTCCCATGGTCATGGGACAGGTTCCGCTGGGACGAATCCTCAACACGGGCCTTTTCGATTTCGAGCGTGCTGCCCAGGCGCCTGGCTGGCTACAGGAAATGCGAGGCGAGCATGTGCCTGAAACCGAGGAATATGGTATCGCCTCGACCGCCTACCGGGCACATCGGCCGTTTCATCCCGAGCGCTTCTTCAACTTTATCGACCGTCCCTGGCCCAACGGCAAACTCTTGCGTTCCAAGGGTTTCTTTTGGTTGGCAAGCAAACCTGAGGAGGCGGGCAGTTGGTCCCAGGCCGGTGGCTTGATGCGCCATGGTTTCGCCGGGCGCTGGTGGCGGTTCGTACCGAAAAACCAGTGGCCGCAGGACGAAGAGAGCACCGCGGCGATCATGAAAAACTGGCGTGCCGCCACAGGCGATTGTCGTCAGGAGTTGGTATTCATTGGCCAGGACATCGACTTCAATCAACTCACCGCCGAATTGGACGCCTGCCTGCTCACCGACGCGGAAATGGCCCTCGGCGTCGAAAGCTGGCGGCTGTTGCCCGATCCGTTCGGCCCATGGCATGAAGAGGCGGTAGCGTAATGCTCGCGCCGAATCTGAAAAGGACACTACGAACACGGCAGGTCCAAGGCGATACGCCGGGGATACTCACGCAGATCCTGGACGAGGGCACGAACCTGGCGGTCTGGCAGCGCCAGCTTCCCGCACACATCGGCGATTTTGCGGCACTGGTAGTTGCGTTGGACCAGCCGCTGGCCGAATCACGGGTGCTCGATCTGCCGGAAGAGGACACCCAGCCAGCGCTGCACGGTTTGGCTGCAGGTTTCAGCGACCTGCACGGCTATGAAGGTTTCATTGCCGACGTCTCCTGGCTGGTCAGCGCATTCGCATGCCTGTTGGGCGCCCAACGTGTCGGGCTGCGTCTGCGCACGCTGGATAAAGCCATGTGCCCGCGCTTTCACGTTGACCACGTGCCAGTGCGGTTGCTGACCACCTATGCGGGTGTCGGCAGCCAGTGGCTTGAGGAGGGGGTCATGGATCGCCGGCGCCTGGCGCAACCTGAGGCCGAACCGGTGGATCCGCAAATCATCCAGCAGTTCGGTTGCGGTGATGTCGGTTTGCTTAAAGGCGAAAAATGGCATGGCAATGAGGGCGCTGGCCTGATCCACCGCTCGCCGGAACCCGCACCGGGGGAGCGCCGGCTGATTCTCACGCTGGACTGGTTGGCTTAAGGCTTGAGCCAGGTGCCCTGGCTTTGCCCTTCGCAAAATGGCTGCAAATAAGCGGCATCGCTTGCTACGCCGTAATAGTGAATATCCTGGCGGTAGGGCATATTGGCGACTTGGGCGTTACTGCAAACGCCAAACGCGCCGCCAGGACATTGATCGAGGTATTGCACCTCGACCTTCTGGCCGGCAAGGTTTGGCTGGCAGAAACCATCGGCAAACAGCTTCTGTGGAATGTTGCGGTTCTGCTGGCAGACTTTCACATCGAGCCGCTCCGCCTGGCTGTGAACCACGCAGGCCTGGGCCAATGCCTGGTTCGACGTCAATGCCAGTAGTAACCAGCCGATCATCCGCATGTCCACCTCCATCGAAAACCGTCGATTATGTTGCAGCACATTCCCACCCATGTCATCGCCGGTCCCTTGGGCGCTGGCAAGACCAGCCTGATCAGGCATCTGCTGGCTCAGCGCCCGGCTAATGAGCGTTGGGCGGTGCTGATCAACGAGTTCGGTCAGATCGGCCTGGATGCCGCATTGCTGACCCAGGCTGGCGATGGTATCGCATTGGGCGAAGTGGCCGGCGGCTGCTTGTGTTGCGTCAACGGAGCGCCGTTCCAGATCGGGCTCGGGCGTTTATTGCGCAAGGCCCGGCCGGATCGCCTGTTTATCGAACCCTCGGGCCTGGGCCATCCGGCGCAATTGTTGCGCCAACTGAGCCAAGCGCCATGGCTGGGTGTGCTGGCGGTGCAACCCTGTGTGTTGGTGCTGGATGCCCGGGCAATGGCAGATGGTAAGCCGTTGCCCGATGCGCAGCGACAAACCCTGGCGGATGCTGGACTGTTGGTGTTGAACAAATCCGAGACCCTGACACAGGCTGACCGTGAACAGCTGTCGGCTCAGTTGCCTGGGCGGGCGTTGTATTGGACGCAGCACGCAGTGTTGCCGATCGACCGATTGCCAGGCCAGGCGGCTCGGGGTAGCGGGGCTGTGGATAACATGAGCCTGCCCCGAAGCCTGGGACAGATGCCAGCCAGATGGACCGATCCAAGGCTGCCGATCTGCCTGTATCAGCAGCAGGACGGTGCGTGGAGTATCGGCTGGCGCTGGCACCCCAGCCAACAGTTCGACGCGGCGGCGCTGGTGCGTTGGCTACAAGACCAGGACTGGAAACGCGCGAAGATGGTTATCCACAGCGTCGACGGTTGGGTTTCAGCCAATGCCCTGGAGGGGGCGGCGCTGGAGTGGCAAGCGAGTGAGTGGCGTGAGGACTCACGGATCGAGCTGATTTTCGATCAGCCGCAAGACATCGATCGCCTGCAAGCGGGCCTGATGAGCGCTCGGTGTGCCTGAATCAGCCTCGTTTCAAGGCTTCCATTTATTGTGTTCCTGGCGCCACTGGCTCAGCTCGATAACCTCAGCCCTGGGCCGCGTCTGGACCGGTTCAATCGGCGTAGGCGGGGCCTCTTCGAACGGCATCGGATAGGGGGCCAGTTCGATCTGTACGCTGTGGGCACCGAACTGAGTGACGGTGCCGCAATGACGGGTTTCGCCTGTCACCGTGAATTCGAAGTTATAGATACGCGCCAGGCGCCGCCGCCCACTGGCGTCCTTGACGAATCCAATCTTGCGCAGGGCCACGTTGCCGTCCAGCAGTTCGATTTTCAGGTTGGCACAATGTTGCATGACCCGCGCCAAGGCCCGCTCGCGCAAGCCATGGTTATGCCACAGCCAGGCGCCGCCGGTAGCCAGCAGCATCAGCACGAAGATGTTTCCAAGGGTCAGCATGAACAAAGTGCTCCAACAAGTTGCCCTCAGCTTAACTGTGTCGCCGGTCTGTCGTACAGGCTGTGTTTAGTCGCATACTGCGCGGCTTGAATTTCATTCGTTTTACGGAAATTTCCCGCATGAAACGTACGCCTCATCTGCTTGCCATCCAGTCCCATGTGATATTCGGTCATGCCGGCAACAGTGCCGCCGTGTTCCCGATGCAGCGGGTCGGCGTCAACGTGTGGCCTCTCAATACCGTGCAGTTTTCCAATCACACGCAATACGGGCAATGGGCCGGAGAAGTGCTCGCGCCGGCGCAGATACCGCTGTTGGTAGAGGGTATCGCGGCCATTGGCGAGCTGGGCAATTGCGATGCGGTGCTGTCCGGTTATCTGGGTAGTGCAGCCCAGGGACAAGCCATCCTGGCGGGTGTGGCGCGGATCAAGCGTTGCAACCCCAAGGCGTTGTATCTGTGTGACCCGGTCATGGGGCACGCGGAGAAGGGCTGCATTGTCGCGCCCGAGGTGAGCGAGTTCCTGCTGGAAGAAGCCGCTGTCGTGGCTGACATCATGTGCCCGAACCAACTGGAGCTGGATAGCTTCTGCGGTCGCAAGGCGCAATCATTGCTCGATTGCCTGGCCATGGCCCGTGCGCTATTGGCCCGTGGCCCGAAAGTCGTGCTGGTCAAGCACCTGGCTTATCCCGGCAAGCCCGAAGACAGCTTCGAGATGCTGTTGGTAACGGCTGAAGGCAGATGGCACCTGCGCCGTCCCTTGCTGGCGTTCCCGCGCCAACCTGTTGGGGTCGGCGACCTGACGTCGGGGTTGTTCCTGGCACGGATACTGTTGGGGGACAGCCTGGTGGCGGCATTCGAGTTCACCGCTGCGGCCGTGCATGAAGTGCTGCTGGAAACCCAGGCGTGTGCGAGTTACGAATTACAGTTGGTCCGCGCCCAGGACCGCATCGCCCATCCGCGCGTGCGCTTCGAAGCCACGCCGATCAGCCTTTGATCGATGGAACTCCCCGTGGGAGCGAGTTCGCTCCCACAAGGCTCGCGGCGGCTGGTTAAGGCCCGTCCGCCTTGATTTCCTGATAGCGCCTTTCCAGTTCCTGGCGAATCTGGCGGCGTTGCTGCGCTTGTTCGTAACGGCGTTTCTCTTCGCTGTTCTGCGGTTGCAGCGGCGGGACGGGGGCGGGCTTGCGCTGGTCGTCCACCGCAACCATGGTGAAGAAACAGCTATTGGTATGGCGAACCGAGCGCTCACGAATGTTCTCGGTCACGACTTTGATGCCCACTTCCATCGACGTGTTGCCGGTGTAGTTCACCGACGCCAGGAAGGTCACCAACTCGCCGACATGAATTGGCTCGCGAAAAATCACCTGGTCTACCGATAGGGTCACCACGTATCGGCCGGCGTAACGGCTGGCACAAGCGTAGGCCACTTCATCCAGGTACTTGAGCAAGGTGCCGCCATGGACATTGCCAGAGAAGTTGGCCATATCGGGGGTCATCAACACCGTCATCGACAGCTGGGCGTTTCCGGGTTCCATAACGTTCTCACGGTTCAAGGCAGCAGTTTCAAGGGGGCGCCTCTGCGGGCGCTGGAGTGTGGTTTACCAAGTACCAGGTTCAAGCCACTCCTATCGGGACGCTGCGCCAGGGCTTGCCGTCACGCTTGGGTGGATCTGTTTCCATATATTGCACCGTCTTTTTGCAAGAAGTCCCGGTGTTAACCTGCAAAAGCCCGTCAATGCCGGGTAATTCCTACAAAAGGAACGGATCTACCCGACTCCCCAAAGAGTCGTTTCGACAAGGAGCCCCACTATGCACGCCATCAGTTTTATTCAAGACCTGGCGATCATCATGCTGGCGGCCGGGTTGGTCACCGTACTTTTTCATCGCTTCAAGCAACCGGTGGTGCTGGGCTACATTGTCGCCGGCTTCATCATCGGCCCCCATACACCGCCGTTCGGTTTCATCCACGACGAAGAGACGATCAAGACCCTGGCCGAGCTCGGGGTGATTTTCCTGATGTTCTGCCTGGGCCTGGAGTTCAGCCTGCGCAAGCTGTTCAAGGTGGGAGCCACGGCGTTTATCGCGGCGTTCCTCGAGATCGTATTGATGATCTGGATCGGCTATGAAATCGGCCGCTGGTTCGATTGGAGCGCCATGGACTCGCTGTTCCTCGGCGCGATCCTCGCGATTTCCTCGACCACGATTATCGTCAAGGCCTTGAATGACTTGAAGATGAAAAACGAGCGGTTTGCGCAGTTGATCTTTGGGGTATTGATTGTCGAGGACATCCTCGGCATTGGCATCATCGCGTTGCTGTCGAGCATTGCCGTCAGCGGTACGGTGAGTCCCGGCGAGGTATTTTCCACGGTCGGAAAGCTGTCGTTGTTCATGATCGTAGCGTTAGTCATCGGCATTCTGCTGGTACCCAGATTGCTGGCTTACGTAGCGAAGTTCGACAGTAACGAGATGCTGTTGATTACCGTGCTGGGGCTTTGTTTCGGTTTTTGCCTGCTGGTGGTGAATCTCGAATACAGCATGGTGCTCGGTGCGTTCCTGATCGGCGCGATCATGGCCGAGTCCCGTGAGCTGTTGAAGATCGAACGATTGGTGGAGCCGGTCCGCGATCTGTTCAGCGCGATATTTTTCGTGGCCATCGGGCTGATGCTCGACCCGGCCATTTTGCTTCAGTACGCCTGGCCAATCGCAGTGATTACCTGTGCGGTGGTACTGGGCAAGATGCTGTCTTGTGGGCTGGGTGCTTTTATCGCGGGCAATGACGGACGCACCTCACTGCGAGTCGGGATGGGACTTTCGCAGATCGGCGAATTTTCTTTCATCATCGCTTCATTGGGGATGACCTTGCAGGTCACCAGCGATTTTCTTTATCCAGTGGCGGTGGCCGTCTCGGTACTCACGACATTGCTGACCCCGTACCTGATCCGGGGCGCTGATCCGTTATCGGTCAGGTTGGCGTCGGCGATGCCGCTACGATTGAAGCGTGTGCTGGGCATGTATGGCGAATGGTTGCGCAGCATCCAGCCCCAGGGTGAAGGCGCGATGCTGGCCTCCATGATCAGGCGAATCATGCTGCAGGTCGGCGTCAACCTGGCGTTGGTTATCGCGATTTTTGTCTCTGGAGGATATTTCGCCGAACGAATGTCAGCGTATCTGCAGGCATGGGTCAGCAATGCCAGCTGGCAAAACGCGTTGATTTGGGGCGGCGCGCTGTTCTTGTCCCTGCCGTTCCTGATCGCGGCGTACCGCAAGCTCAAGGCCTTGTCGATGCTGTTGGCCGAAATGGGCGTCAAGCCGGAGATGGCCGGCCGCCACACCCAGCGAGTGCGACGCGTGATCGCCGAAGTGATCCCGCTCCTTTCGCTGCTGGTGATCTTCCTGCTGCTGGCAGCCTTGTCGGCCAGTATCCTGCCGACCAACAAGTGGCTGGTATTGATCGCGGTGGCGGCGATAGCCGTGGCGGCACTGCTCTGGCGCTGGTTTATCCGCCTGCATACGCGGATGCAGGTCGCCTTGCTCGAAACGCTGGACAATCACAAGGGATCGTCCGGGCATTGACCTGCACCGGACGCTGGCGAATCAGCTTTCCAACCAGACATCCCGCGCCCAGTGCCAGACCGATTCCCAGGTCTCTTCGGCGATCAGTTCTTCGTCTGCTTGCCACAGCACCACGGTGCCGTCTTCTTCGACGCAGTAATAGTCGTCGCCGTCCTGGCAGATCGGAATCAGGCTGCGGTCGACACCGGCATCCCAGGCGTTGGCGGCCACATCCGGCAGGTAGGTGTGGGATTGCGGATCGGTGACGGTCACCGGTTCCAGGCTTCCATAAACGACATCGCTGACGGTCAGCAAAAACTCCTTGAAGACGAATGGGATATCGATGAACAGTTGTTCCTCGATCTCGACCAGCAAGTCTTCGTCGGGCAACTCCAGCGGGACCGGTACGGGCTCGTTGGCTTCACGCAATTGTTCGATAATTTCTTCCACGTCCGGGGATCCTCTTTCTCGATGGCGCGGGTTTATATGGAGCGGTTTATACAGTAGCTCGCCATAGATGCAACCGCGAAATAGAAAACCCCGGCCTGGGCCGGGGTTCTTTTATTTCAACATGCAAAACGGGCAAAGGTTCAACCGTTCTGGCGAATACCTGCCACCAGCCAAGGCTGGTCGTCGCCCTGCGCGCGCTCCATGTTCCAGCTTTCACTGAACGCTTCGCCTTTGTCGAAGCGAGAATCCTTCGATACACCGCTGAAGGTCAGGGTGGCGATGGTCTTGTCGGCGCGATCGTCGACGCCATCCAATTGCACCTGCAGGTTGTCGATGTAGGTTGACTGGAAGCCATCACCCAGCTCGGCCCGCTCGCGCTTGAGGAACTCCAGCAGTTGCGGGGTCACGAACTCGGAGATCTTGTCCATCTCATTCGCGTCCCAGTGCTGTTGCAGGGCCATGAAGTGGTTGCGCGCGGCTTCGATGAAGCGTTGCTCGTTGAACCAGGCCGGCGCGTTGATGACCGGACGAGCGGCCACAGGCGCTGCCGAGCCACCGAAGATCGAACCGCTGGCAGGCTGCTGGTCGAACACTTCACGCTGCATTGGCGCGTGGCCGGCCGGAGCGAGTTGCTCCTGCTGCTTGCGACGACGAGCGGCAATGAAGCGGAAGACCAGGAAGGCGATGACCGCCATGATCAGGATGTCGAAGATCTGCATGCCCTGGAAGCCGTCGCCCATGAACATGGAGGCGAGCAGGCCACCGGCGGCGATACCGGCCAGAGGGCCGAGCCAGCGCGAAGCGCCGCTGGCCTTGGTGGCCGCGCCAGCAGCACCGGCCGCACCCGCGGTGGCGGCAGTAGACCCGGCGGCAGACGACGGCGCCATCTGGCTGGTCTGGTGAGTCGGGGCTGCGCCCGAGCTTTTACCACCGCCAAAACGCTTGGCGGCATTGGCGTCGATGGCCATCGTCAGGCCGATGCACAACGCCATGGCGATGCTAAGAAAACGTTTCATATAAAGGCATTCCCATTTGTGGATAGCACGCGCGCCATGTTGCACAGGTGAACTGTTGCTGGCTAGCGGCAGAGTGTTTCGGGCTTTTGCGTGACAGGTAAGGTTCAGGTTCAGCTACGCAAGCGGGCCTGTTCGCTTTGGGCTGTAGGAAAGGTAAACAAGTTCTATCGGAAATATTCTGGCGGTCCCAGAACCCTGTGGGGAGCAAGGTCGCATACAGGGTTCCTGCAATGCCTTTAGATCGCTTCCAGCTTGGCATACCCCAGCATCAGCCATTTGCTGCCTTCGCTGAAGTTGACCTGGACCCGGGCCTGGGCACCGGCGCCTTCGAAGTTGAGGATCACCCCGTCGCCGAATACCGAATGGCGTACGGCCTGGCCCAGGCTGAAGCCGGTTTCCGGAATGTCGCTGCCGCCAAACAGGCTGCTGGCGCTTTGTTGCTGGCTGCCGCCGAACGGTCGACTGACACTGTTGGACAGACGCACTTCCTGGATCAGGCCCTTCGGCACTTCACGTACGAATCGCGACACTTTGTTGTAGGTCTCGCTGCCATACAACCGTCGGGTTTCGGCGTAGGTCATCACCAGGTTCTGCATGGCCCGAGTGATGCCTACGTAGGCCAGCCGCCGTTCCTCTTCCAGGCGCCCAGGCTCTTCCAGGCTCATTTTGTGAGGAAACAGCCCTTCCTCCATTCCTACCAGGAACACATACGGGAACTCCAGGCCCTTGGCGCTGTGCAAGGTCATGAGCTGGATGCTGTCTTCATGCTCATCGGCCTGGGTGTCGCCTGCCTCAAGGGAGGCATGGCCGAGGAAGGCCGACAGGGGGGACAGGTCTTCATCTTCTTCGGTATTTTCGAAGTTGCGCGCGGCGCTGACCAGCTCCTCGAGGTTTTCAACCCGGGCCTGGCCTTTTTCGCCTTTTTCCGCCTCGTGATAGGCGATCAGGCCGGATTGCTCGATGACGGTCTGGGTCATCAGGTGCAGCGGCATTTCCCTGCACTTGGCGGCCAGGTCTTCTATCAAGTCCATGAACGCTTTCAGAGCTCCGGCGGCACGGCCGGTGACGCCTTTGTTGTCCACCAGCAGGCGCATGGCTTCCCACATCGACACGTGGCTATGGCGGGCATGGTCGCGAATCGCTTCGACGGTTTTCTCGCCAATGCCGCGCGTCGGCACATTGATTACCCGTTCCAGGGCCGCGTCGTTGCCGCGGCCTTCGATCAGGCGCAGGTAGGCCATGGCGTTCTTGATTTCCGCGCGTTCGAAGAAGCGCTGGCCGCCATAGATACGGTAGGGGATCCGCTCGCGAAGCAAGGCCTCTTCCAGCACCCGCGATTGGGCGTTGGAGCGATACAGGATGGCGATATCGCTGCGGGCCAGGCCGGTTTTCAACGCACTCTCGATGGTTTCCACGACATAGCGGGCCTCATCGTGTTCGTTGAACGCGGCGTAGAGATTGATCGCCTCGCCTTCGTTGCCGTCGGTCCACAATTCCTTGCCCAAGCGGCCGGTATTGTTGGCAATCAGCGCGTTGGCGGCCTTCAGGATGCCAGCGGTGGAGCGGTAGTTCTGTTCCAGGCGAATCACCTCGGCATCGGGAAAATCCGCCGAGTATTGATGAATGTTCTCGATCTTGGCGCCACGCCAGCCATAGATCGACTGGTCGTCGTCGCCCACGACCATCAGGCTGTCGCCGCCCTTGGCAAGCAGGCGCAACCACGCATATTGAACGGCGTTGGTGTCCTGGAATTCGTCCACCAGGACGTGTCGGAAGCGCCTCTGGTAGTGCTCCAGCAGCCCCGGGTGGTCGCGCCACAGGTCCAGCGCTCGCAGCAACAGTTCGGAGAAGTCGATGACACCGGCACGCTGGCACGCCGCCTCGTAGGCTTCGTAGATGCTGCGCATGGTCGCCAGGAACAGGTCGCCGCTGGCCTGGATATGTTGCGGGCGAAGGCCTTCGTCTTTCTGCCCGTTGATGAACCACTGGGCCTGGCGGGCCGGCCAGCGTTGCTCGTCCAGGCCCAGTTCGCGGATGACGCGCTTGACCAGGCGTTGCTGGTCGTCGCTGTCCAGGATCTGGAAAGTCTGGCTCAGCCCGGCTTCCTGCCAATGGGCCCGTAACAGGCGATGGGCCAGCCCGTGGAACGTACCGACCCACATGCCGGCCGGGTTGATGCCCATCAGTTGTTCGATGCGATGGCGCATCTCGGCAGCAGCCTTGTTGGTAAAGGTCACCGACAGGATCGAATGGGGCGAGGCGTTCTCGACCTGGATCAACCAGGCGATACGGTGCACCAGCACTCGGGTCTTGCCGGAGCCGGCACCAGCCAGGACCAATTGACGGCCCACGGAGGCAGCAACTGCCTGGCGTTGGGCATCGTTTAGGGAGTTCAGCAAAAGGGAGAGATCATCGCGCATCGAGGCATTCTAGGGTGCGGCGCCACCTCGGGCAAACCGAGCTTTGCGTTGGCCGACAAAACACCGCCTGCTGATGACCGGTCAGTCAGTGCCCGCGAGCATCAGCGGGACGCGCTTGCGATGATCGGAACCCGGTTGAATCGGCATTTTTTTCGTTATTTTTATGAGGCAGGGCAGTGTGGGATGGCCTTTGGCTTGTGTATGCTCGGTGCTCGTTTCGGGTGCACCATGCTCCCCTGAATAAGAACAAGAACATCACCTATGACCCTCAATTCCGATCTGGCGGGCCCCTGTGTCGAGCCGCGGATCATTTGCAAGCAGTACGCCACGGAAATGGCGGTCGAACGCACAAGGTTGTTGTACCAAGGCTCACTGCTGCCCACCCTGTTCATGCTGGTCAATGGCCTGGTCTGCGCGGCGCTGCTGTGGGAGCCGCCGCGCTATTTCCTGGTCAGCGTATGGCTGGTTTGGTTGCTGTCGCTGGTGGCGTTGCGAGTGATCCAGGTGGCTGCTTTCGATTCGGCGATGCCAAGTCGTCAGGCACATCCGGTCTGGTTGCGCATGTTTCTATTGGGTTCTGCCATGACCGGCCTGACGCTTGCCGGTGCAGGTATTGCCTTGGTGCCGGCCGGCAGTTTTCAGCAACAGGCGTGGGTGTTCGGCTTGATCGGCGCGGCGACGCTGTCTGCCAGTGTTGCCTATGCCGTGAGCCTGCCGGCGTTCCTGTCTTTCACCTTGCCCTGCTTGTTGCCGGCCATTGGTTATCTTTTTTGGGGCCCGGACGAACACCAGCGTGGCTGGGGTTGGCTTGGGCTGGTTGTACTGGTTTCGCTGAGTGTCGTCGCTTGGCAGGTTAATCGACTGATCCAGAACGGCCTGTTGCGACGATTCCAGAACCAGGCGCTGATCGAGCATTTGCAGCAAACCCAAGCCCGCGGCGCACAGCTTAACGAGGCGCTGGGCCGGGAGGTCGAGCAACGTCGCTCGGCCGAAGAAAAATTGCGCGCGGCCCAGGTTGGCCTGGAGGCGCGGGTCGCGCAGCGCAGTCTTGAACTGGAGGCCGCCAGCCAGGCCTTGAGCAAGAGCGAGGCGCGCCTGGCCCTGGCCCTCAAGGCCAGTGAGCTGGGGTTGTGGGACTGGAACCTGCAGACCGATGAGGTCCATCACACTCAACTCAAGGAGCTGTTTGGCCTTGAGCCCGAATACGTCACGGCGATGCTCAGTCATCTCACTCCGCGTCTGCATCCCCAGGATCTTCCGGCCCTCAAGCGGGCCCTGGTCGAACATCTCAAGGGCCGCAGCGAGGATTACCAGATCGAATACCGGGTGCGGCACGGCGATGGTCATTGGGTCTGGATCGAAGACCGTGGCCGGGCCGTGGAGCGCAGCGCCAGCGGACGGGTGCTGCGCATGGTCGGCACCCGACGCGACATCAGCACCAGCAAGGAACTCGAGCAGCAACGGCAGCTGGCGGCCACGGTGTTCGAGGCCGCCAGCGAAGGCATTGTGATTTTCGACCCCAACTATGTGCTGCTCGCGGCGAATCAAGCGTTTACGCGAGTCACCGGTTTCGATATCGATGACATGCTCGGGCGCAACGTCGTCAACCTGCCGTGCAGCCGCGACGCGCGCCGGCACTACCCCATCATTCGCCAAGCGCTCAAACAGCATGGCACCTGGCAGGGTGAGTTGGTGGAGGCGCGGGCCAACGGCGAGTTGTATCCACAATGGCTGCAACTGAACGTCGTGCGCAATGCTCGGGGAAATGTCAGCCATATCGTGGGCTTCTTCGCCGATCTTTCCGCCCGCCGCGAATCCGAAGAGCGAATGCGCTACCTCACCCACTACGACGAACTGACCGGGCTGGCAAATCGGTCGCTGTTTCGCGAGCGCCTGAACGAAGCTCATCAGCGGGTGCGCCAGGGCGGACGGCGTAGTCTCGCCTTGCTGCACATCAACCTGGATCGTTTCAAGCTGCTCAATGACAGCCTTGGCCATGACATCGCCGACCAGCTTCTACAGAAAGTCGCCCGGCGTCTGATCAATGCACTGCCCGAAGCCGACACCATCGCCCGGCTATCCGGCGATGAGTTCGCCGTGTTGTTCGATGCCTACGGCAATCTCTCGAGCCTGGCGCGAGTAGCGACCCGGCTGGCGACCAAGCTTCGCGTGCCGGTGACCATCGACGGCCACGAACTGGTGGTCAGCGCTTCCATTGGCATCAGCCTGTTGCCTGACAACACGCGGGAAATTGCCACGCTGGTCAGCCAGGCGAACATGGCCATGCAGCACGCCAAGCATCTTGGGGGCAACAATTTCCAGTTCTACACCGACAGCCTCCAGGCCAGCACGCTGGAGCGCCTGCAACTGGAAAATCAACTGCGCAAGGCTTTGGAAGAGAAACAACTGAAGGTCTTTTATCAACCCAAATTGTGCCTGGCGACCGGTCGCCTGAACGCCGCCGAGGCGCTGGTGCGTTGGGATCATCCGACCATGGGCCGAGTCCCGCCGGGGGATTTCATCGGCTTGGCTGAAGAGACCGGGTTGATCGGGCCGATTGGCGAGTTCGTGTTGCGCCAGGCCTGCTGGCAGGCGTGCGAATGGCAGCGCCAAGGGCTTGAGCCAATCAGGGTGTCGGTCAATCTGTCGGTACACCAATTGCGCCAGGGCAAGCTGGTCAGCCTGGTGCGGCAAGTGTTGGAGGAAACCGGCCTGGCGCCCCAGTACCTGGAACTGGAATTGACCGAAAGCCAGTTGCTCGACAGCGTTGAACACATCATTGCCACGTTCCAGCAACTACGTGACCTTGGGGTCAAGCTGGCGATCGATGATTTTGGCACCGGCTACTCATCCCTGAGCTACCTCAAGCGTATCCCGGTGGACTATGTGAAGATCGACCAAGCGTTCATTCGCGGGCTGGGCGAGGGCAGCGTGGATACCGCCATTACCCGGGCAATCATTGCAATGGCCCATGGCTTGTCGCTCAAGGTAGTGGCCGAAGGTGTCGAGCGCCAAGAGCAGCTCGATTTTCTCAGGAATGAGCATTGCGATGAGGTGCAGGGTTATTTGATCAGCCGTCCGGTGGGAGCCGAGGGGTTGGCAGCGTTGTTACGCGCTCAATACGAGGGGTGACTCAACGGCGTATGGATAACTTCCCGTCGGACAACTAAGTCCTCCGACGGGAAGTTGTAAAAAGCGTGAGCTTAGTGAGTAATAATCACGTTATCGATATGGTGCAGTAGCTGGCCTTCGAAAAAAATACTTACGCCTGTGACATTGGAGTCGCCCAGTTCTTTGTACTCGACAACCTTGTCTGTAAGTACTTGTAGCGAAGCTCCACCGGCGTTTTGAAGTACCAAATCCAAGCGTAGATCAAAGGATTTGTCTTGTTTTTCGCTCCGTACCAACGTTGGGATAACGCCGGAATTTGCTACGGTTACGGTGCCAAGGGTGCGGAAAGATGCAGCGCCTGGCATACGATCGATTTGTGCGGTCCAATCTTTAGTGGTGATTTTCATAATGGTAAATCCCTGTAGTAAAAGTGGATTGCTTCCTGCGGGACCTAATGTATCGACTTCGACTTGATGGTGTTAGCTTGATTATCGTTGGTATTGTAAGGAAAGATGAGTTTGCATCGACTTGCTTAGTTGTGCCGTAAAGTCGTTGGGCTGTTAGTGCGGGGATATATTGTTCAAGGGCCTTAAGTGGTTAAGTGATGAGTTCATGATCACTAGACACATTTGAGGTTCAGGGCGGGCCTGGAAGTCAGCGGATCGGTTGCGGGGTTGGTTTGCGCACCGACATAGCCTGCTACATCGGGCGATCCTCGGCCAAAACAAAGGGGCAGCGAGGCAATCCAGTTACGTTTTGGACGGGCAAAGAGCCAATTCTTGTAGTATAACTACAAGCTTGCTACATCCCGGCATCTGCCCATAACAAGAGTCCAGCCCCTTGAACCTGTTGCAACACATCGCCCAGTCACGCCACTTGCTGCGCAAGTCGGAGCTGAAAGTCGCCGATCACGTACTGCTTGATCCTGCGGCCGTGATGCATAGCTCCATGGCCGATCTTGCCCACAGCGTTGGCATCAGCGAACCGACCATCGTGCGTTTCTGCCGGGCCATTGGTTGCTCGGGTTTCCAGGACTTGAAGCTGAAGTTGGCGCAAAGCCTGGCGGCCGGTGCGAGCTTCGGCCAGTTCGCCATTCATGAAGACGATTCGGTCGCCGACTACAGTCTTAAAATCTTCGACACGACGCTGCACACGCTCATGGAGGTTCGCGAAAAGCTCGACCCGGTGGCGTTGCAGAAAGCCGTGACGGCCATGTCCCAGGCCCAGCGTGTCGAGTTCTACGGGTTCGGTGCCTCCGGCGCGGTGGCGGCTGATGCCCAGCACAAGTTTTTCCGGTTGCTGCTGACGGCAGCGGCTTATTCCGACCCGCACATGCAAGCCATGTCTGCCGTCACGTTGAAGCCGACCGACGTAGCGATCTGTATTTCCCAATCGGGGCGTTCCAAGGACCTGTTGATCACCGCCAACCTGGTGCGCGAAAGCGGTGCCTCGCTGATTACCTTGTGCCCGAGCCAGACGCCACTGGCGGAGCTCTCGACGGTAAACCTGGCCATCGACGTGCACGAAGACACGGAAATCTATACGCCGCTGACCTCGCGCATCGCCCATCTGGTCGTCATCGATGTACTGGCGATGGGCGTTGCGATGGCGCGCGGGCCGAGCCTGGTCAACCACCTCAAGAGCGTGAAGCGCAGCCTTCGCAGCTTGCGGTTGTCGCCCAAGTCGGTGAAGGCGCTGGACGACTGATCGCTGGCCTGATTGTAGTGAGGAGTTATTTGTGGCGAGGGGATTTATCCCGAATTCATCGTTCTGTAACGGTCGCGCCGCCAAACCGTCATCGCCCACCGTCATCGTAAAGCTCCCGTATACGTCTTGGGAGTCTCGACATGACCCAGTCCTACGAAGAACGCAGCGCCGCCAAAACCCGTCGCCAGCAGGAAGACCAGCGCCGCATGGCGTTCCGTCGTGCCATCGAAGACCGCTATGAGCAACGTCAGCTCCTGGCACAAATCAGCGAATACCCTGACCTGACGGAAATCAACTACTGGCAGGCAACGCCGGCGGCCTCCCGTCGAAACGCTCAACCAGGCCGATGATCTGCGCACGTTCGCCGCGAACGAAGGCCAGGAAGGCATGAGCAACGGGCGACAAGCGCTTGGCCCGGGCCTGCACCAGGCACCAACTGCGGTACAGCGGTAGCTCCTCCACCGGCAACTCGATGAGTGCGCCGGACGACAGTTCCCGGCTCACGGCGTGGCGTGTCAACAGCGCCACGCCCAGCCCGGCCACCACGCATTCACGCTGGGCTTCGGCCGACGCCACTTCCAGTGTCTGGGTGAAATGCACCCGTTTCTCCTTGAAGTATTCCTCGCACGCCAGCCGCGTGCCGGATCCCGGTTCGCGTATCAGCAGGGTATAGGGCTCCAGGTCCTGCAAGCGCAGCGGGCCCAGGTGGCACAGCGGATGATCGGGCGGCGCCACGGCAACGATTGGGTTGTTGAGGAACGGCAGGAATTCCAGGCCCATGTCCTGGGGCACCATGGACATGATCACCAGGTCATCCCGATTGTCCGAAAGCCGGCGGATGACTTGGCCGCGATTGACCACCGTAAGGTTCAAATTGACCTCCGGGTGCTGGCGCTTGAACGCGGCGAACAGGTGCGGGACGAAGTATTTGGCGCTGGACTCCACCGCCAGCTTGAGTTGGCCCTGCAGCGACCCCTGCATGTCCGAGAGCTGCATGTCGAGGTTTTCCAGGCGCCCGAAGATGTCCCGGCTGGCACGTTGCAGGGCTTCGGCGGCTTCGGTCATGTAGAGTTTTTTGCCGACATACTCGAATAACGGCTGGCCAATCAGCTCTTCCAAGGATCGAATCTGTAGGCTAACGGCCGGTTGCGTGAGAGACATTTCATCCGCTGCACGGCTGTAGGACCTCAGGTCGCACACCTCGTTGAAAATCTGCAATTGACGCAATGTCATACGCATCAATGACTTACGCATTTTCTAAGCACTCCGGGGCGGGACGGGTAGCTCAACTATAAGTCTTTGCTTATGCATGACCCAATAATTATTCATTTTTGTTAATCCCCAGCCGGGACTAGTGTGGAGCTGCGACCGATTGTTACATCTGGTCACGCATCGGCCTGGACCCCAGGCCGTGGTATCACCGGCTCAAGGGAACCTCCAATTGATAACAAAGATCCTGATCGCCAACCGTGGTGAGATTGCCGTCCGCATCGTGCGCGCTTGCGCCGAGATGGGCATTCGCTCGGTCGCGGTCTACTCCGACGCGGACCGCCATGCATTGCATGTCAAGCGTGCGGACGAGGCCCACAGCATCGGCGCCGATCCGCTGGCCGGCTATCTCAATCCGCGCAAACTGGTGAACCTGGCGGTGGAAACCGGCTGCGATGCCTTGCACCCTGGCTACGGTTTTCTTTCGGAAAACGCCGAGCTGGCGGACATCTGCGCTGAACGCGGCATCAAATTCATTGGGCCGTCGGCGGAAGTCATTCGCCGCATGGGCGACAAGACCGAAGCGCGCCGCAGCATGATCAAGGCCGGCGTGCCGGTCACGCCGGGCACCGAAGGCAACGTAGCGGGCATCGAAGAGGCCCTGGCCGAAGGCGATCGGATCGGTTACCCGGTGATGCTCAAGGCCACGTCTGGCGGCGGCGGGCGGGGTATTCGGCGCTGCAACAGCCGCGAAGAACTCGAACAGGCCTTCCCGCGTGTTATCTCCGAAGCCACCAAGGCGTTCGGTTCCGCGGAAGTGTTCCTGGAAAAATGCATCGTCAATCCCAAGCACATCGAAGCGCAGATCCTGGGCGACAGTTTCGGCAACGTCGTGCATCTGTTCGAACGCGATTGCTCGATCCAGCGCCGCAACCAGAAGCTGATCGAAATCGCCCCGAGCCCGCAACTGACCCCTGAGCAGCGCGCCTACATCGGCGACCTCTCGGTGCGCGCCGCCAAGGCCGTGGGCTATGAGAACGCCGGCACCGTGGAGTTCCTGCTCGCCGAGGGCGAGGTGTACTTCATGGAGATGAACACCCGGGTGCAGGTGGAACACACCATCACCGAAGAAATCACCGGTATCGACATTGTTCGCGAACAGATCCGCATCGCCTCCGGACTGCCGCTGTCGGTCAAGCAGGAAGACATCCAGCACCGTGGCTTTGCGTTGCAGTTCCGCATCAACGCCGAGGACCCGAAAAACAACTTCCTGCCCAGCTTCGGCAAGATCACCCGCTACTACGCCCCGGGCGGCCCGGGCGTGCGCACCGACACTGCGATCTACACCGGCTACACCATTCCGCCGTTCTACGATTCGATGTGCCTGAAGCTGGTGGTCTGGGCATTGACCTGGGAAGAAGCGATGGACCGTGGCCTGCGAGCCCTGGATGACATGCGTCTGCAGGGGGTCAAGACCACCGCCGCGTATTACCAGGAGATCCTGCGCAATCCGGAATTCCGCAGCGGCCAGTTCAACACAAGCTTCGTTGAAAGCCACCCTGAACTGACCAACTACTCGATCAAGCGCAAACCCGAAGAGCTGGCCTTGGCCATCGCCGCCGCCATTGCCGCCCACGCAGGCCTGTAAGGAATCATGACAATGTCCAAGAAGATCCACGTTACCGACACAATCCTGCGCGACGCCCACCAATCGCTGCTCGCCACCCGCATGCGCACCGAAGACATGCTGCCCATCTGCGACAAGCTCGACAAAGTCGGCTATTGGTCGCTGGAGGTCTGGGGCGGCGCAACCTTCGACGCCTGCGTGCGCTTCCTCAAGGAAGACCCGTGGGAGCGCCTGCGCCAACTGCGTGCGGCGCTGCCCAACACCCGCCTGCAAATGCTCCTGCGCGGCCAGAACCTGTTGGGCTACCGTCATTACAGTGACGACGTGGTCAAGGCCTTTGTCGCCAAGGCTGCGGTGAACGGTATCGATGTGTTCCGCATTTTCGATGCGATGAACGACGTGCGTAACCTGCGGGTCGCCATCGAAGCGGTGAAAGCTGCCGGCAAGCATGCCCAAGGCACCATCGCCTACACCACCAGCCCGGTGCACACCATCGAGGCGTTCGTGGCCCAGGCCAAGCAAATGGAAGCCATGGGTTGCGACTCGGTGGCGATCAAGGACATGGCCGGTCTCCTGACCCCGTACGCCACCGGCGAACTGGTGAAAGCGCTGAAGACCGAGCAATCGTTGCCAGTGTTCATCCACTCCCACGACACCGCCGGCCTGGCCGCGATGTGCCAGCTCAAGGCCGTCGAAAACGGTGCCGATCACATCGACACCGCGATCTCCAGCTTCGCTTGGGGCACCAGCCATCCGGGTACCGAGTCGATGGTCGCCGCTCTCAAGGGCAGCGAATTCGACACCGGCCTGGATCTGGAACTGCTGCAGGAGATCGGCCTGTACTTCTACGCCGTGCGCAAGAAGTACCACCAGTTCGAAAGCGAGTTCACCGCTGTGGACACCCGTGTTCAGGTCAATCAGGTTCCGGGCGGGATGATTTCCAACCTCGCCAACCAGTTGAAAGAGCAGGGCGCACTGAACCGGATGAACGAAGTGCTGGCGGAAATCCCGCGAGTACGCGAAGACCTCGGCTTCCCGCCGCTGGTCACCCCGACCTCGCAAATTGTCGGCACCCAGGCATTTTTCAACGTGTTGGCCGGTGAGCGCTACAAGACCATCACCAACGAAGTGAAGCTCTATTTGCAGGGCGGCTACGGCAAGGCGCCGGGTTCGGTGAACGAAAAACTGCGTCGCCAGGCCATCGGCAGTGAAGAGGTGATCGACGTGCGTCCGGCCGATTTGCTCAAGCCGGAAATGACCAAGCTGCGTGGCGAAATCGGTGCGCTGGCCAAATCCGAAGAAGATGTGCTGACCTACGCCATGTTCCCGGACATTGGTCGCAAGTTCCTCGAAGAACGCGAAGCCGGCACCCTGACCCCGGAAGTGCTGTTGCCGATCCCGGAAGCGGGCAGCGTGAGCTCCGCAGGCGGCGAAGGCGTGCCGACCGAGTTCGTCATCGACGTTCACGGCGAAACCTACCGCGTCGATATCACCGGTGTGGGCGTCAAGGCCGAAGGCAAGCGTCACTTCTACCTGTCCATCGATGGCATGCCGGAAGAGGTGGTGTTCGAACCGCTCAATGAGTTTGTTGGCGGCGGCAGCAGCAAGCGCAAGCAAGCCACTGCGCCAGGCCACGTCAGCACCACCATGCCGGGCAACATCGTTGATGTGCTGGTCAAAGAGGGCGACGTGGTGAAGGCCGGCCAAGCGGTGCTGATCACTGAAGCCATGAAGATGGAGACCGAAGTCCAGGCGGCCATCGCCGGCAAAGTCACCGCCATTCACGTGGCCAAGGGCGACCGGGTCAACCCTGGCGAGATCCTGATCGAGATCGAAGGCTGATTTCAACAGCCTCGATGCAACGTTTTACCTCGGGGGAGCAGGTGCTCCCCTTTTTTTCGCCCGTCAGAACATCATTCGCCACTGGCCCATCAACGTACCGTTGCGGTTGTCCTGGCCGGTTTCGCCGCTGTAGTTCAATCCAAAGGTGTGCCGGGGCGAAACGGCCAGGTCCAGTCCCGCTTGCAGCAGAACGCTGTCGCGGTCCAGTTCAACCCCTTCGATCGTATAGGTGCCGCTGCCGCTAACCAGACGTTGGTGGGATGTGCCCCTGACGTTGCCGTACAAGTGTTTCCAGCCGACATCCAGCCGCGGTGTCAATCGCATGCCTCGGTCGAAAACCAAAGGGCGGGCGAGGCGCAGGCCGAGGTCGCTGCTGTAGTGTTCTTGTGCCTGGCCGTTGTACTGCAATGCGGCGTCTCCACCTTTTTCGGTATAGGCATCGCGTCGATAGCGCTGGTAACCCACTTGGACATAGGGTTCGATATCGAAATGCCCAACATCCAGGTTGTAGCCCACCTGCCCAAAGACCTGCTGTGTCGTGGCATCGTAGCGACCCTTCAAGCGATCCCTGAACCCGTTGAAGGCAACGTGGCGCTTGGTGCTGCCGCCATGGCTGCCATACACGGCACCCAGGCGCAGCGCCAGCGGCCCGTCCTGGCGCAAGGCGTATGCGCCCGCGAGCCAACTGTCCAGGGCGCCGTCGAATTGATAACTGTCCAGTCGTGTCTGGGTTTTGCTGCCGATGACGCCCAACCGCCAATTGGAGCTGACAGCCCAGTCGGTTCCCAGCATCAGGCCCTTGGTCGAGTGCTTGAGGGCGAAGTCGCCCAATTGTTTGGCGAGGCTGCCGCTGTTGCCGATGGCCTGGACCCAGACTTGGCCGTTGTCGTATTCGCCTACCGAATTATTTCGGCCCATGGCGGAAAGCATGCCCGCGCTGATCGGTGCGACGCTGCTCAGGGTGGCGTTGCCCAGGTCTGCGGTGTCGTAGCCGCCCAGTTGGTCGATGGCGTCGGCGGCTGTAGCCATATTGGTGCCGAGCAGGGCGTTGATGGCGGCGTTGGGTTTTGGGGCAGGTTTGATGGCTGTCGATTTGGCCGCAAGCTTTGGTTGGGAGCTGGTAGCGGTCAAAGACGCCGTGGGTTTTGATGCTGGGCCGTTGACTGACGGTACGTCGGCCGGAGGTGGCGTAACAGGTGACGTGGCGTCTGGCTCCAGTAGCGTTGCTTCGGCCAGTTCCGGTTCTAAAAGACTATTTGCAAATTCTTTCCCGTTATCGTTGTTCGCGGCGATTTTGAATGGAACGTTGTTACGTTCGAAAACAAGCGCTACCTGCTTTTCTGTGGTGTAGTCAGGTGTTGCTGTCAGGAAGGCAAGTTCGTTGTCGATCTTGCCGAATTCCCCCTCAATCCTTTCCGCCTGGATCACGATGCGCCTGCTTGTGTCGGTATATTCGCCGGGTACGGCGGGGATCTTCAGCGTCGCATTGCCCAAGGTAGCGGTGCCGCCAACCTTGATTGTGGAGCTGCCTTTCTCCGCATCGATTCCATAAACCAGCGTTGCGCTCCTGGATAGCTTGAGATCGTGGATAACCGAAGGAGCGCCAATGTCAGGACCGACCTTCATCAAGCCCCTCACGTCCAGTGCATCGACCGTCCCGTTGCCGCTGAACGTTCCTTTGTTTCCCACGAACACGGGCCCGCCTACCGTGCCTCGGTTATCGAAAATACCGAGCACATGCACCGCGCCCGCTATCTGACCGGTGTTGGCTAACCTGGCCTTGGAGTCGACCAGGCTTGCGCCGTTGAAAGCGCCCTCGTTGGACCATTCGCCTTGCTTGAGGTACAGGTCCTTGAAGTTGCTTGTTTGACCGATTACGCCTCCCTTGGTGATATCCAATTGCAAGATATTGGTCCCGCCACCGCCGTCGGTAAGCCCGAAAACTTCGCCTTGCTTGATCACCTTCACCAAGTCATTGCCTCCGCCCATCGTCAGGGGGGCTGCCTGAGCCTTGATAACCTCCTCGATATGGGTATCTGGCGCAGCGGCGAACGCCTTGAGACGAGCCTGCATCTGGGCAGTTGTTTCGAATGTGCGGGTTTCCTCGGTAACTGACTGAGCCATCGAAACCTCGGCACAGCCAAGCGCCAAGGCTATCGCCAACGCGAGATGTTGGGGCAGGAATAAGTGTTGGATAGGCATTGAATGTGACCTGTGATGAACAAGGTCACACTTTAAAAATTTCACCCTGGGCGACGATGCCAGCCAACTTCTCGCCGTGGGCACGATTTGGTGGAGGAAACCTGTAGGCCAGTCGTGTTGCCGTGCCCATTATCGTCGCGATGGCTGGCGGGGTCTGTGGCTTTTCCCTACAGCATGCTCATACACAGGCCGTCAGCTGCGCTTGAGATAAGCCTTCCCATAATGCCGCTCCATCCGCGCCTGGATCAGCTCCAGTCCAATGGACATCAACCAATAAATAATCGCCGCCGTCGTCAGCATCTCGATATACCGATAACTGGAACGACCATAAGACTGCGCCAAAAACATCACCTCCCAGACCCCCATCACCGAGATCAGCGAGGAATCCTTGAGCATGGAGATGAACTGGTTGGTGGTCGGCGGGATGATGGTGCGCATGGCCTGGGGCAGGGTGACGCGCCAGAAGATCACGGTTTCGCTCAGGCCCAGGGCAAGCGAGGCTTCACGTTGGCCATGGGGGACGCCGAGGATGCCGGCGCGGAAGATTTCGCTCAGGTAGGCGCCGTAGTTGAGCGACAGCGCGATGATCCCTGCGGCGATGGCACCGGGAACAACGCCCAGTTGCGGCAGGCCCAGGTAGATCAACAGGATCTGGATCAGCAACGGCGTGCCGCGAAAGAACGACGCATAGAAACTGGCGATACCGAACGCCACCGCACTGCTGGACAGCCGCGCCAGGGCGGTGATGAAGCCCAGCAATGACGAAGCGACGATCGAGCACAGGCACAGAAACAGTGTCAGCACCGCGCCTTGCAAAAAACCATTGGGCGCCAGGTGCACGCCCAGCAGGTTTGGCAGTTTGTCGAGGATGATCGAGAACTTCAGGTCGAAGCTCAGGAAGAAGCTCGCGAACAGCACCAGCATGACTACCCAAGTCAGGTACAGCCGGGTTCGAAAACCGAAGATTTTCCGCAGGCGTGATTCAGCCACCGAAGGCGGTGGCTGAGGGGGTGGAAAAGAAGTCATTGGCTGATGTCGGCGCCGATCCATTTTTGCGACAGCTTGCTCAAGGTGCCGTCCTGTTTCAGTTGGGCGAAGACTTCACGCACCTTGCCGTTCCACTCGGCGTCACCCTTTTCAATGGCCACCGAGTTGGGCTCGGAATACAGCGCTTCGCCAGCGAGTTTGAAGCGTTTGTCTTCGGTCAGGCGTGGCTGTGCGGTCACCAGGTTGGTCAGCACCGCGTCCAGTCGCACCCCGGCGCCCAGGCCGAGGTCCTGGAACGCCACGTTGTCGGTGTCGTACGGGGCGATCTGCACGTCTTCGAACGGGTAGCTCAACTGGGTATCTTCCGCACCTTCGATCACCAGGTTCTTGTTCAGGTAACTCTCGTAGCTGGAGGCGCTGGTCAGGCCGACTTTCTTCCCGCTCAGGTCTTTGGCGCCGTGAATGCTGTCGTCCTTGGCGTTGACCACGATCACTGCGGGCGACGCGTAATACTGCACCGGGAAATCGAACACCTCGGCGCGTGCCTTGCTCGGCGTCATGGAGCAGATGCAGATGTCGTAGCGCCCGCTCCAGTGACCCGCCGCAATCACATCCCACGAAGGAGTTTCCAGGCGCAGCTTGACGCCCAGTTTTTCAGCAACCGCCTTGGCGACGTCCACGTCGAAACCGTCCAGTTGGTTCTGGTCATTGAGGAACGAGAAGGGCGGGTAGCTTTCCATCAGCACGCCGACGAGTTCTTTTTTCTGCTCGATACGATCCAGGGTCGTGCCAGCGAGTGCCTGCGACGACGCAGCCAGCAGACCCAGGCCCAGGGCCAGCAACGGTTGAAATTTCATGAGCGATCCCTGGTTGAAAAATAGGTTGTGATTGGCAGAAGAGTGCGCATTAAATAGTTATAAGAACGACTCCGGTAGTGAGTATTTTTCATAAGCTTATGAGTGAATCGCATATGGGCGCTGTAAAAGTCATTCTCGATGGCGGCATGGGCCGTGAACTGCAACGCCGCGGCGCGCCTTTTCGACAGCCTGAGTGGTCGGCGCTGGCACTGAGCGAAGCGCCCCAGGCCGTGGAGGATGTCCACGCGGCGTATATCGCCAGCGGCGCCAACGTGATCACCAGTAACAGTTACGCCGTGGTGCCGTTTCATATCGGCGAGGCGCGTTTCACCGCAGAAGGGCAGGCCTTGGCCGCGCTGGCCGGGGAGCTGGCGCGGCGGGCGGTGCAGGCTTCAGGCAAAGCGGTGCGAGTGGCCGGGTCGTTGCCGCCGCTGTTTGGTTCCTATCGGCCGGATTTGTTCGACGCCAACCGGGCCAGTGAACTGCTGGCGCCGTTGGTGAACGGCCTGGCGCCCCACATTGACTTGTGGCTGGCCGAGACCCAGAGCTCCACGGTCGAAGCGCGGACGATTCACGCCGGGCTGCCGAAGGACGGCAAGCCGTTCTGGCTGTCGTTCACCTTGAAAGACGAAGACACCGATGAAGTGCCGCGCCTGCGCTCCGGCGAACCGGTGGCGGACGCCGCAGCAGTGGCGGCCGAGTTGGGTGTCGAGGTGTTGTTGTTCAACTGCAGCCAGCCGGAGGTGATCGGCGCGGCCATCGATGCGGCGCGGGGGACCTTCGAGCGTTTGGGGGTAAAGATCCACATCGGTGCCTACGCCAATGCCTTCCCGCCGCAACCGAAGGAGGCGACGGCCAATGATGGGCTGGACCCGCTGCGCGAAGACCTTGATCCACCAGGCTATCTCCAGTGGGCGGCGGATTGGCAAAAGCGCGGGGCCAGCCATTTGGGCGGCTGTTGCGGCATCGGCCCGGAACATATCGCGGTGCTGGCGCAAAACCTGGGTTGAGCCCGCTCGCGTCCTGCCTCTGCAAACACGGGGCAGGGCGCGTTGAGCTGGCCTGTTGCATAGGCTTACGATCTTTAACCGGATCCCCGCCGTCCTATATATATGTATGTCATTGCTGAACGTCCGCCGCGCTAGGTTGTGTGCACTTCACACACAACTTGGGTATTCAAATGGCTGTTGTTTCAAAAAATACATTAAGTCCGTCGACGGTCGAGCTGGTTAAAGGCGGCGAACTCAGCGTGCAGGAGCAATTTCAATTCAAGCAATTGGCGCTGCTCGACAACAACCAAGTGGCGCTGTCTCGTTTGTTTGCCCGCCTTCCGACATTTGATGTCGTGATCGAAAATTTCCTGATTAACGCCATCAAATCGAAAATTGCCGCCAGCAGGTTTCGTGCGCCGTTGTTCGAAACCATCGAACCGGACAGTTGCTACGTCAATCATTACACCGCTGACGGGAAAGGAGCGCGCACGCTGACTTCCTCGCAGCGCTTTTCCGATGTTTTATGGAACTGCTTGCTGACCGATACACCGCCGTCCTACACCCAGGGCGGGGTGGGGTTCTTCACGCGTAGCGACTCGGTGGAGCAAGCCCACAGCCTCTTTGCAAAGCCGGTAGACGAGCAGATCCTGCTCATCATGGAATCAACGTTCTATATCGCCAACCCCACGACCAATCCCCGCTTGAAGCAGCATTTTCTCGACGAGTTCAAGCGGTTTCGCAATGACAAGAATACAAGCGACCCGTTAGGCACTTCAACGGTCTCGACGGTTGAAGCGACCTTCGCTCACCTGCTGTCCCAACGGTTCCGGCACTTCTTCGACCTGTACAAAGCCGATCGCGATTCGGTTCCACTGCCAACTCAGGAGGCTCGTATCCAGCAGGGCGAGGAATATCGACTGCTCGACATCATCACCACACATCCTTCCATGGCGGACAGAAACCGTTTGCTACGCAAACCCGTTCCTCAGGTCTTTGCCGTCATGCTCGAGAGAGAAAATGCAGCACCGCGAAAGTGGCCGGGGGCGATGGTGATCAAGTCTGCGCAGAGCAGAGTGTTGTTCCTGTATTCCCTGGAGGGTGGGGTACAGCGGTTCCATCGCTTCGAAGACTTGGTGGCATCCGTGCATCCCCTGTACGAGGGGCAGCAATACAATGTCCGGGACATGACTTCAGAAGTGTCCGGCAATGCATTCGAGGTGGCGGCGACAGATTTGCTGGAAGTCCAACGCGCGGCGCTGGAGAGGGAGCTGGACGCACCCGAAAATGAAAAAGTCGCTTTGAAAGATTTCGCCAAAGTTATTGAAGATGCGTTGGGCTTGCCCATGTTGTCACTGGCCGGGCCCTTGGCGGTGCGCCAGCGGACGACTAGCGAGAACAACCGTCCCGACTTTTTTAAAAATGCGTCAGGCTCGCAGCAGGCCCACTATCGCCGGCTGGAAGAGCAAGTGTTCCAAGCGGTTTATAAACTGGGCAGTGGCATCGAGACGTTGTTTCAATTTACCCGACAGAAAATCAAGCAATACCTCCAGCAATGCGTCCATTCCGCGATCGATCCCGATCCGGATAAAACCATGGTGACGCTGACCTTCGGCAGCCAAGCCAACCCGAGACAGTCCCGTACGGTCAGCCTGACCCAATTGATGCTCGACAATATCCGACCGCATCAGTACCCCAACGCAATGAGGGAAGTACTGACGGTTTATCTTGCCGATGAACACGGTCAGCGAATCCCTCATCCAACCAGCGGTTTTCTGATCACCTTGACGGGGCGCGACCTTGCCGGCATGGCCACGGCGATCGATGCCGGCGGCAATTATGAAACGTTGCTCAGGGAGAAGATGAACAAACCAGACTACAAAAATGCCTGGCGGGCGGCGTATCTCGCCAACCTGAAGTTCAAGGGCTACGAGGCCGAGCTCAAGGGCAACGCAGTATTCAAGGCCACTGTCTCCGACAGGTCTTTCAACCCTCCCAGGGTTCAGAAACTGGTCACCTGTTGGCTGGAAGCGGTGTTGCAATCGCCCTCGACAACCACTCGCACCCTTGTGGGCGGACAAAAAGTGCAAGTCCATGGGTTGTTGCTAGGCGGTAGCGTGGGGGCTGGCGGGCAACACGGCTCGGTGCGCAATGCGATCAGCATCGAGGGCCCGCTGATTTTTTCGAGCCATGATGGGCCGGATATCAAGGGCACCGTGGGCGTTTACTTCCCGGATAGCCCCGACGGCGACGATTTCCATGAGTTTGCCGATTTAAGCGATGGCCTCGCGCAGCTCTTGGTGCAAAAAGACTGGCAGGACTATTTCCGCGCACGTATCGCCACGACCAAACCCGATGAAATTGCCCAGGCCTTGGGGCAACGCAGCCGACCGTTGATCCATGGCGCACTGATCACCGGCGATCTGTTTGATGTGCTTCATCGCGCGCATGTCAATTTCCACAGCGCTTACGCGGACCACCGTTCCAACAGCAACCTGGAAATTCGCCATCAAACCTATGCCAGGGCGCTGACGGTCGCCACCGAGATCATGATGGACTTGGCCGGGCTGCTGATTCCTGGGTTCAGATTGTTCTCCTGGTACGTCAGGGCAGGGCTGTTTGTCCACCGTACCGGTGCCCTGCCCCTGGATTACAAGACCCTCGTTTCCATCTTCAAAGTGACGAAAATCGGCGCGAAGACCAGTGCCCGGCAAGCGACCGTGCCAGTCAGGGGGCAATCAACCTATCTGGTTTCTCCGGCTCGGCAGAGTCAAGAGGTGCTGGCAGGCCTGCCCCTGGAAGAATCCGTCTATAGCCGTTATGCGGTCACCGACACTTCAGTTATCCGAGGCGTGGCGCAGGACGCCCAAGGCTTCTATCGCGCGACAATCGTCAACGGCAGCAATGGCGGCGTCACGCGTCCTGTCTACATAAGGCAGCCTGATGGCACGGTGTTCCGAGTGCACGACAACACGCGGTTGACGGCTACCGAAGCGATCATCGTCGACCCTGCGACGGGTTCGAACATCCGTTCAAGTGGTGTCATGAGAAATACCGTGGCACGCATGCCGAACGGCGAATGGCGCGCTGTGGGGTTTGGTCGTGGAGGAGGAAAGCGTCCCCGAAACACATCGCCGAAGCCCGGTCCTTCGAAACCCAAGAAACCCGCCGTGTCGGCTCCCGCTCTGTCCGAGCAGATAAGACGCCCGCGCGCTTGGAACAACGACATCATGGACTTGGTGCCCCCCCTCGTCACGCGTCTTCCCAATTGGCCGCAGAATCGAAGTCTGTTGATAATCGATGAAATCGCGCCTGACCATCATTGGTCTGTACGCTTTACCCCCGGGCAAGCCGAAACCATCTATCCGTCGGGCCTTCATCCGAATCGGGCAAGTACGGATATCGTCCTGAGGCGCAGGGACCAGAACCACTATGATCTGCTGCTGGGCAGTAACGTTCGACGCTTCGCCGCGGACGGTGATTGTTTCTTCAACGCCGTTGCCGCCGGTTTGAATGAAGGGCAGGCCGGGCAAACGTTCTCGATGCAAGGGCTGCGCAATGCGGCGGCGACCTTTATCGAGCAAAACCCGCAACTGAACCAGTTCGTGGTGCCGCAACCCACGGGGCTGCAACAGGCGCTCTTCGAAAACGCTAACTGGCTGGAGCACATCCTTGATGATTCGGCTGTGCTTTACCTCACCCGAATCGCCTATGGTGCTCCGAACCCCCATGGCTTATTCCTGCCGACAGTAGATTACCTGAACCTGTACGCCGATAGTCTGGCCCGCAATGTGCTGAACAATGCACAGAGCGGTGTTCTGCCACCGGAAATCATGCAGCAGATCGGACGCAACCTGAGTGCTCGCTCGCCAGTACAACTGACACCTACCGGCACGCCGTTCTATACGGAGGAGCAGGCGATGCGAACGTTCTTTGAGGACGTGCTGCTCAAGCCGATAGTGGAGGACCATATCGTCGAGCTGCTGAATAACGAGTACCTGTGGCTCTCCCAGGATGTCATGCACGTCATGCTTGAGTACGGCGTGACGGCCAGGCAACTGACGGACCATCACCCCAGGAATGATTTGGCTTTCGTTCAATACGACGAGGCATTGCACGGCGATCTGGACGACGATCAGCTGGACGAAGTGCTTGATGGTGCTTCTCTGGTGGATCGTGACGATCTGCAAGGAATAAAAGAACGCTACCAGCGTGAATTCGGTGTCGTCATGGAAGACGAAGCCGAGCTCTTCCAACAGTTCATCGCCTATGACAGGGCCGAGGAGGTTACCGATTTGTTTACGGTCGCCCTCGAACGTTACCCAGCCCTGCTCGATCGCGCCAATATAGTCCTGCGGTCGATGGTTATCTCATCAACCTTGGGCAATGAGTTTCCGTTGAGCGCGATTTCCAGCTGGATACGTAACCCGGCGTTGTCCGACGAGCATCTGCGGCTTATAGCGTTGTATGCCGACTCTCGTCATCAAGCGATATTGAAAGAAGAGGGCCTGGATATCGGGTGGATGCAGCGTTTCGATGACAGGAACCTCCAGCATATCGTTAACCACATCGAAGCCCTGGATACATTCATTGCATTCCTGGGCCGTAGGCAGGCCAGTGCCAGCGAGTCGGCGCTCGTTGATTTATTCAGTGCTTCGGGGGCTGCGCCTTCCAATAGCAGGGTTGCGCTTCTGTTCAACACACCGAATCTATGGACTGAGCTTCAGCGGCTCCCGCAAACGCAAGCTCAAGAAATATGGAATGACTTGATAGGCCCGCATTTCAGCAATCTGAATATTCGGTTGGCCCTGGCGCGGCCCGGTGCGCTGCGTTCTTCATCGCAGTTCGAAACAGCGTTGAGGACCGGGTTGGGCAGCAATGAGGCCCACGCCAATCAACTGGTCCAGCGAGTGCTCGACGTGGGACAAAGCGAGGCTCAACAGTACCTCTACCATTTCGAGTTCCCGACTCAACGCTTGGGCCATGGCATCGTCGACTTTGCGTCGCACCTGGAAAGCCACATGGAGGTTCCACAATGGGCGTGGCAATACGCGCGGGAAGGCGTAACGCCGGAATCGCTGAGGCCGTCCGTGACAAAAAAACCTTAACGCATCGAATAACTGCTTCTTGAGATCGATCGCAAACAGGCTCGCCCCACATCAGGCCCGAAACGGTAGGCGCAATGCCTACCGTGGGCGATGTGCGGCGAGCCTGCGCGAGCGGCGTCCCGTCAGGGTTGCCGGCCAGTCAGGACCGGCACTGCGCCAGCCCACGCAACTGTCCTTCGGGGCCCTGGTTCTCCACGCTCAACCAGCGCTCGAACCCGGCCCTGATCGCCGGCCACTCCGAATCCAGCATCGAATACCACGCCGTGTCACGGTTCTGCCCCTTGACCACCATGTGCTGGCGGAACACACCCTCGAAGGTGAATCCCAGCCGCTCGGCGGCATATCTGGAACGGGCGTTGGCGTTATTGCACTTCCATTCCAGCCGGCGATAACCCAGGGCGAAAGATTCCTTGGCCAGCAAATAAACCGCCTCGGTGCTTTTCGGCGAGCGCTGCATCGGCGCGCCGAAGGTCACATGGCCGATCTCGATGCGGCCTTGGGCCGGGACGATGGACATCAGGCTGAGAATGCCCTGTACCTCGCCGCTGGCGCGGTCGATCACGCTGAAGAAATACGGGTCGCTGTTGGCCGCATGGTTGTTCAGCCAGGCATCGAACGCACCGCGATCGTTGAACGGCCCATAGGGCAAGTAATCCCAGAGTTTCGGATCGGCACCGGGGCCTTCGAGGGCTTGCCAAAGCCCGTCGGCATGCCGCGCCGGGTCAAGTTTTTCCAGGTGGATATAACGCCCCTCGAGCAGGTGCGCAGACGGCGCCGGGACACCTTTCCAATCAGCGAGTGAAGACGACATGCGGCGCTCCTCAAAGGGCTTTGCGAAATTGAATGAAGCCTGGACGTTCGGCGATGCGCTCGTAGAGCTGGATCGCCGTGGCGTTGGTTTCGTGGGTCAACCAGTGCACCTTGCAGCAGCCGTCGGCATTGGCGTTGGCGTAGACGAACTCGATGAGCCGGCGACCTATACCGGTGCCACGGCTCTGTTCCGTCACCAGCAGGTCTTGCAGGTAGCAGGAATTCTCGATGCTCCAGTTCGAGCGGTGGTAGATAAAGTGCACCAGGCCCACCGCCGTATCGCCATCCCAGGCGAGGGCGGCATGGGTCGGTTCGCTGTCATCGAGCAAGCGTTGCCAGGTGCTTTGGCTGACCGCGTCCGGCAGTTCGGTTTTATAAAACCGCAGATAGGCCTGCCACAACGGCAGCCAGGCGGCGTGGTCGTCGGCGCTGACGCGGCGGATTTGGGGTTGGCTCATGTTCACTCCTTGGACAATTGTTCAGGCATCAGGTGGGCGAGCGCTCGGTCTTGCGGGTCGGGGCTGGCGCCGAGGCCGTTGCGTACGCCGGCGACATCCGCGGGGCTACGGTTCTGGCTGAGCTTGCGCTTGCCTTCCAGGCGCTGGATGGGCAAGGCGAAGCCGACGATGGCCTTGAGCATGCTGTCGATGTACTCGGTCGGAGCATCGTCGATCTTCCATGGCTGGGCGCGGCCGGTTTCGTGGCGGTCGGTGAGGGCGCCGACCAGGTTGCGCAGGCGCTGAGCGTCGCTGAACACCTCAGCGCTGCCGTAGGCGTGGACGGCCACGTAGTTCCAGGTCGGCACGACTTTGCCGTGTTCGGCCTTGCTCGGGTACAGCCCCGGACTGACGTAGGCATCGGCACCGGCGAATATCACCAGGGCTTCGGCCCCGGCTTCCAGATCGCGCCACTGTGGATTGGCCCGGGCCATGTGCCCATAGAGGCTGCCGTTCGGCCCTTGTTGCGTGTCCAGCAGCAGCGGCAAATGACTGGCCTGCAAGCCGTGTTCACCATGGGTGACCAATACGGCAAGGCGGCAGTCGCCCATCATCTGGTGCAGTTGGGGCAGGTCTTCGACGGCAAAGGCTCTGGGGTTGTACATGATGGGTTTTCCTTGGCGAATGCAAACATCCTAGGCCGCCCATTGGTCCGATGTAAGAGCCAGTTCCAATCGTTTTCATAGGTCCATTCGGCGGAGCATCCCAGCGCGCCGCTAGCTCAACATGCCGACTTACACTTCCGATACGTTACGCATACCGGCCTATACATATGTATGCCGTCGCTGGCTCGACGCCAAGGTACGGTTAAAGATCTTCATTTAAAGATGGATCTTTTATGTCGTCGTTTTTTACAGATGAACCAAGCACGGCGGCGCAGCCCGTTATTGCAGACTTAAGCCCCCTCAAACTGCTGCCCAACGCCAGTCCATTCGAATGCCACGAACTTGCAGATCAGTGGTTGCTCCAATTGGGGCTGCAAGGCGATGCAAAAGTGCGCGTGACTTATCAGGAAGTCAAAGCTGCCGACCAGCCCGTGGAAGACAAGCGCGCATGGGTTCACTTGCGTACGGCCGTTACCCAGGGCTTCCTGGCCGCTTATCAAAGCAAGCCGATTCCCAGCCACGCGAGCTTGGCCCGGTGCGAGAGTTGGGTCACTTATCCTTATAGAAACCGCATGAATCCGGACTTTTCCGCGCTTCGGGTCAACGGCCTTGCGCTGTCGAAAAGTGTCTTGATGAAACTGCAAGGAGGTGTCCCGTCAGGCTATGGAGGGGAGGAACCTGCTGATACTGCGGTGGTGCGTCCACCCAGTCCGCTTGATCCCCGTGAAGCGGCCCGAGACACACAATTGCGGCGTTTAGCGTCCCATGCTGCTGACCTGGCTCGTTTGTTTGCCGGCTTGCCGACATTCGACACGGTACTCAAGCATCTATGGGTCACGTTGATCAGGGAAAAAGTGGACCCCAGCCAATTTCGCGCCCCATTGCGACAGGCGCTCGACCCGGACAGTTGTTATGTAAACCACTTCACCACAGACACGCTTGGGAAGCGCTCGCTGGTTTCATCCAAAAGCTTCAGTGATGTGCTGTGGGACTGTTTGCTCGCCAACGCGCCCTACAGCAACACGATAGCAAGCGTGGGTTTCTTCACCCGTCCGGACTCGGTAGAAAATACCCACAGTGTTTTCGTTGCGCCACTCGATGAAAGTACCCAGCAGGCCGTGACATCGGCCTTTTTTATTGCCAACCCTACGACCCATTACCGCGTCAGGCTTCAGTTCCTGGATGATCTGACGGCGTTTCGTACTAAAGAACCCCTGGGCGATTCCCTCGACCCATCCGTCCGATTAACAGTTGAGCAGGCGCTGGCCTTAAGGCTCTCCCAACGCTTCTTGTACCTTTTCGATTTATACAAAGCGGATCGAAACCCCTCTGTCCAATCAAGCCAAGCCGCCCGGATTCTTCAGCACGACGAAGACCGGCTGTTGAATCTCGTCATGACCCATCCCGCCAAGGCCAACCGAGACCGGCTCATTAACAAGGCGCGAATGGCGCAGGTCTACAAGGTCATGTTGGATATGGGCAGCGAGGCAGAGCAGGCATGGCCTGCCGCCTTCGTGATCAAGCAAGTCGGCCTGGACGTATTGTTCCTGTATTCCCTGGAGGGCGGAATACAGCGATTCGATGACTTGGACGAGTTGATAGAGACGGTCACCCCTTCTTCTGAGGGGCAGGAAAGGACAATCAAGCACATCGACCTGGAGCTTTGCGAACATGTCTTCGAGAGCGCTGCGAAAGAGCTGTTGGACATCCAGCATGCCGCGCTCGAGACCGTCCTGAAGGATCCCGAAAAGGCGCAGTTCGACCTGATGAGCTTTGCCTCGGCCACCGAAGCGGCGCTTGAGCTGCCGACGTTGGCGCTCGAAGGTCCATTGGCTGCCCGTGGTGAGACCTTGCTTAAAAATGCCCGTCCCGGCGCTTATATAACCGCCTCGACGTCACAAAAGCGGACGTATAGAACGTTAGAACGGGAAGCTTCGAAAACTGAAGAAGAGGCTGCGCGTGAGCGTGTCCAGTCGCTCTTGGCGTTCACCCGCGAAAAAATCAAAGCCTACCTTCGCAGCCATTTGCACGTTGAAATAGATCCTGATCCGGATAAAACGTTGATCACGTTGTTCCAGGGAAACGCGTGCAGCCTGAAAGATTCGCGAGCGGTCAGCCTGACGCAGCTCATGCTCGATAACGTGCGCCCTGCGCAATACCCCAATGCGATGAGAGAGATATTGCCTGTCTACCTTGCCGATGAAGCGGGGTGGCCTGTTTATCACCCCGTCACCGGTTGCCTCATTGTCTTGAGCGGACCTGAACTCGCCCAAATGGCGACCCGCCTTGATATCGGCGGTCGCTATGAGATTTACATCGGCGAGAAACTGCAAGCGAAAGACCACAAGCAAGCGTGGTGGAACGCCTATAAAGCCAACATGAATTTGAAAGGATACGAAGCCATCCTCAAGGGCGACGAAGTATTCAAGGCCACGGTGTTCGACGCGACCAAGCCTGGACGATATGAAAAACGGGTTCCGCTCTGGCTGGATGCAGTCCTGAAATCGTCATCGGCAACGGTGCGTAAGCCGGTCCATGGACAAAAGGTCAATGTCTATGGGCTTTTGCTCGGAGGAAGCGTAGGCGCCGCAAACCAGCAGGGCACCTTGGGCAATGCGACCAGCGTCGATGGCGTGTTGATCTTTTCAGATCAGGACGGGCCGGACCTCCAGGGCACCGTGGGCGTGTACTTGCCGGACAGCCCTGACGGCAATGATTTTCATGAGTTTTCCAATCTCGGCGACGGTATCGCAAACCTGCTGCAGCTTGAGTCTTGGCGGACCTATTTTTCCTCCCGCATCGCCACCACCGATGCTGAAGAGATCAAGCGACTCTTAGGTCAGCGAGGCGGTCGTCCCTTGGTTCGTGGCTCGCTGATAACGGGTGATCTTGGTGAAGCGCTTTATGCCGCCCATATCAAGTTTTTGGGTGCGCACGCCAACCATCGCTCCAATAGCAACCGGGAAATAACCCATCAAACCATCGTCATCGCGGTGATGTCGGCGTTCGAGACGCTTATCGACGTGGTGGGGGCCTTGGCGTTTTTCCACGGCTTTTGGAAAGTACTCATGTTTGTCGCCAAGACTGGCCGCATCCCGATCCACCTGAGCATCCTCAGCTATCTGATGGCGTCTGGTGTGACGCGGCGCCCGGGCGCGGGTATGGCGGGCCTGTCACGCAATGGGTCAGTTTTCCAAGGGATGATGGCTCGCCTGAAGCAGCAAAAGCAGCCAGCGGGGCTGGCTTTGGAGCCAGCCATCTATAGCCGCTATGCCGTGGCTGACCGATCGGTGATACGTGGGCTTTCCCCGGATGCCGGGGGCTTCTATCGCGCGGCCGTCCAGGATGTCGCAACCGGTACTGTCACGGCGCGTCCCGTATACGTTCGGCAACCGGATGGGACGGTGCTTCGCGTGCACGATCATACGAAGGTAAACGCAACCGAGGCCATCCTCGTCGACCCCGACTCCGGGTTGAGCATTCGCTCCAGCGGCGTGATGCGCAGCACCGTGGCGCGAATGCCCGATGGTGAATGGCGCGCCGTCGGATTCGGCTTGGGTGGCGGAGGCTCGAAACGCCCCAGGAGTCCATCCCCCAAGCCTGGTCCTTCAAGGCCCGCAGTCACGCCTCCCGCCGGTTCTTCAAACGTGGATGCGCTTCCTTCGTCGGGTGAGGATATGGCCGCTTTGGTCGAGCGATCCGGCGAATGGGATAATCCGGTGATGGATCTGGTCCCGGAGTTCATGCCCAATCTGGCGAGTTGGCCCCACAACCGCGGCCTGGTGGTTATCGATGAGCGTCCGGGGCGGGACATTGCCATGATGCGGTTTGCATCGGGAGCCAACCCGACCTATCAGCTGACCAGTGCGCCAGACCTGCAAACGGACGTCGTCGTGAGACGCAGGGGCGGCAACCATTACGAACTGCTGCAGGCCAATCATGCAGCCCCCATACAGATGCCGAGGGATGGCGATTGTTTCTTCAGGGCTGTTGCCTTGGGCTTGAACACGCTTGAGGGAGGAAATGCCTTTTCTGTGAGAGGGCTGCGTACTGCATCCGCCAGGTACATTCGCCAAAACAGCCAGATGTTCAGTTTCATGGAGACCCCGCCGCTGCTGTCAGGCGTCGAGCCCATGATCGAGAACCTGCTCGGCAGGGAAACGCTGCATGTACTCAGAAGGGTCTTTTCCGAAGGGCCTACGGCAAACGAGTTGTTCCAACCGCTTCGCCTATACCTGGATGCAGCGGCGCATGCGGCACCCCTTGCGGCTGCAACACAGCGGAATCGATTTAAAAGGTTTTCCGACCTGTTGCCCACGCGGCATCGCTATGGTTTGGCATGGCTGCGCGAGCCGTATACGCCTGAGCAACTGACCGCCATACGGGTGTTTATCGGCCAGGTTCTAGTCGGCAACGAGAACAAGGAAATGCTGAATTCCATATTCAGGGACCCGTCTTTTACGGTCACCCGGGATTTGGTGCATATCATGCTCGAATACGGTATTTCCATTGATGACCTGCAAAGGTTTTATCCAAGAAACCAAAGGGCTTATGTGCTGTTTGACACGGCGGTACATGGGCAAATGAGTGTGCGTGAGCTTCTGGATTCGATGGGCAGGGCAGATTTTGTGTACCCGAACCAGTTAACTGCCCTGGCGGACAGGCTGAGAACCAATACCGGCGTGCATGTCACCGATACCTCGAGGCTGATGCATTTACACCGGTATGAACAATCGGTCATCCGGACAATCGGCTTGCTCCGCGCCTCGCTTGGCAAAAAACCGGTGTTATTGCATCGAGCCGAGATGCTTCTGGCCTCGCCAGTGATTTCGAATAACCTGGGTGGGCGAATGCGTATCGCCGTGTTTGCCAGATGGATTGGCCAACCGGCGTTCAGCCAGGAGAAAATTCGCGCTATCGCCAGATATGCCGATACGCGTCTCGCCGAGTTATTGACCACCGGGAGTATCGACATCAGATGGGTGCACTTGTTTGATGAACCCAACATCGGCAGGATCCTGGACAATTCAAGCGAGATCGTAAACTTCTATAGGTACGTGACGCCGTCGGCAAAGGCAGAAATGCCGGTGGTCATCAGAGTGCTCAGTGCCGCGGGTGAGTCACCTTCCAACTCCAGGGTGGCCATGCTGCTCAGCACCCCGAACCTGTTCGGCAACCTGAGCAGGAACTTCACTCCCGAGCAAGCTCGCAGCGTCTGGGCCGACCTGATCAGCCAAAACTACAGCGACAGCAATATCCAAGGCACACTCGCGCGAGCGGGTGCCCTGAACTCCGAGGCGGATTTCGCCGCATCGTTGGTTATCCAATTGATGCAGGACGTACAGCGCGCGGAGCAGCTCGTGGCCAACATCGTTGCCGACCAATCGATTTCAGCGCGAGTACTGGCAAATCTGTACCGGTTCGAACTTTCCAATAATCGTGCAGAACATAACTGGTTGAGCTTTGTGGAATACGTAAGCCGTCACAAGCAGATACCGGACTGGGCCTGGCAATATAAAAAGTCAGGTAGCTGATAGATTTCATCGCTGTCGCGAGCCCGTCCGCGATAGCGATGCCCGCCGTGATCCTTGATGATTTCCCTTGGCGAATGCGCCTGTCCGAGGCAGGCTAATGGTCCGTTGCATGAGCCGGTTCTGGCTCATTCGATAGGCCAATTCGCGAGGGTTCTCATGAGTCACGCAGTGCCGCCGCTGTCCTTCAATCCCGCCGGAATCGAACTCGACCGTCGCCAGGGACTCAGTCGCCAGCTTTACCAGGCTTTGCGTGCCCGAGTTTTGGATGGACGCCTGGCCAGCGGCATGCGCCTGCCGGCCAGTCGCGATTTGGCGGCGGCGTTATCGATCTCGCGCAACAGTGTCGTCAGGGCGTATGACCAGCTCTATGCCGAGGGCTTCATCGAAGGACGTGTCGGTGACGGCACTTATGTGGCAAAACTGTCCACAACGACTTTGCCGCTGTTAAATATATCCACAGAACTGTCCACAGGGTTTTCAACAGGCTTATCCCCAGGCTTATCCACAGATTGGCTCGATTTACCTGTGGTTTCGTCCAGTAAAGGCCTGCGCAGCGACGCGTTGAACCGCGTGGAAAAACATCACTTGGCCCAGCCGCCGAGTGGTCCGCCGCGGGCATTTCGGGTGGGCGTTCCGGCTTTCGACCTGTTCCCTTTCGACATTTGGGCCAAGCTGAACGCGGCTTTCTGGCGTAAGCCGGATCTGCAGCGGCTGTGCTATGGCGATCCCCAAGGGGATGCGCGCCTGCGCAGCCTGATCGCTGCTTATCTGCGCAGTTCACGAGGGATGCATTGCACGGCTGAACAAATTGTGATCACCAGCGGTGCGCAACAGGGCATCAGCCTTTGTGCACAGCTGTTGATCGACCCGGGGGACATCGTCGCGGTGGAAAACCCCGGGTATCGCGCCGCCGGGCATGCGTTTGCGGTCGCCGGGGCCGACGTCAAGGGAGTACCGGTCGACGGTGACGGGTTGGATTGCGCAGCGCTCGGCGCAATGAGCCGATGCCGGCTGGCCTACGTCACGCCGTCCCATCAATATCCGACCGGAGTTGTCATGAGCTTGGCGCGTCGGCTTGAACTGTTGGCCTGGGCCGAACGCAACGAGGGATGGATCGTCGAGGACGATTACGATGGCGAGTACCGCTACAGCGGCGCGCCACTGGCGCCTTTGGCTGCGTTGGACCGCCAGGGCCGTGTGCTTTATGTCGGTACGTTTGGCAAAGTGGCGTTTCCAGCCTTGCGCCTGGGTTATCTGGTGTTGCCCGCGGGCCTGGTCAACGCTTTCGCCCGGCGGCGTGCCGTGGACGTGCGCCATTCGGAAGTCAGCACCCAAGCCGTGATGGCCGAGTTCATGGCCGCGGGACATTTCCAGCGGCACATCCGGCGCATGCGCCGGGCCGCACTGGCCCGGCGTGATGCGTTGCTTGCAGGTTGGCCCAGTGATATCGCAGGGGTTGGCACCATGCCCACGGTGGTGGCCGGGCTGCATGTCACGGTGCCTGTGGACGGCATCGAGCGGGAAGCTGAACTGATTGCCCAGGCGAGTAGAGTGGGCGTCGAAATCAACGGCCTGAGTAGCTATTGGCTGCCCGCCACCCCATCACAAGCACGCGCCGGCCTGGTGTTGGGGTTCGCAGCGGTTCCGCCAGCGGCGATACGCACCGCGCTGGCAGACTTGGCGAAGGCTTGGACAGTCTTGCATCTATAGTCGGGCGGCGACGACCGGCCCGACTCAATCGTCTCAGGGCCGCTCCCTGGGGAAGAACACCTGCCGGGCCTGATCCACGGCAATTTCGCTGCGGTAATGATCAATCAACTGACGTTGGCTCATATTTTTGGTTGAAACGTCGACCGTTGAACTTGCCTGTTCCACGGTTCTCAGGCGTGCCGAGAGAAAGGTTCGGTCTGGCAACCAGTACGCGGAATAAAGAAAGTCGGCAAACCAGAGGGTTTTACCGGTTTTCCGATCCTTGATCTCATACCTGTCGAGATAGCTCTTCTCAGGTTTTTTAAGGCGTTGTCGAACGAGTCGTTTAGTGATGAGGATCTGGTTTCGGTCTTTCAGCCAGATAACGCCACTCATGCTGGGCGGGCTCTGCTTGATGACGCTCATTACGCTCTCGAATTCCTTCGCGTAGAGGGCCGTCGATTCTTTTTTTAGTTGTAGCCGCAAGGTTTCGGCCGCGCGCTGTTTCTCCGGCGATACCCCGGTTGTCTCGTTCGTCACGGTACTTTCCGCCAGGTCCAGCGCCTTTCGGATCGCGACGCTGACTTTTTCCATCCTGCTGGCATGTGCGTTGAGGATCATTGCGATACCGGCAGGCGTGCGGTTTGGCTGTTGCAGGTTCTTCTCGATTTCTGTCTTGAAGGCAGCCAGTCCATCGATCAGCGCTTGGCCTTTCAACATGCTTGTGGCCAAGGGCGGTATGGCCAGCGGTGCGGCGTCGGACGTCACATGGGGCACCCATTCGCCGGTTTCCTTGCGGTGGAAGGTGACGATGTTTTCGTCCGTGAACGGATTCTTTACATCGACCCAGTCAGTTTCCTCGCGGGTCTTTGATAAGCGAGGCACGCCGCTGACGACACCCCAGAAGCGGGCCCGAATGAATCTCTTCCTGGGCTGTGGGCGTTGTTCCAGGGGGCTGGCGGTTCGTCTTTGGTTGCTTCGCTCATCAAGGGCTTGGGCCAGATGACGTAACGCGTGTTTTTTTGAATCACTTATTCGCCGTCTCAGGCGCATGAGTTGCGTTGGGATGGCGCTGCCCTGGTATTCGTTTTTCATGTAATCGAGATGTTCTTCTATCGCTGTGAACTGTTCGGTCAGGCTTCCAAGCGCCTCGATTTGCTCGTCCAGCCGGATCACGCTTCGCTCATCGATGGCATCGCGCAGGCTTTGGAAGGCCACCGTGGCGTTGTCGACGATGCGGTTCATTTCCACCCAGCCTTCGGGCATTGTTTCGACGCTTTCGAGTGACAAACAAAGGTGGCGATACATATCCAGCAGGATAAGGCGCAAGTCGTCGCTTTTGTACGCCGGCATTCGTTCGCGATGCCGCCGGACAAACTCGAAGCCCTCGCGTCCCAGCTGCTTGAGCCTGTCGAAACGTGTCTCCATGTAGTCCAGGCGCTCGATCATCGCGTCCCCGACCGACACCATGTTTTCAGCCGCATCGATGTGTTGCTGTTCCACCGTCTTGACCGTCGAGGAGATCATGTTTATCGCTTCGGTCATGGCCGGCGTGAAGCGCTCTCGCAACAGGTCGATTTCTGCGAAAGTGAAATTTACTTGCGCGTTGAGATACCCGAGGCTTATTCGAGGGTAGTCGGGCTTGGACTGGAAGACAGGCCATTCGATCAGGGTGTTGAGTGCTTTTTCGTAGTTTTCTCGCTGGGTTTCCAGCGTGGCCACGTATTTATTGCGCTGCGTTTCCTTGGCCGCACCCGATGCCTGGTTCATGGCCTGTGCGTGCATTGTCAGCAGCCGTTCGTTTGCCGGTTTTTGCTTTTCAAATTTATTGAGTTCATCAAGCAATTGAATGTTACGGCGAAGCGCATCGGCAATGACCTTGCGCCGAGCGCCCTTTGAACCGCTGCCACGTAGGCGCAAGCGACTGTCGATCTGCCATTGACCTTGCCCGTCGCGCATCAGGGGCGGGCCGTTGCGTGCTCCGTCGATGATGCTGACCTGCTCTCCCTCTGTCCTGACCTCGAACCATTTGTCCGCCAACTTCGCATACCAGTGCTCATCGTGCTGATAGAGACCCTTGAGTGCGCCTTCGCTTTCGGGTGGGCCAAGACTGTCGGGGGCCTTGGTGCTGAAACTGTCGAGAAAGCTGAGGTCCTTTTTCGATTTGCCCATCAAGGCGCCACTGGTGTGGATGACATCGTAGTGCTCTTGCGGGAGCTCTGGCTGGATGAACGGAGCCACTTTCTCGATGATCAGTTCGGGTGTTGGTTTTGGCAGGCCTGGAGCCGGGATGGTTTCCGGGGCTTCTATCGGGCGTTTACGGCTGCTCGCCCGGGTGCGTTCGATCACGATGTTGAGGACACCCAATGCCACGTTGAGCATCAGGTCGACGACTGCCACCCATTTGGCCTGCCCCTTGAGTTCCTCGTCGCCGCCAGCCAGTCGTTCGGCGTCGCTGAGAATCTGCCAGAGCCAGACCGCCGTGTTTGCCGTGTTTCCCAGATAGGGCAGCGCCAGGCTGAGTATCAACCAACCGGTTTGCTTGAAAGATTCCCAACGGTTCTCGTTATTGGAAACCGATTGGCGATCGGCGAGCGTGACCAGGGCATTGGCGTTGGCCTTGAACAACAGTGGCATGAAGTCGGCGCCCAGCGTCTCGTTGCTGAGGTTGACGGGGCCGATATCGGAAAACAGCGTCAGTGGGTTGGTCGCGAACTCCACGACGGCCCAGGGCGAGGGCAGGGCGCCCGGGAAAACAAAGCGACTGTAGTTTTCCCGAACCCCGTCGGGCAGCCAGGCCAGAACCGATTTGCGCAACGAATCGGTTTGCCGGATCCCGTACAGCATGTTGCTGAACGAAGGGAACTGACACAACTGCGGTTCCAGCAAGGGGCGATAGAGCAAGCAAGGGCCGGCACTTGGCGTTCGTGGGCCGATCACGAACATGTTGGCGACGATGTCTTCGGAAAGCCCGATTTGCGGCTCGGACACGAAGGCCAGTTTGCGCAGGACGATTTCCTGCCCTTCGACTTTGCGATCCTCTTCCAGGGGCTGCATCAAGGCCGAGACATAACGACACCCCAAGTCATCGATATTGCCCTGCCCGCGCAGTTTGTTCTCCAGCGCCAGCATCGGCAGCTGTATGCGTAACTGGGAGGTATATAGCGTCTCGCGTCGGGCCGACTCTTTCGGATCATTGAGCAGTTTGCGCTTGATCAGCTCGGGATAGACGCGACCGATATCCACCTGAGTGATGAGGTTCTCGATGTATTCCACGGTCATCCAGTCGGGAAGCTCGGTCCCGTCGAGTGATCTGACTGTCTTATTACCTGCTGGCAGCGCGATCAGATTCTGCAACGCCAGCTCGACGAGATTGAATCGCGTAACGTCTGTTTTGAAGGGAACAACGAAGGTGCCCCAGGCAATAACACTTTTGATCTCGATCTCGATCTTTTCCGGAGTCAGCGCCGAGGCGTCGTCATGGTCCGATTGCATTTGTGCTTTTAGGGCAAGCGAGGCGTATTCCTTGATGGGCAGGATATCGTCCAGGTAAGTCTTGCCGGCATGGACGCTGCTCAGTGCCGACAGGTTCTTCATGTGTTGGGCGAATTGAATCTGGTCGGACACCGACGCATCCTGAAGCCATTCGGGTATCTGTTGTTGATACCAACGCTCGCCAGGTCCTGTTTCCAGCCCTTCGGGCGTAGGCGGTTGCCCTTCGGTGAAGTGGGTATTGCGCCAGATTCCGGGGGTACCCAGCACTTTGATCTGTGTGGCGATGATCCCGCAGGCCTTGCTGTCGAAGAGATTGCCTTTGGGCTCATAGAGTCGCCAGCGTATGCGAGAGACGTGCGCCTGGCCGCCCAGGTGGTTTGAAAGCGATTGTCCGAGTGCCTCTCGTGACTCGAATTTCTCATAACCGTTGAGCAATGAATGCGCGAGGATGACTTCCTTTTTTTCGATCTGGCCGATCAGTACCACCAGGGAGTTTTCGTTGACGCGGCTTTCCTGGCCGTCTTGCACCGCCTTGATGTCGACCAGATAGGCATGGCTGGCATAACTGTCCTCGCGGTCTTTCGGGTCGGGGAATAGAAACAGTTGCCGGGCCATGTCGCATTCAGCCGCTGTCCATCCGTCGATTTGTGTGACGTCCCACAGCTTGCGCAAGGTGTCGGAGAGTTCATGCCAACGGGGGCCGTAGTCGCCGAATGGGACGTTCCAGTACGCCAGTTGTTGCTCCTGGCTGGCCGGTAACATGGCCGGTACCAATTCGTTGATCAGGCGCCCGATCTGATCGATGCGCACCGGCAAATGCACGGGGGGCACGGTCAGCGGCAGTTGCGTCAGAAAATGCAATCCCTCGATCAGCAGGGTGGGCTGGGCGGTGTCCACCCGTGCGGCCAGCAGATTGCTAAGGGTGATAAAGACGCTAGGGCGCTCTACGATGTCGCCGTCGACAATGTCCCAGGCTGATTCGCCAACGACAGTGGTAAAAGGGTTGATATCCAAGGCGGGATAGAGATCTTTGAGCGCATCCCGCAGGAGCACGGCGGCCACTTCTGGGTATGTGGGGCCCGCGAGTAGCTGGTTGAGCAGCGCACCTCTGATATTCACATCGGAGGCCGGGAGGGTGCCGGTTGGCTCTGGTGTCATTTGAACGTCCTTGTCTGCAGATGGATGAAAACCCCGAAGCCGAACGCTTCGGGGTTTTCATGCTAGGGAGACAGGGGACGGAGAAGGCGGTAACTATGTATGGATCTCCTGGTTACTGGCCGGACTTGATTCGCGTCCAGGCCCGCGTGCGTGCGCGCTCGGCATCCCTGGGCAACGGTTGCAACGTGTACAGCGAGGCCATGGCCGCCTCGGTCGGGTACAGGTTGGGGTTGCCGCGGATCGCCGGGTCGACCATTTCGGTGGCGTCCTTGTTCGGGTTCGGATAGCCGACAAAGTCGCTGATCGGCGCGATCACCTTGGGCTGCAGCAAGTAGTCGATGAAGGTGTAGGCATCGTCCGGATTCTTCGCGCCCTTGGGGATCGCGAGCATGTCGAACCAGATCGGCGCGCCTTCCTTGGGCAGGCGCATGTCCACGGTCACGCCATTCTTGGCTTCCTTGGCGCGGTTGGCCGCTTGGGAAAAGCTGCCGGAATAACCGACGGCCACGCAGATGTCGCCGTTGGCGATATCCGCCATGTATTTGGACGAGTGGAAATACGTGATGTAAGGCCGGATTTTCAACAGCAGCGCTTCAGCCTTGGTGTAGTCCGCCGGCTTCTTGCTGTTGGGGTCCAGGCCCAGGTGCTGCAAGGCCAGGGGCAGGATTTCCGACGGCGAATCAAGCAGGGCAACGCCGCACTGCTTGAGCTTGCTGATGTTTTCTTCCTTGAAGATCAGGTCCCAACTGTCCACCGGCGCGTTGTCGCCCAGGGCTGCCTTGACCTTGTCCGGGTTGAAGCCGATCAGGATCGTGCCGTACATGTAGGGCACGGCGAATTTGTTGCCGGGGTCGTTGGCTTCGATCAGCTTCATCAGCTTGGGATCGAGGTGGTTCCAGTTCGGCAGCTTGCTGCGGTCCAGCGGTTGGAACACCCCGGCTTCGATCTGCTTGGCCAGGAACACATTGGACGGCACCACCACGTCATAACCGGCGTTCCCCGTCAGCAGCTTGGCCTCCAGGGCTTCGTTGGTGTCGAAGATGTCGTAGATCAACTTGACCTGGCTGTTCTGCGCCTTGAAATCGTCCAGTGCCTTGGGCGTGATGTAGTCGAACCAGTTGTAGACGCGCAACGTACGCTCCTCGGCCTGGGCGGCGCCACACAGCAGCGCGGCGCACAGGGCCGGGGCGATCAAACGCTTGAGTCTGTTCATGCTGATGTTCCTCATTGGGCGCTTTGGAAACCTTCAAGGACGTTCACGGCATTGATGCCGATTTCTGCCACCGCGTAGCCGCCTTCCATCACGAACAGCGTCGGTTTGCCGAGGGCGGCGATGCGCTTGCCCAGCGCCAGGTAGTCCGGGCTGTCGAGCTTGAACTGCGAAATCGGATCGTCCTTGAACGTGTCCACGCCCAGGGATACGACGATGACGTCGGCGTCGTAGCGTTGGACTTCACCGCAGGCTTGCTCCAGGGCGGCGCTCCACGTGTCCCAGCCTGAGCCTGCCGGCAAAGGGTAGTTGAAGTTGAAGCCCGCGCCGGCGCCTTCGCCGCGCTCATCTTCGTAGCCCAGGAAAAATGGAAACTCCGCCTCCGGGTGTCCGTGGATCGAGGCGAACAACACGTCGCTGCGTTCGTAGAAAATCGATTGGGTGCCGTTGCCGTGGTGATAATCCACATCGAGGATCGCGACTTTCTTGTGCCCTTGGTCGAGAAAGGCTTGGGCGGCGATAGCGGCGTTGTTGAGGTAGCAATAACCGCCCATTAAATCGCCAGCGGCATGATGCCCCGGCGGACGGCACAGCGCGAAGGCGCTACGGGCGCCGCGTTGGATGTCGGCCTGGGCGGTGAGGGCGACCTGGGCTGCGCTGTACGCCGCTTGCCAGGTGCCGGCGGTAATCGGCGCACCGCCGTCGAAACTGTAATAGCCGAGTTGGCCATGCAGGCTGGTCGGCATCACCGTGCGCAACGTGCGGGCCGGCCAGGTGTAGGGCAGCAGGTCACCGTCGCGGTTGAACTCGGTCCAACGCTCCCAGGCGCCCTTGAAGAATTCCAGATACGCCGGGCTGTGGATACGCAGGATCGGCGCCAGGCCAAAATCCTGCGGCGCCTCCACCGGCCCCAGCGCCCGAGCCTTGACCCGCTCCAGCACATGGTCGGCCCGGGACGGCATCTCGAAACAGGGCATCAACTGCCCGTCCATCAATTCGCAGCGTCCATGGTGCAGGTGGTGATCGTCTGAGTAGATCGTCAGCATTCTTGTTCTCCGCAGGGCTGATTCGCTGGATCAAGTCTTGCGCCACGCAGGGTTTAGGAGAACGGCAGGAAAGGCCAAAAGGGGATCGAAATGGCCAAAAGGTTTGACCGTAAATCGCCCCTTGTTGGCGCGGGTGTGCGCTGGTTCGGGGCGTGAGTCTATGGCTCCCTCGCCACGGGGATCGTGCTTGAAGCCAACTTTCACGTCCTGAACCGACTCGGCGCCACGCCGCTCCAGCGTACGAAGGCATGGCGAAAGCTCGCGGTTTCACTGAAACCGAGCAGTTCGGCGATCTGGTAGATCGGCAGTCGGTCTTCACAGAGCATCTGCTTGGCCCGTTCGAAGCGCAGCTCATCGAGCAGTTCCTGATAGCTGCAACCCAGATCCTTGAGGTGCCGGCGCAGGGTGCGCGCCGAGCAGTTCATTTGTTCGGCCAAGCCCTCCAGGCCTGGGGCGGCATCGAGTTGCGCGACGAGCAGTTGGCGGATGCGTCCCAGCCAGGCCTGGCGGCCGGTGAATTCGGTGTTCTGCCGGCGGCAGCGTTCGGCCATGGCGTGATGAGTGATGGGGTCGGCCAGCGGCAGGGGCTGTTCCAGCCAATGGCGATCGAAGGCAAAGGCGTTGTCGATGCTATCGAAGCGGACCGGGCAGTCGAAGAGATTGGCGTAGCGCGCGTGGTAATCCGGCGCTGGGTGTTCGAACCGCGCTGCGCGCAAGGGCAGCGGGTGACCGAGCAAATCGTTGCAGATTACCTTCAGCGAGACCATGCAGAACTCGGCGTTGAACGCCGCCAGGGCCGGGTTTTCCCGATAGTCGCCAGCGCTGAGCCAGATGTGCTCGCCGTCCTCTTCCAGGGCCAGCTCGAAGAGTGTTCCCAACAGCGCCGGGTAGCGCAGCGCGAGACGCAAAGCGTCACCTAAGGTGGCACTCGTGAGCAGGGCGTATCCCAGCATGCCGTAGGACGAAACGTGCATGTTGCGGCCCAGTTCCAAGCCGATATCCCGCTTGAGCGCGACGGCGTTGGCACAGACCTGCATCTCCTGGTTGGTGGTGATGCGCGTGTCGGCCCGGCTCAAGTCCGCCGTGCTGATGCCGCTGCCGGCCAGCAATGCATCGTGTGGCAGGCCGTCATGCTTGAAGGCGTCGAGCACCAGGGAGACGGCGTTGAGCGTGGTGAGGTGGGAATGCAGCATGGTCCGTTTCCAGCCTTGGGAGGCTGGAGACGGAGCAAGTTATATGCCGGCCAAAAACTTTGCAGGCCGTCAGATCAGCTCGCCACACAGATCCAGCTCAACCAACCGCCGAACCTCATCCACCGGCAATCCAGCGCCAATCAACGCCTGCAACTTGCCAAACGCTGCCTCGCGGGTCATGCCGCCGCCCGACAACACGCCAGCGCCGCGCAAACGGCTGCCGGCTTCGTACACGTCCAGCTCGACGCCGCCTTCATGGCATTGGGTGACGGCGACCACCACCACACCGCTGTCCCGCGCCCGCTCCAGGCTGGCCAGGAACGCCGGGTTGTCGCTCGGCCCGGTACCGCTGCCGTAGCACTCCAGCACCAGGCCCTGGATGCCGCTGCCCAGCAGGCCGTCGATGATTTCGGCACCGATGCCGGGGAACAGTGGCAGCGCTGCGACGTTCGCCAGTTGCTTCGGCTGTTTGTAATTCAACTGGGTTGGCAGAGAAGTCGCCTTGATGCCGCCACCCTGGCGTTCCAGGCGCTTGAACGGATGGCGCCCGAAGCTGCGTACTTTCGCGCAACGGGTCGGCGCCAGCAGTTCCCCGTGGAAATAAAGGTGCACGCTTGGCGCCAGGCCGTGGCCAAGGGCAACCAGCGCGCCGCTGAGATTTTCCCAGGCGTCGCTGTCGGTCACGCCGGCGGGCAGCATCGAACCGGTGAAGCAGACCCGCGCATGCAGGCCCAGCAACTGGAAGCTCATGGCGGCGGCGCTGTAGGCGAGGGTGTCGGTGCCGTGCAGGATAAGCACGCTGTCGCAGCCCTGCACATCCACGGCATCGACCACCGCTTCGCGCAGTTGCTGCCAATAGGCTGGGGTCATGTTGGCGCTGTCGATCAGCGGCGACATCTCCCGGAAGCGCCACTGCGGCACTACCAGTTCAGGCTGGCTGTGCAGGTAGTCGCGCATCCGCGCTTCGAAGCCGGATGCCGGGGCCAGGCCGTTGGCGCTGGCTTGCATGCCGATGGTGCCGCCGGTGTAGAGCACCATGACGTGCTGGGCGGCAGGGTAGGTCGAGGCATTCATTGGGGGTGTTCTCCGAGGATGAAAACGGCCGCTTGGGTTAGCCGCCACAACATAAGGTCGAGCATGACGCCGACCTTGTGTTGTGTCACGCCGGGCGCTGGGGGTGCGCCCGGTTTTTTTCAAACAGACTGTTGATCAGCGTTGCGCTGCAGCCAGGCTCGCCGGAGCGTTGCCGGCATCGGCGGCAGATGCCGACGGGGTCGCAGGCCAGGCTTTGCGGTCCAGGTCCAGGTCCGGGAATTTGCTCGAGTCAAAGACAGGAACCTTGATGCCGGCCGCACGCTGGTCATCGTAGTCACGCAGGATGCGCATGCCGACCTTGAACAGCAGGAACAGCGCGATCAGGTTGACGAAAGCCAGCAGGGTCATGGTGATGTCGGCGAACGCGAACACGGTGCCCAGGTTCTCGATGGCGCCCCAGAAAATCAATGCCAGGACCAGGGTGCGATACGCCATCAGTGCCTTGCGGTTTTCGCCGAGCATGAAGCGCAGGTTGTTCTCACCCAGATAGTAGTTGTAGAGGATCGAGGTGAACACAAACAACGACAAGGCTACGGAGATGAACACTCGGCCCCAGTCACCGACCACGGCTGCCAGGGAGTTCTGGGTCAGGGCAATGCCGTCGCCTTCGAAGCCCGGGGTATAGAAGCCCGACAGCAGGATCAGCAACGCGGTGCAGGTGCAGATCACGAAGGTGTCGAGGAACACACTGAACGCCTGGACCACACCTTGTGCAGCCGGGTGCTCGACCGACGCGACGGCGGCGACGTTAGGCGCGCTGCCCAGGCCGGCTTCGTTGGCGAACACGCCACGCTTGACGCCCATGACGATGGCGCTGCCGATCAGGCCGCCAAAAGCCTGGTCCAGGCCAAAGGCGCTCTTGACGATTGTCGCCAGCATGCCCGGTACGTGTTCGAACTGCAGCACGATCACGTAGAGGGTCACACCGATGTAGGCCAGGGTCTTGACCGGTACCAGCAGGTCGGCCACCTTGGCGATACGCTTGATCCCGCCGATGAACACCAGACCCAGCAGCACCGCCAGGCCCAGGCCTGTATAGGTGGTGTCAAAGCCGAAGGCGTTGTTCAGGGAATGGGTGACCGCGTGGGCTTGCAGGCCGTTGAAGGCGAAGCCGAAGGTGATCAGCAGCAGGAACGCCATGATCATGCCCAACCAGCGCTTCTGCAGGCCGTGCTGGATGTAATAGGACGGGCCGCCACGGTACTGGCCTTCGGAGTCGCAGCGCTTGTAGAGCTGGCCGAGGGAGCATTCGAAGAAGCTGCTGGACATGCCGACCAGGGCGGTCACCCACATCCAGAACACGGCACCCGGACCACCGAGGGTCACGGCAATGCCGACACCGGCGATGTTGCCCGCGCCGACGCGGCCAGCCAGGCTGAGCATCAAGGCCTGGAACGAGCTGAGCTGGTCGGTGCTGCTTTTCAGGCTGTCACGGAACACCGCGAACATATGAAAGAAATGACGGAACTGGACGAAACGCGAGCGGATCGTGAAGTAGCCACCGAGCCCGACAATGAGCGCGATCAGCACTTTCCCTGAGAGGAAGTCGTTGATGACTTCGAGCATGAGTATTCCTCGCTGTTTTTTGTTTAAGCGATGATGGCCATTTGGAAACATCCTGTTACATCGGTCGGCACGCGGCTCGACAGAGAGGGCGATGTTTCGTCCCGGTCCACTTCGCGGGTTTTGTTATTAGTTCGGTTTTCGCATGTTGTGAGGCCTCGTTGACGACGACCACTCATGCGAAGAGGGGCGGCACTATACCTATCAGTGCGGCGCCCGTCTGCACAGTTGTGGTGCATGCGACGAAACGAACCCTTGTATCTCCTGGCCTTTCGGTCAGGTTCTTGCGGGAGAGAGCCGGCTCGCGATGGCGAGCGACGCGGGGTACAACGGCAGCGCGTCGCTGTTTATCGAGTGTCAGCTCGTTCCTACAGTCTGTCGTGCTTGCAGCTTTTTGTTAAAAAAAAGGGCTTGGGGAACGAGTCCCCAAGCCCTCAAAAGGTGAGAGGTGTCTAGTCCCTCGACCTGGTGAGCAGTGGTCGCGTCGATCAAGCCTTCAGTGGGACCAGACGCGGGGCAATCATGTTTTCCGGGCGCAGGATGTCGTCGAGCATGGCGTCGTCGAGCAAGCCTTCTTCGCGCACCAGCTCCAACACGCCGCGACCGCTTTCAAGGGCGACACGGGCGATACGGGTGGCATTTTCATAACCGATGTACGGGTTCAGTGCGGTGACCAGGCCGATCGAGTGCTCGACCAGTTCGCGGCAGCGCGCTTCGTTGGCGGTGATGCCGACGATGCAGTGCTCGCGCAGCATGTCCATAGCCCGTTGCAGCAGGCGGATCGAGTCGAAGATCTTGAAAGCGATCAGCGGTTCCATCACGTTCAGTTGCAGTTGGCCGCCTTCGGCCGCCATGGTCAGGGCCAGGTCGTTGCCGATGATCTGGAACGCCACTTGGTTGACCGCTTCCGGGATCACCGGGTTGACCTTGCCGGGCATGATCGAGCTGCCTGGCTGGCGGGCCGGCAGGTTGATTTCGTTGATGCCGGTGCGTGGGCCGCTGGACAGCAGGCGCAGGTCGTTGCAGATCTTCGACAGCTTGACCGCGGTGCGCTTGAGCATGCCGGAGAACAGCACGAAGGCGCCCATGTCGGAGGTGGCTTCGATCAGGTCGGCGGCTGGCACCAGCGGCTGGCCGCTGATGGTTGCCAGGCGCTGTACGGCGAGGGCCTGGTAGCGTGGGTCGGCGTTGATGCCGGTGCCGATGGCGGTGCCGCCCAGGTTCACTTCGGTGAGCAGTTCAGGCGCGAGGGTTTTCAGGCGCGCCAGGTCTTCGCTCAGGGTGGTGGCGAAGGCACGGAATTCCTGGCCCAGGGTCATCGGCACGGCGTCTTGCAGCTGGGTACGGCCCATTTTCAGGACGTGGCTGAATTCCTCGCCCTTGGCGGCGAACGCCTGGATCAGGCTGTCGAGGCTGGCCAGCAACGCGTCGTGGCCCAGCAGCAGGCCCAGGCGGATCGCGGTCGGGTAGGCGTCGTTGGTGGACTGCGCCATGTTCACGTCGTTGTTGGGGTGCAGGTACTGGTATTCGCCCTTCTGGTGGCCCATGGCCTCCAGCGCAATGTTGGCGATGACTTCGTTGGCATTCATGTTGGTCGACGTGCCGGCGCCGCCCTGGATCATGTCCACCACGAACTCTTCGTGGAAATCGCCGCGGATCAATCGTGCACAGGCTTCGCTGATGGCAGCGTGCTTGGCTTCGCTGAGCTGGCCCAGCTCGCGGTTGGCGTCAGCGGCGGCTTGCTTGACCATTGCCAGACCGACCACCAGCTTGGGGTAATGCGAAATCGGGACACCTGACAGGCGAAAGTTGTTGATCGCTCGTAGGGTCTGGATGCCGTAATACGCTTGCGCCGGTACTTCGAGTACGCCAAGCAGGTCTTTTTCTGTGCGGAATGATGCAGCGGAGGACATGATGGAAATCATCTCAATAAGAACCCGGTCAGAGCCGGAACGCTGTGAATCCTAGGCTTTCAGAAAAATTTGGGCCAATGCTGTTAAACACTGGCCTATGCATATTCGGCATAATGGGCGTGTGACGCCGACGATGCGGCGAACGTGTGACCTGTTTTGGTGCGTCCCGGGAGGGCGGTGATGAATCTTGAAAGCAAATGGCTCGAGGACTTCAGTGCCCTGGCCGCGACGCGCAGCTTTTCCCAGGCGGCCGAACGGCGTTTCGTGACACAGCCGGCGTTCAGCCGACGGATTCGCAGCCTTGAAGCAGCCCTTGGGCTGACGCTGGTCAACCGCTCGCGTACGCCGATCGAACTGACGGCGGCAGGGCAACTGTTCCTGGTCACGGCGCGTACGGTGGTCGAGCAGTTGGGCGAGGTGCTCCGGCACCTGCATCATCTGGAGGGCGGGCAGGGCGAAGTCATCCAAGTGGCCGCCGCCCACTCCTTGGCACTGGGCTTCTTTCCACGCTGGATAGCGCAATTGCGCAACGAAGGGATGAACATCGCCACGCGCCTGGTGGCGACCAACGTTGGCGATGCCGTCCATGCCTTGCGTGAAGGGGGCTGCGACTTGATGCTGGCCTTCTACGATCCGGATTCGGCCATGCAGATGGACCCGGAGATTTTCCCTTCTTTGCACCTGGGCCAGACCGAGATGCTCCCAGTGTGCGCGGCCGATGCGCAGGGCGGGCCGTTGTTCGACCTCGAAGGCGAGGCCAGCGTGCCGTTGTTGGCCTACAGCGCCGGGGCGTTCCTGGGGCGTTCGGTCAACCAGTTGTTGCGCCAGCGGGCCCTGCGGTTTACCACCGTCTACGAGACGGCCATGGCCGACAGCCTGAAGAGCATGGCGCTGGAAGGGCTGGGCATTGCCTGGGTCCCTCACTTGAGTGTGCGCAACGAACTGGCCCGGGGCGAGTTGGTGATCTGCGGCGGGGCGCAGTGGCATGTCCCGCTGGAGATCCGCCTGTACCGCTGTGCCCTGGTGCGCAAGGCCAATGTGCGGTTGCTTTGGCGCAAGCTTGAGGGAGGTGTGGCGAGCTCCGTTGGCTGAATGGATGTGCTTGAACAATCTTGGCAACAAGGCCGGAGCGGTCATTTAATCCATTAGATACTGACGAATATTTTCCCTGTTGCTTTCGGAAAACCGGTAGGTGTTGCCACGCAAGTCTGAGTAACTATCGGCATGCATGATCGAGTCCTTCCACCAGCCGTCGTATTCAATGACGCTGTCTTTATGATCAGCGTTGAACAGGTGGCCTATCTCATGGGCTGGGGTATTGTAAGTGCTGATAGAGGCGATACCGAAGTGGCCCCCAAGTTCGGCGATGCCGGAAATGGTTTTATTGATGTTATCTTTGGTAAGCAGCAGCGTCTTGGTGAGCCTTGGATCATAATCGTTATTCCGCAGTGTTTCGTAGCGCCAATCCTGGGCCGCGTTTCTCCATGCGCTCAATTTACTGGAAGCATCTGCGCCTTTATAGTCGAATCTGCGCAAATGGGAATAAGGGGGTTGGGGGCGGGCGAAAGTAATTATTACTTCACGTCCGGAGATAAGCTCGAGTTCGGTCTTGAGCCAGACGAAATGATCGGAAGACAGTTTTCTGTATTCATAACCTTTCAAGTCGTCATGGAGGCAGACGAGTATCGCGATCGTATCTTTCATTATTTGAACATCCTTGTTGATTAATCATTGCTGAGTGGAAGCAGGTTGTCGGTACCGCGCTAAAGTTATAAGGATTCTTATAACTTGGAAATTTAACTTCTTGATCAAAATATGTAGTTATCCATGAATGACAAGGCGCTGACTTTTTGGTCAGGAAATCACGCTTTTTGCAGCGCATGACAGATGGTCGTCGCAGGTGCTGTTTATCCGCTTCATTAAGGTATACTGCCCGGCCTTCGGTCGGTTCACCCGGCCATAATTCGTACAACAAGCCACGCTGGTTTCCCGCGTGGCTTGTTGTTTTTTGACGCGCCCTAGGGCGCCCAGAGAGAAGAGGCACGACGATGAGTGCACTGGTTGGCGTGATCATGGGCTCCAAGTCCGATTGGTCCACCCTTAGCCACACCGCCGATATGCTGGAAAAGCTCGGCATCCCTTACGAGGTGAAAGTGGTTTCCGCCCACCGTACCCCGGACCTGCTGTTCCAGTACGCCGAAGAAGCCGAGGCGCGTGGCATCGAAGTGATCATCGCCGGCGCCGGCGGTGCGGCTCACTTGCCAGGCATGTGTGCGGCCAAGACCCACCTGCCGGTGCTGGGCGTGCCGGTGCAATCCTCGATGCTCTCAGGTGTCGATTCGCTGCTGTCGATCGTGCAGATGCCAGCCGGCATCCCGGTTGCTACCCTGGCCATCGGCAAGGCCGGGGCAATCAATGCGGCTTTGCTGTCGGCGAGTATCCTGGGCGCCAAGCATCCCCAATTCCATACCGTGCTGAAAAAATTCCGCGCTGAGCAGACAGACAGCGTCCTGGACAATCCGGACCCACGCATTGCCTGAGGTTGTTGACGAATGAAGATCGGTGTAATCGGTGGCGGCCAGTTGGGTCGCATGTTGGCCCTGGCGGGTACGCCGCTGGGAATGAACTTCGCTTTCCTGGATCCGGCGCCGGACGCCTGTGCCGCCGCCCTGGGTGAACACCTGCGGGCCGACTATGGCGACCAGGATCACCTACGCCAATTGGCCGATGAAGTTGACCTGGTGACCTTCGAGTTCGAAAGCGTCCCGGCCGAAACCGTGGCCTTCCTGTCCCAGTTCGTCCCGGTCTATCCGAGCGCCGAAGCCCTGCGCATCGCCCGTGACCGCTGGTTCGAAAAGAACATGTTCAAGGACCTGGGAATCCCGACGCCTGCCTTCGCCGACATCCAGTCCCAGGCTGACCTTGAGGCTGCGGTCGCTTCCATCGGCCTGCCGGCCGTGCTCAAGACCCGTACCCTGGGTTATGACGGCAAGGGCCAGAAAGTCCTGCGCAACCCTGAAGACGTTGCCGGTACGTTTGCCGAGCTGGGCAGCGTCGGTTGCCTGCTCGAAGGTTTCGTGCCGTTCACCGGTGAAGTCTCGCTGATCGCCGTGCGTGCCCGCGACGGTGAAATCCGCTTCTACCCGCTGGTGCACAACACTCACAAGGACGGCATCCTCAAGTTGTCCGTCGCCAGCACCGACCATCCCCTGCAAGCCCTGGCCGAAGACTACTCCAGCCGCGTGCTCAAGCAGCTCGACTATGTCGGCGTCATGGCGTTCGAATTCTTTGAAGTGGACGGCGGCCTCAAGGCCAACGAAATCGCCCCGCGGGTGCACAACTCCGGGCATTGGACCACTGAAGGCGCCGAGTGCAGCCAGTTCGAAAACCACCTTCGGGCGGTGGCCGGGCTGCCGCTGGGGTCGACCGCCAAGGTCGGCGAAAGCGCGATGCTGAACTTCATCGGCAAGGTGCCGGACAGCGAGAAAGTCCTGGCGATTGCCGACTGCCACCTGCATCACTATGGCAAGGCCTTCAAAGTGGGGCGCAAGGTCGGCCACGCCAACCTGCGTTGCGCCGATCGCGCCACGCTCGAGCAGCAGATCATCAAGGTCGAAACGCTGATTGCCGAGCAATAGTCTGCAACATCGGTGGAACCATTCATCGGCTTATCTCTCTCATGGCTAAGTGCCAAAGCCCGACTGGACTTTGGCTTTAGTCTCAACCAGAGGGAAATGCCATGGGAATCATCGGAACCATTTTTATCGGCTTGATCGTTGGCCTGCTCGCGCGCTTCCTGAAGCCCGGCGATGACAGCATGGGCTGGATCATGACCATCCTGCTCGGTATTGGCGGTTCGTTGGCGGCCACATACGGCGGCCAGGCCCTGGGTATTTATCAGGCTGGCGAAGGCGCTGGCTTCATTGGCGCCCTGGTGGGTGCGGTCGTATTGCTGGTGATCTACGGCCTGATCAAAAGAAACTGATCAAACCAGATGAAGCCCTCTCCGCGCGGCGCACGGAGAGGGCTAAACTGCCCGGCGTTTACATTCCACTCATTGCCGAGCCCTTTCATGCGCCGTCTAGTATTGACCCTTCTTTTGCTGGGCAGTGGCCTGGCCCACGCCGCCGAGCTGCCGGAAACCGACTGGCTCGAACTGATGCCCAAGTCGGACCAGAAAGCCCTCGAAGCGATGCCCGAGATCGATCACGACTCCCCCGAAGCCAGCGGCACCTTCACCGAAAAAGGTGGCCTCAAGCAAAGCAAAGGCTTGCCGGCGGTGATGTACTCGACCAAGACCGTGGCGTCGATGAATGACAAGCACCTGCGCATTGGCGGGTATCCGGTCCCTTTGGAGACCGACGCCAAGGGCCGCAGCACATTGTTTTTCCTGGTGCCTTACCCGGGCGCCTGCATCCACGTTCCTCCGCCGCCGCCGAATCAATTGGTGTTGGTGCGATATCCCAAGGGCGTGAAGCTGGACGACATCTATACGCCCCTTTGGGTGACGGGCACGCTGAAGATCGAGAAGGTCGACAACGACCTGGCGAGCGCGGCGTATGCGCTGGATGCGGAGAAGGTGAGGGTGGTGCAGGAGGCGGATTTGTAACGGGCCGGTTGGCCTGACACAGTTTCAACTGTGGGAGCGACCCGCTCCCACAGGTCTTTTGGTGTGGCTTAGAGCGGCTTGCTGCAAATGCTCACGCCCAAGGTATGGCTGGCGTCCGGCAACAACGTCACCACATCGCCCATCACATTGGCCGTCTCGATGCACAGCATGCGCTGCCAGCCATCGTCGGCCATGTCGCTAAAGGCCTTGGCCCGTTCGGTCCAGGGGTTCCAGATCACCGCCGAGCGCGAGCCGCTGCTGGTCAGTTCGATCCGTCGTTGCCAGTGCGGGTCAACGATGCTCAGCGTCGGCGGGGTATCGAGGTAGATGCGGTCGGTTTCGCCGGCAAAGCGCAGGGCACCGGCCTGGGTATGGGTGTTCCAATCGTCCAGGGTCTCGATGTAGTTCAAGCCGTCGACGCCATCGACCTGCACGTTGCGCACATCGCTGACGGCGAAATAGCTGTGCAGCGCCTGGCTGAGGCTGACGGTTTCGCTGCCACGGTTATGGCTGGTGAGACGGATATGCAACTGCTCGTCCATCACGATGGTCAGCGTCAGGTCGACCTGGTGAGGCCAGCCCGGCAGGCCATTTTCAGGGTAGGGCAGCACGAATTCGATGTTCAGGCTCTCGCCTTCGGCCTCGATGCCCTTGAGCTCCCAATCCATCGCTCGCACCAGGCCGTGGGCCGTGGCCGGTTCGTTGCTGACGCGCATCGCCTGGACGCTGTCGGGATTGCGGGTCAGGTTGCCGAACCAGGGCCAGCACACTGGCACGCCGGCGCGGATGCTCTTGCCCGTCTGGAACGTCGCCTGGTCGTTAAGCCAGATCAGCGGCGGCTGGCCGTCCACTTGATAACTGAGGATATGCGCGCCCTGCTGGGCCACCAGCAACTCGGCCTGACCGTGGCGGATGCGCCAACCATTCAGTTCATCCAGTTTGACGGCTTCGACATTGGGCGTAGGCATATTGCGCATCTCGTTCAGGAACATGGACTGCAATGGACCGCAAAACGGTCGCCGCGTTTAACGGGCGCGGGGTGGAACCGAGCGGGTGCGTCCACTGCCGTCGATGGCGACGAAGACAAACACTGCTTCGGTGACCTTGCGCCATTCGCTGGACAACGGATCGTCGCTCCACACCTCGACCATCATCTGGATCGAGCTACGGCCGATTTCCAACGCCTGGGTATAGAAGGACAACTGCGCACCCACCGCCACCGGCACCAGGAACGCCATGCGATCAATCGCCACGGTCGCCACGCGCCCGCCCGCCACCTTGCTGGCCATCGCGGTGCCGGCCAGGTCCATCTGGGACACCAGCCAGCCGCCGAAAATGTCCCCGAAGCCGTTGGTATCGCGGGGAAGCGCGGTGATTTGCAAGGCCAGGTCGCCTTGCGGGATTGGATCTTCTTGTTCGAGCTCTATCATGCCGGGGGTGCCTCTGACCCGTAACTCTGTCTTGTCTTTCAGGTGAATAGCCGTCTTTGTAAAAAACGATTCAGCCCGAACTGCCACGTTCGTCACGTTTTTCGTAAAGGCGTGCCAAAGGGAAACTCTGCGAAACCGGCTGATTCGTACTACATCACCAACGACGTTTTCGCACAGCAACCCCTTACAGAGTGTCGCAAGGTTGCGAGTATATCGGGCGATAGACGTCGCGACGACCACTGGGTTCTGATTTTGACTGTCAATTACGCGGCTCTATGTGCTTTTTCGAACAATTTGCTATCGTGCCGAACCTGCCCGGGCTCTCATCAGTGTTGTCGGGCCGAGAACCGACTATAAGAGAAACCCTTGCCATGACCACTGCGCCTTCGAGCACGGCGACGCCCGCGCAACCCGCCCGTCCGCTGACCCGCAACGACTACAAGACCCTGTCGCTTTCTGCCCTGGGCGGCGCGCTGGAGTTCTACGATTTCATTATTTTCGTGTTCTTTGCCACCGTGGTCGGCAAACTGTTTTTTCCTGCCGAAATGCCCGAATGGCTGCGCCTGATGCAAACGTTTGGCATTTTTGCCGCCGGCTACCTGGCCCGGCCGCTGGGCGGGATCATCATGGCCCACTTCGGCGACCTGCTGGGGCGCAAGAAAATGTTCACCTTGAGCATTTTCATGATGGCTGTGCCGACCCTGATCATGGGGCTGTTGCCGACCTATGCGCAGATCGGCATGTGGGCACCGATCCTGTTGTTGCTGATGCGCGTGATCCAGGGCGCAGCCATTGGTGGCGAAGTACCGGGGGCCTGGGTGTTCGTTTCCGAGCATGTGCCGGCGCGCCATATCGGCTATGCCTGCGGCACGCTGACCTGCGGCCTGACGGCAGGAATCCTGTTGGGTTCGCTGGTCGCCACCGCCATCAACAGCATTTATACGCCAGTGGAAGTGGCGGATTACGCTTGGCGGATCCCATTCCTGCTGGGCGGTGTGTTTGGCCTGTTTTCGGTGTACTTGCGCCGCTGGCTCCACGAAACCCCGGTGTTTGCCGAACTGCAACTGCGCAAGGCGCTGGCCGAAGAGGTTCCGTTGCGCGCCGTGCTGCGCGATCATCGCGGCGCCATCGCCATTTCGATGCTGCTGACCTGGCTGCTGTCGGCCGGCGTCATCGTGGTGATCCTGATGACCCCGACGGTGTTGCAGACGGTGTACCACTTCAGTCCGACCACGGCGTTGCAGGCCAATAGCCTGGCGATCGTATTCCTGAGTTTTGGTTGCATTGGAGCCGGTGTGCTGGCCGACCGCTTTGGCGCGGGCCGGGTGTTCGTCTTCGGCAGCGGTTTGTTGTTGGTCACGTTCTGGACCTTTTACCACAGCCTGTTCACTCACCCCGAGTGGCTGTTCCCGCTCTACGCCTTGAGTGGTTTGCTGGTGGGTACCATCGGCGCGGTGCCCTTCGTCATGGTCAATGCCTTCCCGGCCGTGGTGCGCTTCAGCGGCCTGTCGTTCTCCTACAACCTGGCCTACGCGATTTTCGGCGGGTTGACGCCGATGATCGTGACCCTGCTGTTGAAAGAGAGCCCGATGGGGCCGGCGTATTACGTGGCGATCATCTGCGGAATGGGGATGGTGATTGGTGGGTATCTTTGGAAGAAGGGGCGCTAGGCAGCCCCTCGACACGACACCCCCGCAAAATCCAATACTGGCCTTTCATCCAATTGTCATATTTCAGCCATAGAGTGTTCACACGGCTTCCCAATACTTGGCCGACTTAACACACCTATCTGCTAGGAGTAAGGCATGAAACTGAAGCGTTTGATGGCGGCAATGACCTTTGTCGCTGCTGGCGTTGCGACTGCCAACGCGGTTGCCGCTGGTGTTGACCCGGCAATTCCGGCTTACACCAAGACCACTGGTGTATCGGGCAACCTGTCCAGCGTCGGCTCCGATACCCTGGCCAACCTGATGACCTTGTGGGCCGAGAACTACAAGAAAGAATATCCGAACGTAAACATCCAGATTCAAGCGGCCGGTTCTTCCACCGCGCCACCCGCGCTCACCGAAGGCACCTCCAACCTGGGCCCGATGAGCCGCAAGATGAAGGATAACGAGCTGCAGGCTTTCGAACAGAAATACGGCTACAAGCCAACCGCTATCCCGGTTGCCGTGGACGCCCTGGCTGTGTTCGTACACAAGGACAACCCAATCAAAGGCCTGACCATGGCTCAGGTCGATGCGATTTTCTCCTCGACTCGCCTGTGCGGCGCCAAGGCCGACGTCAAGACCTGGGGTGACCTGGGCGTGACTGGTGACCTGGCCAACAAGCCAGTGCAACTGTTCGGCCGTAACTCCGTGTCCGGCACCTACGGCTACTTCAAGGAAGAAGCCCTGTGCAAAGGCGACTACAAGCCAAACGTCAACGAACAGCCAGGTTCGGCTTCGGTTGTGCAGTCGATCAGCAGCTCGCTTAATGGCGTCGGCTACTCGGGTATCGGCTACAAGACCGCCAGCGTGAAAACCGTTGCCTTGGCCAAGAAAGAAGGCGGCGAATTCATCGAAGACAGCGAAGAGAACGCTCTGAACGGCAAGTACCCGCTGTCGCGTTTCCTCTACGTTTACGTCAACAAGGCGCCGAACAAGCCTCTGGCCCCGCTGGAAGCTGAGTTCGTGAAGCTGATCCTGTCCAAGCAAGGCCAGGAAGTCGTGGTCAAGGACGGCTACATCCCGTTGCCAGCCAAAGTAGCTGCCAAGGCACTGGCTGACCTGGGTCTGTCGGAAGGCGGCAGCGTCGCCAAGAAGTAATACCTGAGCCCGGGCCAACGCCCGGGCTGCTGCGGGGGTGGACGTCACTCTCGCGGCCAATTTTCCCGTCCGCTGCCGCTTCTAGCTGGCGGCGGATTTGTTGCGTCACTTCACTGTCATCTTTCTGTCATACAGGATCGCTAGGGTGTGCGCATGAATGATCTGGCCAACTCCACAATGACTACGACTTCCCCTCCCAAGCGCATTGACTTCAATACGCCTGAGCTGCAACGCAAGCGCCGCATCCGCGCGCTCAAGGATCGCCTGACCCGCTGGTACGTGCTGGTCGGCGGCCTCGCCGTCCTGGCCGCCATTACCTTGATTTTCTTCTTCCTTGCCTACGTGGTGCTGCCTCTGTTCCAGGGTGCGGACCTGACCGCCAAGGACTCGATCACCCCGGCCTGGATGCAAGACGCCGGTAAACCCCTGATGATCGCCATCGAAGAGCAGAACCAGGTGGCCATGCGTTTTTCCGACAAGGGCCAGGCATTGTTCTACGAGCTCGACAGCGGCGCCGAACTGCGCCGCGTCGACCTGCCGATTCCGGCCGGCGCCAGCGTGACCTCCATTGGCGAAGACCAGCCTGGCAGCCCCTTGGTGGCAATCGGTCTTTCCAACGGCCAGGCCCTGGTGTTCCGCCACACCTATAAAGTCAGCTATCCAGACGGCAAGAAAACCATCTCGCCCGCCATCGAATACCCTTACGGCGAGGCGCCGATTGCATTGAACGAGCAGGGCGCGCCCTTGGAGCACGTCAGCCTCAACGCCACCGATTCGACCCTGCTGCTCGCCGGTTCCAGTGGGGCGCAGTTGTATGTGCTGTCGCTGACCAGCGAAGAAAACATGATGACCGGTGAAGTCACCAACGAGCAGACCCGCATCGACCTGCCGCAGATGACCGAGCCGGTGAAGAACATCTTCGTCGACCCGCGCCAGCAATGGTTGTACGTGGTCAACGGTCGCGCCCAGGCCGACGTCTTCAGCCTGCGTGACAAGAGCCTCAACGGCCGCTACAAACTTCTGGAGAACGCCGACGCAGAAGTCACAGCGACTGCTCAACTGGTCGGCGGGATTTCGCTGATCATCGGTGATTCCAAGGGCGGCCTGGCCCAGTGGTTCATGGCCCGCGATCCGGACGGCGAGCTGCGCTTCAAACAGATTCGTGCCTTCCAGATGGGCAGCGCGCCCATCGTTGAAATCAGCGCTGAAGAGCGTCGCAAGGGTTTCGTGGCCCTGGACGCCGCCGGCAAGCTCGGCGTGTTCCACAGCACCGCCCACCGCACCTTGCTGGTGGACCAGGTAGTCGACGGCCAGGGCCTGTTCGGCATGTCGCCACGGGCCAACCGCCTGATCGTTGAGCAGGGCGGCAAGCTGCAACCATTGGCACTGGACAATCCGCATCCGGAAGTGTCCTGGAGCGCGTTGTGGAGCAAGGTCTGGTACGAAAACTACGACGAACCTAAATACGTCTGGCAATCGACCGCCGCCAACACCGATTTCGAACCCAAGCTGAGCCTTTCGCCGCTGACCTTCGGCACCTTGAAGGCTGCGTTCTACGCGATGCTGCTGGCCGCGCCGCTGGCCATTGCCGCCGCGATCTACACCGCGTACTTCATGGCCCCGGGCATGCGCCGCAAGGTCAAGCCAGTGATCGAGCTGATGGAGGCGATGCCGACGGTGATCCTCGGTTTCTTCGCCGGCCTGTTCCTGGCGCCCTACGTCGAAGGGCACCTGCCAGGCATCTTCAGCCTGTTGATGTTGCTGCCGATCGGCATCCTGGTCGCCGGTTTCGTCTTCAGCCGCCTGCCGGAATCCATTCGCCTGCGGGTGCCGGACGGCTGGGAAAGCGCCTTGTTGATTCCGGTCATCCTGTTCGTGGGCTGGCTCTCGCTGTACATGAGCCCGTACCTGGAAGCCTGGTTCTTCGGTGGCGACATGCGCATGTGGATCTCCCATGACCTGGGCATCACCTACGACCAGCGCAACGCCCTGGTAGTCGGCCTGGCGATGGGTTTCGCGGTCATCCCGAACATCTACTCCATCGCCGAGGACGCTGTGTTCAGCGTGCCGCGCGGCCTGACCCTGGGCTCGCTGGCCCTCGGGGCCACGCCGTGGCAGACCATGACTCGCGTGGTGATCCTCACCGCCAGCCCGGGCATCTTCTCGGCGCTGATGATCGGCATGGGCCGCGCAGTGGGCGAGACCATGATCGTGCTGATGGCCACCGGCAACACCCCGGTCATGGAAATGAACCTGTTCGAAGGCCTGCGCACCCTGGCGGCCAACGTGGCGGTGGAAATGCCCGAGTCGGAAGTCGGCGGCAGCCATTACCGCGTGCTGTTCCTGTCGGCCCTGGTGTTGCTGTTGTTCACCTTCGTCATGAACACCCTCGCCGAGCTGATCCGTCAGCGTCTGCGCAAGAAATATTCGTCGCTTTAAGAAAGGTAGAAGTCTGTGAAACAGAACTCCCTGAAAGGATGGTTCAAGAGCGGCGCCCCAGGCGTCTGGATCAGCGGTGGCGCGGTGTCCATCGCGGTCATCATGACCATTGGCCTGCTGGCGGTGATCGCCGTGCGCGGCCTCGGCCATTTCTGGCCGGCCGACTTGATCCACGCCAGCTACAACGTACCGGGCATGCCTGCGCACCTGGTGGTAGGCGAAGTCGTACAGAAAGAAGAAGTCCCTCGCGAGCGCCTGAAAAGCGCCGGCCTGCCGGTGCCGGACGAAGGCCCGGAGTTCATGACCCGCGAATTGGTGAAGGTCGGCAACCGTGACCTCAACGGCACCGATTTCACCTGGATCGTTGGCGATTGGCTGACCAACCAGACCACACCGCCAGAGCTCATGGCCCTTGAGCGTCGCGAGTGGGGCAACTTCTACGGTTACCTGGTCAACGTCAAGGAACAGGGCAAGGTCATCGCCGAGGGTGAAGCCGCCTGGCCGCAGTTGCAGGCGCGTATCGAACGTGTCAACCAACTCGCCGACGAGCTCAAGACCCTGGAAAAAGTCGACATCGGCGCGATCAACGCTGGCCTGGAACGTATCCGCCTGCATGGTCGCAAGCTGGAACTGGACGGCAAGCTCGACGCCGCCGCCCAGGCCGACCTGGAAAGCGAACGCGCCGAACTCAACGCCCGCTACAAGGACATCGAAGCGCGCCTCTCCGATTTGCACGCGCAGTTCAACCGCGACAGCCTGACGGCCCGCGATGCCAACGGCAAGGAAGTGGAAATCGAAATCGGCAAAGTGGTGCACGCCTACCAGCCAAACGGCATGGGTACGTTCACCAAGATAGGTTTCTATTTCAGCAAGGTCTGGGAATTCCTCAGCGACGACCCGCGTGAAGCCAACACCGAAGGCGGGATTTTCCCGGCGATTTTCGGCACGGTGATGATGACGCTGATCATGGCGATGATCGTGACGCCGTTCGGCGTGCTGGCGGCGGTCTACCTGCGTGAATATGCCCGCCAAGGGCCCATGACCCGCTTGATCCGCATCGCGGTGAACAATCTCGCCGGTGTCCCGGCCATCGTCTACGGTGTATTCGGCCTGGGCTTCTTTGTCTACGTGCTGGGCGGTTCGGTTGACCGGCTGTTCTTCCCCGAAGCCTTGCCGGCGCCGACCTTCGGCACCCCGGGCCTGCTCTGGGCGTCCCTGACCCTCGCGCTGCTGGCGGTGCCGGTGGTGATCGTCGCCACCGAGGAAGGTTTGGCGCGGATCCCACGGACCGTGCGCGAAGGCTCCCTGGCCCTCGGCGCGACCAAGGCCGAGACCCTGTGGAAGATCGTCCTGCCGATGGCGAGCCCGGCAATGATGACCGGCATGATCCTCGCCGTGGCCCGTGCCGCTGGCGAAGTGGCGCCGTTGATGCTGGTGGGCGTGGTGAAGCTGGCCCCGTCGCTGCCACTGGACGGTAATTACCCGTACCTGCACCTGGACCAGAAGATCATGCACTTGGGCTTCCATATCTATGACGTCGGCTTCCAGAGCCCCAACGTCGAGGCCGCCCGACCGTTGGTCTACGCCACGGCGCTGCTGCTGGTGCTGGTGATCGCGATCTTGAACCTGTCGGCAGTGTGGATCCGTAACCACCTGCGCGAGAAATACAAAGCGCTGGATAGTTGATTTTCAGGTGGGAGCGAGCTTGCTCCCACCTATACAGATTGGCATGGCCGCTCAGTTGGCCAACCGAACCGAATTTGTTAGCACAGGGAGCCTCCCATGCAACACGAAGCACATACACACGGCATCAACATGTCGGCCCTGGGCCGCGACAAGCAGAGCTTGAACCTGGCTCAGGAAACCGTCGCCATCGAAGTGCCCGGCCTGAACCTGTTCTACGGTCAGAAGCAGGCGCTGTACGACGTCAGCCTGAACATCCCGAAACAACGCGTCACCGCGTTCATCGGCCCGTCGGGCTGCGGCAAGTCGACCTTGCTGCGTACCTTCAACCGCATGAACGACCTGGTGGACGGTTGCCGCGTCGAAGGCGAGATCAACCTCTACGGCAATAACATCTACCGCAAGGGCGAGGACGTGGCCGAGCTGCGTCGGCGCGTGGGCATGGTGTTCCAGAAGCCCAACCCATTCCCGAAGACCATCTACGAAAACGTGGTGTACGGCCTGCGCATCCAAGGCATCAACAAGAAGCGCATCCTTGATGAAGCCGTTGAATGGGCGCTCAAGGGCGCGGCGCTGTGGGACGAAGTCAAGGACCGCCTGCACGAGTCGGCCCTGGGCCTGTCCGGCGGCCAGCAGCAACGCCTGGTCATCGCCCGCACCATCGCCGTGGAACCGGAAGTCCTGCTGCTCGACGAACCTTGCTCGGCACTCGACCCGATCTCGACGCTGAAGGTCGAAGAGCTGATCTACGAGCTCAAGTCCAAGTTCACCATCGTCATCGTGACCCACAACATGCAGCAGGCGGCACGGGTATCGGACTACACCGCGTTCATGTACATGGGCAAGCTGGTGGAGTTTGGAGACACCGACACCTTGTTTACCAATCCGGCCATGAAGCAGACCGAGGACTACATCACCGGTCGTTACGGCTAGTCAGCCGTAGTTGCTCATTGACTTCACGCTGCGGTCCGCCGCACCTTACCGGACGCTCCAAGGACGCCAAAGATGATTAGTAAAGAAGGCCTTACCCACCACATTTCCGCGCAGTTCAACGCCGAGCTGGAAGAGGTGCGCAGCCACCTGCTGGCGATGGGCGGGCTGGTGGAAAAGCAGGTCAACGACGCGGTGACCGCGCTGATCGAGGCCGATTCCGGCCTGGCCCAGCAAGTGCGCGAAATCGATGACCAGATCAACCAGATGGAACGCAACATCGACGAAGAGTGCCTGCGTATCCTGGCCCGTCGCCAACCGGCTGCTTCCGACCTGCGCCTGATCATCAGCATTTCCAAGTCGGTGATCGACCTTGAGCGGATCGGCGACGAAGCCACCAAGATCGCCCGTCGTGCAATCCAGTTATGCGAAGAAGGCGAAGCCCCGCGCGGTTACGTCGAGGTGCGCCACATCGGCGACCAAGTACGCAACATGGTCCGCGACGCGCTGGACGCCTTCGCCCGTTTCGACGCCGACCTGGCGCTGTCGGTGGCCCAATACGACAAGATCATCGACCGCGAGTACAAGACCGCCCTGCGTGAGCTGGCGACCTACATGATGGAAGACCCGCGCTCGATTTCGCGGGTGTTGAGCATCATCTGGGTGCTGCGTTCCCTGGAGCGTATCGGCGATCATGCGCGCAACATCTCCGAACTGGTGATCTACTTGGTGCGCGGCACCGATGTGCGGCACATGGGTCTCAAGCGGATGAAGGAAGAAGTGGAGGGCACCCCGTCCGAAACCGCTAATGTTCCCGGTGAAACTGACGATAAGTAAGATTGCCAAGAAAAGCGCCCGGCCTTCTGGTCGGGCTTTTTTTTGCGGTTTTTTTAACCGAAAGCAGCACCCCGCGAACGAAAAGTCCCGGCGTGACTGAAGGTTTTTGGCAATGTGCCATCAGTAAGGCGGTATGCTTGCCGGGATTTTTTAGAGGTGTATCTGGATGAGTAAGGTCAGTGTGTTGGTCGTGGACGATGCTTCGTTCATTCGTGACTTGGTGAAGAAGTGCCTGCGCAACTACTTCCCAGGTATCCGCATCGAAGACGCGGTGAACGGCAAGAAAGCCCAGGCCCTGCTGGCCCGTGAAGCGTTCGACCTGGTGCTGTGCGACTGGGAAATGCCGGAGATGTCCGGCCTGGAACTGTTGACCTGGTGCCGCCAGCAGGACAACCTCAAGGGCATGCCGTTCGTGATGGTCACCAGCCGTGGCGACAAGGAAAACGTGGTCCAGGCGATCCAGGCCGGCGTGTCCGGCTATGTCAGCAAACCCTTCACCAACGAGCAACTGCTGACCAAGGTCAAGCAGGCCCTGAACAAGGTCGGCAAGCTCGACACGTTGATGAACAGCGCCCCGACCAAGATGAACTCGGCGTTTGGCAATGACTCCCTCAGCGCCCTGACCGGTGGCAAGGCTGCTCCGGCTGCCGCTTCAGCGCCCGCAGCGAACCCGTTCGCCAAGCCCGCCGCCCCGGCCGCTGCGCCTGCGCCCGCTGCGGCTGCCGCCCCGGCCCGTGGTCTGCTCAACAGCCCGCCCGTCAAGGCACCTGCCGCGTCCGCGCCGACCAGCAATCGCGGGCAAGGCCAGCTGCGCCTGTCCAGCGGCACCCAGCAATGCGTGATCAAGGCCCTGAGCCTCAAGGAAGCGCTGTTGGTGGTCAAGCGCACCGACACCCTGCCACAAGTGCTGGAAAGCTCGGTGCTGGACATGGAGCAGGGCGACAACGCCGAGACCGCTCGTCTGAACGGCTACCTCCACGCCATCGTCGCCCACGAGCAGACGCCGGACAGCGAATGGCTGCAACTGACCTTCCGCTTCGTCGACAAAGACCCACAGAAACTCGACTACATCTCCCGCCTGATCGCCCGCGGCACTGCGCAGAAGCACTTCGTACCGGGCGCCTGATCCGGCGGCGCGCTTCAGTCCGACATCGCGAGCTTGCTCGCGATGAGGCCATCCGATCTAACGCCCTCTGCGATCCAATTTTGAAACATCCGTCGACTACGCTGGTCCATCCCAGCTGCTAGGCTGCTTTGCAGGCCTTCATTTCGACAGAATTCTTGCCCATGCTCGTGCCGTTGCTGTTCGCCTGTGGTCTTGTCCTGGCCGCCACCCCGGCCCTGGCCATGACCATCTACAAATCCACCGATGCCAATGGCGTGGTGTCCTATAGTGACCGCCCCAGCAAAGGCGCCCAGGTGTTCGTGTTCCGCGATCGCATGGTCGAGCGCCTCGAGCGGCAGGTGTATCTCGACATCCGGAAGCAGAAGGGCGCGGACGCGGTTTATGTACGCAACGACCTGTATGCGCCCGTGGAGATCGAGCTGAGTTTCGCTGGGCTGCGCAATGTGAGCGGCGCGCCGAGCCGGCCGATTCGCCGAGTAATGCCAGCGCGCAGCAACCTGCGCCTGGCGCTGCTCACGGCTACCCGGCCCGGCAGGCCGCTGGTGTATACCCCGCGGTTCGAGTATTCCCTGGGCGACCCCGCAGGCACGGCGCAGGCGTATCGCTACCCACTGCCGTGGCGCGGTGGGCCGTTTCGGCTGAGCCAGGGTGCCAACGGCCAATACAGCCACTACGGTCCGAAGAACCGCTACGCCATGGACATCGCCATGCCTGTAGGCACGCCGATCATCGCCGCGCGGGGGGGCGTGGTCATCAAGACCGAAAACGAGCAGACCGGGCGCGGCACCGACCCTTCCGGCAACTTCGTGCGCGTGCTGCACGATGACGGGACCATGGGCGTGTACCTGCATCTGCAAAAGGGCTCGGTGAGCGTACGGGAAGGGCAGCGGGTGTCGGTGGGTACGCCGCTGGCGCTGTCGGGCAACACCGGCAACAGCTCCGGCCCGCACTTGCACTTCGTGGTGCAGCGCAATACCGGGCTGGGGCTGGTGTCGATTCCCTACCAGTTCAACCAGCCGGTGGGGGACTTGCCCAACTTTGCAGTGGGCAAGCAGTAGTAGCACTGGAGATTCGGAGGGCTTTTTGTGGCGAGGGAGCAAGGTCCCTCGCCACAATGGGTTATGCCTTCAACTTGCGCGCGAGTTGACACTCAATCGAGCATCAACACCTTCGCCAGGATGATCTTCGGACCCTTCATCTTCTTGATGATGATGCGCAGGCCTTCGACTTCCAGCACTTCCTCCTCTTCCGGCACGCGCTTGAGGGTTTCATAGACCAGCCCGGCCAGGGTTTCGGCTTCGATGTGGTCCAGGTCGATCCCCAGCAGGCGCTCCACCTTGAACAGCGGCGTGTCGCCGCGTACCAGCAGCTTGCCCGGCTGGTAGGCCAGGATGCCGCGTTCGGCCTTGCGGTGTTCGTCCTGGATGTCGCCTACCAGCACTTCCAGCACGTCTTCCATGGTCAGGTAGCCGATGATGTTGCCGTCGGCTTCCTCGACCAGGGCGAAGTGCGAGCCACCCTTGCGGAACTGCTCCAGCAACTGCGACAGCGGCATGTGCCGCGACACGCGCTCCAGTGGCCGGGTCAGTTCGGCCAGGTTGAACGACTCGGGAATGTGATCCAGCGCCGCCAGTTCCAGCAACAGATCCTTGATGTGCAGCAGGCCGACGAACTCCTGGCGCTCGCTGTCGTACACCGGGTAACGGCTGAATTTGTGGCGACGGAACATCGCCAGGATTTCCTTGAGCGGCGCGTTGAACTCCAGCGTCACCAGGTCTTCCCGGGAATTGGCCCAGTCCACCACTTCCAGCTCGCCCATTTCCACGGCGGAGGCCAGCACGCGCATGCCTTGGTCGCTCGGATCCTGGCCACGGCTGGAGTGCAGGATCAGTTTCAGTTCTTCGCGGCTGTAATGGTGCTCGTGATGCGGGCCGGGCTCGCCTTGGCCGGCAATGCGCAGGATAGCGTTGGCGCTGGCGTTGAGCAGGTAGATCGCCGGGTACATGGCCCAATAGAACAGATAGAGCGGCGCAGCCGTCCATAGCGACAGCAGTTCGGGTTTGCGGATCGCCCAGGATTTGGGCGCCAGCTCACCGACCACGATGTGCAGGTACGAAATGATGAAGAACGCGGTGAAGAACGACACGCCCTTGATCACTTCCGGCGATTCGACACCGATCGCGCCCAGGAGCGGTTCGAGGATATGGGCGAACGCCGGCTCACCGACCCAGCCCAGGCCCAGGGACGCCAGGGTGATGCCCAGCTGGCAGGCCGAAAGGTACGCGTCGAGCTGGCTGTGGACGGTGCGCAGGATATGCCCGCGCCAGCCGTGCTGCTCGGCGATGGCCTCGACCCGGGTCGAGCGTAGCTTGACCATGGCGAATTCGGCCGCAACGAAAAAACCGTTGAGCAGGACCAGGACCAGAGCAAAAAGAATCATGCCGAATTCGGCGAAGAGTGAGACGAGGGACAAACCAGGGGAAGGGTCCATGATGGAGTTTTGCAGGTTCCGTATGTTGGTATGAGAAGGAAATCAGCGCCTGAAGAGGCAGGCGCAAGTCAGCCAATGTAGCGGCTGACTTGGCGATTGCCTAGTGGCAAGAGCTGGTCGGCATCACTCGTCGCGATTCGAAACGCGTGCGCGAACCACCTGCGCCGGGGCGAAATGGCAGGTGAACGTGCTGCCGTGGCCGGGCACGCTGCTGATTTCCATGCGTGCGCGGTGGCGCAGCAGGACGTGTTTGACGATGGCCAATCCGAGCCCGGTGCCGCCAGTGTTGGAGTTGCGGCTGGAGTCGACCCGGTAGAAGCGTTCGGTCAGGCGCGGCAGGTGCTTGCTGTCGATACCGATGCCCGAATCGCGCACGCTCAGGTGCGCGCCTTGTTCATCGCCCCACCAGCGGACGTGAATTCTTCCCTGTTCCGGCGTGTACTTGACCGCGTTGAACACCAGGTTGGAAAACGCGCTGCGCAGTTCCGCCTCGCTGCCCTTGAGCTGGATGGCCGGGTCGGCTTCGAGCGTAATGGCTTGTTGCTTGGGGCCGGACAGTTCCTGTGCATCTTCGACGATGATCTGCAGGAGTTCGTCGATCGGCACGGGCTGGTTGTCCGACGGGTAATCGGTGGCTTCCAGTTTCGCCAGCAGCAGCAGATCGTTGAGCAAGGTCTGCATGCGCCCGCCTTGCTGCTGCATCTGCTGCAGGGCCCGGCTCCAGCGCGGGTTCACCTCCTCGACATTGTCGAGCAGGGTTTCCAGGTAACCGCAGATCACCGTCAGCGGCGTACGCAGCTCATGGGAAACGTTGGCGACGAAGTCTTTACGCATTTGTTCCAATTGGTGGATGCGCGTCACGTCGCGCACCAGCATCAAATGCTCGTTGTTGCCGTAGCGGGTGATGTAGAGCTGGATGCGCAGCCGATCATTGGTCGGCGAGGGGATTTCCAGGGGTTCGGCGTAATTGTCCTGCTCGAAATATTCCTTGAAGCGCGGGTGGCGCACCAGGTTGGTCACCGGTTGGCCGCTGTCCTGGGGCGTCTTGAGACCCAGCAGGGTTTCGGCGGCGCGGTTCCACCATTCCAGGTTGCCTTCGCTGTCGAGCATGATCACTGCGTCTTTCAGCGCGGCCGTGGATTCCTGGACGCGGTCGATCACCGCCTGCAGGCGGCCCCGAACGCGCTGGTCGCGCCGTTGCAAGTGATAGATGCTGTCGAACACCTCGCCCCACAGGCCGTAGCCGTCGGGCGGCGCTTCGTCGGGTTGGTGCAGGCGCAGCCACTCATGCAGGCGCAGCAATTGCTTGAGAGTCCAGGCCAGGTAAAGCGCCAGCCCCACGGCCAGGCTCCAGCCGTAATACCCGCTGATCAGGCCGATCAGCAGGCATCCGGTAACCAGCAACAACATATGGCGGATGAGGGTGCCATGCCAGTTTTGATTCACGTGAACGCGCGTCCTTGTCAGCTTGTCGGGCGGTAAGGGCTCGTATCAGGCCTTTGTCGAGAAACGATAACCGGTGCCGCGCACGGTTTGTACCAGATTCTCGTAGGCATCGCCGAGGGCCTTGCGCAGGCGCCGGATGTGCACGTCCACGGTGCGCTCCTCGACATACACGTTGCCGCCCCAGACTTGGTCCAGCAGTTGCCCGCGGGTGTAGGCGCGCTCTTGGTGGGTCATGAAGAATTGCAGCAGGCGATATTCGGTCGGGCCCATCTCGGCGGGCTTGCCGTCGATGGTCACGCGGTGGCTGATCGGGTCGAGCAGCAGGCCACCGACTTCGATGGGCGCTTCACCGTCGGTCGGTCCGGCACGACGCAGTACGGCCTTGAGACGCGCCACCAGTTCCCGTGGGGAGAACGGCTTGGTGATGTAGTCGTCGGCGCCGACTTCCAGGCCCTGGATCTTGTTGTCCTCTTCGCCCTTGGCGGTGAGCATGATGATCGGAATGTCGCCGGTCAGCTCATCGCGCTTGAGGCGCCGCGCCAACTCGATGCCAGACGTGCCCGGCAGCATCCAGTCCAGCAGGATCAGGTCAGGCTTGCGGTCGACTATGATGGCGTGCGCCTGCTGAGAATTTTCTGCTTCCATGCAGTCATAGCCGGCCATCTCCAACGCAACGGCGATCATCTCGCGAATGGGCGCCTCGTCGTCGACGATCAGAATGCTCCTGCCAACCATGGGGTAATCCTCTTGTCATTTAACTGTCTTGCGCCGCATTAGATAACGGAATTATTGCAGTCGTGTGACAGAAATTTCTGTGCGCGGCAGCAAAGGGGATCCTGGACTACGCTTTTCAGTCCGAATCCTGACAACTACAAAGGAAGGTTTCCATGAATCACTTCACCCAATCCATCAAGGTGCTGGGGCTGGTGGCTGCGCTGGCATTGCCTGGGATGGCGTTTGCGGCGGGCGAGCCGGCGATGGCAAAGGATGGCGTGCTGACCACGCATGAGGGCATGACGCTGTATACGTTCGACAAGGATGCAGGCGACAAATCGATGTGCAACGGCCAATGCGCAACCAACTGGCCGCCGCTCATGGCTGACAGCACCGCCACGCCCAGCGGTGACTGGACCGTAATTACCCGCGACGATAACAAGTCACAGTGGGCCTACAAGGGTAAGCCGCTTTACACCTACATCGACGACAAGAAGGCGGGTGAAAAGACCGGTGACGAAAAGGGTAAAGTTTGGCATGTCGCCAAGCCCTGACTGACTGCTCGAACCGCTTTTCGTGGCGAGGGAGCAAGCTCCCTCGCCACAGGTTCATGTTTGCGCCGGATCGGCTTGACTCAACGCAACCCGTAATCCAACACAATCCCCACGAAAATCGCCAACCCGGCCCAATGGTTGTGCAGGAACGCCTTGAAGCAGCGCATCCGGTCCCTGCCACGGGTGTACCAGAACTCCCAGGCGAAACACGCGGCGGCGGCCAGCAGCCCCAGGTGGAACCAGCCGCCCAGCTGGAATTTCGACCCGGCCAACAGCAGGCAGCCCAAGGCCAGGCCCTGCAACGTCAGGATGATCACCCGGTCGGCATCGCCAAACAGGATCGCCGTGGACTTCACCCCGATCTTCAGGTCATCGTCCCGGTCGGTCATCGCGTAGTAGGTGTCATAGCCCACCGTCCACAGCAGGTTGGCGATGTACAACAACCATGCAGCCGCCGGGAGATGGCCGGTTTCGGCGGTAAACGCCATCGGCATGCCCCAGGAAAACGCCGCGCCCAGCACCACTTGCGGGTAATACGTGTAGCGCTTCATGAACGGGTAACTGAACGCCAGCGCCAGGCCGCCGAGGGACAGCAGGATCGTCGGCGCGTTGGTGCACAGTACTAGCAGGAAGCTCACGCTCATCAGCACGGCGAAGAACACCAGCGCCTCTTTCGAGCTGATCTTGCCGCTCACCAGTGGACGTTGCTCGGTGCGTTTGACGTGGCCGTCGACCTTGCGGTCGGCCCAGTCGTTGATCACGCAGCCGCCGGCGCGGGTCAGCACCACGCCGAGTACAAAAATCACGATGTTGGCCACGGATGGCGAGCCTTCGCCGGCAATCCACAGCGCCCATAACGTCGGCCACAGCAGTAGATAAATACCGATGGGCTTGTCCATGCGCGTCAGTTGCACGAAGTCCCAGGCCCGCGGATTGAGGCGGTTCAAGGATTTGAGCAGTTGCACGTACATCAGCAATTCTCCGAATAGGCGCGGGCGACCGTCCACAGGCTGGGCAGGAACACTTCCGCCACCAGCACGCTCAACGCACCGCGGTCGAAACGAGAACGACGGCCCCATAACGCGTTGCTGCGAACCTGCGGCGGCAGCCATTGGCTCGGGTAGTGGCAGACCTCGATCGCCCGACGCTGGAACGCCTGGTCACAAAACAACAGCTCGCCCAACGAGCGGCTGCCCAGTTCATCCATCTGCAAGCCGTCGCCCTGCAACGCGCTGCGCGCCGCCACGCTGCGGGCAAACACCCAAGGCTCGCCGTGGCCGCGCAAGTACACTTCGCGCACCCAACCCTCGCTGCCCTCGGCCAGGTCCAGTGCAGCACATTCGTCGGCGCGCAACGGCTGCCAGCCTTCGAACAACGGCGTCACGCTGAAGTGATCATCCGACAGGCCTGTCAGACGCCGGGTCAGGGAGCCTTCGTCGAATAGCCAGTCCATGACGCACGCATCCGGGCGGGGCGATAGCAGGTGTTGAGGCAGCCATTGAAGTGTAGGAAATATCGAATTTGTCGGCGGCACAGGGGTCTTGAATGGCAGCAAATGAGGCCGCGAGCTTACCATGCCGGTCGGCGGTTTTGGCCGAGCCAACCCGCCGTCGCGCCGATGCCGCTTGCATCTGTCGCGATCGATCAGTACAAAACCGCCCTGAGCCGGAAAATACCGGCCAAAGCCTGACATCTTGAGGAAGTATTGGAATGAAGAAGTGGCAATGTATCGTCTGTGGCCTGATCTACAACGAAGCCGATGGCTGGCCGGACGATGGCATCGCGCCCGGCACCCGTTGGGAAGATGTACCGGAAGACTGGCTGTGCCCGGACTGCGGCGTCGGCAAGATGGATTTCGAAATGATCGAAATCAACTGATCGTTTCATAAACGGAGAGCAACATGAGCGCACCTGTCGTTATCGTCGGTACTGGCCTGGCCGGTTACAACCTGGCCCGGGAATTTCGCAAGCTCGACAGCGAAACCCCGTTGCTGCTTATTACCGCGGACGACGGCCGCTCCTACTCCAAACCGATGCTCTCCACCGGCTTTGGCAAGAACAAAGACGCCGATGGCCTGAGCATGGCCGAACCCGGCGCGATGGCCGAGCAACTGAACGCTGAGGTGCGCACCCACACGCGCATCAGCGGCATCGACCCGGGCCACAAGCGCCTGTGGATCGGCGAAGAGGCGGTGAATTATCGCGACCTGATCCTGGCCTGGGGCGCTGAAACCGTACGTGTGCCGGTGCAAGGCGATGCCGCAGACTTGATCTTCCCGATCAATGACCTTGAAGACTATGCCCGCTTTCGCGCCGCCGCCGCTGGCAAGCGCCGGGTGCTGCTGCTCGGCGCCGGCCTGATCGGCTGCGAATTTGCCAACGACCTGATCCTCGGCGGCTATGAAGTCGAGCTGGTGGCCCCGTGCGAACAAGTCATGCCGACGCTGTTGCACCCTGCCGCCGCGGCAGCGGTACAGGCCGGGCTGGAAAGCCTCGGCGCGCGTTTCCACCTCGGGCCGGTGCTCAATCGCCTGCAACGGGTGGGCGATGGATCGGAAGCGCACCTGTCGGATGGCCAAGTGATTACCTGCGACCTGGTGGTCTCGGCCATCGGCCTGCGCCCGCGCATCGACCTGGCCGCCGCGGCCGGCCTGCTGGTCAACCGCGGCGTGGTGGTCGATCGTCACCTGAAGACTTCCCACGCCAATATCTACGCCTTGGGTGATTGCGCCGAGGTCGATGGCTTGAACCTGCTCTACGTCATGCCGCTGATGAGTTGCGCCCGCACCCTGGCTCAAACCCTGGCCGGCAACCCGACCGCTGTCAGCTATGGCGCCATGCCGATCACCGTCAAGACGCCGGTGTGCCCACTGGTGGTTTCGCCACCGCCACGGGGCAGCGAAGGCGTCTGGAGCGTCGAAGGGCAGGGCGCCGACATCAAGGCCTTGTGCCGCGATACCCAAGGCAATTTGCTGGGTTACGCCCTGACGGGGGCGGCTGTGATGGAGAAACTGGCGCTGAACAAGCAGCTTCCGGCGCTGCTGGCGTAAATGGCGGTCGTTCTGTCGTAAATACCCTGCTTTTGACGCCACAAACACCCGCCGGCCACTGGCGCCGGTTGCGGCCCCGTGCCATCCTCACTCCCGTCTGCCGCAGAGTAGAGCCTGCGGCGCCTTAGGGGTTGTTCCGAAGAGAACAGCACGGACATAACAACAAAAAAACCGTCAAAGGGGCTTCATTCATGCGTAAACCAGAACTCGCCGCCGCCATCGCGGAAAAAGCGGACCTCACCAAAGAACAAGCCAACCGCGTCCTCAACGCCGTCCTCGAAGAAATCACCGGCGCCCTGCACCGCAAGGACAGCGTGACCCTGGTGGGCTTCGGCACCTTCCTGCAACGCCACCGCGGCGCCCGCACTGGCAAGAACCCGCAAACCGGCGAGCCGGTGAAAATCAAGGCCAGCAACACCGTTGCGTTCAAGCCGGGCAAGTCCTTGAAGGACAGCGTCAACCCATAATTGCGGCGAGTACCTCGATCGAGGGAAGGAAGCGGCAACAAAAAAGGCATACCGAAGGTGATCGGTATGCCTTTTTTTGTGGCTGTTAGATAGCAACCATCTGTTAATCCACCGCAAGCCCCTGTGGCGAGGGGATAAATCCGCTCGCCACAGTGGCTTGCGGTGCGGCGGCTATCGGGGATCGACGTTATCCAACGCCCGATTCGCCAGCAACGAACCCAGTTCGATCAACTGCTGGATCCCAAGCAGCACGTGGCGGTTGGAGCCTTCCATATCGAACGCCAGTTCATTGACCATCGCATCGGCTGAGGCCAGGGTTTCGCTGAGGTTGGCCAACAGGCATTCGTTGTCGAGGTCTTTTACTACGGTGAATAGCTGGCCGGGCTTTATGGTTTCTTTAGGTCTTGTTGGTTTGGGCTTCAGATAAAAGTCCAGTGCGCGGGTAGTGGCTTCTTCGAGTTGCTTGGCGTTGAGGCCGTCCAGATAAGGAGAGTTGGGGTCTGCTTCTGGAGGGTTTGGCGTTATCTTGAACATAAGCTGGAATCCTCAAATTAGGCCGCGACCCTGTCCCTACTAAAAGAAGGGTGGCGGCTGTACGCAGGTTAGTAGACCGGGGATTCCAGCATTGCCGGCGCGCCGAAGCGCCCTGCGCACAGTCACCATCAAGGACAGGAATTGAGATACCTGCCTGAGTTGAGGACTCATGCATCTTGCGGGAAAACCTCGGGCTACTAAACCCGACCACTGATGAGCAGTGGCAGGCAAACGATAGAACCCGGGAGCAAGGCGCACAAGCCGGCGGATTCTGGCGTAGTTGTAGGCAAAGGCGCAAGGATGTGTGGCTTGGTGGAAAGCTAAGGGACAGCGAATAAACACACCCTCGGATTCACCCGAAAACCCGTGGCGAGGGAGCTTGCTCCCGCTCGGTTGTGCAGCAACCGCAATCGGTTGATGCGATATTTCTGTAGGAAAACGTGCCTTTCAGGGGCTTCCGCCGAGTTCTCCTACCGCTCGACTACGGCATGCTCATCAGCGCCATTCTCAGGCGCTTGATCAGTTTCGGCGACTTGAGGCAATCGGCCGGGCGTTTGTCGCCCAGGGCAGGCACGGACCGTTCCAGCCACTGCAGCGCTCTCTCGCGTCCCATTTTTCCGCAGAGCACAACGGCCATGTCCAGATGGTCATCCATGGCCTTGGCCAGGGCTCGGGCGTCATCGTTGAGGTAATCCTCTTCGTACACTTGCACGAAGCTTTGCCAACCGGCATCACCGACGTATTCGTCTTCCAAGCCCATACTAAAAACCTTCGAAGGAGATCAAGTTGCTGCCTGTCGGGTTTCGGGCCGACGGCGCCAGGATCCCATCATAGCCGTTGGCCTTGGCCCAGGCGCCGATCTGATGAGTCTGGGTGTATTTGTTGCCGGTGATGCTTTTGAGCGATACGCCCAATTGCTTGCGCACATCGGCCCGGGTCAGGTCCAGGACGTTATTGAGCTGCACTTTTTTGCTCACCAGCACCCGCGTGGACAGGTCCACGCCCCAGTGATTCACCTCGCCCATGGCGGTCTTGCGCGAGTTGGCGCCATAGACACCGCCCAGTCCAGGGGCGGTATAGCGGTGCCGGGCGGCAACGTTCCACTTGTGTGCCGTCCAAGTCGTGCTGATCCGTCCAGGCTCTTCAAAGCGATAGACCGTTCGGTTGACCTTGCGACCCTTGGGCGGCGTGGAGCATTTCATCAACCCTGAGGGGTCGATCCAGCTCACCGGATTCGGCGCGTACTGGTAGAGATTCAGCCCACCGGCCAGGCCGATGGGGTCCGGTGTGGTGAAGCGCCCGATGTCCGGGTCGTAGTAGCGCAGTGTGTTGTAGTGCAGCCCGGTTTCACGGTCCAGGTATTGGCCCTGGAAACGCAGGTTCTGTTCTTCGATGTAATACGGTTCGCGAAGCTCTTCGGCCGTGCTCCCCCATACATGGTAGCGGGCGCGCCAGAGTGTATGGCCGTCGGCTTCGCAAAGCTGTTCGGGCAGGCCATTGAAGTCGTTGTGGTAATAACGGACTTTCTGTTGCTCGCCCAGGCCGTCGACTCGCGCCAGGGGTTCGTGGCTGTCGTCGGCGTAGATGTAGAGGCTGGTCTGGCCGTCGCTGTGCTCCTGCAACAGTTGCAGCGCATCCCAGGTGAAACGGGTTCGGCCGAGCAAGGTGCCGTGGCGGTCGTAGTGGGCTTTTTCGATACGTCGACCCAACGGGTCATAGGTCATCTTCACGACCGAGCCGTTATCGTTGCGAACCTCCACCAGGCGCTGTTCGGCGTCGTAGCGAAAACGCTGGACGCCGCGCCGGGCACTGCGCTTTTCGACCATGCGACCGAAACCGTCGTAGCGGTAGCGCTTGTCCTGGTAGGTCAGCAAGCGGTTATGTGCGACTCGACCCGTGCCGGACGACAGCCCGTCAAGCAAGTTGGCGGACGGATCGTAAGCGAAGCCTTCGCGCTGGCCCTGGAGGTTGTCCTGGCTAGCAAGAATGCGACCCGTGGCGTCGTAGTGCAGCAAGTGGCGATGGGCGCCATCAGGTTGGCTGTCGAAGCGTTCGACCAATTGGTCGCTGGCGTCAAAGCCAAACAGTGACCGCACCATCGCTGGCAACAAAGTGGATTGATCCTGCTGCCGACGTTGGCGAGCCCGCAGGCGGCCGCTGCGGTCATATTCGCTACGGGTGCTGAGGCGGCCTTGGGTGCGTAGCACTTCGCGATGCAGGCGGTCGCGTTCAAAATCACTGATGACCTGGCCATCGAGGTTGATCTGGTGCAGGTGGCCGCTGCCGTAGTGCAGGCGGTTCAGCCAGCGACCGTCGGGGAGCAACGTCTGGGTCAGATTGCCCAATTCGTCATAGCGATGTTCGAGGCGCCCGGCCCAGCTCTGCTCGACGATCAATTGCCCCAGTGCGTCGTAACCGAAGCCGATCTTCTGCTGTTCACCGGTGTTGCTGGTGAACGCGACGGCGTTGACCTGGTCGAGGGCGTCGTAGCTGTACTCGGTGCGTCCGTCTTCGGTGACCTTCGCTGTCAGGCGTCCCACTGCATCGCGTTGCAGTTCATGGATGACTGGAGCCTGCGGCGACAGGTCCAGGTCGGTGCTGCCGGGCACCGCAACGGCTTCCACCCGGGTCACGTTGTCCAGTGGATCGTAGGCGTAGCGCTTGAGGCTGCCGTCCAGGCTGTGTTCGACGGCCAGGCGATCGGCGGCGTCCCAGGCAAACCGGTAGCTCTCGCCATTTTCGTTGGTCAGGGCCAGGAGCCGCCCGTAGTTGTCGTAGCTCAGTTCCACCCGGCGGCCGTGGGCGTCGGTGCGTACCTGCAGCTGCCCGCTCAAGGTATGTTGGAAACGGGTGGTGTGCCCGGCCGGGTCGCTGTAGCCAATCACTTGCCCGCTCGCATCGCGCTGATATTGCTCGATGCGTCCGTCCGGCAATTGCTTGCTCAGTAGCCTTCCCTGATCGTCGTAGCTGAACAGCGTCCGCTCTCCCAGCGCGTCGGTGCTGCTGAGCAACAAACCTCGCTCGCAATAACTCAAGCGAGTGGTATAGCCGGAGCAATCGGTGTGTTCACTGAGTTGGCCCAGGGGCGTCCAGCGCAATGTCTTGCGTTTGCCGGCGGCGTCGATGATTTCCACCACCTGGCCGTGGGCGTCGTGACGATAGCGCGTGACGTGGCCCAGCGGGTCGGTTTCACGGATCCGGTTGCCGCGTGAATCATAGCGATACTGCCAGGTGTTGCCTGCCGCGTCGGTTTCAGCCAGCGGCAGGGCCCAATGCTCGAGCCACACGGTCGATTCGATGCGCCCCAGTGGGTCGCGGGTTTCACAGAGGTTGCCGGCGTCGTCATAGCTGAACTGATGCTGGCCGCCGTTGGGGGCGGTCGCTGTCAGTAGCTGGCTATCGTCGTTCCACTGGAAGGCCCAGGTGCGGCCCAGCGCGTCGGTGGCTTCGGTGATCTGATAGCGGGCATCCCAGCGCCGGGTGCTGATGCGATTCAAACCGTCGGTGATGCGCGTGGTTCCGGCAGCCAAGTCATAGTCGAACGTGTAGATGTCGCCTGCGTCCGTCCAGTGGCGCACGACCCGCCACTCCAGGTTTTCAACCCAGCCCCATTCATAGAAACAACGAAGTCCGGTAGGCAGTTGGTGTTCCACCATCCTGCGTCCGGCATCGTAGGCGTAGCGGCGCTTCACCTGGCCGTTGGACTGACGGACCAAGGCGAGATCACCTTGGGCGTCGTAGCCGTAGTGCATCAATACTTCGCGGCGCTCATCGGCATAAAGCCGGTCTATGCGTTCGACCCGCTGCGGCCAGCGAGCGTCGTAGGCCAGCGCGATGCCGGTGAGGTCGAAGGTATCGCGCAGTCGTACCAGGCGTCCGGAGTCGTCGTAATCCAGGTGGATGCGGTTGTCGTTGCGGTCGCCGAGTTGGTCCAGGCGCAGCAACGTTGCAGTGCCCGGTGCGGGTTCGAAGAGCCGGTAGAGCCCGTCTGCGCTTTCGATCAGCAATTGGCCGTTGGCATGCCGCCGTACGCTCAGGCCTTCTCCAGCACTGAATACAGCGCCGCCCAAGGGAATCGACCCCATGTCGATACGCCGGCCCTGTTCATCGGTGTAGACCAGCGTTTCGCCGCCCTCGGCATGAGGCAGGATCTCGACGCGTACCTCATAGGGCACGCTCCAGCCCGCTCCAAACAGCCCGTCATGGCGTTCGTCACGGCTGTTGTAGAAGCGTTGCCAGTCAATCGGCAGGATGCCGGGCAGGATGAAGTCCATCTCCTCGACATCGCCCAGGACCTTGGCTCCGGTGGCGGCGTGTACCGGGTTCGACGAGCCCATGGCGGCATTGGCCGCTGCGCCCATCGCGCTGCTGACCGCCATCGACGCCGCGCCGCCCACCAGCATGCACGGCAGGTTGCTGAGGAATTTGCCTTTGCCGCCCTTGAGCATCAGCAACGCCGTGACCGCCAGGCCTACGCCTGGGGTCTTGCCGCTGCGAATCTCGCGCACCACCACCGAGCCACCGCCAATGGTCACGTCGGGTGAAATCAGCCCGGAGGACACCACGGTGGCATCGCAGGTGCTGCGGTCACCACTGCGCACGGCGGGCTGGCCGTTGATGGTGACTTTGTCCGAGCCTTCTGCCAGGAATTGCGGCGGCATCGGCGGATGCTTCATGCAGGTGATCATGTCCAGCGGCTTGGGCACGGCACCGGGCGCGGGCACGGCGACGGTGGGACGCCACATTTGCGAGAAGAAATTCTCGGCCATGTCCAGGTAGCTGGGTTCGGCTTCGGGTGCCTCAAGTTCGGTGCCGGCCGGCGCGACATGGGACTCGATCGCCCCGGCGGCGCGGGCGGCAGGGATGTTGTTGGTCAGGGTGTTGGTGGAGCCGGTGAGGATGTTGGCTTGCACCGTGGGCGGGAAAAGAGCATTGCCAATGCCCTCGCATATATTGCTCAACCCCTTGTCAGCCCCGGTCTTGCTCATGGCCAGGCCGACCACGGCGCCCACCACCGCGCCGAGCAGGAAGCAACCCAAGCCGCCGGTGGCAACGGTAATGCCCGTGGCCGCCACCACGGCAGCCGTCGCCACCGCGGTGATCGCAATGTTCGCGGCCACTTCCAGGACGCCGCCGAGGATATCGGCCATCATCGAGGTGTGGTTCAGCGCGTCGCCTAGCCGGGCGGCCCAGAGTGCATCAGACATGCAATGTGCTCATCAAGCCGGGACGTCGAATACCAGCGAGCCCTTGATCGTCGCCCAATGCGCCGCTTCGGCATCGCCCAGTTTCTCGGCTTTGACGTAACTCAGGGCAAGCATCTTGCGCGTGCCCGGCAACACCAGCGCCAATTGATACTGGAAGACTTTTTCGTTGCCCTTGTTGAACTGGCTGCGCAGCTCGATGGCTTCGACTTCCTGGTTGGCGCCCACCCGCAGTGTGGCGCCCGGTTGGCAGCGCAGGTCCTGGACTTGTTTTTCCAGGCGCTTGAGCTGGTCGTCGAGGTTGCTCTGCAGGGTTTCGCCCTCGGCCAGCAGGCTGCGGCTGACGATCAGGGAGGTGCCCAGCTCAGGGAACTTGAGGATGTTGATCGTCGCGTCCAGCAACTCGCTTGGCGGCAGCTGGAGCTGGAATTCATTGAGGCGGTAAGTCATGGCGCATAAATCTCGAAATTAGCCCTTGGGGAACGCGGCGCTGATGTTGGCGTCGATACTGGCCTTGACGCCCTGGCCGTCCGGCGTGGCACCGGGGCCGCCGCCATTGTTCAGGTGCAGCACGCCGCCGGTGTTGAACTCGGCGTCGCCGCTGGCATAGAAGCTGATCTGCACGCCGGTCAGGTTGATCTGGCCGCTGGCGTTGAGCTCCAGGATGCTCTCGCCGCATACAAGACGCAGGTTCTCGCCCACTTCGATGACGTAGCTCTGGCTGATGCTGTCGGTCTTGCGCTGGCCCACCGAGAGGATGTCTTCCTGCTTGACAATGCGCAGGCGGTTGTTGCCGATGGTCACGGTTTCGTTGTGGCCGATGCTTTTGTTGCGGTCATGGCCCACCGAATGGCTCTCGTCCACCTCGACCACGATGTCCTGGTTGCGCTCGGCATGGATGTATAACTGCTCGGCGCCCTTTTTGTCTTCCATGCGGATTTCGTTGAAGTTCGCCGGCGTGCCGCCCTTGCTTGAACGGCTTTTCATGCCGCTCTGGGTAGCGTTCTCGGGCAAATCGTAGGGCACGGTCTGTTCGGCGTTGTACACGCGACCGGTGATGATCGGCCTATCGGGATCACCTTCAAGGAAGCTGACAATCACTTCCTGGCCGATGCGCGGGATCTGCATCGAGCCCCAATTCTTGCCGGCCCAGGATTGCGACACCCGAATCCAGCACGAACTGTTTTCGTTGGATTGGTCGTGACGGTCCCAATAGAAATGCACCTTTACCCGGCCGAACTGGTCGGTCCAGATTTCCTCGCCTTTAGGACCCACCACCAACGCCGTCTGTGGACCTTTGACGATAGGCCGGTGGGTGATCGCCATCGGACGAAAGCTCTGCTGGGCGTCGATGCAGGTCAGGCTGCTTTCGAATTGCGCCGAAGGCGCGCCGACGCCGCTCTCGCCGCTTTCCTGGGACAGGTAATAGCGCGCGCCGACAATCAGGTATTCGCGGTTCTGGTCCTGGCGCGTGAAGCCGGTGAGGCTGAACAGATGCCCCGAACCCAGGCCCCGGGCGTTGCCTGCCAGCTCGACTTGTTCATGCAGGGTCTGCAAGGCTTCGATGCGGGTGCGGGCGTAGTGTTCGCCGTCTTCGCTTTGCACGTAGGTGCCAGGGTAGTCGAACAGCGGATAGTCACCCGCCGTGTGTGGGCGGGGCATGGCCGAGCGCACGTCGATGCGCGCGCTGGGGCGTTGGAAATCATAGTCGTTAAGTTCCAGCGAACCCGGCTGGACTTCCTGCGCCAGGTGCCAGTCGTGGATGTGGTCCCGTTCGCGCTGCTGCTCGTTCTTCGGGTAATAAGGCACCGATCCGTAGCCGGGCGCGGTGGTGTGGGCGCCATAGGCGTCGGCCAGCACCAGCACATGGCGACCCTGTTCGTGACGGAAGAAGTAATAGATGCCTTCCTGCTCCATCAAGCGGCTGACGAAATCGAAACTGGTCTCGCGATACTGGACGCAGTATTCCCACTCGCGATACGGGCGGCTGAGAGCATCTTCGAAATCGGAAAAACCCAGGTCGCGGAACACCTGCTTGATGATCTGCGGGATGGTCAGGTTCTGGAAAATCCGGCAATCAGAGGTGCGCGTCAGCAGCCACAGCCAGGGCCGCAGCGTGGCTTGGTAACTGGCGAACTGGCCCTGGTCAACGTTCTGGCTGAAGCGCGCCACGATGCCATGGAAATGTCGCTCGCCACCGCCGTCCAGCTGAACGCTCACGCACATCGGCTTGCCGAGTATCTGGTTGAGGTCAATGGCGTTGTCCAGCGAGTGCAGCTGCAATTCATAGTTGAACAGCCGCCCCAACTCTTCGCCGCCGCCCATGTCCTTGAGCAATAGCACCTCGGGACCCAGTGGGCTGGTGATCTTGGCCAGGCGTGAGGCTTGGTTGAATAGCATCGAATGTCCCGTGCAAATGGTAGTAACTGAAGGAACCGAATACCCACTGTGGGAGCGGGCTTGCTCGCGAAGGCGTTGTGTCAGTCAACATCAATGGCACTGACAGATTGCTTTCGCGAACAAGCCCGCTCCCACATTTGCTCCAGTTCTATCAGGTCAGCCTGCGTCGCTGAAATCGTACTTCAGTTCGTTGTCCACGGCACTGATCCGCACACCGGCCAGGGCCTTGCCTTCGAGCATGCGAGTCAGGAACTCGCGGCTCATGTCCGGCAACAGGCTGTTGGTCAGGATGGTGTCGATCATGCGCCCGCCGCTTTCGGTTTCGGTGCAACGCGAGACGATCAAATCGATCACCGCGTCGTCGTAGTCGAAGGCCACTTTGTGGGTGCTCTCCACGCGCTTCTTGATGCGGTTGAGTTGCAGGCGGGTGATGGCCTTGAGCATCTCGTCGCTGAGCGGGTAGTACGGGATCGTCACCAGGCGGCCGAGCAAGGCCGGCGGGAAAATTTCCAGCAGCGGTTGGCGCAACGCCTTGGCGATTTCTTCCGGCTCGGGCACGTTCTGCGGGTCTTTGCAGACCTGGGCGATCAACTCGGTGCCGGCGTTGGTGGTCAGCAGGATCAAGGTGTTCTTGAAGTCGATCACCCGGCCTTCGCCGTCCTCCATCACGCCTTTGTCGAAGACCTGGAAGAAGATTTCATGCACGTCCGGGTGGGCTTTTTCCACCTCGTCCAGCAGCACCACGCTGTATGGTTTGCGTCGCACGGCTTCGGTCAGCACACCGCCTTCGCCGTAGCCGATGTAGCCCGGTGGCGCGCCCTTGAGTGTGGACACCGTGTGGGCTTCCTGGAACTCGCTCATGTTGATGGTGATGACGTTCTGCTCGCCGCCGTACATGGCTTCGGCCAGGGCCAGGGCGGTTTCGGTCTTGCCCACGCCGGAGGTGCCGGCGAGCATGAACACGCCAATCGGCTTGCTCGGGTTGTCGAGGCCGGCGCGGGAGGTCTGGATGCGCTTGGCGATCATCTGCAAGGCATGGTCCTGGCCGATGATGCGTTTTTTCAGATGCTGGTCGAGGTTGAGCACGGTTTCCAGTTCGTTGCGGGCCATGCGCCCCACCGGGATACCGGTCCAGTCGGCGACCACCGAGGCCACGGCCTGATAATCCACGGTCGGCAGGATCAGCGGGGTTTCACCTTGCAGGGCGGTCAGGCGCTGTTGCAGGTCCACCAGTTTCTCGCGCAGTTGGTGACTGGTTTCGCTGCCGTCCTCGCTGTCCACCACGCCGACGCGTTCGCGCAGGGTGGCGCGGGTTTCCAGCAATTCGTCAACCAGGGTTTTTTCTTCGGCCCAGCGGTTTTCCAGTTCGGCCAGGCGTTCGCGCTCAGCGCTCAGCAGGCTTTCGCTGTGGGTCTGGCGAGTGCCGATGACCACGCCAATCGCGTGCTCACGGGCGATGATTTGCAGTTCGGTCTCCAGCGCTTCGATGCGCCGACGGCTGTCGTCCACTTCGGCCGGCACGGCGTGCAGGCTGATGGCGACACGGGCGCAGGCGGTGTCCAGCAGGCTCACGGATTTGTCCGGCAACTGGCGCGCGGGAATGTAGCGGTGGGACAGCTTGACCGAGGCTTCCAGGGCTTCGTCGAGGATCTGCACCTGGTGGTGTTTTTCCATGGTCGAGGCCACGCCGCGCATCATCAGCAGGGCCTTGTCTTCCGACGGCTCGGCCACTTGCACCACTTGGAAGCGACGGGTCAGGGCCGGGTCTTTTTCGATGTGCTTCTTGTACTCGGCCCAGGTCGTGGCGGCCACGGTGCGCAAGGTGCCGCGAGCCAGCGCCGGCTTGAGCAGGTTGGCGGCGTCGCCCGTGCCGGCGGCGCCACCGGCACCCACCAGAGTGTGGGCTTCGTCGATGAACAGGATGATCGGCTTGGGCGAGGCCTGGACGTCTTCGATGACCTGGCGCAGGCGTTGTTCGAATTCGCCTTTCATGCTCGCACCGGCCTGCAACAGGCCCACGTCGAGGCTGCGCAGTTCCACGTCCTTGAGGGACGGCGGCACGTCACCGGCGACGATGCGCAGGGCAAAGCCCTCGACCACGGCGGTCTTGCCCACGCCGGCTTCGCCGGTGAGGATCGGGTTGTTCTGCCGGCGGCGCATGAGGATGTCCACCAGTTGGCGGATCTCTTCGTCACGGCCGACGATGGGGTCGAGCTTGCCGCTGCGGGCCTGCTCGGTGAGGTCGACGGTGAAGCGCTTGAGGGCTTCCTGCTTGCCCATGGCGGCTGGGGCCATGGCGCCGCTGGCTTCGCCCGGCACCGCACCGGCATTGAAACCGTCACTGGCGGTCAGGGCGTTTTCCGGCGAGTCGCCGACGTATTCGTCAAAGCGCTCGCTCAGGGCTTCGACCTTGACCTTGTCGAACTCCGACGACAGGCCCAGCAGCGCGTGGCGCAGGCTTGGCGTCTTGAGGATACCCAGCACCAGGTAACCGGTGCGCACCTGGCTTTCGCCGAACATCAGGCTGCCATAGACCCAGCCGCGTTCCACGGCCTCTTCGACATGGGAGGACAGGTCGGTGATCGACGTCGAACCCCGTGGCAAACGATCCAGTGCCTCGGTCAGGTCACGGGCCAGGCGCGCCGGCTCGATGTTGAACTGGCGGATGATGCGGTGCAGGTCCGAGTCCTGCAGTTGCAGCAACTGATGAAACCAGTGGGCCAGTTCCACATATGGGTTACCGCGCAACTTGCAGAACACGGTGGCGGCTTCGATGGCTTTGTAGGCCACGCTGTTGAGTTTGCCGAACAACGCGGCGCGACTGATTTCACCCATGCTCATGGCTCCTTGAGGTCTGTGAGGTGTTGGCCTGTTCGGCGTAATGCCTGGCCAGTATTAAATCGTTGGCATCTGCTTCAGGACGTCCCAGCCAGGTGTTGAAGCCCAGGCGGAAACGGCCATTGAGTTGTAGTGCGGGCACTTCGGGCTGTTCCAGGACCAGGTTCAGGTCCCAGTCCAGCTCGTGGCCCAGGTATTCGGCGACCCAGGCCACCAGCTCATTGAACGGTTGGCTGCCGGGCAGCATGCTCATGTAGTCGACGAGCTTGAGCGGTCCCAGGCGAATGCGGAATTTGTGCTGGCGATCCCACACGAAGCGACCCAGGCAGAAGTCCACGCCCAGCTGGTTGGCACTGACACCGACGCGGCTGCGCTCCGGCAGTTCCAGCCATTGGCCGACGTACTCTTCGATCTCCACCGGCAGGCCGAAATACTCGCTGAGGATCGCCTTCAAGCCGTCCGGGTAGCGGGTTTGCGCCGAGAGGTGGCCGCTGTAGTGCAGCTTCGCCGTGTCGGGGATCAGCCCTTGGTTGAGCAAGCTCGGCATGCCCCGGCCGCTGAGGGCCGCCAGGCGTGCGGACCAATAATCATCGTCCGGGCGGTCGTGGCTGACGGTCGGCCGCGCTTCGGCCCAGGCCCGGTAGAACAGGCTGAGCAGACGATGGTGGAACACATCGAGGAAGCGCTTGCTGGTGCTGTCGCCATTGTTGCGCTGACGTTCGCGCACGTATTCGGTGATGTGCAGCGGCATCGGGCCGTTGGGGCCGCCGAGGCCGAAGAAGAACTGTTCCATGCGCGCCGGCGCGCCATCGACACCCGGTTGCACCGAGGCGAGGGTGGCGGGGGCGAAGGTGCACTCGGCCTGTTGTCCAAGGCGCAACGGGTCATCGGCCAGGCGCAGGGAATGGCCCAGGCGCGGCAGCTCGGGTGTTTCGCATTCGATGCGCCGCAACGCCTGGAAGAAGTCGTATTCCCAGGGTTCCTGGTGCATCGCTTCCAGGGTACTCACAGGGTCGGACGACGTCCGGGCTTGGCTTTCCATCGCATGATCTCGCCGCGTTCGGTGGTACGGATCACCGTCTCGGTAAAACTGTTGATCGACACGTAGCGTGCCAGGAAGCGCTCGAACACCGCGCCGAGCAGGAACACCCCGGTGCCGCGAAACGCGTTTTCATCGAATTCCAAGGTAATTTCCAGGCCACGTCCAAAGACGATCGGGCCGGGCATCGGCAGGCGCCGGGTACAGGGCTTGCTGCTGACCTCGCGCAGGCCTTCGATCTGCAATTGCAGCGCCGCGTCGTTGCTGTCGCCGTACAGGCGCAGCAGTTCACGCAGGGCGGCGGCGCCTTGGCCTTGTTCGCTCAACGACAGGTAGTTCAGCGACAACTGGCTGATCAATCGCCAGGCCTTGGCGTCGTGGGCGTGGCTGGCCCGCGGGCGACTTGGCCCGGCCACGCAGCGCACCGCACCCACCGGCGCGCTGTCGGCGAGGGTGAAGTCGGTCTTGCCGTTGCCGACGCTCATGAACAGCGGCAGGTCGCGGTTGGTGCACAGCGCGGTCACGCCCAGTTGGCGCAAGTCGTGGCGGTAGGGCGCTTGTTGGCTGTCTACCAGGCTGACGAAGGTCTCGCTGCCGACATAGGTCGAGCGCGGGCCGTTGCGACGCTGGTCGCTGGACAGCACCCGCGGTTCGCGCCGTACGGTGTAATAGGCTTTGTCGCGGCCATAGCGGGACGGATCGCGCACCGCATAGAACGGCAGGAACGGTTGCTCCGGCCCGGTGCCGTGGCCGGTCAGCCCCGTCAGCGAATGCACTTCGAAATCCATCGGCCGGGTGCGGTCGGCAATCACGTGGTGTTCGTTGACCCGGTCCGACAAATGAATGCGGTCCAGGCGCTTGGGGAACAAGTTGATCGCCGGGGTGCAGAACGGCAGGAACTGCGAGGCGCCGACGCTGCCTTCCAGGCTCGGATCGTGGCGGTCGAACAGCACGATCAACTCCAGTTCCTGGCCATCGCAGCGCTTGACTGCGCGACTCAACTGGGTGAAGTCGACAAACAGGAAACGGTGGGGCAGGGCGAAGTATTCCTGCAACAGGCGATAGCCTTGGAAGGCCCGCGACACCACTGGCAGCGCGGCCTCGGCATCATCGAAACCCTGGGAGCGCAACGCATCCTGAGGCAGCCGTTCAACCCAATTGCCGCCGGGCTGGCGAGCAAACACCGCGCAGGCGTTGCCCAGCAGTTGCTCGTAAAGACGGAAGGGTTGCTCGTCGGCACCGCTGAGGTACAACGGCAGATTGTCCAGCGCCAGGCTGTTGAACGGCAGTTCGGCGCCGGTGCGCAGGGTCAGGCGCAGGCCGGCCTTGGCTTTCGGTTCGCTGGCGGCCAGGCGCCCGAGCACAGCGGACGGGTTGCCGAAATATTCGGCCTGGCTGACCTGCAACGGCCACAACGTCACCGGGTGGGCGGTGCGGTACTCGCAGCAGGTCTGGGATTCGCGACCCAGGGCGGCGCGCAGGACGGTATCGCGCGGCAGCGGGAAACCACTGCTCAGGGAGCCTTCGTCCGGGTCGGCCTGCATCTGCACCACCGTCATCGACGGCGTCGGCGCCAGGTAATGCGGGTAGGCGATTTCCAACAGGTTGTGGGTGAAGGTCGGGTATTCGGCGTCGAGCTTGAGTTGCACCCGCGCCGTCAAGTAGGCGAAGCCTTCGAGCAGGCGCTCGACATACGGGTCGGCGCAGTCCATGCCGGCCAAGGTCAGCCGACTGGCGATCTTCGGATATTCCTTGGCGAACTCCGCCGCGCTTTCGCGCACGTGGTGCAGTTCCTGGTTGTACAGCTCCAGCAGGCGCGGGTTCATGGGCGTCTCCGCTGGTCAGCGTTGACCACGCGCACGTGGCCGGTTTCCAGGTCCAGGTCGGTTTGCAGCATCAGGCGCAGCGGCACCGGCTGGGCCCAGAGGTCGCCTTCGATCTCGAAGCTCAGGGCGTTGTGGTTCATTTCGGCCGTCGCCCGGGCCCGCACGCGCAAGGTGTGGCGCAGGATGCGCGGCTCGAAGGTGGCAATGGCCTGGTGGATCAAGGTTTCCAGGGCCGAGACATCGACGTTCGACGCGCTGTTGCCGGCCAGTGCCGGCAGCCCGAAATTCACCACCGAGGTGCCCGCCGGGGTGTGCAGCGTGGCATCGCCGTCGAACAACGAAGTGGTGTTGAGCAGCCACGCCAAGTCACGCAGCACCGAGGCTTTCAATTGGGTCAGGGAGAGCACGCGCTTGTCGGCGCTTTCCTTGGGGTTGGTCGGATCGTCGTCGGTCAGCCGGTCCAGCAGGGACGGTTGCAGGCGATCGCGGGTGGCGATTTCGGTTACCACGTGAAAGGCGCTACATACATTTTTTGGTCGCCGCCGGAGCCGCAAGCCGCATAGACGCTGACCGTTCCCGCCTCGAAACCTGTCGGCATCTGACGAATAGCCTGCATTTTGCTCAGGCAATCGCGGCTGGGGGCCGGCATGTGTTCACTGCGCCAGACCGCCAATATCGGAATGTCATTGAACATTTCGACGCGCAGCTTCTGCTGTTTATCCAGGCTGAAGCCGCACGGCCATTCCATGTCCAGCTTCATGCGGCTCTGGTCGGGTTTGACTAATGTGCATTGACCTTGGTCGTCAACCAGGCTGAGCGGCTGACCCACGAAAACAGCCTGGGTCGTCGGCGTATCGGCATGCTCGGCGCATGCGCTCAGGCTGACCAGGCTCATCGCCAGGCCTGCGGCGAGCAGGGGCTTTTTCATTACGCGAGCTCCCAGAACCAGACGGCTTTGGATCTGTAGAAAAGATCGTTGGTCTGGGTCAGGCCACGGTTCCATAAATCGATATGGTCACCGGTACGACCTTCTGCAGACTCCCCAGATTGCTGGAAGCAGTCCTTGAAGAAAATCAGTCCGGTTTTTCCCATCAATTTGCGGCGTTCCTCGGCACTGTTGCCAAGGATGGTTGGCCGTCCGAGATGATGTTTCCACAACCAATTGGCCAGCGATTCGGCCCCCCTGGCGTGTTCATGCGCACACTTGGGTTCGGTGTAGGTGGATTTGTTGACCTTGATGGTCTTCTCCGCATTGAGCGTCAGGCTCATGCGTATGGCGCATTGGTTTGCCCAGGGGCCTTCACAAGGTTTTGCGTCGGGGTGGGCCACCAGCAGATCGGAATACGCTTTCCACAAATTGATAAACGAAGGCTTGGCCATGACTCAGACACCGGGCAGGAAAGGATGGGATGCGAGCAAGCACCAAACACCCCCGGCGCGTGGCACCGGGGGCGTGTTCGATTACACCTTGACGTTCTGACGGATGTTCCAGCCGAACTTGACCGGGCCGCCTTCCTTGGTGCCGTCGGCTTTCTGCGGTTGGTATTCCACTTCTACCTTGGCGAAGTTCAGGGTGACGTTTTCGGTCAGGCGATCATCGCTGCCCGAACCGCCGGTGCTCAGGGAAGTGATCAACACTTCTTGAAGGTTGATGATCATGTACTCGACCTGGCTTTCACCGCCGGCCTTGCGCACGGTCAGCTTGACCTTGTCGACGTGCTTGCCGCTGGCGCAGTGCATCATCAGGTTCGGCGAAGCCTTGTCGACGTACTTGGTCAGCGACAGGTCCTGGATGTTGACCTTGCCCGCGCCACCACCGCTGCCGACATGCATGTTGCCGGACTGGGACATGCCCCAGCTCCAGTTCAGGACGTCGATCTCGTCCTTGTGGGCCTTGTCCATGGACTCGCCCTTGATGTCGCCGATCTTGATGAAAATATCAACAGCCATGTTTTCTCCCTGTGTGGTCTCTACCACATTGTTTGGTTGACGCTGACCTTGCGAAATTACTTTGAACGTCAGTCAAGACACCGAACCTGTGGGAGCGGACTTGCTCGCCAATGCGGTGGGTCATCCGGCATCGACGCCGACTGACCCGACGCATTGGCGAGCAAGCCCGCTCCTGCACAGGAGCGAGCCTTTTCCAACAAATCCTCTATTTACGCGCCCTTGGCCGACGGCAGTTTCGATACCAGGCGCAGCGACACGGTCAGCCCTTCGAGCTGATAGTGCGGGCGCAGGTAGAACTTGGAGTTGTAGTACCCCGGGTTGCCTTCGACTTCTTCGACGATCACTTCGGCGGCAGCCAATGGATGCTGGGCCTTGGTGGTCTCGGTGGAGTGCGCCGGGTCACCGTCGACGTAGTTGAGGATCCAGTCCTGCAACCAGCGCTGCATCTCGTCCTTCTCTTTGAAGGAGCCGATCTTGTCGCGCACGATGCACTTCAGGTAATGGGCGAAACGGCAGGTGGCGAACAGGTACGGCAGGCGCGCGGCCAGGTTGGCGTTGGCGGTGGCGTCCGGGTCGTCGTATTCGGCCGGTTTCTGCAGCGACTGGGCGCCGATGAACGCGGCGAAGTCGGTGTTTTTCTTGTGCAGCAGCGGCATGAAACCATTCTTCGCCAGTTCCGCTTCACGGCGGTCCGAAATAGCGATCTCGGTCGGGCACTTCATGTCCACGCCGCCGTCGTCGGTCGGGAAGGTGTGGGCCGGCAGGTTTTCCACTTCGCCGCCCGACTCCACGCCACGGATGCGCGAGCACCAGCCGAAGTGTTTGAAGGAACGGTTGATGTTCACCGCCATCGCGTAGGCAGCGTTGGCCCAGGTGTACTTGGAGCTGTCGGCGCCGTCGGTGTTCTCTTCGAAGGCGAAGGCTTCCACCGGGTCGGTCTTGGCGCCGTACGGCAGGCGCGCCAGGAAGCGCGGCATGGTCAGGCCGATGTAGCGCGAGTCTTCCGATTCACGCAGCGAACGCCAGCCGGCGTATTCCGGGGTGGTGAAGATCTTGGTCAGGTCGCGCGGGTTCGACAGTTCCTGCCAGGAGCCCATGCCCATCACGGTCGGCGAAGCCGCGGCAATGAACGGCGCGTGCATCGCGGCGCAGACTTTCGACAGTTCGCCCAGCAGTTCCACGTCCGGTGGCGACTGGTCGAAGTAGTAGTCGCCCACCAGGCAGCCGTAAGGCTCGCCGCCGAACTGGCCGTATTCTTCTTCGTACATCTTCTTGAAGATCGGGCTCTGGTCCCACGCGGTGCCCTTGAATTTCTTCAGGGTCTTGTGCAGGTCAGGCTTGGAGATGTTGAGCACGCGGATCTTGAGCTGCTCGTCGGTCTCGGTGTTGTTGACCAGGTAGTGCAGGCCACGCCAGGCGCTTTCCAACTGCTGGAAGTCCGGGTGGTGGATGACCTGGTTGACCTGGGCGGTGAGCTTGGCGTCGATGGCGGCGATGATCGACTCGATCGACTTGATGGCGTCGTTGGACACCAGGTCGGTCTGCGCCAGGGCCTGCTCGGCCAGGGTGCGCACGGCGGTCTCGACGGCTTCGCGGGCGCGTTCGGTCTTGGGTTTGAATTCTTGCAGCAGCAGCGAGGCGAACTCGCTGGTTTCTTCGGTGGCGCCCAGGTTCTGGGGCTGATTGTCGCGTACCAAATCGTTCATGATCGTTAGTCCTTAAGCCTTGGGCTCTGCGTCGGCGGGCTTCGGCGCGCTCGCCAGGGCCTGCAACAGCGCTGGGTCCTTGATCGCCTTCATGATGATTTCCTCGGCGCCAGTCTTGCCGTCCATGTAGGTCAGCAGGTTGGCCAACTGAGTGCGCGCCTCGAGCAACTTGTTCAGCGAATCGACCTTGCGAGCCACGGCCGCTGGGCTGAAGTCGTCCATGCTTTCGAAGGTCAGGTCCAGGCTCAGGTTGCCTTCGCCGGTCAGTTCGTTAGGCACATGGAACGCCACGCGCGGCTGCATGGCCTTGAGGCGCGAGTCGAAGTTGTCGACGTCGATCTCGAGGAACTTGCGATCGGCAACCGGTGCCAGAGGCTCGGCGGGCTTGCCGGCGAGGTCGGCCATGACGCCCATGACGAAGGGCAACTGGACCTTTTTCTCGGCGCCGTAGAGCTCGACGTCGTACTCGATCTGCACTCGAGGCGCGCGGTTGCGCGCGATGAATTTCTGAGAACTTTGCTTCGCCACGTTGCTGCTCCTGGTCGCTTGAGCGACGGTGTTGGCGTCATCGGGGGTACCTATGACGTGACTGCGTGATCCGCTCGCTTTTTATTCGCTTTCCGGGCCGCGCAGGTTTTCAAATTGACTCATGCCGTCGGGAATCAGATTGCGCACGATCGCCGCGAAATCGGCATGCACCAGATTCTTCGCCCGATTCAACAGCACCGGCAGCGGGCTGGAGGGCTCGTGGCGGGTGTAGTACGCCAGGATCCGGTCCAGGCTGCGCAGCACATCGTCACGGTTGTTGATTTCCCCTGGGACGGTACTGTTGCGCGGCGCGCTCGGTACGCTGGCGTTTTCAACCGGCGCGGTGTGGTCGGGTTCGACGGGATCGGCAAGGTCGCTGTCGCCGCTCTGCGGGGCGAACTGACCGAGAATCTGCAGGGCCATTTTCAGCGGCTGTTTCAACGGGCCGAGGTCCACGCCCTGGGCGGAACCGACCTGGTCGCTGACTTGCTGTTCGATGGCTTCGGCGGCGCTGCGGGCTTCCAGCAGGGCGGCGCGGATGGTTTCCAACTGCTCGGGATCGCTGTCGAGCAGGGCGCCGGCGAGTTGTTCGGCGCCGAGGTTTTCATCGGGAAAACTTTGCAAGCCGCTGGCATTGGCGGCGGCGCGCAGGCTGACGGCGCCGAACGTCCGGGAGCGGGCCAGGATGCTTTCGCGCAGCAGGCGAATGGTGACGTCCGAGGTCAGGCCGGCGAGGGCATTGATCCGCACGGTGGGGTCGTTGTCGTCATCGGCGTCCAGGCGTGGGTGCAGCTCTGCCCAGTATTGCTTGAGCAGTTCGCTGATCAGTGTCAGTACGCGGGCGAGGCCGGGAATGCCTTCCAGGGCCAGGGAACTTTGCAGCAGGAAATGGGTGATGCGCAGGTCTTTGCTGCGTTGCAGCAGGTCCAGGCTTTGCTGCTGGATGCTGCGCCACTCGGGAGGCTCGGCAGGCAGGATCGAATCGCCCATGCTGCGTTCGGGCTGGCCTCGGGAATCGCGTTCCAGGCGCAAGAAATCCGCGTCATATTCCAGGTCTTCACCGCAAGGCGAATTCGCGGAAACGGCGGCGAGCAACAAAGGCACATCCACTTGGATCGATCTCCCTATCACCCGCTGAAGAAGTCGGGCAGTGCACACGCAAGTTTCGGATGAAACTTCACATGTTCCTTGACGATAATGGCGCTATAGATGCGAGATGATCTTAAAGTGCCATCATGTATATTCAAGAAGTTGTGCATTTTTGGTGTAGTACTTATCCGTTGTCAAGGTAAGCTATTTCGCCGATGTGACAGTTGTGAGGTGCTTAACAACCCGCGCGACCCATAGGTCGGAGTACGCACTGAAGCAGGTTTTTTTGTCACGCAGGCCGGTTAAGATCAGCCATTGTGCTGGCAAAAAGCCGTTCCCCGTCGCTAGCAAGGTTTTTGCTACGCAAGGGCCGGGGTCCAGGTCTCATGTATCGTCGGCGACAAGAAGTATTCAGCAAGGAGGCGAGATGCCGCTGTGTTTGACTATCACTAGTTATCACAAGATTACTCCCGGACAGTGTTCTGAAAAGACCTTGGGCCAGGGAGTGATGGCAATTGGCCGTAGTTCCGATAATGATTGGGTATTGCCGGATCCGGAGCGTTTGGTCTCGGGCAAACATTGCATCATCCAATACAAGGACGGGCGTTATTATTTGACCGATAACAGCACTAATGGTGTGGAATTGGTCAAGGCCGGTATTCGTTTGCGCAAAGGCAATAGCGAGCCGTTGCAGGACGGCGAAGTGATCCGCATTGGTGACTACGAGATCCAGGCCCGGGTGGACTTCGACTTGCCGATGACCGACAGCAATCCGTTCGCCGAAGCACCGAGCAGCTTCGAAGCCTTGATGGGGCGCCAGAGTGCCCCGGTGAATACGCCTTCGCCAATGCCCGTGAGCACGCCGGCGCATTTCCAGGGCGTATCGTCGATGGATACCCTGCCGGACCTGTTCGATTTCCTCACCCCGACCAGCGTCCCGCCGGCCACCCAGCCGGATCATGTGCCGGCCGAGCAACACGACTTCCGTCCGCCGACGCCGATTCCGCGCCCGAGCCCGCCGCCTGTAGTTGAGCCAGTGTTCGAGCCGGTGGCGGTGACATCGGCCCCGGTCATCCCGGAAGACTGGGATTTGTTCAGTGACAAGCCTGCGCCGGTGGCATCGATTCCTGTCGCGCCGCTGTCTGAACCGGTTTGCGTGCCGCCGCTGCCCGTGCTTGAGCCTGTACCTGCTCCGCCCATCCCGATGGTTGAGGTCGTCGCGCCGATTGAATCCGCGCCACCGCCAGAAGCGCCGGTCAGCCGTGTCGAGCCTACGCCCACCCCGGTGCAGAGTTCTCAACCCGACCTGCTCCAAGCCTTCCTGCGCGGCGCCGGGCTGGATCAACTGCGCCTGGACAAGGCCAACGCCGAAGCCCAGATGGAAAGCATCGGGCGCAGCTATCGGTTGATGGTCGAAGGCCTGATCGATGTGCTGCGCGCCCGCAGCAGCCTCAAGGGTGAGTTCCGCATCCAGCAGACGATGATCCAGCCGGTGGAAAACAACCCGCTGAAGTTCGCCCCCAATGTCGACGAAGCGCTGCTGTTGCTGCTGCGCCATGGCAACCAGGCGTTCATGGCGCCGGACGCGGCGGTGCGCGACAGTTTCGATGACTTGCGTGCCCACCAGTTGGCGGTCATGGCCGGCGTGGAAGCGGCGATCAAACATTTGCTGGCGCGTTTTGAGCCGGCGCAACTGGAAGAGCGCATGGGCAAGCCTGGCGGGCTGTCAGGCATTTTCAGCGGCTCGCGACAGGCCCAGTACTGGCAGCAATTCACCGAGCTCTATAGCAACATTTCCCGGGAAGCCCAGGAGGATTTCCAGGACCTGTTCGGTCGTGAGTTCAGCCGCGCCTACGAAGAACACAGCACACGACAGCGACGCCGTTGAGCGCCGCCGCCTTATAACAAGACTGATCAAGACAACAACGGATAGCTCAAACGTCATTGAGGACGCAGGATGATTCCCAGGTTTTTACTCGCAGTTGCCACCGCGCTTCTGCTGACGGCGTGCGCCAAGGATGCGGCCAACCCCCAGCCCGAAGAAGCTGAGGCCGACACCGCCGCCATCGAGCTGCATTTCCATGCCATCGCTGGTCTCAACCCCGGCGCCACCGGCCAGCCGGCCCCGGTCCGGGTGCGCATTTTCGAATTGAAAAATGCCGCGACGTTTGGCCGTTCCGATTATTTCGCCTTGGCCGAGCGGGCCCAGGCAACCCTCGGTGCCGACCTGATCGACCAGGACGAGGTGCTGATCCAACCCGGCCAGCAATCGAGCCTGCAACGCGACCTCGACCCGGCCACCCGTCATATCGGAATCCTGGTGGGCTATCGCGAACTGGACCAATCGCTGTGGCGCACGGTCATGAATGTCCCGCCGCGCCAATACACCGAATACCAGATCAGCCTCGATGTGCGCGCCGTGCGCAGCGCCGTCGTCGTTGCCCCATCCAGCCCTGCCCAATAAGCAATCGGAGCCCCCATGTCCTGGAACAATCGCGTGGTCTGGTCGGAAGGCATGTTCATTGGAACGCAGCACTTCCAACAGCACGACCGTTACCTGGAAAACCTCATCGACGCACGCAGCCGCCCCTTGTCGGCCGGCGCCTGGGGTTTTTCCGAATTGCTGATCGACCAGGGCCTGCTGGCCCAGGGCAAGCTGGCGATCATCTCGGCGCGGGGCCTGCTGCCGGACGGCACGCCGTTCAATATTCCCCAGGACGACCTGGCGCCGACGCCGCTGAACGTCGATGACAACCTGCGTGACGGCGTGGTGTATCTGGCCCTGCCGCTCAAACGCGCCGGTTCCCGCGACACCGTGGACGAAGGCGAAGACCTCGGTGCCGCGCGTTATGTCAGCCAGGTGTGCGAAGTGCGCGACGACAACGCGCCGTTCGAAAACCGCGCGCCGGTGGCCCTCGGTTCCCGGGCGTTGCGCTTGCTGACTGAACAGGACGGCATCGGCGACTACGCCGCGATTGGCGTAGTGCGCATCAAGGAGAAACGCGCCGACCGGGCGCTGGTGCTCGATGATGCCTACATCCCGCCGCTGCTGGATGTCAGCGCCTCCAAGCCGCTGGCGGCGTTCCGCAGCGAACTGCTGGGCCTGCTGCATCAACGCGGCGAAGCCCTGGCCGGGCGGGTGGTGGCGTCCGGTGCCGGTGGCGCCTCGGAAATTGCCGACTTCATGCTGTTGCAGCTGGTCAACCGCGCCCAGCCGCTGATCCAGCACCTGAGCCAGTTGAGCCCGCTGCACCCCGAGCGTCTCTACAGCGAGCTGGTGAGCCTGGCCGGCGAGTTCTCGACGTTCACCGCCTCCGGACGACGGCCGCAGCAATACCCGCCTTATCAACACGATGACCTGGCGCTCAGCTACGCGCCGGTGATGCAGGCCCTGCGCGAGGCCCTGTCGATGCTGATCGACAGCAAGGCGACGCCGATCCCGATTGTCGAGAAAGCCTACGGCATCCACGTGGCGATGCTCGCCGACAAGACCCTGCTCGACAGCGCCAGCTTCATCCTGGTGGTGCGCGCCGACGTGCCCGCCGAAACCCTGCGCGGCCGCTTCGGCCAGCAGAGCAAGGTCGGTTCGGTGGAACACATCCGCGACCTGGTCAACCTGCAGCTGCCGGGCATCGGCCTGCTGCCGCTGCCGGTGGCGCCGCGCCAGTTGCCATACCACGCCGGCTCCACCTATTACGAATTGGACCGGGGCAGCGACCACTGGCAGCAACTCAGCAACTCCGGTGGCTTTGCGTTCCATATCGCCGGTCAGTTCCCAGGGCTGAACCTGGCGTTCTGGGCGATCCGAGGATAAACCGCGATGAGTAACGACGATCGTACCCAGTTCATGCCGACGCCCGGTGGCCGTGGCGCGGATCCGTTTCGTCCGGACCCGGCACGCCAGCAGCCGGCACCCGCACCGGCGCCGCTGTCGATGCCGGCCGCGCCGGTCCTGACGGGCAAGGCCCAGGGCCTCAATCCGCTGGAAAGCGCCGCCGGCCCGCTGCTGGCCTTGTTGACGCGCCTGCGAAGCACCATCGCCCACCCGGCGCCGGCCAGTTTGCGCGCACAACTGTTGGCGTACCTGCGCCAGTTCGAAGAGCGCGCCGAGGCCGCTGGCGTGGTGCGCAACGATGTGTTGCTGGCCCGCTACGCCTTGTGCACCGCCCTCGATGAGGCGGTGTTGAGCACACCGTGGGGCGGCACCAGCGACTGGGGCAAGCAAAGCCTGCTGATCACCGTGCACAACGAAGCCTGGGGCGGCGAGAAGGTGTTCCAGTTGCTGGAACATTGCCTGCAAAGCCCGCGCGAGCGCCTGTATCTGCTGGAGCTTTTGTACCTGTGCATGTGCCTGGGCTTTGAGGGCCGCTACCGCGTGATGAACGATGGTCGCAGCCAACTCGAAGCGTTGCGCGAACGTACCGCTGGCGTCATCCGCAGCGCCCGTGGCGAGTACGAGCGCGAACTGTCGCCGCACTGGCGCGGTGTCACCGTGGCCCGTGATCGACTGGCGCAATTCATGCCGCCGTGGATCGCCGTGGCCATCGGCGCGGCGCTGCTATTGGCATTGTTGTTCGGCCTGCGCATGAAGCTGGCCTCCGATGCCGAACCAGTGTTCAAGAACATTCACTTCCTCGGTGAGATCCCAGTGCAGACCATCGATCGTCCCGTGGTGCAGCCGAAAGTGATCGAGCGCCCACGCCTGGCCGGTTTCCTCGCGGATGAAATCCGCTCCGGCAAGGTGGCGGTGGAAGACGCCGTCGACCGTTCGGTGGTGACCATCCGTGGCGATGAACTGTTCGCCTCCGGCAGCGCCGGCATCAAGGACGATTTCCAGCCGTTGATGCTGCGCATCGCCGACGCGGTGCGCAAGGTCAAGGGCCAGGTGCTGGTGACCGGGCACAGCGACAATCGGCCGATTGCCACCTTGAGATTCCCTTCCAACTGGGCCTTGTCCGAGGCGCGGGCCCGTTCGGTGCTGGACATTCTTTCGGCCAAGACCGGCCAACCCGAGCGCTTCAGCGCCGAAGGCCGCAGCGACACCGAGCCGCTGGCCTCCAACGCCACGACCGAAGGCCGTGCGCGCAATCGACGGGTTGAAATCACAGTGTTGGCGGAGGGGGTCGAGTGAAGGCGTTTTTCAGTTTCATGATCCGCTGGGTCATACCGTTGCTGGGGCTGATTGCCCTGAGCCTGATCATCTGGTTCGTTGGTCCGCTGCTTGATTGGCTGGTGCCTGAAGGCCGGCGCTGGACATTGATCATCCTCGTGTTCGCGGTGTGGATCGCCTACCGGGTGCTGCGCATTATCCAAGCCCGCCGCCAGGCCGCCGAAGTGATGCGCAGCCTGGCCGCGCAGACCCCGCCGGACCCCACCAGCATCGCCACTGCCGAAGAACTCGAAACCCTGCGCCAGCGCATGGACGAGGCCTTGGCCTTGCTCAAGAAAGCCAAGCTCGGCGGCGACGAGCGCCGTAACCTCTACGAGCTGCCGTGGTACGTAATCATCGGTCCGCCGGGCTCCGGCAAGACCACGGCGCTGGTCAACTCCGGGTTGCATTTCCCGTTGGCTGCGCAGCTCGGCGCCGGTGCCGTGCGCGGCGTCGGCGGCACGCGCAATTGCGATTGGTGGTTCACCGACGAGGCCGTGCTGCTCGACACCGCTGGTCGCTACACCACCCAGGACAGCGACGCGACCGTCGATAAAGCGGCCTGGCTGGGCTTCCTCGGCCTGTTGAAAAAACAGCGGGCCCGTCGGCCGATCGATGGCGCGTTCATTGCCATCAGCCTGTCCGACCTGCTGCTGGGCAGCGACGCCGAGCGCGCCGCCCATGCCGCGGCGATTCGCTTGCGGATCCAGGAGTTGTACACCCAACTGGGCGTGCGTTTCCCGGTCTACCTGATGCTGACCAAGCTCGACTTGGTGCCGGGCTTCATGGAGTACTTCGACAGCCTGAGCAAGGAAGAACGCGCCCAGGTCTGGGGCATGACGTTTGCCCTCGACGACGGTAAGAGCAACGACAGCCCGCTGGCGCACCTGCAAAGCGAATTTGCCTTGCTGGAACAGCGTCTCAACGACCGCTTGGTCGAACGCCTGCAACAAGAGCGCGACCCGGCGCGGCGCGACCTTATCTACGGCTTCCCTCAGCAGTTCGGTGCCTTGAAGGATTGCCTGCAAAGCTTCCTCGACGGCGTGTTCAAACCCAACGCCTTTGAAGAGCGGGTGTTGCTGCGCGGTGTGTATTTCACCAGCGGCACCCAGGAAGGCAGCCCGATCGATCGTCTGATCGGCTCCATGGCCCAAAGCATGAACCTGGACCGCCAGCACCTGGCGCGCCAGACCGGCACCGGGCGCAGCTACTTCATCGAAAAACTCTTCACCGCCGTGGCGTTTGCCGAGCGCGGGTTGGTGGGTGTCGATCCTAAGGTCGAGCGGCGGCGCAAATGGATCGCCCGTGGCGTGCTGGCCTCCACAGTGGTGTTGGTATTGGTGGTCAGCACGTTGTGGTGGGTCAGCTACCGCGCCAACCAGGCCTACATCGCTCAGGTCGACCAGAAGGTCGCGCCACTGGGCCAGACCGTGCAGAACCTCAGCCCGGCGCAACGCGACGTCCTCGCGGTGTTGCCGCTGCTCAATGCCGTCAAGCACTTGGCCGATGACGCGCCCGACTGGGCCGAGGGCCTGGGCCTGTACCAGGGCGACATGCTCGAAGCCGAGTCCGGCAGCGTCTACCGCAAGCTCTTGATCGCGGTATTCGCGCCGCGCCTGCTGACGCGCATCGAAGAGCAGCTGCACAGCGGCGGCAATTCGGATTTCCTCTACGAAGGCTTGAAGGCGTACCTGATGCTCGCTGATAACGAGCATTACGATACCGACTTCATCAAGGCGTGGATCGCCCTGGACTGGGATCGCAGCCTGCCACGCGATCTGCCAGCCGAGCAGCGCCAGGCCCTGACCGGGCATTTGCAGGCGCTCTTCGAGCGCCGCCCACCGACCGCGCGCCTCGACCCACGCCTGATCGAAGACCTGCGCCGCCAGTTGCAACAACTGCCGGTGGCCCAGCGCGTCTACGACCGCATCAAGCGCCAGAAACTGCCCGAAGGCATCCCGGACTTTCGCATCAACGAAGCCGCCGGGCGTGACGCCGCGCTAGTGTTCAGCCGCAAAAGCGGCAAGCCATTGGGCGAACCCTTGAGCGGGTTCTTCACCGTCAAGGGCTACCGCCAGGGCTTCTTGCTCAGCAGCCTGAGCCAGACCGGCACCCTGGCCGAAGAGCAATGGGTGCTGGGCCATGAAGAGGCCGACCAGCAGAACGTCGCCAGCCTGGCCGCCGATGTGCGGCGCCTGTACTTCCAGGACTACCTGCGCCAATGGGATGCCTTGCTGGCCGACATCGACTTTGTGCCGATCACTAGCGTGGCCCAGGCCGCCGATGTGCTGCGGGTGATTTCCGGCCCGACCTCGCCGTTGAAAAAGCTGTTGGTGGCGGTGGCGAAGGAAACCGACCTGCAACAGGATGAACGTCTGCTGGCCGCTCAAGGCGTGCCGGCGGGAGACGGCGTGGACAAGCTCAAGGAACGCCTTGGCAGCCTGCTTGGCCAGGAGCAGGCAACACCAAACGCGCCGGCAGCGAACGACGACCCGATCACCGCGCATTTCGCCGAGCTCAACAGCATCGTCAACAAGAACGAAGGCGAACCTGCGGCCATCGATGGCCTGCTGTCCGATATGAACGCGCTGTACGTGCAAGTCAGCGCCATGGTCGGTGCCAGCGGCGATGCCTTGCTCGGCGAAGCCAAGAACCAGGCATCGGCCGCCGCCACCCGCGTCAGCCTCAACGCCGAACGCCAGCCGCCGCTGGTGCAGGGCCTGGTCAAGTCGGTAGTCAACTCCACCACCAACACCATGATGGGTGGGGTGCGCAACCAGCTGAACGCCGCCTGGACCAGCGAAGTGGTGAACATCTATCGCCAGTCCCTGGCCGGGCGCTACCCCATGTCGCCGGGTAGCGCGCGAGACGCGACCCTGGATGACTTCGGCCAGTTCTTCGGCGTCGGCGGGGTGATGGACAACTACTTCCGCAAGTACCTGCAACCGTACGTGGATACTTCGACCCAGACCTGGCGCTGGCAGCCGGGCGCGGCGCAGAAGCTCGGCATTTCTCCAGGCGTGCTGCAAACCTTCCAGCGCGCAGCGACCATCCGCGATGCCTTCTTCCGTTCCGGCGGCACGCAGCCGATGGTGCGTTTCGAACTCAAGCCGGTGGCGATGGACTCGACCATCACCCAGTTTTTGCTCGACCTCGACGGCCAGCAACTGAGCTACGACCACGGCCCGAGCCGTCCGACCGCCATGCAATGGCCGAACCCCGGCAGCATCGGCGTGGTGCGGATCTCAATCATGCCGCCGGCGTCCAGCGGTCGTTCCGGCATTACCCTGGACGGGCCGTGGGCCTGGTTCCGGCTGCTGGAGCAATCGGACCTGACCGCCGGCAACTCACCGGACCGCTTCAACCTGCGGCTGCGGGTCGATGGCGCCAGCGCCTCTTATGAGCTGCGGGCCAACAGCGCCTTCAACCCATTCAAGAGCCGGGTGCTCAGCGGCTTCAGCCTCCCGGAGCGGCTATGAGTACACCGGGCTTCTATGGAAAGTTGGCCAGCCGCGGGGATTTCGTCAGCCGTGGCTTGCCCCAGGGTTTTATCGGCCCGTGGGACTCCTGGTTGGCGGCGGGTTTGCTCGCCAGCCAGAGCAGCCTCGGCGAGCGTTGGCTGGACGCCTATCTGGTCAGTCCGCTGTGGCGCTTCATGGTCGCGCCGGGTGTGTGCGGGCCGGATGCGGCAGTGGGCGTGTTGATGCCGAGCATCGATCGTGTCGGGCGTTATTTCCCGCTGACCATCGCGGTATTGCTGGAGCCGGATGCCGACCCGGCCTCGGTAGTCGGTGGCGCGGACGATTGGTTCGAGCGGGTCGAGAATCTGTTGCTGAGCACGCTGAGCGTGGAGGCGAGTTTCGAAGCATTCAACGAACAGCTGGAAACCTTGGGCGGCCCGATGTACCTGCCGCGCACCCCGAGCAGTCGCTTCGCCAGCCTGCATCGCTTCGATGCCACCGACCCGCAACGGCGCATGAGCGCCCTGGCCGAGTCGTCCTGCGAAGGCGCGAGCCTGTGGTGGGGCCAGGGTTCGGAGCGCATCGCGCCCGGTTTGATGCGCTGCCAGGGATTGCCGGCAGCCGCTGATTTTGCGCAATTTTTGCTCGGCCAAGAAGGTGTTGTGTAGATGCGTCCAAGTGCCGGAAAAGCAATCAAGTCTGCAAGCAAGAGCCACGTCGGCATGGTCCGCCAGGTCAACGAAGACGCCTGCCTGGATCTGCCGGAAAATGGCCTCTGGGTGGTGGCCGACGGCATGGGCGGACACGCGGCGGGCGACTATGTCAGCAGCCTGATCGTCGACAGCCTGCGCAGCATTGCCGTGGGACGTTCGCTGGACGAATACGTCGCGGCGCTGCAAAGCGACCTGCTGCGGGTCAACGCCGCCGTGCGGGAAGAAACCGCCAACCGTGGCGTGACCATGATGGGCAGCACCGTGGTGGTGTTGGCCGCCCGCGACCTGCGTGGCATGTGCCTATGGGCCGGTGACAGCCGTTTGTATCGCCTGCGCGACGGCGTGCTCGAAGGCATCTCCCGGGATCACAGCTACGTCCAGGACTTGCAGGACAGCGGCCTGCTCAGCGAAGCCGAGGCCCGCGTGCATCCGCGCGCCAACATCGTCACCCGCGCCATCGGTGTCGAGGCGCAACTGAACCTGGCGCTGACCGAACTGCTGTTGGTGCCCGGCGACAGCTACCTGTTGTGCAGCGACGGCCTGACCAAGACCGTCGAGGACGAGGAAATCCGTGAAGTATTGAGCCACGACGAGCCCGGCGAAATCGCCAGCAGCCTGGTGTCCCTGGGCCTGATGCGCGGCGCGCCGGACAACATCACCGTGGTCGTCGTGAAGGTGCCGTCATGAGCTTGACCCTGAACATTGTCATCCCCGGCTACGACATCGACGGCGAGATCGGCGAAGGCGCGATGGCCAGCGTGTACCTGGCGACCCAACGCTCGCTGGAGCGCAAGGTGGCGTTGAAAGTCATGGCCGCCGCCCTGGCAGCCGACCCGACGTTCTGCGAGCGCTTTTTGCGCGAAGGCAAGACCCTGGCGCGCCTGTCGCACCCGCACACCGTCACCATCCATGACATCGGCAACGTCGGTGAGCTGTATTACATGGCGATGGAATACCTGCCCAACGGCACGCTCAAGGAACGCATCGCCGCGGGCCTGACGCCGGAGCAGGGGCTGACCTACATTCGCCAGATCGCCTCGGCCCTGGGCTATGCCCACGGGCTGGGCCTGGTCCACCGTGACGTCAAGCCGGCCAACATCCTCTTCCGCGCCGATGGCACGGCGGTGTTGTCGGACTTCGGCATCGCCAAGTCCCTGGACGACCGCACCCAATTCACCCAGGCCGGTTTTGCCGTCGGCACGCCCAGCTACATGAGCCCGGAACAGGCCCGTGGACAAGACATCGACGGCCGCGCCGACCTTTACGCCCTGGGCGTAGTGCTCTACGAAATCCTCGTCGGCAAGCTGCCGTACACCGGCAATGACGCACTCTCCACGGCCCTGGCGCACCTGACCGAACCGTTGCCGGAGTTGCCGGTGCATCACGGCCGTTACCAGGACGTGTTGCGCAAGTTGTTGGCGAAGGATCCGGCGGAGCGTTTCCCGGATGCGGCGGCGTTGCTGCGCGCGTTGGATAACTTGCCGGAGGCATCTGCGGAAGCGACGTTGATCCGGCCGTTGTCGTTTGAACTGCCTGTCGCGCCGCCTGCGATGGATGATTTGGCGGGCCTGACGCCCGTTTCCATCGAAATTCCCAGCGGCCCGGCTTACTCACAGCCGCAATCCAAACCTGTACCTTCGCCGATCAAGCCAACACCGCAATCCACGGTCTCGGAGCAACGCAAGGGGCCGGTGTTCGCCTTGGCCGCCGTGGCGGTCGCCGTGGCGCTGGCGTTGGGCGGCGCGGGTTATTGGTGGTTGGCCGGTGACGATGGCAAAGAGGGTAAGACGCCAGTGGCCACGACCCCCTCGGCCAAGCCGCCGCAAGTGTCGCCACCGAAGACTTCCGACGTGCCTGCGGTCACCCCTGCGGCCCAGCCGCCCGTGGCAGCCGAGGTCGACGGCGGCCAGCGTCCGCTGCTGATGGCCGGCAAGAAGACCCTGTTCCAGCGTGTGCTCAGCAAGCCGGGGGCGAAACTCGCCGACGCGCCGGGCGCCGCACCGGGCAAGGCGCTGCCAGCGTTTTCGGTGCTGTATGTGTATCAGCGCAAAGACATCGATGGCAGCGCCTGGGTACGGGTCGGCGCAGCCACCGACGGGCGCAGCGACGGTTGGTTGCCCGCCGCCCAGGTCAGCGATTGGAAGCAGAGCCTGGTGCTCAAGTTCACCGAACGTTCCGGCCGTGCGCCGGTGATGTTCCTGCGTCAGCCTGGCGAAGTGGAAAAGCTCCTGGCTAACCCTTCGGCGGCCAGGAATGTGTTGCTCAAGGCCCAGCAGAGCCCCCAGGAAAACCAGCAAGTGCTGGCCCTGGAACCCGCCGCCAGCGCCGTGCCACAGAACCAGTTTTATCTCTTGCCGATCTTCGATTCCCGCGAGAGCCTCGATGAAAACGGTCAGCCGGTGCAGTTGCTGAACGTGGCGTCTATCGATCCCGGCAGTACCCCCAAGGCTGCGAGCAACACGCCGATCACCACCGCCAACGCCGACGCGTTCCGTACCGCCGTGGTGCTGGTGGTGGACACCACCGTATCGATGCAACCCTACATCGACCAGGTCCGCGACGTGGTACATCAACTGCAAACCCGCATCGCCGAGCGCGGCGAGTTGGACAGTGTCAGCTTCGGCATGGTGGGTTTTCGCAGCAGCACCAAGAAAACGCCGGGCCTGGAATACGTCGCCAAGACCTTGATCACCCTTGAACAGGGCCGCGACCCGCAACGCTTCCTGGAATTGGCGCGGCAGGTCAAGGCGTCCACGGTGTCGAGCCATTCGTTCAACGAAGATGCGTTTGCCGGGGTCATGGAAGCCGTCGAAGGCATGGACTGGTCCGGTTATGGCGGGCGCCTGATCCTCTTGGTGACCGACGCCGGCGCCCTGCGCAAGAACGACCCGTTTGCCGCCACGCAAATGAACGAGGCCGAAGTGCGCCAGGCTGCGCTGGGCAAGCAGATCAAGATCTACGCGCTGCACCTGCTCAGCGACGCCGGCAAGAAAACCCATGGCGGTGCGCAGACTCAATACCGCACCCTGACCGCCGACGCCAACCCGCAGATCGGTGACCTGTACATTCCGGTGCCGGGTGCCGACGTGCGCAAGTTCGGCGAGCGTGTTGACGAGATCGGTTCGGTGTTCGCCGACCTCGTCCATCAAGTGCGCAGCAACAAGCCGCAGAGCGTACCGTTGCTCAGCGCCGCGCCAAGCCTGGCCGACAAATCGGCCGCGGTCGGCTATGCAATGCACATGGACTTTTTGGGGCGCAAATCCGCCAGCCAGGCGCCGCAACTGGTCAGCGCCTGGACCGCCGACCGCGACCTGACCAACCCGGCGCTGCCGGCGTTCCAGGTTTGCGTGATGCTGACCAAGCTGCAACTCAACGACCTTCAACAATCGCTGAAACTGATCGTCGACGCGGCGCGCAAGACCCAGAGTTCGCCCAAGGATTTCTTCCAGGAAATCGCCAGCGCCAGTGCCTACATGAGCCGCGATCCGTCGGCCCTGCGCAAGGGTGGCAACCTCGCCACGGGCGGGATTCTCGGCGAGTACCTGGAAGGCCTGCCATACCGCAGCAAATCGCTGAACATGACTCAGGATTTGTGGTTATCGTTGAGCGTCGCCGAGCAGGAGGACTTCATCGACGAACTCGAATCGAAGATTCGCCTCTACGAAACCTTCCACAACGACCTCGCCAACTGGGTGCGCTTCGGCGATGCCGAGCCGGGCGATGCGTTGTACCGCGTTCCGTTGTCGACGCTGCCGTGATGCTGAACCTGAGCGCAGTGCACAAAAGCCGGGGTACCGGCGGCCAACGCTACAGCCTGGTGATACCACGGCTGCAGCTGCGCGCGGGCGAACAACTGGCGGTGGTCGGCCCCAGCGGCTGCGGCAAGAGCACGCTGCTGGACTTGCTGGCGCTGGTGCTCGCACCGGATCAGGCCGCGCAGTTCGACTTCACGCCGGCCAACGCGCCGCTCGACATCGCCAAACTGTGGCGTGCGTCGCAACAAGGCACCTTGGCCGAGCTGCGCAGCCGGCACCTGGGCTATGTTCTGCAAACCGGTGGCCTGCTGGGCTTCCTGGACGTACGCGGCAACATCGAGTTGTCGCGCAAACTGCTGGGCTTTAAGGATGACGGCAGCGTGAAGCGCCTGGCCGGACAACTGGACATTGCCGATCAACTGGACAAGAAACCGGCGGACCTTTCCGTCGGCCAACGCCAGCGGGTCAGTTGCGCCCGGGCCTTGGCCCACGGCCCGCGCCTGTTGCTGGCCGATGAGCCGACCGCCGCCCTCGACCCGCTGAACGCCGAACGCGTCATGCAGTTGTTGGTGGCTCAGGCGCGCGAGCACGGTGTCTGCTGCGTGGTCGCGACCCATGACGAAGCGCTGGCCCGCGCCATCGGCTTGCAAGTGCGGCGCATCAGTTGCCGTCGCGATACCGATGGCGGCGTTACCGCCACGCTCGGGGAGGCTTGCTGATGCGCGGCGCGCTGGTGGCTTCCCTGGCCTGGCAGGATTACCGCAACGATGCGTGGCTGTCGGCGTGTTCGGTGCTGGCGTTGGTGGCCGTGGTGGCGCCGTTGTTGGTGCTGTTCGGCCTGAAGTTCGGCCTGGTCAGCAGCCTGACCGAACGCTTGCAGAACGACCCGGCCACCCGGGAAATCATCCCTTTGGGCGGTGGTCGTTTCAGCGCCGGATTCGTCGAACAACTGGGCCAGCGCAGCGACGTCGCCTTCGCCTTGCCGCGCACCCGGCAGATCGCGGCGACGGCGGATTTGAGCAGCGCGGTATCGGTTGTCACGGTCGAGATGATTCCCACGGCCGCTGGCGATCCGTTGTTCGATCATCTGCCGGTGCCGCAAGGCTTGGATCAAGTGGTGCTCAGCCAGACCGCCGCTGAAAAGCTCGGGGCCAAGGCCGGTGATTGGTTGCAGGCCAGTTTCGGTCGGCAAGTGGCCGGTCGCAGCGAGGCGCAGCGCACCCAGGTGCAAGTGCTGCACGTGTTGCCGCTGGAAGCCTTCGCCCGGGATGGCTTGTTCGCGCCGCTGGCCTTGCTCGAAGCGGCGGAAGATTACCGCGACGGTCGTGCCGTGCCCGCGTTCGGTTGGCCGGGCGATGCGGTGGGCATGAGTGGGCAACGGGTGTATCCGGCGTTTCGCTTGTATGCCCGCAGCCTCGGCGATGTGGAGCCACTGCGGCAGTTTTTCGCCGGGCAGAACCTGCTGGTCTCGACCCAGGCCCAGACCATCGCCCAAGTGCAATCGCTGAGCCGCAATCTGTCGATCGTGTTCTGGATCATCGCCGGGCTGGCCTTGGCCGGCGCGTTCGCGGCGATTTTTGCCGGTGCCCTGGCGGCGGTCGAGCGCAAGCGCCGGGAACTGTCGGTGTTGCGCCTGTTGGGCGTGTCCACGGCGGCGCTGTTGTTGTTCGTGGTGTTGCAGGCGCTCTACAGCGCCACCTTTGCGGCCCTGCTGAGCGCCGGGCTGTATGGCCTGGCGCAGTCGGGCCTGAATCATTTATTTGCGCAGATGCCCGGTGAATACGCCAGTCATCTGCTGGTGCGTCACTACACCTTGGCCCTGGTGGCCGTGCTCGGCGTCAGCGCCGTCGCGGCGGCATGTGGTGGCTGGCGGGTGGCGCGCATCCAGGCGTGTGAAGGAATTCGCGATGTATAAGTTATTGGGCGCCGCCGTGGCGCTGAGCCTGGCCAGCCTGGCCTGGGCAGATGAGAGCACGGACAAGCTGGACAACCCCAAGCCATTGCCCGACGACGTCAGCCTGCCGCTGCCATGTGAAGGGCAAATGGTGTTCCGCTACGTCTACATCCTCGCCCAGGGCACCCTGGACGATCGCGAGATCAGCCTCGGTTATCCGTTCAGCGAGGGCGAGGCGGGCTATCAACAGTCATTCATCTCCGGTTATCGCCGGGACTTCATCAACGGCCAGTTCACCCTCAAGGACCTGCCCAAGGACTGGAACAAGACCATCACGCCGTTGATGCCAAAGACCGACGCCAAGACGCCGCTCAAGCCGATGCTGTATTTCATCGGCAAATACGAAGTCACCGCCCGCCAGTACGCCCAGGTCATGGCCCAGGCCCAGTCGTTGGCCAGCGGTGAGCCGGCACCGGCCTGCGAAACCTTGCAAGCCGAGTTGCCCCAAGGCGTGGCGGGGCGGTTGCCCAAGGTGAAATTGTCGAAGTTCGAAGCCGAGCGCTTCTCGGCGGTGTACAGCGCCTGGCTGATGAAATATCACAAGGACCTGCTGCCGGTGAGCGGTCGCGGCACGTCCGCCGAGGACGGCGGCCTGGGCTTCGTGCGCCTGCCCACCGAAGTGGAATGGGAATTCGCCGCCCGGGGTGGGCACGCCGTCAGCCGTCAAGACTTGGAAGGCCGACTGTTCCCACGACGCCTGGAAGGCAGCGAAAGCGACGGGCCGCTGGCCGATTGGGCGGTGTTCAACCAGGTTGCCGGCGGCACCGGCCAGGCCGCGCGGCTGATGCCCATCGGCACCAGGTTGCCGAACCCCATCGGCTTGTTCGACGTGGTCGGTAACGCCGCCGAGATGGTCCAGGAATCCTTTCAATTGGTGCACGCCGGCCGCCGCCAGGGCGCTTATGGCGGTTTCGTGGTCAAGGGCGGCAATTACCTGGAAGGCGAGGGCACGTTGTTCACCGGCATGCGCCGCGAGTACCCGCTGTTTGCCGCCGACGGCACCGAGCAGAGCAACGAAACCACTGGTTTCCGCGTGGCCGTCGGCGCGTTGTCGGCGCCGCGTTCGCGGTACAAGGAATTGTTCGCCCAGTGGCAGAAAGAAGGGCGACTCGCGTCCCTGACCGATGCCATCGATGACGCCGACGACCCGACCAAGCGATTGGACAGCATCATCGCCGCCAGCGCTGATCCACGCCTGCAAGCCGAGCTGGGCCTGGTCAACGAAGAGCTCAAGCGCAACGTCTCGCTCATCGCCCAGCAGCGCGAGGAAGCGGCGGGCAACCTGATCCAGTCTTCGGCCCTGGTGGCCGAGACCATCAACAACTACAACATTCGCCTGACCAACCTGCAGAACAGTCGGCAGGCGGCCTTGGACGCCAAGGACGAGGCCAGCGCCACGCTGTTCGCCACGGCCATCGATAACGGGCGCAGTGCGCTGGACGGCGCGGTGGCGATCTACATCGACAACCTGGCAACCGGCACGCGCTACACCGATGTCGTGATCCAGGCGCAGTTCCAGCGCATCAAGGAAGAGCTTGAGCGCAAACCGGTACTGGGCAAGAGCCTGGTGGCGCGTGCAACATTATTCGTTCGTCATGTCGGGGCTTATCGTCAGCAGAAACGAGCCGACCCGGCGGCGATATTGAAGGAATTGCTCGCATCGAATGCTCAGCGGTCTTGAGTGTTCGTTGTCAGCGAGCTTGGAAGGGACTCAGGCGGCGATAGCGCCGCGCTGAGCTGGTCAACACTTAAACGAGAACACAACTATGCTTTTCTCCCGTAAACCTTTGGCTTCGGTTTCCAAGCGTCACCTGCTGCTGGTCGCTGTCGGCTTCAGCACCGTACTGACCGGTTGCGCCACGTCGCCGACCTCCAAGGTCGCGTCGAGCACCAAGGTCGAGTACTACCCGAACTGCTACGAGCCGGTGCAACATCTGCGTTCCACCGAAGGCAACATGACCAAGTCGGTCGTCACCGGCGCAGCCGTCGGTGCCGTCGGTGGTGCGCTGCTGGGCGCCCTGACCGCCGATAAGGAAGACCGTGGTCGCAACGCCGCCATCGGTGCCGCGGGCGGCGCCTTCGCCGGTGGTGCTGCCGGTTACTACACCGAACGCCAGAAGCAGATCGCCGACGACAACATGCGCATCGCCTCCTACGCCGCCGACGTCAGCAAGAGCGCTTCGGACATCGACCGCAGCACCGCGTACGCAAGGGCTTCCCAGCAGTGCTACCAGAACGCATTCAGCAAACTGGTTGCCGACCGCAAGGCCAAGACTGTCAACGACACCGAGGGTCGCAAGCGCCTGGCGGAAATCGTCGCTGGCCTGAAAGAGTCGAACGACCTGATCGTTGCGGTGAACGGCAAGGCTGCCGAAGACCTGAACAACTACACCCAGGCTTACGAGAAAGACCTGCAGCAAGTGGGTGTGCAGCGTACCGACGTGGTGACCGTAGCGACGGCTGACACTACCCAGGTTGTGGCGCAGACCAGTACCAAGACCAAGAAAATCGTGAAGCCGGCGAAGAAGCCACCGGTGCTGCCAACCGTGCCCAAAGAAGCGGTCGCCACCGAGAAGACCCTGCAGACCGCCAAGGCCAAGCAGGATGAAAGCAAGCAGGTTGCCAGCGCGGGTACTACTCAGGTGAACAGCATGTGCAAAAACCCGGACCTGGGTGACTGGGCTCCGGTGCCTTGCCCGAATGTTTGATCGGGTGCATATCCGTTGCTGCGGTGATGGCGGCTGGCGGTTTCGCCCTTACGGCGACTCACTTTTTTTCAGACGCCAAAAAAAGTAAGCAAAAAAGGCTTGGCCCCACCACTCGGTGCCTCGCCTAGGCTCGGCATGCCCGAACGCAGGCATTGCTCCGTGGGCCGCCGCGAAGGGTCATCCATGACCCAGCGCGGCTAACCCGGCATCCATGCCGGGTTGCCCATTGCGCAATGCCTGCGTTCGGCCATCGTGGTTAACGGGGCCCGTAGATCAGAAGCCAAGCCGAGGCGGCCTTAGGGCCGACCTGGCTTTTGGTGAGGCCGTGTTTCTTCTGTGGGAGCATGCTCGCAATGGCGTCGGCTCGGCTTGCCTCTATGTCCGTCCTATCCCTTGGCAGCTGACGCTGCCACCCCCTTCGTTTCCAAATGATCCAACGCTCGCTCAACCAGCAACTGAACCCCATCGGCCATGCGGCTGATCGCCAGGGCGATGCAGCGGCGTGATTCGTCGATGTCGTCGGCCAGGTCGGCGGCGATGGTGCTGATGGAGAGCAGGTCTTCGGAGGCGTTGGCGAGCAGGGTTTCGGTGTCGATGTGCGGGGAGACGATGAAGAGCTGGTCTTTATCGGGTTCCGGCGGCGGGGCGGGTTGGGGTTTTAGGTAGTAGTCGAGGGCGCGGTTGGTGGCGTCTTCGAGGCATTGTTCTTCGATTTTTTCGACGCGGGATCTGTATTCTTTCTGCGGTGGATTCGGTGAATGCTTGACCATATCTATGTACCAGAGTTGGGGTCGACATCCTTTCGCTTGCATTCGAAGAGGTGGCAACTGTACGTAGGTGTGCAAGACCGGTCCGGTACCGCCGGCAGACCCGAAGGTCTCCCACGCACAATTGCCATAACGGACGCGAGCATAAAAAAATGCTCGATCAATAGCCATAAACAATTGCGTACCAGTCCGGACTTGCACGTCCGTGTCACCGTTTTTTGCGATGACGAACAGAGGTTAGCCGCGCTCGGTTGCGCTGCCTAGTTCATGAACAGCTCGCCGTTTTGAAGGAAATGTCCGATAGACCTGAAGTCAAGCGAATGTCGCTTCTAAACGTGACTTGGCAGTCATCATGCGCAAAATATGGCCGATCTTCCGCTAAACGGATTCGATGATGGCGTTCCGCTGAAGAATCGCTAAACTGCGCCAGCCGTTCATTTTTCTCACGAGGCTGTGCCGATGAAATTTCGTTTCCTGTTGTGGATGCTGGGGTGGTTGATGGGCAAGGCCAGCCGCACCAATCCGGCGTTCCAGCAGCAGTTGGGCGACAAAGAGCTGGTGTTCCAGCTGCAAACCCTGGACGGCAAGGTTGCCCGGCACTTCACCGTGAAGAACCAGCGCATCACCAGCCAGTCGGGTGTTTATCCAACGCCGGCCTTCGCCATCGCGTTCAAGGACGCTGCCTATGGCTTTGCCACGATGCAGGCCAAGAACAAGCAGTTGGCGTTCATGACGGGGATCCAGGACAAGTCGATCCAGATCAAGGGCAACCCGGCGCTGGTGATCTGGTTCCAAGGGCTGACCAAGTACTTGAAGCCGAAGAAGGCCAAGCCGAAGTCTTGAGCAATGGTTTGGCTTAGCAGACTGAATTTTTATCCCTAAATGGTTGAAAGAACTGTCAGCAATGACAGGTGTATGCGCGGCTGTTTGAAGGCTCCATGACTCGATATCCGTATTGGATTTCATTTCTTGATAGGAGCCAAAATCATGTCTCGATCCACTCACCCTGAAAACTCAGGTACGTTGGACCCGACCTTTGCCGAAGGTGGGGTGTTGAAATGGCCGACCGGTGAATTAGGAGGCCACTTCACGCAAGCCATCCTGCCGCTAGCTGGCAACAAGCTACTGATCACCGTGCTCTTACCGGAAAAAACCGGCGCCTTCGGATTGGCGAAAGTGAACGAGGATGGGTCGATCGATAGGGAGTTTGGTGGAGCCGGGACGGGCGTACTGGAGTTCTCCCTAGATGCACGTTTGGACGAGATCATCGACATCTGCGGCCTAATTGATGGTGGATGGCTGGTGAAGGTGACCAGTTCTTACGGTCTTTATCTCGTGCGGTTCTTACAAGATGGGCAACTGAATACGGCCTTTGGCAAGGATGGTGTGCGCTGGGTTCCGTTCCATTTTGAGCCAGGGGGTGAAGGTAGGGAAGATGGGCCGGTGACGTTTAGGTGGCAGGACCGAGGACCCTCCGCACAGGCCACGCGATCTTCAGCCGATAATGGCCCCTCTGCAGTTGAGCAGCCGGATGGAAAGATCATTCTGCGCAGTTTGGTATATGTCGGCATCAACCGTTCACACTGGGTGGTGCTTCGTCTTAACCCGGATGGCACTCCTGACGACACGTTTAACGGAAGTGGATCCGTGGACATCGAGTTGCCAGGTATTCCCCTTTTCGGTACCACTGTCAAAGGTGTTGCCCTTCAAGCAGATGGCAAAGTGTTGGTTTTCGGGGAAGATCGCAACGACACTCTGGATTCCAGTATTTATGTGATGCGTCTGGATGCAACGGGACGTCTCGATACCAGTTTCAATGCCGGCAAGGGCTTTATGACCGTTCCGAATCTCCGTTACGCGTATGCGAATGCGCTGGCGGTGAGAGAAAGCGACGGCGCGATTGTTGTTGCAGGGGATTCTTGGCCCGACGCAGACCAAGGCTACGACAGGCAGGGTCTGATGTTTGTGTTAACTCACGATGGATTTCTCGATTTTGCTTTCAATAGCGGGCAGCCACTGTTCTCTAAGTTAGTGGATAAGGGGCATAACTGGCATCGCTGCGCATGGCAGGCAGACGGGTCCATCGTCGCCGCGGGCACTGTCGGCAGGGCCGGTTATATTGACACGGGAGTAGACAAAGCGCTGACGGCGCGTTTGCGCTCTGATGGTTCGTTGGACCTGACCTTCAATGGCAGTGGCTTTGTGCTTTTTAACGAAGAAGACTATGAGGCGACTGTCGAGGACATGGCGCTAATGTCAGACGGACGGATTGTCGTTAGCGGTTTTACGCGGCGACCCGGCATAGTTTTGCCCCGCACCTTTGGAAGCTGGTTCGTCCGCTATCTGGCTTGAGTGGCTGTGGATCGGTGGCGGGGGAAGCCAACCCCCCTGCCACAAAAAGGCTCCACTCCCAGCCGGCCATCAATGGCTGAACTGCGAAGCCAGTTCCCGCAGCAGTACTTCGGCCTCAAGCACCTTGCTCACCACATCATTGGCCTTTTCCCGAGTCAGCCCGACGCGATCGAGCAGCGCATCCGGGATGTCTTCGTCGGGGCCGGAGCCGATGCTGCGTGAGCGCAGCAGGCGTACGGCCAGGCATACCAGGTTCGGGTAGGCGGCGTATTCGCCATCGTAGTGGGGGTCGTGCTGGAAGCGCAGGGCGGTGGCCAGTTCGTCGGGCATGTCCCAGTAGCGCATCAGCCAGGCACCGATCTGCTCGCGGCTGATGCCCAGCAGGTGTTGCTCCACGTAGCTGTGGCACAGGTGCGGGTTGACCTCCAGGTGCCGGCAGATCAGCGAGAAGTGCGGCGGGAACACGTGGGCCAGCAGCAGGTAGCCGAAGTTGTGCAGCAGGCCCGACAGGTAGGTCAGGCCGCCTTCCGGGCGCTGGGCGCGGGGCATGGCGCGGGTCAGGCCTTCGATGACAGCGGCGGTGTAGATCGATTGCTGCCAGTACGGCGTGGTGTGTTGCGGGTGATCCTTGGGCAGGCTCAAGGTCTTGCCCAGCGCCAGGCCCAGGGCCAGGTTGATCACCAGGTCGAAGCCAAGCACGCGGACGATGGCGTCCTCCACCGAACGAATCTTGCCCGGTGATGCGTAATACGGCGATGCGGCCCAGCTCACCACTTGGGCGGCCAGGGCAGGGTCGGTTTCAACGACGCCGGTAATGTCGTCGATGGTGGCGTCGGGGTCGACCCTCAGCTTGATGATTTTTTGCGCGGTTTCAGCCAGCGGCGGGATTTCGATGGTTTCTTCCAGCCGTTGCTGGATGCGCCGCGCGGTGAACGCCTGCACGGCCAGGGTGATTTCCTTGCGGTCGTCGTCCGGGCGGTCCAGGTTGGGCGTGATATTGCTCAACGGCTCGCCGAACGTCGCGGCGCTGGCCTTGGTGAGCATGGTCTTGAACGCTTCGCTGGTGACTTCCAGCAGCAGCCCCGGCTCGCCCGAGTTGATCAGCAGCTTGGGCTCGCGCAGCAGGCCTTCTTCGTACAGGCAGGGCGAACTGGTCAGCGCGGGCAGGCCGGGCAGCAGGCTCAGGCTGTGTTTGCCGAGCATGCGTTCAAGGCGCTCGGTCGGCACCGCCGTGAGCTTGCGGCCAGTGAGTTCGGCCAAGCGGTTGAGGTCCAGCAACTGGCTTTGCGGAAACAGGACCATGAGCGCGCCGACGGCATCATGCAACAGCACGGCCTGCACTTTGCGAGCGGGGTTGAGGCCCGGCCGCTCGATGACTTCGTCAAAGGCGATGCCCAGTTTCTCGAGCAATTGCCGAATAACAGACGGAGCGTGCGGGGTTTCGGGGACGAGGGCAGCTTCAGTCATGGTCTGTATCCGTTTTCCTACAAGTGGGTCAGTATAACCAGCTTGTCCAGAAGGCGCGTCCAGAAAACTGAGCGCGTGCTCACACTTGGCCGTATTGCTGCCCATGGCGCAGCCAGCGGTCCAGCAACGGGCTGACATGGTCGGGCCAGCGCTCCAGCAGCGCCTGGGCGGCATCGCGTACCGCCGGGAGCAGGTCGGCGTCGCGCATCAGGTCGGCCACCTTGAATTGAAGCAGACCCGTCTGGCGCGTGCCGAGCATTTCACCCGGGCCGCGCAGTTCGAGGTCTTTTTCGGCGATGACAAAACCGTCGTTGGTTTCGCGCATGATGCCCAGGCGCTGGCGGCCGATCTGCGACAGCGGCGGGTGGTACAGCAGCACGCAATGGCTGGCGGCGCTGCCCCGGCCGACCCGGCCACGCAGCTGGTGCAGCTGCGCCAGGCCCAGGCGCTCAGGGTTTTCGATAATCATCAGGCTGGCGTTGGGGACGTCGACGCCGACTTCGATCACGGTGGTGGCGACCAGCAACTGCAGGGCGCCGGCCTTGAATTCGGCCATCACGGCTGCTTTTTCGGCGGGCTTCATGCGACCGTGGATCAACCCGACCTTCAGCTCGCCGAGCGCGGCGGTGAGGTCCTCGAAAGTGGTCTCGGCCGCCTGGCAAGTCAGCTCTTCCGACTCTTCGATCAAGGTGCAAACCCAATAGGCCTGCCGGCCCTCGGCGCAGGCGCTGCGCACGCGCTCGATGACTTCCACTCGTCGGGTATCGGTAACCAGCACGGTATTGACCGGCGTGCGGCCCGGGGGCAGTTCGTCGAGGATCGAAGTGTCGAGGTCGGCGTAGGCGCTCATCGCCAGGGTCCGCGGGATCGGCGTCGCGGTCATGATCAATTGGTGCGGGCACATCCGCCCGCCGACGCCTTTCTGCCGCAAGGCCAGGCGCTGTTGGACGCCGAAGCGGTGCTGTTCGTCGATGATCACCAGGGCAAGGTTCTTGAACTGCACCTCGTCTTGGAACAGCGCATGGGTGCCGACCACCATCGGCGCGCCTTCGGCGATCTGCGCGAGGGCGGCGACGCGGTTCTTGCCCTTGAGCTTGCCGGCCAGCCAGGCGACTTCGATGCCCAGGGGTTCGAGCCAGCGCTGGAAGGTGATGAAGTGTTGTTCGGCCAGGATCTCGGTGGGCGCCATCAACGCCACCTGGTAGCCCGCTTCCAAGGCTTGCAGCGCGGCGAGGGCGGCGACCACGGTCTTGCCCGCGCCAACGTCGCCCTGGATCAACCGCAGCATTGGCTCGGGCTGGCTCAGGTCGTAGGCGATCTCGTTGCCGACCCGCTGCTGCGCGCCGGTGGGGGTGAAACCGAGATTGGCCAGGTACCGCGCCGGCAGTTTCGTCGCCTTGGGCATCGCCGGGGCGCGCAGCGAGCGCAGGCTTTCGCGCAAGCGTTGCTGGGACAGCTGATGGGTCAGCAGCTCTTCGAAGGCGAGGCGATGCTGGGCCCAGTGGTGGCCGAGGGCGAGTTCTTCCACATCCGCGTCGGCGGGTGGGTGATGCAAGTAGCGAATCGCGTCGGCCAGCGGTGCAAGTTGATAATCGCGCGCCAACTCCTTGGGCAACCAGTCCGGCAGGCTGGTGGGGCCCAGCATCGTCAGCGTCTGCTGGCAGAGCTGGCGCAGGCGCTGTTGGGTCAGGCCTTCGGTGAGCGGGTAGACCGGCGTCAGGGTTTCCGCCACGGGCGGCGGTTCGTCGCCGGTGATGGCGCGGTATTCCGGATGATAGATCTCCAACCCCGATGCACCGGGCCGGGCCTCGCCGTAGCAGCGCACGCGGGTGCCACGCTTGAGGCCTTCCTTTTGCGCATTGCTGAAATGATAGAAGCGCAGACTCAGCCCGCCGGTGCCGTCCTGCAGGCGCACCACCAGGCTGCGACGCCGGCCCATGACCACGTCGGCGCCGCTGACGGTGCCTTCCACCACGGCATCCTGCCCGGGCCGTAAATGACCGATGGGCACCACGCGGGTGCGATCCTGATAGCGCAACGGCAGGTGAAACAGCACGTCCTGGAGGTTTTCCAGGCCGACCTTGGCCAGTTTCTCGGCCATGGCTTCACCGACACCCTTGAGTGTCGTCACCGGCACTTTCGACAGCTCAGTCATGGCAACGGCTTACTTGGCGGCGGGCGGCTTGGCCACGGAGCACAGGCGGATCGAGTCGGCGAGGATCTCGATGGCCTTGGGTCGCGGGAAGCTGGCGCGCCAGGCGATGGCAACGGTACGGAACGGCACCGGCGCCGTCAGCGGGCGGACTTCGATCACGCCGGGGGAGTAATGGTGGCTATCCACCGCCGACAACGGCAGGATCGAAATGCCCAGGCCCGAAGCGACCATGTGGCGAATGGTTTCCAGGGAGCTGGATTCCACGGTGGTGTGCTTGGCGCCTTCGCTGCCCTTGGTCAGCGTCGGGCAGGCTTCGAGCACCTGGTCGCGGAAGCAGTGGCCTTCGCCGAGCAACAAAAGGCTCTTGTCGTTGAGCAGGCCGGCGTCGATGGTTTTTTTCTGGGTCCAGGGATGCTGGGCCGGCATCAGGACGTAGAAAGGTTCGTCGTAGAGCGGCAAGGTCAGTACGTCGGCTTCGTTGAACGGCAGGGCGATGATGATCGCGTCCAACTCGCCGTTGCGCAGCTTGTCGCGCAGCACGTGGGTGAAGTTTTCTTCGATGTACAACGGCATCTGCGGGGCGACCCGGTGCAGTTGTGGAATCAGGTGCGGAAACAGGTACGGCCCGACGGTGTAGATCGCGCCGACTTTCAACGGGGCGGTCAGCTGGTTCTTGCCGGCCTGGGCCAGCTCGCGAATGCCCTGTGCCTGTTCCAGCACTTTTTGCGCCTGTGCCACGATGCCTTCACCCACCGGGGTCAGGCGCACCGCGCTTTTGCTGCGCTCGAAAATAAGCACACCGAGTTCGTCTTCAAGCTTTTTCACGCCCACCGAGAGTGTCGGCTGGCTGACATGGCAACGTTCGGCCGCGTGGCCGAAATGCTGCTCTTGGGCGAGGGTCACGATGTAGCGTAATTCTGTGAGGGTCATGGCGAACGTCCGTGAAGTTGCGAGCCAAGCATACCGGCTGCAATCGATAGACGCACGTTATCAGACTGGAGGCGCGGTGCGACACTCGCCAGAAAATAAGAAGCCCCTGGAACAGGGGCTTGCAATTTGAGCTCAGCGCCGACGCTTGTCGATGGAATACAGGAACGGCGCCGTCAGTTCGACCGTGCCGTTGGTCAACAGGTCGGCCGGTGGCTTGGGCAGCGGTTGGGCGCGACGGATCATTTCCAGGGTGGCCCGGTCCAGATCGGCGTTGCCTGACTTGCCCACCAGTTCGAAGGACACGACGTTGCCCTCGGCATCCACCACGAACCGCAAGCGGTTCATGCCTTCCTTGCCGCGTGCCTGGGCGCTCGCCGGGTACTTCTTGTATTTGCCCAGGTGCGCCAGCAGCGTGCCTTGCCAGCTGGCCTTGGCCGCCATTTGCGCGGGCGAAGGGCCTGGGGCCGGCTGCGCCGACTTTTCGGTGGGGGCCTGGGTGGGCTGGGTGTCGGCGGGCTTTTGCTCCGATGGTGTTTCCTTCGGCGGCTCCGGCTTCTTCTCCACCGGCTTGGGCTTGGGCGGTTGAGGCTTCGGCTTGGGCTTGACCGGCTTGGGCACGGCGATTTCCGCCTTCGGTGCTTCGGCCAGTTTCGGCAGCGGCAGCTCTTCCACCGGCTCGGGCGGTTGCGGCGGTGCGACGACTTTCGGCGGGGCAGGCGGTGGCGGTGCTGGAACCGGGGCCAGTTCGACCATCATCGCCTGGGGCGGCAACTCGATGGGCGCACGTGTCGTCCAGTTCAGCGTCAGTGCGATGGCCAGCGCGTGCACGCCCAGCACCACGGCCAGGCTACCGCTGTAACGCGTCAGCTTTTGGCGCGTCGTGATCATTTCTTCGGCGCCGTCTCGAGTCCGACCAGGCCGACCTTCAGGTAACCGGCGCCGCGCAGGGCGTCCATCACGCTCATCAGGTCGCCGTAGTCCACGCCTTTGTCGGCCTGGAAGAAGATCGTTGTGTCTTTCTTGCCCTGGGTCTTGGCGTCCAGGGTCGGGCCGAGGCTCTCGACCTTGATTTCCTCTTCGCCCAGGAACAGGCGCTGGTCGGCCTTGACGCTCAGGAACACCGGTTTCTCCGGCCGTGGCGATGGCTTGGCCGTCGATGCCGGAAGGTCAACCTTGATGTCCACGGTGGCGAGCGGGGCGGCCACCATGAAGATGATCAGCAACACCAGCATCACGTCGATGAACGGCGTGACGTTGATTTCGTGGTTCTCGGCCAGATCGTCGTCTGCGCCTTCTTTCAAATGCAGGCCCATGGCCGATTACCCCACTTTCACCATGTGCGGTTGCGAGCCACGCTCGGGCGGCAGGTGATCGAGATCGCGGCTGACCAGCAGCAGGACTTCGGCCGAAGCATCGGAAACCTGGGCCTTGTAGCCGGCAATGGAGCGGGCGAAGACGTTGTAGATGACCACCGCCGGGATGGCCGCAACCAGCCCCAGTGCGGTCGCCAGCAAGGCTTCGGCGATGCCGGGGGCGACGACGGCGAGGTTGGTGGTCTGGGTCTTGGCGATGCCGATGAAGCTGTTCATGATCCCCCACACGGTACCGAACAGGCCGACGAACGGCGCGGTGGAGCCGATGGTAGCGAGCACGCCGGTGCCGCTGCTCATGTTGCGACCGCAGGCCGCGACCAGGCGCTCGAGGCGGAAGCTGACGCGCTCCTTGATGCCTTCCTTCTCGCGGCTGTTGGCCGACAGGCGCATCTCTTCGAGGGCGTCATGCACCAGCAGGTTGGCAAGGGTGCCTTCCTTGCCGGCGGTGGTGCTGGCTTCCTTGAGCGTGGCGGCTTTTTTCAGCGCGGCGATTTCACCCCGCAGGCGGCGCTTGGCGCCCAGCAGTTCGAAGCCCTTGGCGATCCAGATGGTCCAAGTGATGATCGAGGCGATGGCCAGGCCGATCATCACGGCTTTGACGACCACGTCGGCGTTCTTGTACATGCCCCAGGGCGACAGGTCGTGGGCCATGCCCAGGGTATTGTCCGCTTCGAGCACTTGGGGAGTGTCGGCCTCGACGGCCTGGGCCGGATCGGTGGCCACGGGCGTCGCAACGGGGGCGGCCGGGTCGGCGGGTGCCTGGGCGGCCGTAGGCGTGGTGGCCGGTGTCGTGGCGGGCGCCTGGGCATCAGCGAAGGCGGCGCTTGGCGCCAGCATCAGGCTGAGCAACAAGGCTGCCACTGCGCTCCAGGCGCGAGGTCGGTTGGTTGGCGAAGCGGAAGAGAGAGAGCGTGTCATGCTGGCCGGACCTGAGAATTAAAGAAGGTTGATGTTCTTCCAGGCCTCGTGAGGCCGAGAACAAAAGTGGCGAGCATTATTGCAAGTAATTCTTGTTAACAAAAGTAATACAGTAACTTTTTTTCGCGTATGGCTAGCCGCTCGTCCCTCTCGAGGGCTAGTCTGCGGCTTTTCCAGAGGAGTTCATGATGTCCGCGCCTTCTGTTTTGATCGCCGGCTGCGGTGATATTGGTGGTCGCCTGGCCAGCCAACTGGTGGCCGAGCATTGGCGCGTCCATGGCTTGCGGCGTACGGTTTCGAACCTGCCGGCGGGGGTTGTCGGCGTCGCAGGAGACTTGTTCAGCGAGCAATGCCCCGCTGATTGGCCCACGGGCCCCTTGGATTATGTAGTTTATAGCGCCGCCGCCACCGATCATGACGAGGCGGGCTATCGCACGGCTTATGTCGAAGGGTTACGGCATGTGTTGGGCTGGCTGGAACAGCATGGCCAGCGGCCCAGGCGATTGCTTTTCGTGTCCAGCAGCAGTGTGTACGGGCAGCAGAAAGGCGAATGGGTCGATGAAAGCTCGTCTACCGAGGCGGGCGGTTATTCCGGACAGGTGATGCTGGAGGCCGAGCAATTGGCGCTCGACAGCGGCATCCCGGCCAGTCGTGTGCGCCTGACCGGCATCTATGGACCGGGCCGGGAATGGCTGCTGAGCCAGGTACGCCAAGGCTATCGCGTGGTGATCGATCCACCGCTGTACGCCAATCGCATCCACGCCGACGATGCCGCCGGCCTGCTGGCGTACCTGCTGAAAGCTGATCATCAGGGCCGGACGCTGGAAGACTGCTACATCGGTGTCGACGATGCCCCCGCGCCGCTGGCCGAGGTGGTGGGCTGGTTGCGCGATTATATGGGCGTCACCGAATGGGCCGAAGACGCCAGCGTGCGCCGCGCCGGCAGCAAGCGCTGCAGCAATGCCCGGGCGAAGGCGTTGGGCTGGGTGCCGCGTTATCCGAGTTTTCGCGAGGGGTATGCGGCGATTCTGGAAGGGCGCTGCTGATTTACAGTCACCTCAAAACAAACTGTGGGAGCGAGCAAGCTCCCACAGGGGGACCCGTCGGGGCTCCTATTGTTTTTCAAGCACCCACTTGCGAGCGCCCGGCGTGAACGATGGAATTTCATCGGCGAGAGACGCGTTGACGGTCTCGAAGATTTCCAGCTTCTTGCCGTCGCGGGCAAAGATCCAGGTGTTGCCCAGGCCGTTCTGCTGTAGCCAGATATTGTCGTTGCCATTGCTCATGGAGGCGCAGCCGCCAGCCAGGCACAAGGCGTAGCGATCGGCGCCCGGCAAGCCGCTGACCTGGCCATCAGGCTGGAATTGCACGGTGGCACCCTGGCCGGGACCTTCGGCAATGTTCCAGGTGCCGCCGAGATAAGCCGAATACAGGGCTCGTTCGAAACTGGCGCCAATCGGTGCGCCTTCCGGTACCTGTACTTGCGCACGGTCGAACACCTGCTGTGGTTCGTTCTCGGTAGCGGTCTGGCTCAACTGGTCGCCGTCGCGCTTGAGTTCGCTGGCGGAGCTGCCGTAGAAGTTGACTTTCCAGGCGCCGTCTTCTTCGCCCAGCAACTTGCCTTCAACGTTTTCAAAGCCATTGGTGTAGCGCGCCTGGCCGGCCCGGGTGTTGACGTCCCATTCCAGGTTTGGCCCGTAGGCCTGCAGTGCTTCGCGAAGCGGGCCGCCCTTGGCGGCAGCGTCGATGGCGGCCTGGTTGATCCAGGTGCCGCTGATGTCACGGTCGGCAGGGTTGCTGGCGCAGCCGCTCAGGAGGAGGGCAAGCAGCGAGAAGGCAAGCGCTTTGCGCATGAAGGAATCCTTTCAGAACGAAAACGGCGCAACGGGTGAGGCTGCGCCGGGTTGTTTATTCGATGACCAGGATAGCGTCCATCTCGACCTGGGCGCCTTTTGGCAAGGCGGCCACGCCAATGGCGGCGCGGGCAGGGTAAGGCTGGTCGAAATACTTGCCCATGATCTCGTTGACCTTGGCGAAGTGGCTCAGGTCGGTGAGGAAGATGTTGAGCTTGACGATGTCCTTGAATGAGCCGCCGGCAGCCTCGGCCACGGCCTTCAAGTTCTCGAAAACTTGCACGGTCTGGGCTTCGAAGCCCTCGACCAGCTCCATGGTTTTCGGGTCCAGCGGGATCTGGCCGGACATGTACACGGTATTACCCGCCTTGATCGCCTGGGAGTAAGTGCCGATGGCGGCCGGGGCCTTGTCGCTGGAGATTACGGTCTTGGTCATTCATGACTCCTTGTAATGTGGGCGGGTGAGGCGCTATGCGCGCATCCGGGTGATGCGGATGACCCCTGTCAGGGCGCGCAGTTTCTTGATCACGCGGGCCAGGTGCACACGGTCGTGCACGCTGACCACCAGTTGGACGACGCTGATACGACCGTCGCGTTCGTCCATGCTGATTTTCTCGATGTTGCCGTCGGCGGCGTTGACGCTGCTGGCCAGCAGGGCAATCAGGCCGCGCTGGTGCTCCAGCTCGACGCGCAGTTCGACGTTGAATTCGCCGGTGACATCCTTGGCCCACGAAAGCTGGATGCATTTTTCCGGGTTGTGGCGGATTTCGCTGATGTTGCGGCAGTTGTCCAGGTGCACCACCATCCCCTTGCCGGCGGACAGGTGGCCGACAATCGGGTCGCCCGGGATCGGTGTGCAGCACTTGGCATAGCTGAGCACCAGGCCTTCGGTGCCGCGAATCGCCAGTGGGCCCTCAGGGCTTGGCAGCTGTTCGCCTTCGCCAAGCAGGCGGCGGGCGACGACGTAGGCCATGCGATTGCCCAGGCCAATGTCTTCGAGCAGGTCTTCGATCAATTCGAGACGGTATTCGTTGAGCATGACCTGCACGCGTTCCGTCGGGATCTTGTCCAGCGAACTGTCGAAACCGTTTAGCACCTTGTTCAGCAGGCGTTCGCCCAGGCTGATGGATTCGGAGCGGCGCTGCAGCTTCAGTGCGTGACGGATATGCGTGCGGGCCTTGCCGGTGACCACGAAGTTGAGCCACGCCGGGTTGGGTCGCGCGCCGGGGGCGCTGACGATTTCCACCGTGGAGCCACTTTGCAATGGCTCGGACAACGGTGCCAGGCGGCGATTGATGCGGCAGGCGATGCAGCTGTTGCCGACGTCGGTGTGCACGGCATAGGCAAAGTCCACGGCCGTGGAGCCTTTGGGCAGCTCCATGATCCGGCCCTTGGGCGTGAAGACATAGACCTCGTCCGGGAACAGGTCGATCTTCACGCTCTCGATGAACTCCAGGGAATTGCCAGCCCTCTGCTGCATTTCCAGCACACCCTTGACCCACTGCCGCGCGCGGGCGTGGGTGCTCTTGGGTTGTTCGTCGCCGCTGGATTTGTACAGCCAATGGGCAGCGATGCCGTTGTTGGCCATCTCTTCCATTTCGCGGGTGCGGATCTGGATCTCGATCGGTACGCCGTGCATGCCGAACAGCGTGGTGTGCAGCGACTGGTAGCCGTTGGCCTTGGGGATCGCGATGTAGTCCTTGAAGCGCCCTGGCAACGGTTTGTACAAATTATGTACAGCCCCCAGCACGCGGTAGCAGGTATCGACCTTGTCGACGATGATCCGGAACGCGTAGACGTCCATGATCTCGTTGAAGGCCCGGCGCTTGCCGCGCATTTTCTTGTAGATGCCGTAGAGGTGCTTCTGTCGCCCGCTGACTTCGCCTTCGATGCCGTCGATCGCCAGGCAATGGCTCAGGGACTCTTCGATTTTGTTGACGATTTCCTTGCGGTTGCCCCGGGCGCGCTTGACGGCCTGGTTGATGCGCGCCGAACGCATCGGGTGCATCGCCTTGAAGCCCAGGTCCTCGAACTCGATGCGGATCGCATGCATGCCCAGGCGGTTGGCGATGGGTGCGTAGATTTCCAGGGTTTCCTTGGCGATGCGCCGGCGTTTTTCGCCAGACAGCACTTCCAGGGTGCGCATGTTGTGCAAACGGTCGGCGAGCTTGACCAGGATCACGCGGATGTCGCGGGCCATGGCCATGGCCATTTTCTGGAAGTTCTCGGCCTGGGCCTCGGCCTTGGTCTCGAAGTTCATCTGGGTCAACTTGCTGACCCCGTCGACCAGTTCGGCCACGGTTTCGCCAAACTGCGCTTGCAGCGCTTCCTTGGCGATGCCGGTGTCTTCGATCACGTCGTGCAGCATGGCCGCCATCAGGCTCTGATGGTCCATGTGCATGTCGGCAAGAATATTCGCCACCGCAAGCGGGTGCGTGACGTACGCCTCGCCGCTGCGGCGGCGCTGGCCGTCGTGGGCTTGTTCGGCGTAGAAATAGGCTCGGCGGACCAGGTTGACCTGGTCCGTGCCGAGGTAGGCCGATAAGCGATCGGCGAGGGCGTCTATGCTCGGCATGATGATGACTCCTGCCGTCTGCTGTGACCCCGCGCCGTGCTACGTCGACCAGGCATAGGCTTAGACCGCCTCGTTGGACTCGTCCTCGAACGCTGCGAACAGCGGTTCGTCTTCAACGATTTCAGCGTTGGCGATGAACTCGTAGCTCATCAGGCCTTCGGCGATTTCACGCAGCGCTACCACGGTAGGCTTGTCGTTTTCCCACTGGACCAATGGCTCTTTGCCGCCGGTGGCCAGTTGACGGGCACGCTTGGTAGAGAGCATGACCAGCTCAAAGCGGTTTTCCACGTGTTCTAGGCAGTCTTCAACGGTTACGCGGGCCATGGTATTCCTCGGAGCGAATGCAATATGCGCGCTGCCCGGTTGGGCGAGCGGACTCGACAGTTTAAAAAAACACCAGCGTTTAGGGAAGCGCTGATTTTTTAACCAAACCCCTCGGCGCGCTGCGAGTACCAATGTAAAGCCGTCGCAGCGGTTTTGGGAAGGGCTGTTCAGCCCAGCAGTTCGGCCAATAATTTACCGAAACGTTGCTGTTGGCGTTTCTGTTGCAGCTGGCTGGCGCGGAAAATCGCCTTCAGGTCGTCCAGCGCATGGGCGAAATCGTCGTTGATGATCAGGTAGTCGTAGTCGACGTAGTGGCTCATCTCGCTGACTGCTTCGCGCATTCGGCCCTCGATGATTTCGTCGCTGTCCTGGCCGCGGTTGGTCAGGCGCTGGCGCAAGGCTTGCTGGCTCGGCGGCAAGATGAAGATCGAACGGGCGTGGGGCATCAACTTGCGCACCTGCTCGGCGCCTTGCCAGTCGATTTCCAGGATCAGGTCGTGGCCTTCGTCGAGGGTTTGCTGCAGGAAGCTTTGCGATGTGCCGTAGAGGTTGCCGAAGACCTCGGCGCGCTCGAGGAAGTCGCCGTGCTCGGCCATCTTCACGAACTCTTCGCGATCGACGAAGTGATAGTTCACGCCGTTGACTTCGCCCGGGCGCATGGCGCGGGTGGTGTGCGAGACCGAGACGCGGATCTGCGGCTCGGCGTCGATCAGGGCCTTGACCAGGCTGGTCTTGCCGGCGCCCGAAGGCGCGGAAATGATGTAGAGAGTGCCGGTGCTGTGGGTCATGTCGGGTTAGCCTTACTCAATGTTCTGCACTTGTTCGCGCATTTGCTCGATCAACACCTTGAGGTTGACCGCCGCCTGCGTGCTGCGCGGGTCGAAGGCTTTGGAGCCCAGTGTATTGGCTTCGCGGTTGAGCTCCTGCATCAGGAAGTCGAGGCGGCGACCGGCCGCGCCGCCGGAGTTGAGCACCCGGCGGACTTCGATGATGTGGGTGCTCAGGCGATCGAGTTCTTCGGCCACGTCGCTCTTTTGCGCGAGCATGACCATTTCCTGTTCGAGGCGCTGCGGGTCCAGCTCGGCCTTCATGTCGGCGAAGCGGTCGAGGACTTTCTGGCGCTGGGTGGCGAGCATCTGCGGGACCAGTTCGCGCAGTGTGGTGACGTCCTCTTCAATGGACGTCAGGCGCTCGTTGATCAGCCGAGCCAGCTCCGCGCCTTCGCGTTCGCGACCGGCCTTGAGTTCTTTCAGGCCTTGGTTGAACAGCGCCAGCGCCTCGGCGTTCAGCGCCTGTGGATCGCTGGCGTCACCTACCAGGACGCCTGGCCAGGCCAGGACTTCCAGCGGGTTCAGGGGGGCGGGATTCTTGATGAGGCTGGCGACGGTTTCGGCAGCGGCGACCAGTTGTGCCGCGCGCTCGCGGTCGATTTGCAGCGTCTTGCCGCTGCTTTCTTCGGTAAAACGCAGGGTGCATTCCAGTTTGCCCCGGGACAGGCCCTGGCGCAGCGCTTCGCGCACACCGCCTTCGAGGTCGCGGAAGGACTCTGGCAGGCGCAGGTGCGGCTCCAGGTAGCGGCTATTGACCGAGCGCAATTCCCAGCTCAGCGTGCCTTGGGCGCCGGCCTTTTCGACACGGGCGAAGGCGGTCATGCTGTGCACCATGGGGATTCCTCGCTATGCAAGCCGGCCACAACCGTGGTTCGTGGGGCCTGGGATCTGTGGATTGATGCTGAAGAACAGCAAAGGCGCAGGATTGTAGCGCAGTGGGACGCATGCGCCCAAACAGCTCCGGTTACAAAAGCGCTGCAGCCCGTCGGTCGGGACTTCGGGCGTGCTCACCTGTCGCATCGGTTTTTTAGAACTGCCCTCTAGCGGCCCACGGCTCTATAATGTCCGGCAGTTTTCCGTCCCCTGTACAGGTGTTCCCTATGAAACGTCCAAGTGGTCGCGCTGCCGATCAGCTTCGCTCGATCCGCATTACCCGCAACTACACCAAACACGCCGAGGGATCCGTACTGGTCGAATTCGGTGATACCAAGGTCATCTGCACCGTCAGCGTCGAAAACGGCGTACCTCGTTTCCTCAAGGGCCAGGGCCAGGGCTGGTTGACCGCCGAATACGGCATGCTGCCGCGCGCAACCGGCGAGCGGAACCAGCGTGAGGCCAGCCGTGGCAAGCAGGGCGGCCGGACCCTGGAGATCCAGCGTCTGATCGGCCGTTCGCTGCGCGCCGCGCTGGACATGTCCAAGCTGGGCGATGTCACGCTGTACGTCGATTGCGATGTGATCCAGGCTGACGGCGGCACCCGTACGGCGTCCATTACCGGTGCGATGGTTGCGCTGGTCGATGCCTTGAAAGTGATCAAGAAGCGCGGCGGGCTGAAGGGCGGCGACCCGCTCAAGCAAATGATCGCCGCCGTGTCCGTGGGCATGTACCAGGGCGAGCCGGTGCTGGACCTGGACTACCTGGAAGATTCCGCCGCCGAGACCGACCTGAACGTGGTCATGACCAGCGCCGGTGGCTTTATCGAAGTGCAGGGCACCGCCGAAGGCGCGCCGTTCCAGCCGGAAGAATTGAACGCTATGCTGGAGCTGGCGAAGAAAGGCATGAACGAAATCTTCGAATTGCAAAAGGCCGCATTGGCCGACTGATCGTTAGGCGCTTCAGACAAGGAGAATGTCATGAGTGATGAGCAAGTCCTGTTGCCCCAACCGAGCAAAGAAGCGCGGCAATGGGCAATGTTTTGTCACCTGTCCGCCTTGTTGGGGATCTGGATTCCGTTTGGCACGCTGATCGGGCCGCTGGTGCTCTGGCAACTCAAGCGTGAATCCGACCCGTTCATCGATGCCCAGGGCAAGGAAGCGCTGAACTTCCAGATCACCGTGGCGATTGCCTCGGCGATCAGCCTGCTGCTGATGATTGTGGTCATCGGCTTCTTCCTGTTCGGCCTGGTGGCCATCGGTGCGCTGGTGCTGACCATCATTGGTGGCGTGAAAGCCAATGAAGGGCAGCCGTATCGGTATCCGTTTACCTGGCGGTTGGTTAAATAACGATCAATGGTGCATTGCCCTTGTGGGAGCCAGCTCCCACATTTGAATGAACGCTCATAAAAAAACCGACATTGCTGTCGGTTTTTTTATGGGTGCGAATGACGCTTAGATCGTCAGCGTCCAGTCGTAGTCCACGATCAGCGGCGCATGCTGCGAGAACCGTGGCTGGCGCGGCAGGCGGGCGCTGCGTACGAAGCGGCGCAACCCGGGCGTCAGCAACTGGTAGTCGAAACGCCAGCCGAGGTTGAGCATCTCGGCCTGCTCGTTGTCTGGCCACCAGCTGTATTGGTCGCCTTCACGGCTGACTTCACGCAGGGCGTCGACATAACCCATGTTGCCAATGATCTCGTCCATCCAGGCCCGTTCCGGCGCCAGGAAGCCAGGAGACTGTTGGCTGTCGCGCCAGTTCTTGATATCCAGCTTCTGCTGCGCCACGTACAGCGAGCCACAATAAATGTACTCGCGACGTTTGCGCCGCTGTTTATCAAGGTAACGGGCGAAGTCGTCCATCAACTTGAATTTCTGATTCAAATCTTCATCGCCGTTCTGCCCCGAAGGGAGCAGCAAGGTCGCGATGCTGACCTTGTCGAAATCGGCTTGCAGGTAGCGCCCGTAGCGGTCCGCCGTCTCGAAACCGAGACCGTTGATGACAGCCTTCGGTTGCAGCCGCGAGTACAGAGCCACGCCACCTTGGGCGGGGACTTCGGCATCGCAGGCATAAAGGAAGTAACCATCCAGTTGGAAGGCTGCATCGTCCAGTTCAAAGGCGGAGGCGCGGGTGTCCTGCAGGCAGATGACGTCGGCATTCTGTGCTTGCAGCCAACTGAGCAAACCACGCTCGACTGCAGCCTGAATACCATTGACGTTCACACTGATGATCCGCATAAATGGCCCCAAAAATCACGTGCGTGTATGATACACGCCGTGTACCTATTTAGCTAAATCCGCGGTATTTGAGGCTTTTTTCATGCAGGCGTATCAGCGCGATTTCATTCGCTTTGCCATCGATCGCGGCGTTTTGCGCTTCGGTGAATTCACCCTCAAGTCCGGGCGCACCAGCCCGTACTTCTTCAATGCGGGCTTGTTCAACAGTGGAACCGCCCTGGCGCAGTTGGGCCGTTTCTATGCCGCAGCCATCGTCGAGAGCGGCATCTCGTTCGACGTATTGTTCGGCCCGGCCTACAAAGGCATCCCGCTGGCCGCCACCACCGCTGTCGCCCTGGCCGAACACCACGGCCGCGACCTGCCCTGGTGCTTCAACCGCAAGGAAGCCAAGGCCCACGGCGAAGGCGGCAGCCTGGTCGGCGCGCCGCTGACCGGCGAAGTATTGATCATCGACGACGTGATCACTGCGGGCACCGCCATTCGCGAAGTGATGCAGATCATCGCTTCCCAGGAAGGCGCCAAGGCTGCCGGTGTGCTGATCGCCCTGAACCGCCAGGAGCGCGGCAACGGCGAGCTGTCGGCGATCCAGGAAGTGGAGCGTGACTTCGGCATTCCGGTGATCAGCATTGTGTCGCTGAACCAGGTGCTGGAATTCTTGGCCGACGATCCGCAGCTCAAGCAGCATCTGCCGGCGGTAGAGGCTTATCGGGCACAGTTCGGCGTCTGAGAAAACCGCTGATTGGCTCTTGTGGCGAGGGAGCAAGCTCCCTTGCCACAAGAGCATCTGCAAAAGTGTAAAAAAAGACCCCGCTCAACCAGATTGAGCGGGGTCTTTTTTTAACGGTATCGCTTAAGGACGCTTGCGATTGCTGATCAAGGTACCTACGCCGGTGTCGGTGAAGATCTCCAGCAGGATCGCATTCGGCACGCGACCATCGATGATCAGCGAGCTGCCGACACCGCCCTGGACCGCTTCCAGCGCACAACGGATCTTCGGCAACATGCCGCCGTAGATCGTGCCATCCGCGATAAGGTCGTCGACTTGCTGGGTCGACAATCCGGTCAGGACCTTGCCGGTCTTGTCCATCAGGCCGGCAATGTTGGTCAGCAGCATCAGCTTTTCGGCCTTCAGTGCCTCGGCGACCTTGCCGGCCACCAGGTCGGCGTTGATGTTGTACGACTCGCCGTTGGCGCCCACGCCAATTGGCGCGATGACTGGGATGAAGTCGCCCTTGACCAGCAGGTTCAGCAGGTCGGTGTTGATGCCGACCACTTCGCCCACGTGACCGATGTCGATGATTTCCGGCTGGGTCATCTCCGGAGTCTGGCGGGTGACGGTGAGCTTCTTCGCCCGGATCAGCTCGGCGTCCTTGCCGGTCAGGCCGATGGCGCTGCCGCCGTGGCGGTTGATCAGGTTGACGATGTCCTTGTTGACCTGGCCGCCGAGGACCATTTCCACCACGTCCATGGTCTGCGCGTCGGTGACGCGCATGCCATCGATGAAGTGGCTCTCGATCGACAACCGCTTGAGGAGGTCGCCGATCTGCGGGCCACCACCGTGTACTACTACCGGGTTGATGCCCACGGCTTTCATGAGAACGATGTCGCGGGCGAAGCCGGTTTTCAGCTCCTCGCTTTCCATCGCGTTGCCGCCGTACTTGATCACCAGTGTCTTGCCGACATAGCGTCGGATGTAAGGCAACGCTTCGGACAGGACCTTGGCGGTGTTGGCGGCGGCTTCGCGTTCGAGGGTCATTCAGGGCTCCGGTGGTGATTCAAAAATCAAAACGGTAGTTTGAGATCAGGTGCAACACGTTTGAGTTGGGTGTGGAAAACATCCTTGATGCGCTGCAGCTCGGCCTCGTTGTCGGCCTCGAAACGCAGCACCAGCACCGGTGTGGTGTTGGAGGCGCGAACCAGGCCCCAGCCTTGTGGGTAGTCGACCCGCACACCGTCGATGGTGGTCAGTTCGGCGCCTTCGCCCCACTGGGCGTCGTGCAGTGCATCAATGATGCTGAATTTGCTCTCTTCGGTCACATGGATATTGATTTCTGGCGTAGAAATATCGTTCGGGAAGGTTGCGAACAGCTCTTCCGCGCTGGATTGCTCCTTGCTGAGGATCTCCAGCAGGCGTGCCGCGCTGTAGATGCCGTCATCAAAACCGAACCAGCGTTCCTTGAAGAAGATGTGGCCGCTCATTTCGCCGGCCAGCAGGGCGCCGCTCTGTTTCATTTTTTTCTTGATCAACGAGTGGCCGGTTTTCCACATGAGCGGGCGACCGCCGTATTCCTTGATCAACGGCACCAGGCGACGGGTGCATTTCACGTCGAAAATGATCTCAGCATCGGGGTTGCGCGCCACTACGTCTTTGGCGAACAGCATCAACAGGCGGTCCGGGAATACGACGCTGCCGGTCTCGGTCACCACGCCCACGCGGTCGCCGTCGCCGTCGAAGGCCAGGCCCAGGTCGGCGTTGGTTTCCTTGACCTTGGCGATCAGGTCTTGCAGGTTTTCCAGCTTGCCCGGGTCCGGGTGGTGGTTCGGGAAGTTGCCGTCGACCTCGCAGAACAGCGGGATGACTTCGCAATTCAGGGCTTCAATCAATTGCGGTGCGATCACGCCGGCCGCGCCGTTGCCGCAATCGACCACCACTTTCAATCGGCGGGCGAGTTTTACGTCCTTGACGATCTCATCGTTGTAGCGCGGGAGGATGTCGACCTTGGTCACGGTGCCCTTGCCGCTGCTCAAGTCATTGGTCTTGAGACGGGTGTGCAGCGCCTGGATCTGCTCGTTGGCGAGGGTGTCGCCGGCGATGACGATCTTGAAACCGTTGTAGTTCGACGGGTTGTGGCTGCCGGTGAGCATCACGCCAGATTTACCGGCCAGCACGTTGGCGGCATAGTACAGCGCCGGTGTTGGCACCAGGCCGACATCACTGACATGGCAACCGCTGTCGGCGATGCCCTTGATCAGTTGCTCGACCAGTTCCGGGCCGGACAAGCGGCCATCGCGGCCAACATTCACGTTCGGTTCGCCCTGGGCCAGGCTCTGGGAGCCGATGGCGCGGCCAATCCAATAGGCAGTTTCAGCCGTCAGGGTTTCCGGCACGACGCCACGGATGTCGTAGGCGCGGAAGATGCTGTCGGGAAAGATCGGGGCAATTGCGGCTGGGGTGTTCATGGGCGGGGCGCTCTACTCAGGAAAGTGACTGGACACACCGACATTTGGCGTCGGCAGGCTCAAGCTGAAGGGTATGACGACGTTTTTGGCAGAGAGTTCGCGGTGGGAAAGTGCCATGAGACAGCGTTATCCCGGTCTGAACGGTCTAAAACCTTGATTCCGGGTGGGAAACCTCGTCGGCAGCCGTTACGCATATTTAGTCCTGAAACAGAAGCTTAATAAAGCAGCCGGGCAGGGCGCCCGGCCGCAAACGCCGCATCAATGGCTACCGGAGTGCCCGAAACCGCCGGCGCCACGCTGGCTTTCGTCGAATTCCTGGACCAGCTCGAAGTGAGCCTGGACCACCGGCACCAGCACCAGTTGGGCAATGCGCTCGCCGATGGCAATGTTGAAAGCGGTCTGGCCGCGGTTCCAGCACGACACCATCAGTTCGCCCTGGTAGTCGGAATCGATCAGGCCTACCAGGTTGCCCAGCACGATGCCGTGCTTGTGGCCAAGCCCCGAGCGCGGCAGGATCAGCGCGGCCAGGCCCGGGTCGCCGATGTACACCGACAGGCCGGTAGGAATCAGCAGGGTCTGGCCCGGTTCCAGCACCGTGTCCTGCTTGAGCATCGCCCGCAGGTCGAGACCGGCGGAGCCCGGTGTAGCGTATTGCGGCAGCGGAAATTCGTTGCCGATGCGAGGGTCGAGGATCTTGGCTTGTAGCGCGTGCATTGGAATTAAACCTGGTTCAGCCGTTCGGCGATGAAAGTGATCAGTTGGCGGGCGATCTTGCCCTTGCTGGTCTGGGCGAAAAGCGTGGCGTGCAACTGGCGGTCGATCACGCTGCAGGCGTTTTCTTCGCTGTTGAAGCCGATGCTCGGGTTGGCGACGTCGTTGGCGACAATCAAGTCGAGGTTCTTGTCCTTGAGCTTGCGCGCCGCGTAATCGAGCAAGTGTTCGGTTTCGGCGGCGAAACCCACGCTGAACGGACGATCGGGACGAGTGGCGATGGTGGCCAGGATGTCCGGGTTGCGCACCATTTGCAGGAGCAGGCCGTCGCCGCTTGTAGGGTCTTTCTTCAATTTTTGCGGGGCGACGACTTCAGGTCGGTAGTCCGCTACCGCAGCCGAGGCGATGAACAGGTCGCACGGGATGGCCGCTTCGCAGGCCGCGAGCATGTCCCGCGCGCTGACCACGTCGATGCGCGTGACCCGGTCTGGGGTCGGCAGGTGCACCGGGCCGGTGATCAGCGTCACTCGGGCGCCAGCCTCGACGGCCGCTTCGGCGAGGGCGAAGCCCATTTTTCCGGAGCTGTGGTTGGTGATGTAGCGCACCGGGTCGATGTTTTCCTGGGTCGGCCCGGCGGTGATCAGCACGTGCTTGCCCGTCAGGGCCTCGCGCTTGAAGCAATCGGCGGCGCACTGGGCCAGGTCGGTGGCCTCAAGCATGCGACCCATGCCGACATCGCCGCAGGCCTGGCTGCCGGAGGCTGGGCCGAAGACTTTCAGGGCGCGGCTTTCCAGCAATTGCAGGTTGGCCTGGGTAGCCGGGTCGCGCCACATGGCCTGGTTCATGGCCGGCGCGACGGCAACCACGGCGTCGGTGGCGAGCACCAGGGTGGTCAGCAGGTCGTCGGCGATACCCTGGGCCAGGCGGGCGATCAGGTCGGCCGTGGCCGGGGCGATCAACACCAGGTCGGCCCACTTGGCCAGTTCAATGTGGCCCATGGCTGCTTCAGCCGCAGGGTCGAGCAAATCCAGGTGGACCGGGTGTCCGGACAGGGCTTGCATGGTCAACGGGGTGATGAACTCACTGCCGCCACGGGTCATGACGACCCGCACTTCCGCGCCCTGGTCGATAAGCCTGCGAACCAGCTCGGCGCTCTTGTAGGCGGCAATGCCGCCGCCGACGCCCAGAACGATGCGTTTCCGATACAGCCGCTGCATAGGCCTGCCTTTCGATTTCAGTGGTCAGTGCAAGACGAACCCCTCGGCAGCAGCCTGCCTGGGTGAAAATCGCCTGCAAAAAAGATGGGCTAAGATATCACAGCGTCCGCTACGGAACAGCGGCGCCCACTATCAGGGAGATGCCATGAGTATTCGGGATTGGCCCGTGGCCGAACGGCCGCGGGAAAGGTTGTTGGCGTCGGGGGCGGGGAGCCTTTCAGACGCCGAACTGCTGGCGATTTTTTTACGCACGGGCGTGGCGGGTAGAAGCGCGGTGGATCTGGCGCGACAACTCTTGATCCAGTTTGGCAGCCTGCGCGCGCTGCTGGAAGCGGACCAGATCACTTTCAGCAGCCATGTGGGCCTCGGGCCGGCAAAATTTGCCCAGCTACAAGCCGCCCAGGAAATGAGTCGTCGGCATTTGGCTGAGCGGGCCCGGGAAAGAACCACGCTGGAAAGCCCGTTCGCGGTTCGTGAGTATCTCAAATCAATGCTGCGCCACGAACCCCATGAGGTGTTTGGCTGCCTGTTCCTCAATGCCAAGCATCAGGTGCTGACCTTCGAGGCGCTGTTTCGCGGCTCGATCGACAGCGCCAGCGTCCATCCTCGCCAAGTGGTCAAGAGAGCCTTGGCCCACAACGCCGCCGCGGTGATCCTGTGCCACAACCACCCTTCCGGCAACACCGAGCCGAGCCAAGCCGACCGCGTGCTCACCGAGCGGCTCCAGGAGGCTCTGGAGCTGATCGATGTGCGGGTGCTCGACCATTTCATCATCGGTGACGGGGAGCCGCTGTCCATGGCGGAGTATGGGTGGATGTGAGGTCGGATCTGACGATATGAATCCTTGTGGGAGCGCTTCAGGCAGGGTTATTTGAGACTGACCTTGGAATAATCCTGGCGCCCAAACGGGCTCACCGCATAACCCTGCACATCCTTGCGGGTCAACGCGAAGGCGGTCGGGTGCGCCAACGGCAGCCAGAGGGCCTGCTGCTGTATCTGCGCCTGGGCCTGTTCGTAGAGTTTGGTGCGCACGCCTTGTTCACTGGTGGTCTTGCCTGCACTGATCAGCTTGTCCAGGTCCGGGTTGCAATAACGGGCGAAGTTGGTGCCGGACTTGACCGCCGCGCAGGAAAATTGCGGGGTGAGGAAATTGTCCGGATCACCGTTATCCCCAGCCCAGCCCATGAACAGCAGGTCATGCTCGCCGGCCTTGGCGCGGCGGATCAGCTCGCCCCATTCGATCACGCGGATTTCCGCCTGGATGCCGATTTCCGCCAGGTCCGATTGCAGCAACTGTGCCCCCAGGCTTGGATTGGGGTTGAGCAGGCTGCCGGAAGGGCGGGTCCAGATTGTGGTCTTGAAGCCTTCCTTCAAACCGGCCTTGGCGAGCAAGTCCCGGGCCTTGGCCGGATCATGGGCATAGCCGGGCAGGTTTCTGGCGTAGCTCCATGTGTTCGGTGGGTAAGGACCGTTGGCCGCTTCGGCGGTGCCTTCGAAAACAGTCTTGAGGTAACTGGCCTTGTCGAAGGCAAGATTGATGGCTTGGCGGACTTCCGGTTTATCCAAGGGCGGGTGTTGGCTGTTGATCGCCAGGAAAGCGGTCATGAAAGCGTCAGTCTGTTCCACTTTCAGCGTGGGCTCCTGCTTGGCAGCCTGTACGTCCAGTGGCTTGGGCGACAATGCGATCTGGCATTCATTACGTCGCAGTTTCTGCAGGCGAACGTTGGCGTCCGGGGTGATGGCAAAGATAAGAGGGTCTACCTGCGGCTTGCCGCCGAAGTATTCGTTGTTGGCCTTGTAGCGAATCGAGGCGTCTTTCTGGAAGCGGTTGAAAATGAACGGGCCGGTGCCGATGGGCTGGTTGTTGAGTTGTTCCGGCTTGCCGGCCTTCATCAATTGGTCGGCGTACTCGGCTGAATAAATGGAGGCAAAACCCATGCTCAATGTGGCCAGGAAAGTCGAATCGGCGTGGCCCAGCGTGAATCGCACGGTCAGAGGGTCCAGCGCGTCGATTTTGGTAATCAGCGCCGGCAGTTGCATGGACTGGGCGTGAGGGAAGCCACTTTGCGCAACCTTGTGCCAAGGGTTGGCCGGATCCAGCATGCGATCGAAGCTGAACTTGACGTCTTCGGCGGTCAGGTCGCGGCGCGGTGTGAAATAGTCGGTGCGATGGAACTTGACCCGGGGACGCAGCTTGAAGACATAGGTCAGGCCATCGGGCGAGACCTCCCAACTGTCGGCCAGGCTCGGCACCACCTTGCCGCTGGCCGTGTCGAAGTCCACCAGGCGGTTCATGAGCACGTCGGCCGAAGCATTGGTGGTGGTCAGTGAATTGTATTGAACGACATCGAACCCTTCCGGGCTGGCCTCGGTACATACGCTCAGGGCGGCGGCCTGGGCCAGCGGGCTGATCAGCAGAGGGGCGAGCAACAGTGATAGGGCAGCGAGGCGCATGATTTGATTTCCTGTGCAGGTCGGAGGCCCATCTGCGAGTGCAGTCTGGAAAAGGTCTACCCTAGTGGCCTCGCCTGCAAATGACTATCCCCTTTTTGCATTTTCCGGCACTCTTTCCTGCGCTTCGCAGAAGGTGTCCTGGGCGCGAACTCGCCATCGACCAGAAAAAACCTGCGCGCCACGACGAGCGGTAAGGGCGTCGCCGACCCTTGCGCCAGCCGCCTGGGGCTGTTGGGCGACGATTTACAACGAAGACAAATCACACCGGCTGTTGTTGTGCCTGGGTCTTTCTGGTATAAAGCAGCGCTCTTTTCTAGGGGCCCGGTTCCTTCACTGTAGGTGTAGCCGGTAAGACCCTTAAAGAAACGCGGCGCCTGGCGCCAAATGACTGAGAGATTAAGCGGCCAACCCATGCCGGGTTGGGCATGAGGTTTAGAGGGCTGAGGCATGTCTAGAGTCTGTCAAGTTACCGGTAAGGGTCCGGTGACTGGGAATAACATTTCCCACGCAAACAACAAAACCCGTCGTCGTTTCCTGCCGAACCTGCAGCATCACCGCTTCTGGGTTGAAGAAGAGAAACGTTTCGTACGTCTGCGCGTATCTGCCAAGGGCATGCGCATCATCGACAAGCGTGGCATCAGTGTCGTGCTGGCCGAACTTCGTCGCGATGGCAAGGTTTAAGGGAGCTAATCATGCGTGAATTGATTCGTTTGATCTCGAGCGCCGGTACTGGTCACTTCTACACTACCGACAAGAACAAGCGTACTACCCCGGACAAAATCGAGATCAAGAAATATGATCCGGTTGTTCGCAAGCACGTGATCTACAAGGAAGGCAAAATCAAGTAATTGATTTTTCCCTCTTACAAAAAAGGGCCCGTATCGTGAGATACGGGCCCTTTTTTGTTGGTTTAGCGGTCAACCACATTTGATGCCGATGATGATCCTGTTGGCATCGGTCTGAAGATTGATACGTCGCGGGCGAAGATCCCAGCTTGTAGGGTATTTGGGCCCGGTAGCCCGAACAGGGGCCCCGTTGGCCAGGGCTCGAACCTCTTCAAGTAATTCAGGGGTGCATTTTTGGCCGATGGTGTACCGGGCGATGGCGATGTCGCATTGATCGTTAGGTGTGGGCGTGACAATGACGTCGTTTCGATCAGGCATTTCTAGCCTCCTTGCTAATAATTCAAAAGTTGAGGCACTCACCGTTCGGGTTGCCCGCGCGTCCTGCGCGTGCTGCTGCGACGATAATTTGCGTGGTGCCTGTGGAACGTTTTAGTTGTCGCTGCGCCAGATGACCATTGATTAAGTGTCACTGGCTTTTACGGTGCAACTCAGGCTTTCGCTTCAAACACCACGTAGATCTTGCGGCACGGTTCCAGCACCTCCCAGGTGCCCTTGAATCCCGCGGGAATCACAAAGCGATCGCCGGCCCGAAGCGTCTTGGCATTGCCATCGCTGTCGCGCAGCACGGAGACGCCCTGGACGATTTCGCAGTATTCGTGCTCCGTATAGTTGACCGTCCACTGGCCGACGGCGCCTTCCCAGACCCCGGCATTCATCTGGCCGCATGGGCTGTTGTAATGATTGAACACCGCTTGTTCGGGATCCCCCTTGAGCACCTTGGCCGGATCCGGGCGGTAACGATCGGCGGGGGTGTTGGCCTGGCCGAAATCGACGATGTCCTCGATGCTCATGCGCTTGATCTCCGGTGATGGCTTGGAAGCGTCGAGTCTATGTTTATTAAAACGAACATCGCAAGGTCGTTTGCCAGCCTTGTGTCAAATATATTGAAACATCCCCGGCGGCTGGTTTAGGGTGGCGGATGTTCCGTGCCGAAAACAGCGCCGAAAACCGGCTGGCCGGGCAGAATTCTTGAGCGCTGCGGGTGCCGCGGCGTTCCTACCCAATAAGAGGAGGACACTCGCATGACCACCCTGACTCGTGCCGACTGGGAACAGCGTGCCCGCGACCTGAAGATCGAAGGCCGCGCGTTCATCAACGGCGAATACACCGATGCGGTGTCCGGCGAAACCTTTGATTGCCTCAGCCCGGTCGATGGGCGCCAGCTGGGCAAGATCGCCAGTTGTGACGTGGCCGACGCCCAGCGCGCCGTCGAAAATGCCCGCTCCACCTTCGATTCCGGCGTCTGGTCGCGCCTGGCGCCGAGCAAGCGCAAAGCTGCGATGATTCGCTTTGCCGGCCTGCTCAAGCAGAACGCCGAGGAGCTTGCCCTGCTGGAAACCCTCGACATGGGCAAGCCCATCAGCGACTCGCTGAATATCGACGTGCCCGGGGCCGCCCAGGCACTGAGCTGGAGCGGTGAAGCCATCGACAAGATCTACGACGAAGTGGCCGCTACGCCGCACGATCAGTTGGGCTTGGTGACCCGCGAACCCGTCGGAGTGGTCGGCGCGATCGTGCCGTGGAACTTCCCGCTGATGATGGCTTGCTGGAAGCTCGGCCCGGCTCTGTCCACGGGCAACTCCGTGGTGCTGAAGCCTTCGGAAAAATCCCCGTTGACCGCGATCCGCATCGCTGCCCTGGCGATTGAGGCCGGCATTCCCAAAGGCGTGCTGAACGTCCTGCCGGGCTACGGCCACACCGTTGGCAAGGCCCTGGCCTTGCACATGGATGTCGATACGCTGGTGTTCACCGGCTCTACGCGGATCGCCAAGCAATTGATGGTCTATTCCGGTGAATCCAACATGAAGCGCGTCTGGCTGGAAGCCGGCGGCAAGAGCCCGAACATCGTATTTGCCGATGCCCCGGACTTGCAAGCCGCCGCCGAATCCGCCGCCAGCGCCATCGCTTTCAACCAAGGCGAAGTCTGCACCGCCGGTTCGCGCCTGCTGGTGGAGCGTTCCATCAAGGACACCTTCCTGCCGCTGGTGATCGAGGCGCTCAAGAGCTGGAAGCCCGGCAACCCGCTGGACCCAGCCACCAATGTCGGCGCCCTGGTCGATACCCAGCAGATGAATACCGTACTGTCCTATATCGAGGCTGGTCACAGCGATGGCGCCAAACTGGTGGCGGGCGGCAAGCGGATCCTCGAGGAAACCGGCGGTACGTATGTCGAACCGACGATTTTCGACGGCGTGAGCAACGCGATGAAAATTGCCCAGGAAGAGATTTTCGGCCCGGTATTGTCCGTCATCGCCTTCGACAGCGCCGAAGAGGCCATCCAGATCGCCAATGACACGCCTTATGGCCTGGCAGCCGCTGTGTGGACCAAGGACATTTCCAAGGCTCACCTGACCGCCAAGGCACTGCGCGCCGGCAGCGTCTGGGTCAACCAGTACGACGGCGGCGACATGACCGCGCCGTTCGGTGGGTTCAAGCAGTCGGGTAACGGCCGGGACAAGTCGTTGCATGCATTCGACAAGTACACCGAGCTGAAGGCGACCTGGATCAAGCTATGACGAAATGACAGCTCCGGATTCACCCGGGGCTTGCCGATAGACCATTGTGGGAGCGGGATTGCTCGCGAAGGCGGTTTTACATTCAACGGTTCTGTTGACTGGCATTCCCCTTTCGCGAGCAAGCCCGCTCCCACACTGTTATGTACAACGCTTGAAATCTATCCACAGGAGCGTGGAAATGCGTTGGGCGACTTATTTCGCCGTGTTGGCGTCTGTCCTGAGTGTCGGCCTGGCGCTGGGCGTGAGCATGCCGCTGGTGTCGCTGCGCCTGGAGGGCTGGGGCTACGGCTCGTTCGCCATCGGCGTGATGGCTGCCATGCCGGCGGTCGGGGTACTGGTCGGGGCCAAGGTTTCGAGCCGGCTGGCGGCGTACTTCGGCACGGCGGCGTTGATGCGCCTGTGCCTCTGGGGTGGGGCGCTGTCCATCGGGTTGCTGGCGCTGTTGCCCAGCTATCCGGTGTGGTTGCTGCTGCGGTTGGTGATTGGCGTGGTCCTGACGCTGGTGTTCATTCTTGGCGAGAGCTGGATCAACCAACTGGTCATCGAACAATGGCGCGGTCGGTTGGTGGCGCTGTATGGCAGCAGCTATGCCCTGAGTCAATTGTCCGGCCCGTTGCTGCTGGGCGCATTGGGGACCGATCACGACTATGGCTTCTGGGTGGGTGTCGGCCTGCTACTGGTCTCGCCGTTGCTGTTGCTTGGCCGCAGCGGGGCGCCCACCAGCGAAGCCAGCGCGGTCACTTTCAAGGATCTGTGGGAATTCTGCCGTGGCTTGCCGGCGATTGGCTGGGCCGTGTCGTTGTTCGCCGCATTCGAAGCCATGATCCTGACACTGCTGCCGGTCTATTGCTTGCGCCAGGGCTTTGGCGCCGATGTCGCGCTGGCGATGGTCAGCACGGTGGTGGTTGGCGATGCCTTGCTGCAACTGCCCATCGGTGCCTTGGCCGATCGCCTTTCGCGTCGGTCGTTGTTCACTGGTTGCGCGGTGGTCTTGATGGTGTCCAGCCTGGCGGTGCCCCTGTTGATCGACACGCTCTTCATCTGGCCGCTGTGGGTACTGTTTGGCGCCAGCGCGGGAGGGCTGTTCACCCTGTCGCTGATTCTGATCGGCGAGCGTTATCGCGACGATGCGCTGGTGCGGGCCAATGCTCATATCGCTCAGCTTTGGGGGATTGGATGCCTGGTCGGTCCTTTGCTGGCGGGGGCGGGCAGCCAATGGATCAGCGGGCATGCGCTGCCCCTGTTCATGGCGGCAGGGGCGTTCGGGTTGGTGATCCTGTTGTTGCGACAAGGGGCTTTCGGAGCGACACAGCCCGTCTAAAGCATGCTCTCAAGCCCGATGGTGGTGGCGAACCAGGCATTGAACCGACGCCACCAGCTACCAGGCTCACGGTCCAGGTCGTGTAGCTTGCCGTTGTCTTCAGTGGTCCAGACCAACCTTCCGTCTTTGAGCCGGGCCTGATAACTCAGGGTCGGCGCCATGCCCTGCAAGGCCAGCTCGCGCACTTGGTCGGCAAGCTCCGGGCTGTCCACCAGCACACCGACCTCGGTATTCCACAGAACCGAGCGCGGGTCGAAATTGAACGAGCCGATGAAGGACTTTTGCCGGTCGAAAATAATCGCCTTGCTGTGCAGGCTGGAGTCCGACTCGCCGTAGGACTTGCTATAGAACAGATGCGGGCTGCTGCCATCATCGCCCGGCTGTCGTCGAAGTTCGAACAGGCGCACGCCGTGCTGCAACAGGGCCTTGCGATACGGCGCATAGCCGCCGTGCACCGCAGGCACGTCAGTGGCTTCGAGCGAGTTGGTCAGCAGGCTCACCGATACGCCGGCATCGGCGCGACTGGTCAGGTACACCAGGCCCGGCTGGCCGGGAACGAAGTAGGCCGAGATCATGATCAACTCCTCGCTCACTCCGCTCAGCTCCGGCCCCAGTTGCGTCGTCAGCAGCAATTGGGGATCAGGCTCATCCCTTGCCAGCACTTTGCTCGGCGCATCCCACAACGCCTGGTTCCAGGCCCAGATCAATTGACTGCGCCAGGTATCCAGGCGTGGCTGGGTCTTGTAGGTGGTCAGCTGTTGATACAGCGCCTGGTTTTCCTTGTGCGTCTGCTCCAGGGACGCTTGCAGGCGCAAGCGGCTTTCGACCAGTTCTTGGGCGGCGGGCCGATGGGACATGAATTGTTCGATGGGCTTGCTCAGGGCGCTGTTCCAGTATTGGTCGAAGCTATGTCCCAACTGCTCGGCCACCGGTCCGACGCCGAGCAGGTCGATGTCGGTGAAGTTCAGGTTGGGTTCGGCATCGAAGTACTCATCACCCAGGTTTCGGCCCCCGACGATCGCCATGCTGTTGTCCGCCAGCCAAAGCTTGTTGTGCATGCGGCGGTGTTGCAATGACAGGTTGAAGAGCCGTCCGAGGCTGCGGGTCACGCCAGTGGCGCGCCCAAGGTGCAAAGGGTTGAACAGACGGATCTGGATGTTGGGGTGGGCAGCGAGCGTCGAGATGGTCTGCTCTTGCCCGTCGCTGGTGGTGTCGTCCAGCAGGATGCGCACGCGCACGCCCCGGTCGGCGGCCTTGAGCAACTCGTCCACCAGCATTCGCGTGCTGATCCCGTCGTGGACGATGTAGTACTGCAAGTCCAGGCTGCTCTGGGCATTGCGGATCAATTCGGCACGGGCGGTGAAGGCCTCGGTGCTGTCCGATAGCAGGCGAAAACCTGAGCGACCCTCGTGAAGCGCGGCCTGGGCCTGGACTGAGCGACCGAATGTCGATTGCTCCGCTGGCAACGCCTGGCTGGGCTCGCGAGAAATGTCCAGGCTCGTACAGCCGCAGAGAAGCGTCGCAAGCAGCAGAGCAAAGGGCAGCGTCGAATGTGGTCTCAAATCAAGTCGTCCCGGATCGTTGCGAGGAAGTATGGCATGGCTTTGTGATTCATCCTGTTTGCGGGATACGACGCCTCAGGCTGTGGGAACTTGCTACAGAAGTTGAAAGGCCACAAGCCATGCTGAAAAAGCCAGTTCCTTGCAAAGTCTTTTCCTACATAAAAATCCTACCTGATGGGCAACGATACGCAGGCATTGGACGGGTGGTTGGTTCTCTTTCCCCGATTGCCATTGCATGGCTGCATCCCTTTCTCTTTTGCAGGTACGTGACTATGAAAAAACTACTCTTGGCCAGCTGTTTGGCCGCTGCCTCTACACCCTTGATCGCCCAGGCGGCCAGTGTTGATTTGAACGTGACAGGCCGCGTTATCCCGACATCCTGCATTCCGGCATTTGCTGGCGGTAGCGATGTCAATCTCGGTCGGATTTTCTCTTCGACCCTGGCGCCCGACAGGCAGAACGATCTTCCCCAGCGCGATATCAGCTTGCAAATCACCTGTAGCGCCCCGGCATCCGTGGAGATTGCCGTCACCGATAATCGCGGTGCATCCAAGGTTCCCGGTCTGGCATTCAATGGTCGTTCGGGCGAAGAACTGTATTACGGCCTGGGCAGCACCCAGGGGGTTGGAATCGGTGGTTTCGGTCTGTTGAGTGGCTTGCCGCGGGCTGATGGTGTCCCGCAGATCTTGCTGGCGCGAACGCTGGCCAATCCGAGCTGGAGTGTTCCGACCAATGGTTTGATTACCAATGCGCCGACGACTTACTCCTGGGGTTCAAGCTTGGCAAACGGCCCTGCTCCTGCTCGTCTTCATACATTGCCGATGAAAGTCGCCGCGGCCATCCGCGCCACTTCCGAGTTGCCGCCGACTACCGATGAGTTCGATCTTGATGGTTCGGTCACGTTCGATGTGTTTTACCTCTGACGCCTAAAAGTGACGGAGCGTCGTGAGCGTTGAAAGGCCTGCAATGACCTGAAAAGTCTGCGCTCCGGCGGGTTGGTTTGCTGCCGACGAGACATGCCAGGCATGTCTCGGCCGGTGCTTCTGGAGATTCCCATGTTTTTGCGAAATTGCTTGCCGGTATTGAACACGGTGGCAGCGTTGTGCCTGCCATTTATAGCCTCCAGCGCCCAGGCCGCTGGAATGGTCCCGGAAACGCCGGTAGTGATTGTCGATCAGGGCAAGGGTGAGGCGACTCTGAATATCAAGAACACCGATGAACAACCGGCGCTGCTTTACAGCTCTGTCTTGGATGTTCCAGAGGACTTGGAGCCGTTGCTCCTGGTCAATCCGCCTGTGGCTCGGGTCGAGCCCGGGCAGAGCCAGCAGGTGCGTTTTATCCTGCACAGTGGCGCTCCTTTGCAGACGGAGCGGCTCAAGCGCGTGGTGTTCGAAGGCATCAAGGCGCGTCCCGCGGCTGGTGGCGCACAGATTTCCATGGGCGTGCGTCAGAACATCCCGGTCATTATTCGCCCGGCACACCTGGCGATTGAGCGAATGCCTTGGACGCGACTGGTCTGGAGCGCCAAGACCGGGCAGGTCAGCGTGAGCAATCCCAGCCCCTACGTCGTCAGGCTGGCAAGATCAGTGAGTTTGATTCCAGGCGGTACGACACTTGATCTGGGGCGGACCTATATTTTGCCTGGGGAAACGTTGACGTTCACCACCCCCTCGAGCCTGGGCACCCATGTGCGGCTGTTCCCAGCCACTACCTACGGGTTTGCGGCGGCGAGTCATGACGCACGCTTGAGCCTGCAATAATGCGCCTGGGTGTCCTTTGGCGGCTTGGCGGCAGCCTGGTCTTGATGTCGATTGCCCGGGCCGAGGCCTCGGCACAAGCATCCGCTGAATTTGACCGCTCGGTGCTGCAGGCCCGGGGAGTGGATCCGGATGTCGCCGAATATTTTCGCCGCGCCGCACGCTTTGCTGCTGGGCGCCATCGTGTCGCCTTGAGCGTCAATGGCATTCCATCCGGGCAGGTCATGGCGAGGTTCGATAGTGAAGGGCAGCTGTGCCTCGATGCGAACCTGCTTGAGCGCGCGGGTATTGCCACGTCGTTTAATGCGTATCCCGGCGCTGGCGATTCGCAGTGCGTATCTGTTACCCAAGGGTTGGCCGGTGCTCAGGTGCGGCTCGATCCTGGGCAAAACCTTGTGCATCTGGTGGTCCCCGCAGACTGGCTCTTGAGACCCGCCGAGAGCCGTGGAAGCTGGGATTCGGGGGGTGTGGCCGGCGTGTTGAACTACGACGCGCTGGTCATTGCCGGCTCCGCTGCCGGCCAGTCCAGCTCCTATCGCAGCGTGGGCACCGAACTGGGCTTCAATGCGGGAGATTGGGTGGTCCGCAGTCGCCAGAACTACACATCGTTCCAGGGCGTAACGCGTTTCGAGACGTTGTACACCCAGGCTTCCAAGACGTGGGAGCGCTTCGATGCGCATGTTCAACTGGGCCAGTTGAATATGCGTTCGCCGTTGTTTTCCACGGGACCTTTCACGGGTGTGCAAATCTTTCCTGAAAATGCGCTTTCGTCGGGTGGGATGGGTTGGGGGCTGGATCGTTGGTCCACGGGCTGGCCTATTCGACGGCCCGGGTCGAGGTCCGCCAGAGCGCAATAGTGATTTACACCACGCTGGTGCCCGCGGGGCCGTTCACGTTGCGCGATCTACCGTTGATCAGTGACCGGGTGGACCTGCAAGTCAGCGTGTTTGAAGAGAACGGCGAACGTCGCGACTTTCATGTGCCTGCCGCGGATGTGCGTCCGGCAAGGCTCGGGGCTGTATCCAGTTATGGGTTGGCGGCAGGCAAGATCAGGCAGTTCGCTGGGGGCGAGCGTGACACGCCGGCTTTCTTTGCGGCCAGCCGGGATTGGCGATGGGGCCCGCAGACCCAGACAAGCGCAGGGTGGATGGGGGCCGAAGGGTACCAGTCCGTGGGCTGGGGGATCTCCCAGGCATTGACCCGAACGACAATACTAGGCCTGCAACAGCTAGGTTCACGCACGGCGCCAGGCACTCGTGGCCAAGAAGTGCAGGCTAGGCTCAACACCGTGGTGGGCGCCGGGCTAACCGTCGGACTGACGGCCGGCCAGCGCAGTTCCGGGTTTCGATATCTGTCCGAGGCGAGTCTCGACCCTGCCGTTGGTGATCCGTTTGCCCGGGCGACCCATCACTGGAGTCTATCGCTGAGGCGGGCGGATTCGTCGTGGGGCGCAATCAGCGGATCGCTGACTCGCTACAAAGGCGCGGGCGGGAACGGCAACTCGCGCATCAGTACGGCATGGTCACGGGCATTCGATTGGGCGACGTTTTCATTGAGTGTCGAGCATGACCGGGCTGAACAGGCAGGCAGGACCGGTGTGTTCGCCAATGTTGGTGTGCCCTTGGGGCGTAACCGAAGGCTGAGCACTTCCGCTCGTCACGATGATTCACGGGGGCTGCGTACGGGCGCGCGCTATACCGAGCAGGTCAGTGACAGCCTGGGTTACAGCATCGGTGCAGACCGTTCCGCCGATGGCCGGAACGACCTCAATGCCAGGCTCAACGCCTTGCCCCGTTACACCAGCGCCGAGCTGGGATATGCCCAGACCAGCGCTGGCGCGCGTCATTATGACCTGACGTTGCGCGGCGGGCTGGCGATGCATGAGGAGGGTGTTACGCCTTCGCCGTATCCGCTGCGCGACACGTTTGGTCTGCTCAAGGTCGGCGACTCCGCGGGAATCAAGATTGGCACTTCCCAAGGGCCCGTCTGGACCGACGGCGCGGGGCGTGCAGTGGCGGCCGCGTTGCCGGCCTACCAGGCGAGCCGCATTGAGATCGACACGGTCAGCTTGCCGCGCAACGTCGAAGTGCCTAACGGGTTCCAAGAAGTGCGCGCGGCGCGTGGCGCGGTCCCGCGGCTCGACTTCCAGGCCGGCATGGTTCGCCGTCTGATGCTGTACGTGCGCAACGAAGAAGGCACGCCCGTGGCGAAAGGCCTGGGCGTCTATGACCATGATGGGCAGTACCTGACGACGGTAGTCGACGCTGGCCTGGTCTACCTGGAGGACGCCCCCGACGTGGTTCGGCTCAACGTGACGCGTGCCGATGAGCGAGTCTGCCGTCTGGAATTCGACACCCGCCAATTGCCCGCTTCAACCGAACCCTACGACCGTCTCGAGGTGGCTTGCCAGGAAGGCTGAGCTCCGCGGTGCCTTGGGTGTGGGCGCGCACCGCTCAGGGACCATCGGGCACGTCCGCCAGCAGTCTGCCGGCTGCTGTGCCGACTTTGCGCACGGCATCCTCGATTTGTGCCGTTGGCTTGGCCGCGTAGTTCATGCGCAGGCAATTGCGGTACTTGCCTGACGCCGAAAAAATACTGCCGACGGCGATCTGTACTCCTTGATCATGAAGCATGCGGTTGAGCTTCAGCGTATCGAAACCTTCCGGCAGTTCGACCCAGAGCATGAAGCTGCCCCGGGGGCGACTGGCGCGGGTGCCCTGGGGAAAATATCGGCTCACCCAGTCGATCATTACGTCGCGATTTCGCTGGTATTGCCCACGCATCCTGCGCAAATGCGGCTCGAAATGGCCAGCCTTGAGAAATTCTGCAATGGCGATCTGGGGCTGCGGCGCGGTGGATCCGGTGCTGATGTATTTCATGTGCAGCACCCGTTCCAGATAGCGGCCGGGTGCAACCCAGCCCACTCGCAAGCCCGGCGCCAGGGTCTTGGAAAAAGAGCTGCAGAGCAGGACGCGACCGTCTTCGTCGAAGGACTTTATCGTGCGTGGGCGTGGGTAGGTGTAAGCCAGTTCGCCATACACATCGTCTTCGATAATCGCCACATCGAAACGCTGTGCCAAGGTCAACAAGGCGCGCTTGTTGGCCTCGGGCATGATGTAGCCCAGCGGGTTGTTGCAGCTAGGCGTCAACTGTATGGCCTTGATCGGCCATTGTTCCAACGCCAGCTCCAAGGCTTCCAGGCTGATGCCGGTGAGTGGGTCGGTGGGGATTTCCAAGGCTTTCATGCCCAGGCCTTTGAGCGTCTGCATGGCGCCGTGGAAGCTGGGAGAGTCCACCGCGACGATGTCCCCTTGCTCGCACGTGGCGCGAACGCTGACGGACAATGCTTCATGGCACCCGGTGGTGACGATCAGGTCGTTGGCGCCCAGTTGGCAGCCGGAATCCAGCGACAGCCGGGCGATCTGTTCGCGCAGTTCCAGATTGCCGTAGATATTGTCGTAATACAGGCCGGGCATGTCTTGTCGCCGGCTGATCTGCGCCAGGCTACGCAGCAAGGGTTTCATCGTCGGCGAGTGGATATCCGGCATGCCGCGGCCCAGTTGCACCACGTCCTTGCGCGGTATGGCGCGTATCAGTTCGAGCACCTGGTCCCATTGGGAAATGTCTACCGGGCGCTGGGCTGGACGGCCTACCGCTGGCAGGTCCGGCAGTTCCCGGCTGACCGGGACGAAATATCCGGACTTGGGTTTCGGAGTCGCCAGGCCGCTGTCTTCCAGCATGCGATAAGCCTGCTGGACCGTGCTCAGGCTCACCCCATGTTCGGAGCTCAAGGCACGCACCGACGGCAGCCGGTCACCGGGGCGGTAGAAGCCCTGTTCGATACGGGTGCCGAGCAGCTCGGCGAGATTCACGTACAGAGTCATGGTGCATTCTCGATGAAGTAGGAAAGCGACAACCCATACAGTTGTGGCACAAAACTTCGATTCAGTGTCGAAAATGCCCAATCTGTATGGTTATAAAAGGTATCGGTTGAATCTGTATTGCTTGTGGCTGTCCGCGCATCATGAAAGCTCTGGCTACCCAAGTAAACAGGAGCGATCAAAATGAACGGCTTGAGCGATGTGCGGCTGACGTTACACAGTCAGGAACTGGCGGCTGGGCAGGCGAAGGAGCTGCGCAGCGGGGACTTGCGCAATGCTCCGCCCGGCCTGAGTCGCTGGGGACTGTTCTGGCATCGTTTGCATACACGCAGAGCCTTGCTCGACCTGTCGACCGAACAGTTGCGTGACATCGGGCTGAGTCGGGAGCAGGCTCGGGCGGAAGGCCTGAAGCCGTTCTGGCGACTTTGAATCGATAGAAGCCTATGGCGCGGGAGCCAACTCCCTCGCCACAGTCACACCAGTTCTTTCAACCGATGCCACAACATCCCCAATGCCAGGAGTGGCGAGCGCAAATGCTTGCCGCCCGGGAACGTCATGTGCGGGACCTGGGCAAACAAATCGAAGCCACCTCCCTGCTGGCCACTGATCGCTTCGGCCAACAGTTTGCCCGCCAGGTGCGTGGCGTTTACTCCATGGCCGGAGTAGGCCTGGGCGTAATACACGTTCGGCTGGTCTTTGAGGCGACCGATCTGCGGCAGGCGATTGGCGCCGATGCCGATCATCCCGCCCCATTGATAGTCGATCTTCACGTCCGCTAGCTGAGGGAAAACCTTGAGCATTTTCGGACGCATGTAGGCGCCGATGTCCTGCGGATCGCGCCCGGAATAATGACAAGCCCCACCGAACAACAAGCGGCGATCCGCTGAAAGCCGGTAGTAATCCAGCGCCACCCGCTGATCACAAACCGCCATGTTCTGCGGTAATAGCGCACGTGCCTGAGTTTCGCCCAACGGCTCGGTAGCGATGATGTAGCTGCCGGCCGGCAGCACTTTGCCGCTCAATTGCTGGTTCAAGCCGTTGAGGTAGGCGTTGCAGCCCAGTACCAGCGTCTTGGCGCGGACCGAGCCGTGCTGGGTATGCACCTTCACTTCAGGGCCATAGTCGATGCGGGTGACGGCTGATCGTTCGAAGAGTCGAACCCCCAGTTGCTGGGCCGCCGCCGCTTCTCCCAGCGCCAGGTTGAGCGGATGCAGATGGCCCGAGCCCATGTCGATCAACCCGCCGACGTAGCGATCCGAACCGACAACGCTGTGCATCTCGTCAGCTTGCAGCAGCCGGGTCGTATGGCGATAACCCAGGCTGCGCAGCTCTTCGGCGTCTTCGGCAAAGCCCTCGAGGTCGCCAGGTTTGTTGGCGAGGTCGCAGTAACCCCAGGTCAGGTCGCAGGAAATCTGAAAACGCTCGACTCGCTGCCGGACGATTTCCACCGCCTCGAGCCCCATCAGTTTCATCTGACGAACACCGTCGGTGCCGACGACAGACGCGAACTGGTCGAGGCCGTGGCCAACGCCGCGAATCAACTGGCCGCCGTTGCGCCCGCTGGCGCCCCAGCCGATCCTGTGCGCTTCCAGCAGTGCCACGCTCATCCCGCGCTCGGCCAGTTCGATGGCCGTGTTCAACCCGGAGAACCCGCCGCCCACCACGCAGACGTCCGCGACCAGTTCGCCCTGCAACACCGGATGGTCCGGCTGCGGCAGGCTGCTGGCGGCGTAATAAGAGGCGGCGTGCGCGTGGCTCGGGACAGGTTGCTGAACACGGGCGTTCATGTGCGTAATCCTGATTGTTGTGTTTGAGAAATTTTACGGAGCATAAGCCGTGCTTTCCTCCGTCGGCAACACTGGTCGGCTGGCGGTGTCTGGCCTGCGGCTTTTAAGGCACAATCCAAGCCTGTCCAGACCCGGTAACCGCCTCGATGAGCTGCAACAGTCAAAAAATCCGCACGCTGCGTCAGCAGATTCCTACGTTTGAGTGCGTGCCGGGCTGTCACGACTGCTGCGGTCCGGTGACCACCTCGCCGGAGGAGATGGCGCGCCTGCCGCGCAAGACCCGCGCCGAGCAAGATGCCGCCATGGAGGCGCTCGACTGTGTGCACTTGGGGCCGAACGGTTGCACGGTGTATGACGAGCGGCCGCTGATCTGCAGGCTGTTTGGTACGACGGCGACCCTGCCGTGCCCCAATGGTCGACGTCCGGTGGAGTTGATCCATCCGCGTGTCGAGAAGCAGATTCATGAATACATGGCCAGCACCCGCCAGGTGCTGGTCTAGCGGCCTGGAGCCGGGCTCAATCCGGAATCGGCAGGTTCAGGCTCTCCTTCACTTCCTCCATCACGATATAGCTCTTGGACTCGCGCACGTGGGGCAATTTGAGCAGGATGTCGCCCAGCAGCTTGCGGTACGAGGCCATCTCGGAAATCCGCGCCTTCACCAGGTAATCGAAATCCCCCGACACCAGGTGACACTCCAGCACGTGAGGCAATTTCAGCACTGCGCGTCGGAATTCTTCGAAGGTGTCGCCGGACTTGTAGTCGAGGCTGATCTCGACGAACACCAGCAGGCTGCCCTTCAAGTGTTGCGGATTGAGCCGGGCGTTGTAGCCCATGATGATGCCTTCGCGCTCCAGGCGTCGGACCCGCTCGGTGCACGGCGTCGTGGAGAGGCCAACCTTTTCCCCCAACTCGGTGAAGGAAATTCGCCCGTCCGCCTGGAGGATGCGCAGGATGTTGCGGTCGATCTTGTCCAGCTCGCGTTTGGTCTGGGTATTGGTACGCACAGGTGATGCGCCTCCATGAAAACGGTTTTTGCCGAGAATTCTCGCCAAATATAGGTGTTTATATAGTGAAAAGCACTGGCTGATCTTTTTTACACTGCGCGCATCTAAGCTTTGTATAACAAACGTCAGCGGTTATCCGCGATGAGGGTTTCAACATGCGCGTTCTGGTCTTGGGTAGCGGCGTCATCGGTACCGTCAGTGCTTACTATCTGGCCCGTGCCGGGTTTGAAGTGGTGGTGGTCGACCGTCAGCCGGCGCCTGCCATGGAAACCAGCTTCGCCAACGCCGGGCAGGTGTCGCCAGGTTACGCCTCGCCTTGGGCCGCGCCGGGTGTGCCGCTCAAGGCCATCAAGTGGTTGCTGCAGCGTCACGCACCGCTGGCGATCAAGGCCACTGCCGACATTGATCAATATCTGTGGATGGCGCAGATGCTGCGCAATTGCACCGCCAGCCGCTATGCGATCAACAAGGAGCGCATGGTTCGCCTGTCCGAATACAGCCGTGACTGCCTCGACGAGTTGCGCGCCGAAACCGGCATTGCCTACGAAGGCCGCAGCCTCGGCACTACCCAACTGTTCCGCACCCAGGCCCAGCTCGATGGCGCGGCCAAGGACATCGCCGTGTTGAAGGAGTCCGGCGTACCCTTTGAAGTCCTCGATCGCGAAGGCATCGCCCGCGTCGAGCCGGCCTTGGCCAATGTCACCGACATCCTCGCCGGTGCGCTGCGCCTGCCCAACGACCAGACCGGCGACTGCCAGATGTTCACCACTCGCCTGGCGGAAATGGCCGTGAAGCTCGGCGTGCAATTCCGCTTTGACCAGAACATCGAGCGCCTGGATTTCGCCGGTGACCGTATCAACGGCGTGTGGATCGACGGCAAGCTGGAAACGGCCGACCGTTATGTCCTGGCCCTGGGCAGCTATTCGCCGCAACTGCTCAAGCCCCTCGGTATCCGCGCGCCGGTTTACCCGCTCAAGGGCTACTCGCTGACCGTGCCGATCACAGATCCGGCAATGGCACCGACCTCGACCATTCTCGACGAGACCTACAAGGTTGCGATCACCCGCTTCGACAACCGTATTCGCGTCGGTGGCATGGCGGAAATTGCCGGTTTTGACCTCTCGCTGAACCCGCGTCGGCGCGAAACCCTGGAGATGATCGTCAACGACCTTTATCCTCGGGGCGGAGACTTGGCCCAGGCCAGTTTCTGGACAGGCCTGCGCCCGACCACCCCGGACGGCACACCCATCGTGGGTGCTACCCCGTTCAAGAATTTGTTCCTGAACACCGGCCACGGCACCCTCGGTTGGACCATGGCTTGCGGTTCCGGTCGCCTGCTGGCGGACCTGATGGCGAAGAAAAAGCCGCAGATCAGCGCCGAAGGCCTCGATATTTCCCGTTATGGCAGCAAACCCCAGGAGTCCGCAAAACATGGCAATCCAGCGCCAGCTCACCAATGACCGCATGAGTCAGGTTGTCGTGCACAACGGCACCGTTTACCTGGCCGGACAGGTCGGCGACGACATGAGCGCCGGAGTCGAGCAGCAGACTCGCGAGGCTCTGGCCAATGTCGAGCGCCTGCTGGACCTGGCTGGGACCGACAAGCAACGCTTGCTGTCGGTGACCATCTACCTGAAGGACATCGATGCCCATTTCGCGGGCATGAACGCAATCTGGGACAAGTGGCTGCCCAAGGGCGTCGCCCCGGCGCGCGCCACGGTGGAGGCCAAGTTGTGCGAACCGCAGATCCTGGTGGAACTGTCCGTCGTGGCTGCGCTGCCCTGAAAGCTGGCGAAACTCTCCCTCTCCCGGCGCTGTTGATGGTTGAAGCCGTCAGCCCGCGCCGGTTTTTTTACTCATGACTGCCTAGAAGCCTGCCGCCATGCGTCCTGCCCGTGCCCTGATCGATCTCCAAGCCCTGCGTCACAACTATCAATTGGCCCGCGAAGTTACGGGGGCCAAGGCTCTTGCGGTCATCAAGGCCGACGCCTATGGGCACGGCGCGGTGCGCTGCGCCGAAGCCTTGCAAGATATGGCGGACGGCTTCGCGGTGGCGTGCATCGAAGAGGCCCTGGAGCTTCGGGCCGGTGGGATTCGCGGGCCCATCCTGCTGCTGGAAGGGTTTTTCGAGGCCGATGAGCTTGCCTTGATCGTCGAGCATGATTTGTGGTGCGTGGTGCATGCATTATGGCAACTCGAAGCGATCGAACGCGCGACGCTAAGCAAGCCGATCACGGTCTGGCTCAAGCTCGATTCGGGCATGCATCGGGTTGGATTGCACCCGAACGATTTCCAGCCGGCGTATCGGCGCCTGCTGGCCAGTGGCAAGGTGGCGAAGATTGTATTGATGAGCCACTTCGCCCGTGCCGATGAACTGCACGACACCAGCAGCCTTCAGCAACTGGCGGTCTTCGAGCAGGCCCGCCAGGGCTTGATGGCCGAGGTCAGTCTGCGCAACTCGCCGGCAGTGCTGGGCTGGCCGCAGATTCCCAGCGACTGGGTGCGGCCCGGCATCATGTTGTACGGCGCGACACCTTTCGAGGAGGCGAATGCCGTTGCTTCGCGCCTGCAACCGGTGATGACGCTGGAATCGAAAATCATCAGCGTGCGTGAACTTCCCGCCGGCGAGCCCGTGGGTTATGGTGCGCGCTTTGTCACGGCGCAACCGACCCGAGTCGGTGTGGTTGCCATGGGGTACGCCGACGGCTATCCGCGCCAGGCGCCCAACGGTACGCCGGTGATGGTGGACGGGCAGCCTAGCCAACTGGTCGGACGGGTATCGATGGACATGCTGGCCGTTGACTTGACCCATATTCCTCAAGCCGGGCTTGGCTCAACCGTGGAGCTGTGGGGCAAGAATGTCCTCGCCAGTGACGTGGCGAAGGCTGCCGACATGATTCCCTACCAGATTTTCTGCAACCTGCGGCGGGTGCCAAGGCTCTATTCCGAGGGCTGACACCCAGCGTGACCTACCGAAAGTCGCTTCACCGCACAGGATTCGGGCCAAGGTGTTGTAAATACTGAACGCTGTCGCCATGATAACGCTCACTTTACACACAACCTGATTCCCTGGAGGCTCCAGCATTGGACGTCGGTGAACGACTGCAATCCATTCGTAAACTCAAAGGCCTTTCCCAGCGTGAACTCGCCAAGCGCGCGGGCGTCACCAACAGCACCATTTCAATGATCGAGAAGAACAGCGTGAGCCCCTCGATCAGCTCGCTGCGCAAGGTCCTTGGCGGGATTCCCATGTCCATGGTCGAGTTTTTCTCCGAAGAAATCCTCCAGGAGAAACCGACCCAGATCGTCTACAAAGCCAACGAACTGATCGACATCTCCGACGGCGCCGTGACCATGAAACTGGTAGGCAGGGCGCACCCGAGCCGGGCGATTGCGTTTTTGAATGAAATCTATCCGCCTGGCGCCGACACCGGTGACGAGATGCTCACCCATGAAGGCGAGGAAACCGGAATCCTGGTGGAAGGGCGGCTGGAATTGGTCGTCGGTGCCGAAACCTTCGTGCTCGAGGCGGGCGACAGCTACTATTTCGAAAGCACCAAGCCACACCGTTTCCGTAATCCGTTCGACGTGCCGGCGCGACTGATCAGCGCAGCCACGCCGGCCAATTTCTAGACCAAGAGGCGCCAGGCCCGCACGGCATAGGCGCCCACCTGTTGGGCTGTCATGACAAACAAGACCCTTGTGACTTTGGGGTTGTTTCGAAGTGACAGGCTTACCGCTATACTTGCGCCCGCCTGCAAACCGTGGCCGCAGGCGTGACTAGCCACCATTGAGGGTGTACGCGTGAACCTAATTATGAAAATGCTGGCTGCACCAGCAACCGTATTGGCCCTATGGGCTGCGAGCGCTCAAGCGGCGCCCAACGATGAAATCGCCAAGCGCCTTGAACCCGTAGGCCAGGTTTGCGTCCAGGGCAAGGAATGCAAGGGAATGGAAGTGGCCACTGCGGCTGGCGGCGCTGGCGGTGCCAAGGCGCCAAAAGACGTGATTGCCAAGCATTGCAATGCTTGCCACGGCACGGGCTTGCTGGGCGCTCCAAAAATTGGCGACAAGGCAGCCTGGAAAGAACGCGCCGACCATCAAGGTGGTCTCGACGGCATCCTGGCCAAGGCCATCACCGGCGTTAACGCCATGCCGCCGAAAGGCACCTGCGCCGATTGCTCCGATGAAGAGCTCAAAGGCGCCATCAAAGAGATGTCTGGCCTGTAATACGCCCGCATCGCTCACAAAAAAGCCGCTTACGAGCGGCTTTTTTGCGCCTGGGATTTTTCAGGACTGTTCATCGCAACCAAGACCCGGCAAGCTCGGTCCAACCCACATTCATGGAATGTCCCGGAGGGTCGGATGGTGCAGTTGTGTTCAATCGAACAGGCGGTGGATGATGTGCTTGAGCGCCTGCCCACGCATATCCACCTCGGCATGCCCCTGGGGCTGGGCAAGCCCAACTTGTTCGCCAACGCGCTGTACCGGCGCATCGCGCAACTGCCCGAGCGACAACTGACCCTCTACACGGCGCTGAGCCTGGGCCGACCGAGCCTGGGCGATGGGTTGCAGAAGCGCTTCCTCGAACCCTTCGTCGAACGGGTCTTCGGCGATTATCCCGAACTCGATTACCTCGCCGACCTGCAGCGCGACAGCCTGCCGGCCAATATACGCGTCCAACAATTCTTCATGCAGCCCGGCAGCCTTCTGCACAGCGCGTCCGCCCAGCAGGACTATGTCAGCAGCAACTACAGCCACGCGGCCCGGGACATCAACGGGGCCGGCCTGAACCTGATCGCCCAACTGGTGGCGAGCGATCCCGAGCATCCGGATCGCTTGAGCCTGAGCTGCAACCCGGACATTACCCTGGATCTGTTGCCGATGATTGCCAAGCGGCGCGAGGCGGGGGAAACGATTCTCATGGTTGGCCAGGTCCATAGCGATTTGCCCTATATGCCTGGGGATGCGGAAATAGGCATCGACGACTTCGACTTGCTGATCGACGAAAAGGACAGCCACACGCTGTTCTCCACACCGAACATGCCGGTGGGTATCCAGGACCACCTGATCGGCCTGCACGCCAGTACCTTGGTGCGCGACGGCGGTACGTTGCAGATCGGCATCGGCTCCATGGGCGACGCATTGACGGCGGCACTGCTGGCGCGCCAAGCCGATAACGCCGGTTACCAGGCCCTGCTGGCAGATGTGAACCTCAGCCAGTGGGCGCAGTTGATCGAGCGTGAGGGCGGCGTCGAGCCATTCGCCAAGGGGCTGTATGGATGCAGTGAGATGTTCGTCAACGGTTTGCTGGTGCTGGCGGAGGCCGGGATCATCCGGCGCAAGGTCTATCCCGACGAGCCGACCCAGGCGCAGGCCAACGCCGGGACACTCGACGAGGCGGCGCAACCCGACGGCATTTGCATACACGGTGGGTTCTTCCTCGGTCCGAGCAGTTTCTACGAGCGTCTGCGGGAGCTGCCGCAGAGCCGTCTGCGTGAATTCAACATGACGCGCATCAGCTATATCAACGAGTTGTACGGCCAGGAGCAGCTCAAGCGCTTGCAGCGCATCGATGCACGCTTCATCAACACCGTCTTCACCATGACCTTGATGGGTGCCGGGGTGGCCGATCAATTGGAAGATGGGCGGGTACTCAGCGGCGTGGGCGGGCAGTACAACTTCGTTGCCCAGGGGCATGCGCTGGAAGGAGCGCGCTCGATCCTGCTGTTGCGCAGTTGGCGAGAGTCAGGAGGGGTGGTCAGTTCCAATATTGTCTGGGACTACGGGCACTGCACGATTCCCCGGCACCTGCGCGACATCGTGGTAACCGAGTACGGCATCGCCGACCTGCGGGGCAAGACCGACGCCGCGGTGATCGAGGCGTTGCTGAATATCAGCGACTCGCGCTTCCAGCCCGGGCTGATCGAGCAAGCGCAAAATGCTGGCAAGCTGCCGAAGGATTTTCGTCTCGATCCACGCTTTGCCGACAATACATCGGAGCGTTTGCAGGCGATCCAGGCACGGCATCCGAACCTGTTTCCCGAATATCCGCTGGGCTGCGATTTCGATGGGGTCGAGCGGGACTTGTTGCGGGCGCTGAACTGGCTCAAGAGCAAGTTCAAGCTCACCGAGATTCTGGAACTGGGCAAAGCCGCGCTGGATGCGCCGGAGCCCTGGGAGTTTGCCGGGCATCTGGAGCGGATGCAGTTGACGACCCCGGAAGGGCTGAAGGAGGAGTTGTACCAGCGGCTGCTGCTGGCGGGACTCAAGGCGACTGCACCTTAGCGGCCCGCAACTCCCCCAGGGTTGAACGGGGGATCAGTCGATAAAGGTCACGACCCCACCCGCCAACGACTTCACCCGAGCCAGCGACTCGACGCGATAGCCTTGGGCGTCCAGCTCCGCGCGGCCGCCCTGGAACGACTTCTCGATCACGATCCCCAGCCCGGCAACGGTGGCGCCGGCCTGCTTGATGATGGAGATCAGCGCCTGGGAGGCTTTGCCGTTGGCCAGGAAGTCATCAATGATCAATACCCGATCACTGCTGGTCAGGTGACGCGGGCTGATGGCAACGGTGCTTTCGGTCTTCTTGGTGAACGAATATACGGTGGCCGTCAGCAGGTTTTCCGTCAGGGTCAGGGACTGTTGCTTGCGAGCGAAGATCACCGGCACGCCAAGGTTCAGCCCGGTCATGATCGCCGGGGCAATGCCCGAGGCTTCGATGGTGACGATCTTGGTGATGCCCGAATCCTTGAACAGCGCGGCAAACTCATCGCCGATCAGCTTCATCAACTGCGGGTCGATCTGGTGGTTGAGAAACGCATCGACCTTCAGGACCTGGTCGGACAGCACGATGCCTAGCTCGCGGATTTTCTGGTGCAGGGCTTCCATGAAGCCTCCTCTGATGACGCGTTCAGCGCCTGGAATAGGTGAAAAATAGTCTAACGCTTCAACATCGCGCGTATATCCGCCAGGGCATTGTTGCCGCGAACGGCTTTGACTTCCGTCGGCGTGTCGTCGTTGCCTTCCCACGCCAGGTCGTCCGGCGGCAGCTCATCGAGGAAGCGGCTCGGGGCGCAGTCGATCACCTCGCCGTATTGCTTGCGCTTGGCGGCGAAGGTGAAGGCCAGCGTCTGGCGTGCCCGGGTAATGCCGACATAGGCCAGGCGCCGTTCTTCTTCGATGGTGTCGGCCTCGATGCTGGAGCGGTGCGGCAGGATTTCTTCTTCCATGCCCATGATGAACACGTAGGGAAATTCCAGGCCCTTGGAGGCATGCAGCGTCATCATCTGCACGCCCTCGGCGCCTTCTTCCTCTTCCTGTTGGCGTTCGAGCATGTCCCGCAACACGAGCTTGCCGATGGCGTCCTCGACGGTCATGTCGCCGTCTTCGTCTTTTTCCAGGGTGTTCTTCAACGCCTCGATCAGGAACCAGACGTTGCTCATGCGGTAGTCGGCGGCCTTGTCGCTGGAGCTGTTGGTGCGCAGCCAGTTCTCGTAGTCGATGTCCATGACCATGCTGCGCAGCGCCGAGATCGGATCTTCCCCGGCGCACTGCTCGCGGACCTTGTCCATGAAACGCTTGAAGCGCGCCAGGCGGTCGGTGAAGCGGCTGTCCAGGTGCTCGCCCAGGCCGATTTCGTCGGTGGCGGCGTACATCGAGATCTTGCGCTCGGTGGCGTAGTTGCCGAGTTTTTCAAGCGTGGTCGAACCGATTTCCCGGCGCGGCACGTTGATCACCCGCAGGAAGGCGTTGTCGTCGTCCGGGTTCACGATCAGGCGGAAGTAGGCCATCAGGTCCTTCACTTCCTGGCGACCGAAAAAGCTGTTGCCCCCCGACAGGCGATAGGGAACCTGGTGATGCTGCAATTTCAGCTCGATCAGCTTGGCCTGGTAGTTGCCGCGGTACAGGATCGCAAAGTCGCTGTACGGCCGGTCGGTGCGCAGGTGCAGGCTGAGGATTTCCATGGCCACGCGCTCGGCTTCGGCGTCTTCGTTGCGGCAACGGATCACGCGGATTTCATCGCCGTGCCCCATTTCGCTCCACAGTTGCTTTTCGAACTCGTGGGGGTTGTTGGAAATCAGCACGTTGGCGCAGCGCAGGATGCGACTGGTGGAGCGGTAGTTCTGCTCCAGCATCACCACTTTGAGCGAGGGATAGTCTTCCTTGAGCAACATGAGGTTTTCCGGCCGTGCGCCGCGCCACGCGTAGATCGACTGGTCATCGTCGCCCACCACGGTGAACTGGTTGCGTTTGCCGATCAGCAACTTCACCAGCAGATACTGGCTGGCGTTGGTGTCCTGGTATTCGTCCACGAGCAGGTAGCGGACCTTGTTCTGCCATTTCTCGAGGATGTCGGCGTGGTCCTGGAACAGCTTGACCGGCAACAGGATCAGGTCGTCGAAGTCCACCGCGTTGAACGCCTTGAGCGTGCGCTGGTAGTGGGCATAGACGATGGCGGCGGTCTGTTCTTTGGGGTTGCGGGCGTTTTCCAGGGCCTCGGGCGGCAGGATCAGGTCGTTTTTCCAGGCGCCGATCATGTTCTTGATCTCATCCACGCCGTCGTCGCCCGAGTACTCCTTCTGCATGATGTCGGTCATCAGGGCCTTGACGTCGGTCTCGTCGAAAATCGAGAAGCCCGGTTTGTAGCCCAGCCGCGCGTGTTCCTTGCGGATGATGTTCAGGCCCAGGTTGTGAAAGGTGCAGACCGTCAGGCCGCGGCCTTCGCCAGCGCGCAACAGGCCACCGACCCGCTCTTTCATTTCCCGGGCGGCCTTGTTGGTGAAGGTCATGGCGACGATGTATTGGGCGCGGATGCCGCAGTTCTGGATCAAATGCGCGATCTTGCGGGTGATCACGCTGGTCTTGCCGGAGCCTGCACCGGCGAGCACCAAAAGAGGGCCGCCGACATAGTTCACGGCTTCTTGCTGCCGGGGATTGAGTCGGGACATGACAGGGTTCAGGGAGTCGTTTGCGAAATGGGCCGGCATTTTAACAGGCTCTGAGAATTGTGCTGGCCTGTCCGACTTGTGACGCGGCACATCATTGCAATTGCCGCTTTTGTGACTTTCCCTCAGGATGCGGACAGAATTTAGGTCTAACGTTCGTTTTTGGGTGAATAAACCCTCAAAAGTGGGTGTTTGAGAACCATTGGCATTGGTGATTGACCATTGGCGCGTCATAATGCCCCGCGCCTACCACCTTGCAGAGTCTAGGGAGTCAGCTTGTCTACGCCTGTCGAACCCTTGCGTTTGCTGTTGTTGGCCGAAACGCCTGAGTGGTCAGCGATACTGCGCGAGTGCCTGGCGCCCTTGGGGCCCTCGGTCGTGTTGATCAGTGCCCCGAGCTGGGACTCGGTCAGCAGCCTGTTCGAGGACAACCGCAACGCGGTGCTGCTGACCGTTGCTACCCTGCAGCCGGGGCCGGGACGTTGTCGTCTGCCGACGGTTCTGTTGCTTGAGCACGAGCCTGCGGCGTCCCCGGATGGCGTCAGCGACTGGCTGGTGCGCGACACCCTCGACGAGGCGACGCTGCGCCGTTGCCTGCGCCACGTGCGCGAGCGAGGGGTGCTGGAAAACACCCTGCAACGGCTCGCCGAGCAGGACCCTTTGACCGGCATCGCCAACCGGCAGGGCTTCCAGACCTTGCTGGCGGCGCGCCTGGCTGAAAACGAAGGCCGTGGCCTGGCCCTCGGTCACCTGGATCTCGACAATTTCCGCCACGCCAATGACGCCCTCGGCCACCAGGCCGGCGATCGTTTGATTCTCCAAGTGGTCTCGCGGCTCAAGGGCGCGCTGGAGGCCGGCGATCAGTTGGCCCGGCTGGGGAGCGACGAGTTCGCCCTGTTGATCGACACCCGCCGCGCGCCCCAACGAGCGGAGTGGATGGCCGAACGCATCACCGAAGCCATGGCCGAACCCTACTGGGTGGACGGTGAAAGCCTGTTGATCGGTTGCAGCCTGGGCATTGCCCACGCCCGGGCGCAGGCCGGCGCGGACCCCTTGATGTGGCATGCCCATATTGCCATGCAGCAGGCCAAGAGCACCCAAGGCTGCACCTTTCACATCTTCAATGAGCGCATCAACCGCAATGCCCGCAGCCTCGCCGACCTGGAAAGCGAGCTGCGACGGGCATTGCGTCGTGATGAACTGGAATTGCATTACCAGCCTCGGCTGAACCTGGCCGATGGCACGATTGTCGGCCTCGAAGCCCTGGTGCGCTGGCGTCATGGCGAGCGCGGGTTGTTGCCGCCGAGTGAGTTCGTGCCGCTGGCCGAGCAAAGTGGCCTCATCGTGCCGTTGGGCTACTGGGTGATCTCCCGTGCCCTGCGCGATATGCAGGCCCTGCGCGAGCGCGGGCTGGCGCCGCTGCACATGGCGATCAACCTGTCGTTCCGGCAGTTCCAGGACAGCCAACTGCTGCCGACCCTGAGTCGACTGATTGCCGAACGCGGCGTCGAAGCCCAGTGGCTGGAATTCGAACTCACCGAAACTGCCGTCATGCGTCGCAGCGAACTGGTCAAGCAGACCATGGATGCCCTGGGACGCCTGGGGGTGCGGTTTTCCCTGGACGATTTCGGCACCGGGTTCTCTTCGTTCGTGCATCTCAACAGCCTGCCGATTGCGCTGCTCAAGATCGACAAGAGCTTCGTCGGCGGCATGGAACAGCGTGAGGAGAACCGCAAGCTGGTGCACGCGATGATCAACCTGGCCCATAACCTCAACCTCGAAGTGGTGGCCGAAGGCGTCGAGACCCGCGAGCAGTTGGACTTGCTGCGCGGTTTCGGATGCGATCAGGTGCAGGGGTTCCTGATCAGCAAGCCGTTGCCGCTGGTGGAGTTGGTGGAATACCTGACGTTCGAGGGTGACCAGCAATCGATGCTGGAAATCAGCTGACACAAACCCGGTGGGAGCGAGTTCATTTGGCCTGGATCGCTTCGAAGCTGCGCTGCCCCGGCTCGCTGAGAATCATCCGCTTCATCTTCCACTCAAATGCCAACGTCAGGCTCACCGCCGCGCAGGCCAGCCCCAGCGCCAGGCCCCACCAGACGCCGGTTGGGCCCCAGTGCAATTGGAAAGCCATCCACCACGCCGCCGGCGCGCCGATCAGCCAGTAGCAGCCCAGGCCGACCAGAAAGGTGGTCTTGGCGTCCTTCAGTCCGCGGATGCAGCCCATGGCAATGGTTTGCGTACCGTCGAACAGCTCGAACCACGCCGCCACGGCCAACAGGCTCACCGCCAGCTCGATGACCGGGCGGAACGCCGGGTCTTCATGGTCCAGGAACAGGCCGATCAACTGATTCGGCAGCAGCCAGAACACCATGGCAAACGCCAGCATGGCGGCCGCGCCAAAGCCGATCCCGACCCTCCCGGCCAGGCGCGCCATGAGCAATTGCCCGGCACCGTAATGCTGGCCGATGCGCATGGTGATGGCGTAGGACATGCCCGCCGGAACCATGAAGGCCACCGAGACGATCTGCAGGGCGATCTGGTGCGCCGCCAGCGGCGTGCTGCCCATGGTGCCCATGCACAGGGCAGCGAACGCGAACAGACCGACTTCCACTGCGTAAGTGCCGCCAATCGGCAGGCCCAGGCGCCACAGCTCCTTGAGGTATTGGCGGTTGGGCCGCGACAGCCCGGCAAGCAATGGGTAGGCACGATAGGCCGGGTGCCGATGAATGTGCCAGGCCAGCGCCAGTGCCATGCAGTTGGCGACGATGGCCGTGACCAGGCCGATTCCCATCAGGCCGAGCTTTGGCAGGCCGAACATGCCGGTGATGAGCGCATAGTTGAGCAGGAAGTTGGCCACCGTGCCGCCGAGGCTGATCACCATCACCGGCGTGGCCCGCCCGATGGCGCTGGTAAAGCCACGCAGCGCCATGAAGCTCAAATAACCGGGCAGCGCGAACGGCAGTGCCAGCAGAAACTGCCCGGCGGAAAGCACGTTGGTTTCGGTCTGGCCGAACATCAGCAGCACCGGCTTGAGATTCCACAGCAGCAGGCCGGCCACCAGCGCCATCAACCAGGCCAGCCATAATCCGGCTTGGGTCAGCCGGGTGGCGCCTTCGATGTCGCCGGCGCCCTGGCGGATCGCTACCAAGGTGCCCACCGCCGCGATCACGCCGATGCAGAAAATCGACACGAACGAATAGGTCGCCGCCCCAAGCCCGCCGCCCGCCAAGGCCTCGGGGCTCAGGCGAGCCATCATCAGGGTGTCGGTCAGCACCATCAACATGTGCGCCAACTGCGAAGCAATCAACGGCCCAGCCAGCCGCAGGATGGCCCAGAGTTCGGTACGCGCAGGATGCTGCATGATCATCACGCTCCATGTTCAAACAAGGCAGTAGAGCGACGATTCTCGGCCCTCCCGGCAGATTGCACAAAAGGATAAAAAAGATCGCTGGCATGATTAAAACTCATGCTTGACGGGTTTCTGGTAGGGTTTGCAAACCGCGTCTTGGAGCTTTTGCAATGTCTCGTCGTCTTCCTCCGCTTTATGCGCTACGGGCATTCGAGGCCGCCGCGCGCTACAGCTCGTTCACCCGCGCCGCCGAGGAGCTCTCGATCACCCAGAGCGCCGTCAGCCGGCACATCCGCACGTTGGAAGATCACTTTGCCTGTCGGCTGTTCCAGCGCAGCGGGCGCAACCTGCAACTGACCGAGGCGGCGCGCCTGCTGTTGCCGGGCGTGCGGGAAGGGTTCATGGCGCTGGAGCGGGCCTGCCACACGTTGCATGGCGAGGACGGCATCCTGCGGATGAAGGCGCCGTCGACCCTGACCATGCGCTGGCTGCTGGCGCGCCTGAGCCGCTTCCGTCATTTGCAACCCGGCAACGAAGTGCAACTGACGAGCGCCTGGATGGACGTCGATTCGGTGGATTTCAACACCGAGCCCTTCGACTGCGCGGTACTGCTGGGCAATGGGCATTTTCCTGCGGATTGGGAGGCCAGCTTGCTGTTCCCCGAGGAATTGATCCCGGTAGGCGCTCCGAATTTGCTCAATGATCAGCCTTGGGATGCGGCGCGATTGGCCAAGGCCGAGCTGTTGCACCCCACTCCGGATCGCCGGGACTGGCGCAATTGGTTGCAGCGCATGGGCTTGTCGGACAAGGTCTCGCTCAGGGGCGGGCAGGTGTTCGATACGTTGGAGCTGGGCATGATCGCGGCCGCGCGTGGCTACGGTGTGTCCATGGGGGATTTGTTGATGGTCGCCGAGGATGTGGCCCAGGGACGCTTGAGCCTGCCGTGGCCGACGGCCGTTGCCAGCGGCGAGCATTATTATTTGGTCTGGCCGAAAACCCGGCCCGGAGGGGAACGTCTGCGCAGGCTCAGCGACTTTCTTCAGGGCGAGGTCAAGGCCATGCAGCTACCCGAGGTCGAACGCCTGGGCTGAAACGATGAAGGTGCCGTGCTAGCCACTTGGTATTATTCCCTCCAAGGCGCTCAAGTATTCGGCATCCTGGCCGACTCCGTGAACATAGAACCTTCGTTCAGAAAGGGCCCATTCAATCCTCATCGAATCAAAATGCCGAGCGTGCGACGTGATCAGGACGATCCGGTCTCTCGGCCAGGAGCCGTCATGTCTCAACCCCGTGCCCGGATCGCCTCGCAGCTAGGCCTTGCCCTCGCCGTGATATTGGCGGTCGTGATCTCCGGCAGTACCGTCTTTGCCTTGCGTTCGCTGGACGCCGCAAACCTTTCCACCCGTGAAGAGCACTTGGCCAGCGAAGCGCGCCTGATGGCCGACCAGCTCAATACGTTCCACAGTACGTTGCGCGAAAGCACGCAGCGGCTGGCGGGGCTGTTCGAGAAGCGTTTCAGCGCAGGCTTGAGCGTGCACCCGGACCAGCCGGTGACGGTGGCGGGCGTGCAGACTCCTGGCTTGAGCCTGGGCAATGAAGTGCTGAACAACAACTTCAAGGAAGTTGATGAGTTCAAGGCGATGACCGCCGGGGTAGCCACGATATTCGTGCGCAGCGGTGACGATTTCATCCGCGTCAGTACATCGGTCAGCAAGCAGGACGGGACAAGGGCCATCGGCACTGTGCTCGACCGTGCCGGCCCGGCTTATGGCCCGGTGATCAGCGGCCAGAGCTATATCGGCCGAGCCTTGCTTTTCGGACGTTTCTACATGTCGCAGTACACCCCTGTACGCGACACCAGCGGCAAGATCATTGCGGTGCTGTATGTAGGATTCGATTACACCGATGCGCAGAATGCGCAATTCGAAAACCTCAAGCGGTTCCGCATCGGCCAGACCGGTTCGCTGGCGTTGTTGGACGAACAGAACAAATGGCTGGTGCCGCCGGCTGGCGTGCAGGCGCTCGACAACGCTACCGCCGCCATCACGGCGCTGATCAAGAAGCCGGGCAAGGGTGCCTTCTGGGCCGACACCGCGGAAGAATTCTACAGTGTCGCCGTGCCGTTCGAGGGCGGGCCTTGGGCCGTCGTGGCGAGCATGCCGAAAACCGAGATCAACGCAGTGACCTGGAGCGTCGGCACACAACTGGCGATCGGCAGCCTGCTGGCCATGTTGCTGGCGGTAGGCGCGGCGGTGTGGCTGTTGCGCAGCAAACTGGCTCCGCTCGGCGACTTGGTGCGTCAGGCCGAAGCATTGGGTGCCGGCGACCTGAGCGTGCGCCTGAATGTTTCGAGCCACGATGAAATCGGCCAACTGGCCCGTGCGTTCAACCAGATGAGCCACGCCTTGTCGACCATGGTCGAGCACATCCGCAAAGCTTCGCAAGAGGTCAATAGTCGTGCCCAGGCGCTGTCCGGATTGTCCAGCGGCGCGTACGAAGGGATGGAGCAGCAGTCCGGAGAAATCACCAGCATGGCCGGGGCAGTGGAAGAGTTCAGCGCCACCTCGCTGAACATCGCCGATAACATGGGCAATACCGAACGCCTGGCCCAGGACAATGCCCAGCAAACCCGGATCGGTCGGACCTCGATGGAGGAAGCATCGTCGTCCCTGGAGCAGATTGCTGGTGCCTTGAACAGCACTGCCACGGTCATCAACACACTGGGCCAGCGCTCCCAGGAAATCGGCGGCATCGTCGGTGTGATCACCTCGATTGCCGAGCAAACCAACCTGCTGGCGCTGAACGCCGCCATCGAAGCCGCCCGAGCCGGCGAACAAGGTCGTGGTTTTGCCGTCGTGGCCGACGAGGTTCGTAGCCTGGCCTCGCGCACTCGCCAGGCCACCGACGAAATTTCCGGGATGATCAACAGCATCCAGCAAGAAACCGGCAACGCCATCAGCACGATGGAGAAGGGCAATCTGCTCATGCAGGAAGGCTTGTCGCGTAACGCCAACGTGGCCTCGGCCCTGGCGCGAATCGATGAGCAAAGCCGCTCCGCCGGCCAGCAATTCGCTGCGATCACCACCGCGACCCAGGAACAAAGCAGCACCGCGACCCTGCTGAGCAGCAACTTGCAGAGCATTGCGATGGCCAACAGCGAACAGCGCGAAGTGGTGTCGAACCTGGCGATCACCGCCAAGGAACTTGAAAAACTGGCGCAGGACCTGCGCAAGGAAGTCGATCGGTTCCGCTGAAGTCCCATCCATAGCAAGCCAACCCGACCCCTGTGGTGAGGGGGCTTGCTCCCGCTGGCCTGCGAAGCAGGCCCCCGGGCCTTCTCCCGGCAGCCCCCAACGTCGAGGCTTGCGACCGCTGCGTAGTCGAGAGCAAGCAAGCTCCCTCGCCACGGGGTTTCGGGTTGTCTGGGCGAAAGGTCACCGCGAGCAGGCTCGCCCGCATAGAAACTCTCAAATCCTTACCCGCGGATTTTTTAAGGTGATTGCTGTTTTTCGGCTTGCTGAAACGTTTCTTCAAGTCTATAAAATCCGCACAACTCCAAGAAAAGGCCGTTTCCATGAATTCGCTCAAACTCTTCGTTGCCCTCGGCGCCATGGGCGCTGCTTCCCATGCGATGGCGTGGGATTACGTCCTGCTTGACACCGATAAGGCCGCCCAACCCTGGCAAATCACCAGCCAGCAACTCGGCGTGAAAACCGACAAGCCGTTTTCCGTGACGATGCGTACCCTCCATGGCGGTCGCCAGGAGGGCGTCAGCATCGTCGACATCGACAATGGCACCATGAAGCTCTCAGTCGTCCCCACCCGCGGCATGAACGTGTTGCAGGCTTCGGTCGGCGATGTACGCATGGGCTGGGATTCACCGGTCAAGGAAGTGGTCAATCCATCATTCATCGAACTTAACGGCCGAGGTGGCCTGGGCTGGCTCGAAGGCTTCAATGAACTGGTGACTCGCTGCGGCTACGAATGGGTAGGCCATCCGGGCATGGACAACGGCGAACTGCTCACTTTGCATGGGCGCGCCGCGAACATCCCGGCGAACAAGGTAACGTTGCACATCGATGAAAAACCTCCTTACGCCATCACGCTGCGCGGCGAGTTGAAGGAGCAGGCGTTCAAGAAGGTCGACTTCTCGGTCCAGACCGAGCTGGTCACCGAACCCGGTAGCGTGACCTTTGCCCTCAACGACACGCTGACCAACAATGGCGATTATCCAAAGGAATACCAGGCGCTCTACCACAGCAATTTCAGCACGCCGTTCCTGGAACAGGGGGCTCGCTTCGCAGCGCCGGTCAAACAGGTCTCGCCGTTCAATGACAAGGCCAAGGGTGACCTGAAGGATTGGACCACCTATCGAGCCCCTACCAAGGATTACGATGAAACCGTCTACAACGTCGTGCCTTACGCCGACGCCAAGGGCGATACGCTGACCGTGCTGCACAACAAGGCCGGAAGTCTCGGCGTGGCGGTGGGCTTCAACACCGGTACGCTTCCAGTGTTTTCCCTGTGGAAGAATACCGATACCCAAGGCCAGGGCTATGTGACCGGTCTGGAGCCTGGCACCAGCTTTTCCTATAACCGTCGCTACCAGCGTCCGCTGGGCCTGGTGCCTGGCATTGCACCGAAAGAGCGCAAGCAGTTCCAGATTCACTACAGCCTCCTGGCTGACAAGGGGGCTGTGGACAAGGCTCTGAAGCGCATCGATGACATCCAGGGCGATCGAAAAACCGAAGTGCGCGACACGCCGTTGGTGGACCTGAGCAAGCCGTGACCCTTTTCATGGCGTTGCGGGCCGGTATTGGAGGGCTTCGGCCAGGTGCTCGCGGCTGATTCGTTCCAATTGCTGAAGGTCGGCCAGGGTGCGGGCGACCTTCAGCAGGCGATGGGCGGCCCGTAGCGACAGGGTCAATCGTTCGCAGGCGGTTTCCAGCCATGCTTCGTCGGTCGGGGACAGTTTGCAATGACGGCGCAACCCCGACAGGTCGAGGAAGGCGTTGGCGCAGCCTTGGCGGGTTTGCTGGCGCTCACGGGCTTCGGCCACGCGCTCGGCTGCTGTGGCGGTATCGTCACCGGGTGCGCCCTTGGGATTCAGCGCCGTGGCTTCGCGCGCCACGGTCAGGTGCAGGTCGATACGGTCGAGCAGCGGACCGGACAGCTTGTTGCGATACCGCTGCACCATGTCCGGCGTGCAGCAGCAGCGGCCGCTGGGTTCGCCAAGATATCCACAGGGGCACGGGTTCATGGCCGCGACCAGTTGGAAGCGCGCTGGAAAGCGCACGCGATCCCGGGCACGCGACACCACGATGTGTCCCGACTCGAGGGGCTCCCTCAAGACTTCCAAGACCTTTCGGTCGAATTCCGGTAACTCATCCAGGAACAGTACGCCGTGGTGGGCGAGGGTGATCTCCCCCGGTTGCGGCTTCGACCCGCCACCCACCAGCGCCGGGCCGGATGCCGAATGATGTGGCTGGCGAAACGGCCGTTGCGGCCAATGGCTTAGCGGCACGCCACTGGCGACGGACTGTATCGCCGCGACTTCCAGGGCTTCGCTTTCGACCAGCGGCGGCAACAATCCCGGTAAACGGCTCGCCAGCAATGTCTTGCCTGTGCCCGGCGGGCCGCTGAACAACAAGTTGTGAGCCCCCGCCGCCGCGATCAGCAATGCGCGCTTGGCCCCAGCCTGGCCTTGCACTTCGCTGAGGTCGGGATAGGGTTTGCTGGCCGAGAGCAGCCCGTTGGACACGAAGGGCTCGACGGGGGTGTGGCCGTTGAAGTGCGCCACCGCTTCGAGCAGGTGGTCCACGGCAATCACTTTCAGCCCCGACGCCAGGCACGCTTCCTCGGCATTGGCCCGGGGCACCATCAGCATGCGTCCAGCCTTGCGCGCCGCCAGCGCTGCGGGGAGCACGCCGCGCACTGGTCGTACGGCACCGGACAAGGCCAGTTCGCCGAGGCACTCCACGTCGTCCAGCATCAAGGTCGGCACCTGCACGCTGGCCGACAGGATCCCCAGGGCAATCGCCAGGTCGAACCGGCCGCCGTCCTTGGGAAGATCTGCCGGCGCGAGGTTCAGGGTGATGCGCCGCGCTGGGAAATTGAGTCCCGAATTGATGATCGCGCTGCGCACCCGGTCCTTGCTTTCCTTCACCGCCGCTTCCGGCAAGCCGACCATCGTCAGCGACGGCAAGCCATTTGCGAGATGAACTTCAACGGTAACGGCAGGGGCTTCGACCCCCACTTGGGCGCGGCTATGGACGATGGCGAGCGACATGTAGCGTTCCTTGACTGTTGGAGGGCCGCGTCCTGCGGCCCTTGAAGATTAGTCCGGCGAAACTGAGCCGGGAGCTGGTTTCACGGCGAAATCTTCGCAGGATATTACCGGGGCGATGGCGTCATCCTGGGGCAAACAGTACGGAGGAGGGCTCTGCTACGCTGGATTTGTCCGCACGGCACTTGGCGGGATCACCGGCACAACGAGGAAGTGAAAATGAACGATCTGTTGGCGCTGTTGACCGACAAGCGCTTCATGCCCCACGGGCATTGCTATATGTGGCGTCCCGATCTGTTGTGGACCAACGTGATCGCCGATAGCCTGATCACCCTCAGCTATATCTCGATTCCGTTCACGCTCATCTACTTCATCAACAAGCGCAAGGACGTCCCGTTCGACTGGATGATCGCGGCGTTCGGGGTGTTTATCCTGGCCTGCGGAACCAGCCACATAATGGAAATCCTGACCATCTGGCACCCTTATTATTGGCTGTCGGCGCTGGTCAAGGTGATCACCGCCATTGCTTCGGTGATCACTGCCATCCTGTTGATCCGCCTGATACCCGCGGCCTTGAAAATCCCCAGCCCGCAGCAGTTGGCCAGGGTCAACGACGAGTTGCGCGAGGCGCAGGCTGAGCTGGTTACCACGGCTCGCCGGGCCGGCATGGCGGAAATTGCCACCAATGTGCTGCACAACGTAGGCAATGTGCTCAACAGCGTCAACGTTTCCGCCCAGGTTCTCTACGAGAAGGTGCACACGTCGAAGGGGCCGGGCGTGGCCAAGGTTGCCCAACTGATGAAAGAGCACCCCGACGATCTTGGCGATTTCATCAGCAGCGATCCGAAAGGGCGCGCGCTACCGGACTATCTGGACAAGCTGGCCGATGCGCTGGCAATCGAGCAGCAGGTCATGATCGCCGAGTTGGCGCAGTTGACCCGCCGAATCGATCACATCAAGGAAATCGTCGCCACCCAGCAGTCCTACGCCGGCAATGCCAGCGTCCTGGAGTCGGGTTCGCTACGAGAGCTGGTCGAGGATGTCGTGCGCATTTGCGATGTGTCCCTGGCCCGCCACCACATCACACTGATCAAGGAGTTCAGTGATGTCCCGCAAATGCCGCTGGACAAGCATCGAGTGCTGCAGATCCTGGTCAATCTGATCAACAACGCCAAGCAAGCGCTGGAGGCGGGTGCGAACCGGTCGCCGCAGATCATCCTGCGCCTGAGGGTCATTGACGATGGGCGCGTACGGGTCGAGGTCGAGGACAATGGCGAGGGAATTGCGCAAGACAATCTCGCGCGGGTGTTCGAGCACGGCTTCACCACGCGTGTCGACGGCCACGGCTTTGGTTTGCACAGTTGCATCCTGGCAGCGCACGAGTTGGGCGGCGATCTGACTGTCCGGAGCGCCGGGCCGGGCAGCGGCGCGCTGTTTATCCTGGAGCTGCCGCTGGCACTCACTCCGGACCAGGCTCAGCGGGTGGCGAGTGCTTGAGTGCCCCGCCAAAGCCCGTCACGTGAGCCGGGGGGTTAATCCTGGGCCGGAGCCGGAGCCAGGCGCTCTTCCAGCTCGGCCACCTTCGCTTCCAGGCTCTCCAGCCGCGCCCGAGTGCGGGCCAGCACGACCATCTGGCTGTCGAATTCTTCCCGGCTGACCAGGTCCAGCTTGCTGAACCCGCTTTGCAGCAAGGCCTTGAACTGGCTTTCGATTTCATTCCTGGGGAGTGGCGTGTCGCCGCTCAACAGGCGGGAGGCGTGGCCGCTCAGGGCGTCGAGTAGATCTTTGGGCGCGAGCATGTCAGGTGTCCTGGAAACAATGGCGGCCAGTGTATCACGCAGTGTCTATAGTCAATTCGCGGGTCGGGTTGCACGCTTTTCGCGCACGACCCCGGGCACCGTCGCACCGTTGTTGTGCGTATCGCTCCGGTTCCTGGCGCGGCGCAGGCCGGCGCAACGGGTAAAGGGTTGAAATCAGGGAGGTTGGGTACAGATGGCAAGCTTTCTGCTTAGTGGCTGATGACCCATGCACTGATGCAGTCGCTGTGACGAATGCAGTGCAGCAGGCGGAGCGGGGAGTTTCGTCAGGAGTAGTCAGCTGGCGCCGGTCGGGCAACTTGGGCCGACGACGCGTTACAAAGCCAGGCACTGCGCTTAGACTTGAGTCGGGTTTGTTTTCCTGGGGCAAGTCCACCAATTCGGGAGAGAGTTTCATGAAGCTAGTCACTGCCATCATCAAGCCGTTCAAGCTGGACGACGTACGCGAGTCGCTGTCCGAAATCGGCGTGCAGGGCATTACCGTTACTGAAGTCAAAGGCTTCGGGCGGCAGAAAGGTCACACCGAGCTGTATCGCGGCGCGGAATACGTGGTCGATTTCCTGCCCAAGGTGAAGATCGATGTTGCCATCGACGACAAGGATCTTGATCGGGTCATCGAAGCGATTACCAAGGCCGCCAACACCGGCAAGATTGGTGACGGAAAGATCTTCGTGGTCAATCTGGAACAGGCCATTCGCATCCGTACCGGCGAAACCGATACCGACGCTATCTAAGCCGTCAAACCCAACGCCCCAGGAGAAAACAATATGACTCTGCGTAAATTCGCAGGGCTAGGAGCCCTGTTGTCCTTCGTAATGCCTGGCCTGGCCATGGCGGAAGAAGCGGCAGCCCCAGTCCTCAACTCCGGCGACACCGCCTGGATGTTGACTGCCACGATTCTTGTCCTGTTCATGACCATCCCTGGCCTTGCGCTGTTCTACGGCGGCATGGTTCGGTCGAAAAACATTCTTTCCGTGATGATGCAGTGCTTCGCCATTACTGGTCTGATCAGTGTCCTGTGGGTCATCTATGGCTACAGTATCGCGTTCGACACCACCGGCATGGAGCAGGGCGTCGTCAACTTCAATTCCTTCGTGGGCGGCCTGGGCAAGGCGTTCCTCGCGGGCGTCACGCCGGCCAGCCTGACCGGCCCGGCGGCGTTGTTCCCTGAAGCAGTATTCATCACCTTCCAGATGACCTTCGCCATCATCACTCCGGCGCTGATCGTCGGTGCGTTCGCTGAGCGGATGAAGTTCTCCGCCATGCTGATCTTCATGGGCGTGTGGTTCACCCTGGTGTATGCGCCGATTGCGCACATGGTCTGGTCCGGCAACGGCGGCCTGATGTGGGACTGGGGCGTTTTGGACTTCGCGGGCGGCACCGTGGTGCACATCAACGCCGGTATCGCCGGCCTGGTAGCCTGCCTGGTGCTGGGCAAGCGCAAAGGCTTCCCGACCACTCCGATGGCGCCACATAACCTCGGCTACACCCTGATGGGCGCGGCCATGCTGTGGGTGGGCTGGTTCGGTTTCAACGCTGGTTCCGCTGTCGCCGCCAACGGCACCGCCGGCATGGCGATGCTGGTGACCCAGATCGCTACCGCTGCGGCGGCGCTGGGCTGGATGTTTGCCGAGTGGATCACCCACGGCAAGCCAAGCGCACTGGGCATCGCCTCGGGTGTCGTGGCTGGCCTGGTCGCCATCACCCCCGCCGCTGGTACCGTGGGCCCGATGGGCGCACTGGTCATCGGCCTGGCAGCCGGTGTGGTGTGTTTCTTCTGCGCCACCACCCTCAAGCGCAAACTCGGTTATGACGACTCCCTGGATGCCTTCGGCGTGCACGGCATCGGCGGTATCCTCGGTGCGATCCTGACCGGCGTGTTCGCTGCTCCGGCACTGGGTGGCTTCGGCACCGTGACCGATATCGGCGCGCAAGTGTGGATTCAATTCAAAGGTGTCGGCTTCACCGTGATCTATACCGCGGTCGTGACCTTCATCATCCTCAAGGTACTGGACGCCGTCATGGGCCTGCGTGTCTCCGAGGAAGAAGAAGCTGTAGGCCTGGACTTGGCCCAGCACAACGAGCGTGGCTACAACCTGTAAGCAACGCGCAAAAAAAAATGCCCGGTTCGCCGGGCATTTTTTTGCCTGGAATTTGTCATTGCTCACAAGGCGGGCTGGTTTTTTCCGACGCCTTTTGTTGTGTATGCGACATGGGTTTTTCTACCGCCAAAGACTTACATCGAGGCAGGAATATTAGGCCCTTTGTTTTTTTCCAGAGCGCGCTAGAATGCGCGCCGAACGTGCGGAGATCTGTATGTGGCAACAGACGCTGATAACCCTGCGGGCGAGGCCCCGGGGCTTTCATCTGGTGACGGACGAGTTGCTCGCCGGCCTGCCTGAACTCAAGGCCTGTCGGGTCGGTCTGTTGCATCTGTGGCTGCAGCATACCTCGGCCTCGTTGACCATCAACGAGAACGCCGATCCGGCGGTACGTCGAGACTTCGAACGATTTTTCAATCGGCTGATCCCACAAGGAACCGCCGGCTATGAGCACAACGACGAAGGCCTGGACGACCTCCCGGCGCACTTCAAGGCCAGTGTGCTGGGATGTCAGCTCAGCCTTCCGGTAACGGCGGGACAGTTGGCGTTGGGTACCTGGCAAGGCGTTTATCTGGGCGAGCACCGTGATCATGGCGGTGCTCGCAAAGTCCTCGCCACCTTGCACGGTGAAGGGGCATGACCGCTGATTGCCGGCGGATCTTGAATTTTTTCTGGCAGCCTTCGACAGATGGCGAAGCTGGGCTATAACTAATCTGCTTTTCGCAAGTCATGAGGTAGAACATGAGCGACGATGATCTGGAAAACGACGACCTCGAAGTAGGTGACGAGGACGAGACCGAAGAAGGCCTGGAAGCGGCGGCTGAAGATGTTGCTGACGACGACGGTGCCGATGTTCCGGTCCCGACTGCCAAAGGCAAGGCCAAGGCCGCGGTATCGGTCGACGAGCTGCCAAGCGTAGAGGCCAAGAACAAGGAGCGTGATGCGCTCGCCAAGGCCATGGAGGAATTCCTGGCCAGGGGCGGAAAGGTGCAGGAAGTGGAGGCCAACGTGGTCGCCGATCCGCCCAAGAAGCCTGACAACAAGTACGGCAGCCGCCCTATCTGAGTATCTGCCCTTGCTCGCTGAAAAAGCCCGCCGTCGCTGCGGGCTTTTTCATGGATGCAGCTTTTAAGCCCGGTGCGTTCCCAGTGGGATTTGCGCCTGGCATAGCACGCAGTACACCGCTTCTCCAGGGCTCAGCGCTGGCTATGCCATCCTGCCAATAATCCCGGCAGTTCGGTCAGGCTGCGGATTTGCGCGTCCGGTGCATGATCGGCATCCCATGCCTTGCCCGCCGGGTTGAACCAGACAGCGCGCAGGCCGGCCTGCTGGGCGCCGGCGATGTCGTCGCCCGGGTGATCGCCCACATGCACGGCGGTTTGCGCCGTGGCGCCGCCCCTTTGCAGGGCTTCCTGGAACAACCTTGCATCAGGCTTGGCAATACCGATGTCTTCGGCGCACAAGGCGAACTTGAAGTAATCCGCCAGCCCCAGGCGACTCACATCGGCATTGCCGTTGGTGACGACGCCAAGGGCGAAATGATTGGCGAGGATTTCCAGGGTCGGCTCGACTTCGGGAAAAATTTCCAGTTGATGACGCGCATGCAGGAACGCCTCGAATCCCTGGTCCGCCAGTTCCGAGGCCCGCCACTGGTCGTAGCCGGCATCTTGCAGCGCCCGGAACAGCACGCGCCGGCGCAGTGCACTGATGCGGTGCTTGAGGTTGGGTTCTTCGCTGAGCACTTGGGTGCGGATCGTCCACAGGCGCTCCACCGGAAAATCACCCAGGTCGGGTGCGTTGTCGGCCAGCCATTGGCGCAAGACGGCTTCAGCGCTGGCGATCACCGGAGCGGTGTCCCATAGCGTGTCGTCCAGGTCGAAAGTGATGAGCTCGATGGTCATGATTCGTCGCCCTTGATGCGTTTGGCCCTGGGGTGGGCACTGTCATAGACCGTCGCCAGGTGTTGGAAATCCAGATGGGTATAGATCTGGGTGGTCTTGATGTCCGAGTGGCCGAGCAGTTCCTGGACGGCGCGCAGGTCCTGGGAAGACTCCAGCAGATGGCTGGCGAACGAATGCCTGAGCATGTGCGGGTGCAGGTTCTGCCCGAGTTCACGTTCGCCGGCGGCCTTGACCCGCAATTGGATGGTCCGCGGGCCTAGCCGGCGGCCTTGCAGGCTGACGAATACCGCGTCATCGACCGGATTGGTCATCGCTCGCAGCGGCAACCACAGTTCCAGGGCTTCCCGGGCCTTGCGGCCGATGGGCAGCAGGCGGGTCTTGCTGCCTTTGCCGAGTACCTGGACCATGCCGTCAGCCAGGTCCAGTTGGTCCAGGTCCAGCCCCGTCAGTTCGGAAAGCCGCAGACCGGAGGAATAGAAGAGCTCAAGGATCGCCTGGTCCCGGCGCGCCATGAAGTCATCCTCGACGGCGCCATCGAGCAATTGCAAGGCACGGTCGGTGTCGAGGGTCTTGGGCAGCCGGCGTTCGCCTTTGGGCGGTGCCAGGCCGGTGGCCGGGTCGTGATCGCACAGGCCTTCGCGGTTCAGGTAGTGATACAGGCCACGCACCGCCGACAACAATCGCGCAAGGCTGCGGGAGGATTGTCCCTGTTGATGCAGACGCGCAACGAGGCTGCGCAGGCGCTGGATGTCCAGGGCCGCCCAGCTCTCGATGTTCTGCTTCTGGCACCAGCCCAGTACCTTTTCGAGGTCGCGGCGATAGGCCGACAAGGTGTGAGGCGACACCTGGCGCTCACTGCGCAGGTGTTCGCAGTAGGCGTCCAGTTGCCGCTCCATCCTCAGCGTACCGAACGCAGCGAACCGGCAACCCGTGGCAGCACCCGGCCGGTGACTTCGGCGATGTAGCTCAGGAACAGCGTGCCCACCGAACTCTTGTAGTGCTGCGGATCGCGACTGGCGATGGCCAACACGCCATGCACGCCCTGGTGGGCAATTGCGACGACGGCGGTGGAGCCGATCTGCTTGCGCTGTTCTTCACCGAACAGGAAGTCCAGCTCATGCTCGCGCAGGCTGCCGCTGACGCTTTTGTTTTCCGTGAGCAGGCCGCCGATGGCCGTCTGCGCGTCGGCGTGGGTAACCCAGCGTCCCACTGGCATGGCGTTATCGCCAAACAGGATCAGGCTGACGAAGGGCACCTGGAAGTCTTGGCGCAGGCTGTCTTCGACACTCATCACCAGGTCTTCCAGGGTGCTCGCGTCCATCAGTGCGAGAATCAGCCGACGGGTCTTGTCGAAGAGCCGGTCGTTGTCCCGGGCGACGTCCATCAGGTGCGAGAGGCGATGGCGCATTTCGATGTTGCGCTCACGCAGGATTTTCATCTGGTGTTCGACCAGCGACACGGTATCGCCGCGCCGATGGGGGATCCGCATCGTTGCAAGCAGGTCTTCGTGCTCGACGAAAAAGTCCGGATGCGCCTCCAGATACGCGGCCACGGCCGCAGCGTCTGGAAGGCTCGGGGATTCGTCGGGCTGCGGTGCTGGAACCTTTGGCTTGTCGGTCATGGCTTTGGCTCACTCAAAGACGAACTTGTCCTTCGTATACGCGTACGGCCGGGCCGGTCATCATCACCGGTTGGCCTGGGCCTGCCCATTCGATGGACAGGCGTCCGCCGGGCAGGTCGATCAACAATGGCGAATCCATCCAGCCCTGGCTGATCGCGGCGACCGCGGCGGCGCAAGCGCCTGTGCCACAGGCCTGGGTTTCCCCGGCGCCACGTTCCCAGACACGCAGTTGGGCGCGGTGGCGATCGATGACCTGCAGGAAACCGACGTTGACGCGTGCCGGGAAGCGCGGATGATTTTCGATCTTCGGCCCCAGGGTGTGTACCGGTGCGCTGTTGATGTCGTCCACGCGCAGCACCGCATGGGGATTGCCCATGGAGACCGCCGCCAGTTCCACCGGGGTACCGTCGACGTCAACGGTATAGCTCAGGGCCTGGGCCGGTGCCTGGAATGGGATATCCGCCGGCACCAGGCGCGGGGCGCCCATGTTGACGCCGATCTGGCCGTCGCTGCGCACATCCAGTTCGATGATGCCGCTTTTGGTCTCGACGCGAATCTGCCGCTTGGCGGTCAGGCGCTTGTCCAGCACGAAACGGGCGAAGCAGCGCGCGCCGTTGCCACACTGCTCCACCTCCGAACCGTCGGCGTTGAAGATCCGGTAGCGGAAATCCACGTCCGGGTTGTTCGGTGCCTCGACAATCAGCAACTGGTCGAAACCGATGCCGGTGTGCCGGTCGCCCCATTGCTTGGCATGCTTGGGCAGGATGTGCGCGTGCTGGCTGACCAGGTCGAGGACCATGAAATCATTGCCCAGGCCGTGCATCTTGGTAAAACGCAGCAGCATGGTATTACTCCGGCAGCAGGCTTTCGCCGGCAAACAGTTCGGCTACCGTCTCGCGGCGGCGTACTTCGAATGCCTGATCACCGTCCACCAGCACCTCGGCGCAGCGGCCGCGGGTGTTGTAGTTGGAACTCATGACAAACCCGTAGGCGCCCGCCGAATGCACGGCCAGCAGATCGCCTTCTTCCAGTGCCAGCGCACGGCCTTTGGCAAGGAAATCGCCGGTTTCGCAGATCGGCCCGACGATGTCGTAGTCGCGGGCCGCGGTATCGCGCGGGCGCACGGCGGTGACGTCCATCCAGGCCTGGTACAGCGCCGGGCGGATCAGGTCGTTCATGGCCGCGTCGACGATGGCGAAGTCCTTGTGCTCGGTGTGCTTGAGGTATTCGACCTGTGTCAGCAGCACGCCGGCGTTGGCGACGATGTAGCGGCCTGGCTCGAACATCAGCGCCAGGTCACGGCCTTCAAGGCGTTCGCGCACGGTCTTGATGTAGTCGGCCACCAGTGGCGGCTCTTCATCGCGATAACGCACGCCGACACCGCCACCCAGGTCGATGTGACGCAGGTAGATGCCGCAGTCGCCGAGGCGATCCACCAGCGCCAGCAGGCGGTCGAGGGCGTCGATGAACGGTTCGAGGGTGGTCAGTTGCGAGCCGATGTGGCAATCGACACCCAGCACTTCCAGGTTCGGCAGTTGGGCGGCGCGTACGTACACATCCTCGGCGTCGGCAATGGCGATGCCGAACTTGTTTTCCTTGAGGCCGGTGGAAATGTACGGGTGGGTGCCGGCGTCGACGTCCGGGTTCACGCGCAGCGAGACCGGCGCACGAACGCCCAGCTCGGCGGCGACCACCTGCAGGCGCTCCAGCTCGTCGGTGGATTCGATGTTGAAGCAATGCACGCCGACTTCCAGGGCGCGACGCATGTCTTCGCGGGTCTTGCCGACGCCGGAGAACACGATTTTGTCGGGGCTGCCGCCAGCGGCCAGCACGCGCTCAAGCTCGCCGCCGGACACGATGTCGAAGCCAGCGCCCAGGCGCGCGAGGACGTTGAGCACGCCCAGGTTCGAGTTGGCTTTTACAGCGAAGCACACCAGGTGCGGCATGCCTTCGAGGGCATCGGCGAATGTCCGGTATTGGGCTTCGATGTGGGCACGGGAGTAGACGTAGGTCGGCGTGCCGAAACGTTCGGCGATCGCGGACAGGGCAACCCCTTCCGCGAACAGCTCCCCGCCACGGTAGTTAAAAGCGTCCATGGCGGTCCCTTAGTAAGTGGTCTGGGTGTCGTGCGCGTGGGATTTGGATTGCGACGACTTGGCCTGCTCTTCAGGGGACTTGCTGTCATCAGGCAGGTACAGCGGACCTTTTTGACCACAGGCTGTCACAAGGCAGGCAACCGCGACGAGCGCAGCAAGGGAAGAGATCAGGCGCTTCATGGCGAAATCCTTGAAAATGCGTTAATTGCGCCGGAGTATACCGGCCACCCGTCAGCTTGCCTATGCAACGGGGCGCCCGTCCGGCGGGCCTTGCACTCCAGGTGGGCGCGTTCGGTGGACAATGTTCAGCGCCCACGGGCCCTTGGTCGTTATCCTTTGCATTCAGCCGGGCGCGTCCGTATCTTGCGGCGCTTGAGCCCGATCAGACATTTTTGAGGTTGCCGCAATGAGTTTGTCCGAAGCCCGTTTCCACGATCTGGTCGATGAAACCCAGGAAAAACTGGAGGATATCTTCGATGACAGCGACATGGACATCGACCTGGAAATTTCCGCCGGTGTACTTACCGTCAAGTTCGAGAACGGCAGCCAGTTGATTTTCAGCCGCCAGGAGCCGTTGCGGCAGTTGTGGCTGGCGGCGGTGTCCGGTGGCTTCCACTTCGATTACGACGAGGAAAGCGAGCGCTGGATGTGCGACAAGAGCGAAGAGCAGTTGGGCGAGATGCTCGAACGCATCGTCAAGCAGCAGGCTGACGTCGAATTCGATTTCGAAGGGCTGTGACTCGGTGAGCCAGACCGTCCCGGCGCGGCCGCCCAAGCCGCTCTACAGCAATGTCAGCCCGGCCGTGCCGTCGCCTTGTACCAGTGTGTGCAAGCTCGACGAGCGAAAGGTCTGCCTGGGTTGTTTCCGGCATGTGGAGGATATTCGCGAGTGGCGCTCGGCTGATGATGAGCGTCGGCGGGTTATTTGTGCCGAGGCGCTCAAGCGCCGATCCCTGAAGTAGCCACTTATTGGATGGACAAGCGCCCGGGTTGTATATTTTTTGAGCTGTGGTAGTGTCCAGCAACGCCTCAACTCATCGAGGCGAGTGAAAACCCCGCCTTTATGTGGCGGGGTTTTGCTTTTTTCGTGCAGAAGAAAGGAGTCTGCCTGGATCATGACCGCACCTTCAATCACCCTTACTCGCCTGGACGTGCAGCGTCTGGAGCGCCTGATCGATAGCCTGGATGAAACACTCCCTGGCGTGATCGCCTTGCAAACCGAACTGGATCGCGCCGAGACCCTGGTGGGCCACGATGAAGTGCCCGCCGACGTCGTGACCATGAATTCGCGAGTGCATTGCCGAGAGGAAAGCAGCGGCAAGGATTACCATCTGACGCTGGTTTATCCCCAGGATGCCAACGCCGACGAGGGCAAGATTTCGATCCTGGCACCGGTTGGCAGTGCCTTGCTGGGCTTGAAGGTAGGCCAGCACATCGACTGGCCTGCCCCGGGTGGCAAGACCCTGAAACTGACGTTGCTGGAAGTCGAGTCGCAGCCGGTCAATGGCGGTGATTGCGCGTTCTGAATCCTGTCAGACCTGAATCAGTGCCTCGTTCAGTGCGCGCTCCAGGTCGGCCTTGTAGCGCAGGTACAGAATGCTTGAGCACGCGCCGTCGCCCACCAGGCCGGAGAGGTCGAGGTCGGTGATATAGCAGCGATAGCGTTCGGCTTCGCGGCGCTGCCCGACGATTTCCCTGGCGACCACCTGGAACAGTTGGTCGCCATGCTCCAATTCCGAAAATTCCCGCTGGTCGCAATACAGGGTGACGTGCACCTGCCCATGCGCTGCTTTGCCGATGATCCCTTGCACGTCATAAAAGGGCTTGTTGATGGGCGTCTGCGGTGCCGGCCGTGACTCGACCCGCCGAGCCCGCCCGTTACCCGAAGGCAGGAGCTGGTAATACAGGATTTCCAGCGCCAGCGGCTGGGCAACGTCCATCGGCAGCAGGGCATCGCGGCGGTACAGCACCGATTGCAGGAAACGTTGCAGCGGTACCAGCAGGCTTTGTTCATCGTGATATGGCAAGCGCTGTTGCCACAACGCATTGAGTTCATCGAGCACATACAGCTCGGCTTCGTCTTCGTAGACCCTGTAGAACACCTGGATGCACTCGGGTTGACCCATGGGCAGGATCAGCGCCACGTCGTGGTCTTCCAGCGCCATTGAATCCAGGTGCAGCGGGCTGTAGGCGGTCAGCTCTTCTGCGAGATAATCCATCAGCGCCGACAGGCTGCCCAGCGCCACGTGGTTGACTTGGCCCGGCACCAATTCCAGTACGTGATAGTGCTGCTGGACTTGCAGCAGATACCGGTAGTTGAGTTTGCTCAGTAGCAAGGCCTGGGTGGTCTCGATGACTTCTTCGACCCGGCGCGCAATGAATTGCGCGCGGTTATGACAGAAGCACCGGACCTGCACGCGCGGTTGGCGTTGTGCCGTGGGCAAGGCGTTGAGGTAGTCGCGCAGGCAATCGAGCAGGGCATGCTCGCCATCGAAGCGGTTGACCAGTACCTCATTCCAGCTATTGAGTGTGACCTGGTCGAGGGTGAGCACCAGGTTTTCCCGAACCCCGGCGTAGCTCAGGGAATCGGTGCGCTCGGTGGTCATCAGGATGTTCAGGTCGCGGTGATGCTTGAGCGGGTCGACGCCGACGTTCACCAGGATCAGCACTTCGCTGGGTACGCTGGCGTGCAGCAACTGGACTTCATCGACCGTGGCCAGGGGCAAGGCGATGGCCTGTTGCAGGCTGCCCAGCAGGTTGAACAGCTCGAACTCGCTCAGGTCGCTTTCGCCAGGGTGCAGCGCCAAGCGCGTGCTGCTGTCGATCACACCGTTGCGATGGCACCAGGTGAGCAATTCAAGGAGCTCTCGGCTGCGTTTGATGGGCGCGAAGTTTTCCCATTCCAAGGCATTCAGGCTGCCGTTGTACAAGCCCCACTGGTTCTGCCCAGGCTCTTTCTTGTTTGGCGACTGGACCAGTGTCAGGGTGTCCTCCGCCAAGTCCGGAGCAATGCCAGGGTTGATGAATTCGATTTTGTCGGCCTTGCGCTCGAAGGCCGCATACAGCCGCCGACCGAGAACATTGAGGTCGCGCTTGTTGATCAGGCTGACGGTTTTCTCGGTGCGGGCGAACTCGGTCAAGAAGCGATAGCTGTAGGTCAGCTCGTTGACCAGTGCCCGCCGCTCATTGCTCACCTGGCGGACTTTCCACTGGCTACGGCTATCGAGCAGGGCCAGTTGACGCTGGTCCCAGGCCCACTCCCGAGCCAGGCGCTCCAGCAGGTTGCGCTGCCAGCCACTGCTGCGAGCGTGGCCGGTAAGCTTGCGATTGACCTTTAGGTACAACGCGCGCCGGATCAGCTCCAGGCGTTCCGGCTCGCCGCGGGCGATCAGATATTCCTCGAGGCGGCGATAAACGACCATGTACGGGTCCAGCTCATCCAGATCCAGGCGATTGGCGAACACCGCCTGTTTGAAGCGCAGGCTCAGGCAGCGGACGTCCGGGTGCTCGCTGGCGTAGACCTCGGTCAGCAATAGCTTGAGCACCGACTTGTAAGGCGATTCGATGCCCTTGAACAACTGCCAGAGCCCGGCGCCGACGAACTCCCCCGGCGGGATGTAGGCCAAATGCCCCAGGTCCAGGGTTTCGTCGGCACGAATGAAACGCTTGGAAATCAGCGTATGGGTGTATTGCTCGTAGTTTTCTTCTTCATACACCGGCACCAGCCACCAGATTGGCGTGCGCCCGGCCAGCCAGATGGCGGTGCGGTAGAACTCGTCCAGCAGCAGATAATGCTGGGTGGTGCCGCAGTCATCGGAGCTGAGTTGGTTGTCCCGCTCGCCGCGGACGAATCGCGCCGGGTCGATGAGGAAAAAGTGCGCTTCGGCGCCTTGGGTCGCGGCCCAGGTTTCCAGCAGTTGGCATTTTTTCCGCAGCTCGGCCAGCTCATCGTCGCTCAGGTCCGGCCCATGGCAAACCCACACATCCATGTCGCTCTGGTCGGCCTGGGCGAGCGTGCCGAGGCTGCCCATCAGGAACAGGCCGAGGATCGGTCGCGGTGGGTTGCTGCCATGTCGTGCTTTATAGGAGAACGAGCGGGTCAGCCGTTGGGCCTCGGCGAGGACGTTTGTGTCGGGCTCGTAATTCGACAACCCGGCGGGCGTGCTGCCCGAGACATAGCCGGGCAGCAGCGGATGGTTGACGTGGAAAAACAGCGGAAGCAACGTCAACACGCCCTGTTGGCGGGTCGACAACCCTTCGAGGGCGCGCTCCATGCGTCCGGTATTGAGCTTGAGGAAACGCGCGCGCAACTGGCTCAGGACCTTGCGGTCGATTCCCTCGTCCAGATCGGGGCGTATTTCGTGGTTGCGGGTCATGTCAGCTCAAACCGGCTCGCGGCGTCGAACGTGGGAAAGCACAAGTGATGGCAGGTTAGCGCCCGAGTCGTGGAATTCTTAAGCTGAAAATGATGGTGACGTCAGGATTTTTTACGAAAGAGCCTGTGCGCCTGCGGAAATCCCGATGCAGGGACTTCCGTGGGCGAGGAGAGAATCAGGCGGCTTCTTGCACGCTGAGGATCGTCAGGACGGTTTGCACATTCTGTGCGGCATCACGGCCCAGGCTGGTCAGGTAACCGCCATCGGGTTGGGTGATGAGTTCTTTGTCAAACAGGCGTTGGGCAGCGGCGATGGCTTTGGGGGCAGCGGTCTGATGGATTTTCAGGCCTTCCTGGGAACTGTCCAGGTTGAAGAGTGCAAGGATTTCCAGTTCGGCAACCAGCTCAGGGGTAAGCGACATAAGGACTCCAGACTTTCTAGGAATTTGGACGACAGCGTCACTAAGGTGAGCGCACTTGGCCGAGCTGTCCAGTCTCAATGTCATGCTTTTTTGTTTAGGACGATGCTCCGTGGCGAGGGAGCTTGCTCCCGCCCGAGTGCGCGGCAGCCGTGAGCATTTCGGGAGCGCGTCGCGGTCCAGCCGGATTAAGCGCCCTCGCCACAAGAGCGGTTCAGTTCATTTCCGGTGGCAACTCGGGCAGGGCGCGCAGCGCACCTTCGTACCATTCGGTATTGAACGGACGGTCTTCTTCCAGGATCGCGTCGATTTCCACCGCCAGCACGTGGGCCATCAGGTTGAGGATTTCTTCACGCTCATACCCCACCAGGGTCAATTTGTTGAACGTGGCCTTGGCCGCTGGTGGATTATCGCTTTCGATCTGGTTCTCGATGGCCTGGATCAGCGTGTTCTCGACGAATTCCTCTTCGTCGTTGTCGATGTCGATGGGCTCGCTCATGGCAGGCTCCTGTAGGAAAGGGCGCCAGTTTACCTGCATTCAGGGGCGTGATGCGCCTGGCGCGAAACACCTTGGCGGTCTATAACCCAAGGCTGCCAACCCCGCACGGCCTGGAGGCTATGGAATGCTCAAGCTTTATGGTTTTTCTGTCAGCAATTATTACAACATGGTCAAGCTGGCGCTGCTGGAGAAAGGGGTGCCTTTCGAAGAGGTCCAGTTCTTCGGCGCCCAGACTCCGGAAGCGTTGGCCATCAGCCCGCGCGGCAAGGTGCCGGTGCTGAAGACCGAGCAGGGTTTCATCAACGAGACCAGCGTGATTCTCGAATACATCGAGCAAACCCAGCCGGGCAAGGCCCTGTTGCCTGCGGACCCGTTCGAGCGTGCCCAGGTATTGGCCTTGTGCCGGGAAATCGAGCTGTACATCGAGCTGCCTGGGCGTGCCTGTTACCCGGAAGCGTTTTTCGGCATGCCTGTGGCTGATGCCATCAAGGAAAAATCCAAGGCCGAATTGCTGTTGGGGTTCGCTTCGCTCGATCGGCATGGCAAGTTTTCGCCTTACGTGGCGGGCGACAGCCTGAGTCTCGCTGACCTGTATTTCTACTACAGCCTTTCGCTGGCCTTGCAGGTGGGCAAGAAGGTGTTCGATATCGATTTGCTGGCTGATATGCCGAAGGCGAAGGCCTTGATGGAACTGCTGGGGCAGAATCCGCATGTGCAACGGATAGCGGCGGACAGGGAGGCAGAGATGCCGGCGTTTTTGGCTAAGATTTCCGCCAGGAAGTAGATTTCTTGCGCTTTTGGGGGCGCCTTCGCGAGCAGGCGCGCTCCCATTTCAGATCTTGAGTCAGCCCACGATGGGGTGAGCACGAAGAACCGATGTGGGGCGAGCTTGCTCGCGATGCTTCAGGCTTTAGCGGCTGGCGATCAGGGCCTGGCCACGCACCACGGCGGCCTTGACCTGCGCCGGCGCGGTACCGCCGATGTGGTCACGGGCGTTGACCGAGCCTTCCAGGGTCAGCACGGCAAACACGTCCTGGTCGATCTGATCGCTGAACTGGCGCAGTTCGTCCAGGCTCATCTCCGCCAGGTCCTTGCCGCTGTCCACGCCGTATTTCACGGCATGGCCGACGATTTCGTGGCAATCGCGGAACGGCAGGCCACGACGCACCAGGTAGTCCGCCAGGTCAGTGGCGGTGGAGAAACCGCGCAGGGCTGCTTCGCGCATGACCGCATGCTTGGGCTTGATGGCCGGGATCATGTCGGCGAAAGCCCGCAGCGAATCGCGCAAGGTGTCGGCGGCGTCGAACAGCGGCTCCTTGTCCTCCTGGTTGTCCTTGTTGTAGGCCAGCGGTTGGCCTTTCATCAGGGTCAGCAGGCCCATCAGCGCGCCGAATACTCGGCCGCTCTTGCCTCGTACCAGTTCCGGCACGTCGGGGTTTTTCTTTTGCGGCATGATCGAGCTGCCGGTGCAGAAGCGGTCGGGCAAATCGATGAATTGGAATTGGGCACTGGTCCACAGCACCAGCTCTTCGGAGAAGCGCGACAGGTGCATCATCGCGATGCTCGCGGCGGCGCAGAATTCAATGGCGAAATCGCGGTCCGAGACGTTATCCAGCGAGTTGCCGCCCACGGCGTCGAAGCCCAGCAGTCGGGCGGTGTATTCACGGTCGATCGGGTAGGTGGTGCCGGCCAGCGCGGCGCTGCCCAGGGGCATGCGGTTGGTGCGCTTGCGGCAATCCACCAGGCGCTCGTAGTCGCGGCTGAGCATCTCGAACCAGGCCAGCATGTGATGCCCGAACGTTACAGGTTGAGCCGTTTGCAGGTGTGTGAAGCCCGGCATGATGCTCTCGGCTTCGCGTTCGGCTTGCTCCAGCAGGCCTTTTTGCAAGCGCGTGATCTCGGCGAGGATCAGGTCGATCTCATCGCGCAGCCACAGGCGGATATCGGTGGCGACCTGGTCGTTGCGGCTGCGGCCGGTGTGCAGCTTCTTGCCGGTCACGCCAATGCGATCGGTCAGGCGCGCCTCGATGTTCATGTGCACGTCTTCGAGATCGACACGCCAGTCGAACTGGCCGGCCTCGATCTCGCCCTGGATGGTCTTCAGGCCATCGATGATGCTGTCGCGCTCGGCATCGGTGAGCACGCCGACCTTGGCCAGCATGGTGGCGTGGGCGATCGAGCCCATGATGTCGTGGCGATACAGGCGCTGGTCGAAATTGACGGAGGCGGTGAAGCGGGCGACGAAGGCGTCGACGGGTTCACTGAAGCGGCCGCCCCAGGACTGATTGGTCTTGTCAGTGCTCATGAATTCGCTCGTGATCGGCTGGAAAAAGGTAGCGGTTAAAGGCTGCCCCGGATGATAACAGGGTTGCCGGGGCTGGCGCTGGCACTGGTCGGCAGGTTTTTTGCCGCAAATGCCAGGGATCCAGAAGGCTTTTTCGCGCAACGATATTTTTCGATTGAGCAATATCGTCGTGGCAACCGTCTACAGTGGACGGTAGGGCTTTGGTTTTTCATCCTGGACGCATCGGACGCACCAAATAAAGGGGGGTGCTCATATTGGTCAGATCGAGTCTTAACAAACCCTGTGGCGACGCTGTGCGACAACAGGCCTCGAGCATCGGTCGGCAAGCGCTGGTAAAGATAGACAACCGCCTCGCGGCACTTTTTGGCCCTCGGACCAGTCTTAGCGTGGATCGCGGTGACGGATGTCACTTCCCCTGTCTACGCTATCCTTGTGCGAGACTCACGCAGGAATCCAGCGCAATATGAATGTCCTGATCGTTGATGACGAACCACTGGCCCGCGAGCGCCTGAGCCGACTGCTCGGCGAACTCGAGGGTTACAGTGTCCTGGAGCCGAGCGCCACCAATGGCGAAGAGGCATTGGCCCTTATCGACAGCCACAAGCCGGATATCGTGCTGCTCGACATTCGCATGCCCGGCCTCGACGGGTTGCAAGTCGCGGCAAGGCTCTGCGAGCGCGAGTCACCTCCAGCGGTGGTGTTTTGTACCACTCGGGATGACTTTCCCCCCGAGGTCCTGCAGGCCGGTGCCGTGGGCTATTTGCTCAAGCCCGTCGCGGTCGAGGCGCTGGAAGAGGCACTGCGCAAGGCTGAGCGGCCGAATCGCACGCAATTGGCGGCGCTCACCCGTCCGGCCGCCGAAAGCGGCAGCGGCCCGCGCAGCCATATCAGCGCGCGGACCCGCAAGGGCATCGAGCTGATACCCCTGAACCAGGTCGTCTATTTCATTGCCGACCACAAGTACGTGACCTTGCGCCACGAAAGTGGCGAAGTGTTGCTGGACGAGCCACTCAAGGCCCTGGAAGACGAATTCGGCGAGCGGTTCGTGCGCATCCACCGCAATGCCCTGGTGGCCCGCGAGCGTATCGAGCGCTTGCAACGTACGCCCCTTGGACATTTCCAGCTGTACCTCAAGGGGCTCAATGGTGATGCGCTGATCGTCAGCCGACGGCATGTAGCGGGCGTCCGCAAGATGATGCAGCAGCTCTAGCGCCCGCCATCAGGCGTTCCATTTCCAGGGTTGGGGGCCAGGGAGGCCGCGGGGTCGTGATTCAAGTCAAAGCGGATTTGGCTGAGCTGTTATTATCTGCCGTATCTTTTAAGTACGGATTGATCCATGTCCCCTCGCGAGATCCGCATCGCCACCCGTAAAAGTGCCTTGGCCCTCTGGCAGGCCGAATACGTCAAAGCCCGCCTCGAAACGGCCCATCCGGGCCTGGTCGTGACGCTGGTGCCCATGGTCAGTCGCGGCGACAAGCTGCTGGACTCGCCACTGTCGAAAATCGGTGGCAAGGGCTTGTTCGTCAAGGAGCTGGAGACAGCCTTGCTGGACAACGAAGCCGACATCGCCGTGCATTCGATGAAAGACGTGCCCATGGACTTCCCCGAAGGCCTGGGCCTTTTTTGCATCTGTGAGCGGGAAGACCCGCGCGATGCATTCGTCTCCAATACATTCTCCAGCCTTGACGCGCTGCCTGCCCGGAGCGTGGTGGGCACGTCGAGCCTGCGCCGCCAGGCGCAGCTGCTGACTCGTCGTCCCGATCTGCAGATCCGTTTCCTGCGTGGCAACGTCAATACGCGCCTGGCCAAGCTCGATGCCGGCGAATACGACGCTATTATCCTCGCCGCCGCGGGCTTGATCCGCCTGGGTTTCGAAGATCGCATCACCTCGGCCATCAGCGTCGACGACAGCCTGCCCGCCGGCGGACAGGGGGCGGTGGGCATCGAGTGCCGTAGCGCTGACAGCGAGATCCATGCCCTGCTGGCGCCGCTGCACCACGAAGACACGGCCACTCGAGTCTTCGCCGAGCGCGCCCTCAACAAGCATTTGAACGGAGGCTGCCAGGTGCCGATTGCCTGCTACGCCGTCCTTGAAGGTGAGCAAGTCTGGTTGCGCGGCCTGGTGGGCGACCCGAGTGGTGGAAAACTGCTCAGCGCCGAGGCGCGGGCGCCGCGTCGCGATGCCGAGGCATTGGGTGTGCGCGTCGCCGAGGATCTGCTGGGCCAAGGGGCCGACGACATCCTCAAGAAGGTCTACGGCGAGGCAGGCCACGCGTGACGGGATGGCGCCTGCTGCTGACCCGGCCGGCGCAAGAGTCGTCTGCGCTGGCGGCTGTCCTGGCAGAGGCGGGGGTATATGGCAGCAGCCTGCCGCTGCTGGATATCACGCCGATCCCCCTGCCTGAATCCGAGCGAGCCAAGCTCAAGGCCGTGGATCAGTACTGCGCGGTGATCGTGGTGAGCAAGCCTGCGGCACGCTTGTGCGTGGAGTTGCTGCGCCAATATTGGCCGCGTCTTCCTGACCAGCCATGGTTCAGCGTGGGCGCTGCGACCGGGCAGATTCTTGCCGACGCCGGCCTCCGCGTTTCTTACCCTGATGACGGCGATGACAGCGAAGCCTTGCTTGAGCTGGCAACGTTGCGCCAGGCTATCGACCGGCCTGAGCCACGTGTCTTGATTGTGCGTGGAGAGGGTGGTCGCGGTTTGCTGGCAGAGCGTTTGCGTGAGCAAGGTGCTAGTGTCGATTACCTGGAGCTGTACCGTCGCGGCTTGCCGAACTATGCCGAAGGTGAATTACCGGCGAAGGTCGAAGCGGAACGCTTGAACGCGCTGGTGGTCAGCAGTGGGCAGAGCTTCGAGCATCTGCACCGGCTGGCCGGTGATGCGTGGGCCGCCCTGGCGCGGCTACCCTTGTTTGTGCCAAGCCCCAGGGTCGCCGAGATGGCGCGTGCCGCCGGGGCCCTGACAGTTGTGGATTGCCGTGGCGCCAGTGCCGCGGCTTTGCTGGCGGCTTTACGGGAACAATCCGTGCCGTTTTCTAATGCAAAGGATGGATACGTGAGCGAAACAGCCTTGCCAAAAGATCAAGACCAGCCAGCGATCGATGTTCCGGTAGACGCCTCGGCCTCGGCCCCGGTCGCGCCGCGTCGCGGAAACGGACTGGCGATTGTCGCTTTATTGTTGGGCGCTGCCGGCGTGGCCGTGGGTGGGTGGGGCGTTTGGCAATTGCGTCATCTGCAAGCCAACACCCAGCAGCAGGCCACCCAGGTCCAGGCACTCAATGACCAGGCGCAGAACCTCAAGCTCAACGAGCAGCGCCTGAGTGAACGCCTGGAACAACTGCCTCCGGCTCAAGAGCTGGAAGAGCGGCGGCGTCAGGTCGCTCAACTGCAAGGTGACCAGCAGCGCCTGAACCAGCGCCTGGAAACCGTGCTCGGTGCCAGCCGCAAGGACTGGCGCCTGGCCGAAGCCGAGCACTTGCTGCGCCTGGCCAGTCTGCGACTGTCTGCCCTGCAGGACATCAGCAGTGCCCAGGCACTGGTGCAGGGCGCGGATGAAATCCTGCGCGAGCAAAACGATCCCGGTTCCTTCGCTGCCCGCGAACAACTGGCCAAGACTCTCGCTGCGTTGCGCAGCACGGAGCAGCCGGATCGCACCGGCCTGTTCCTCCAGTTGGGCGCCCTGCGTGACCAGGTCCTGCAGTTGTCGGAGATCGCTCCCGAATACAAGGATCGTGGTGAATCCCTGCTCGGGCTGACCGCCGATGGCGATGGGGCAAGCCGGTGGGCGCAGTGGTGGGATCAGATCTCGCGCTACATCCGCATCGATTTCAATGCCGATGAAAATGTCCGTCCGCTCCTGGCCGGCCAGAGCTTGATGCAGGTGCGCCTGGCGCTGAGCCTGGCACTGGAGCAGGCGCAATGGGCTGCCCTCAACGGCCAGGCTCCGGTATACACCCAGGCACTGGCCGAAGCCCGGGATGTCCTCAAGAACAACTTCAACCAGGACAACCCCCAAAGCAAGATCATGCTGGAACGAGTCGTTGAGCTGGGCAAGATGCCGGTGACCGTGGTCACGCCGGACCTGGCAGGCAGTCTCAGCGCCGTCCAGGCCTACCTTGAGCGCCGCAACGTGAATGCCGAAGAATCGGTCAAGCCAATGCCCAAGGCAGGCGAGCAGGAGGCCACGCCATGAAGCGCCTCTACGTGATTCTATTCGTGGTCATCGCCGTCGCCGCCGTGCTGGGCGTGGCGATCGCCGAGCATTCGGGTTACGTGTTGGTGGCGTACAAGAACTTCCGCTACGAGGCCGGGCTATGGGTTACGCTGGCATTGATTGCAGTGCTCTGGCTGCTGTGGCGGGGCATAAGCGCGTTGATCCGACTGGTGACCACTTCCACCGGCGTCGTCAACCCATGGTCGCGGCGCAACCGCAGTCGTCGTGTCCAGGTCGCGATCGAGCACGGCCAGTTGGACCTGGCCGAAGGACGGTGGGCCAGTGCCCAGCGGCATTTGCACCGCGCCGCCGAAGCCGAACGCCAGCCGTTGCTGTATTACCTTGGAGCCGCCCGCGCGGCCAATGAGCAGGGCCTGTACGACCAGAGCGATAGTTTGCTGGAGCGCGCCTTGGAGCGTCAGCCCCAGGCGGAGCTTGCGATCGCGCTGACGCACGCGCAGTTGCAAATGGACCGGGGCGATACCGACGGTGCGTTGAGTACGCTGCAAGCCATGCATGAACGCCACCCTCATAACGCCCAGGCCTTGCGCCAGCTGCAACGTTTGCATCAGCAGCGTGGGGATTGGTCCGCGGTGATCCGACTGTTGCCCGAGTTGCGCAAGGACAAGGTCCTGCCTGCCGCTGAACTGGCAGAGCTGGAGCGTCGCGCCTGGGGTGAAAACCTCACCCTGGTAGCTCACCGCGAAGCCGATGGCAGCGTCGGTTTGCAATCGCTCAACCGCGCATGGCAGCAATTGACCTCCGCCCAGCGCCAGGAGCCGGCACTGGTATTGGCTTATGCCGAGCAGCTTCGGCAGTTGGGCGCCCAGGTCGAGGCCGAAGAGGCGCTGCGCGCCGCGCTCAAGCGAAATTACGATAGCCACTTGGCGCGCTTGTATGGCCTGGTCCGCGGTGCTGATCCGATCCGGCAATTGCAAGTGGCTGAGGGCTGGCTCAAGGAACATCCGGATGATCCTGGCCTGCTCTTGACGCTGGGACGCCTGTGCCTGCAAAACAGCCTGTGGGGCAAGGCGAGGGATTATCTGGAAAGCAGCTTGCGCATGCAGCGCAACCCTGAGGCTTGCGCCGAACTGGCGCGGCTGCTGGCGCAATTGGGGGATGCCGAGCGTAGTAACCAACTGTTCCAGGAGGGGTTGGGGTTGCTGGATGAACGTCTTCTGGCCGCGCCCTTACCGGTTTCGCCACAGGTCCTGACGACTTGAGACAGTGATCAGCAAGTGTTGAGGTCGGTGTGGGTCCTTCGCCGCAGCGGCCGGATATTCTTGAGGCAAACGGTTGTGGATCCCGGCCCGGTTTTGGGGTTTTGATTATTCCTTCAGTAAAGTCCTACAGCGGACTGAGCTAAATCCCCTTATGCCTGTCGGGAATTCGCTACATCCCAGGTGAAGTGTCTGCGTGGGGCTGCCTTGAAAGGCCCGAGGGCTTTCCTCTACCGTTACAGCCTGTCTCTTCTGTTACGGATTCGCCATGTCTTTGGCCAGCTCACGCTTCTTGTTTCTCATGGCTTCCATCGCCGCAGCCCTGGCTATTGGCATTGCCAGTTACCTGGAATATGTGGTCGGCCTTTCCCCCTGCAGTCTGTGCATCTTGCAGCGGTTGTGCCTGATGCTGTTCTTTATGAGCTGCCTGGCGGCCTGCGTGCATGGCCCTGGTCAAAAAGGCAGCGTTATATATGCTGCGATGGGTGGGGCTTTTGCTTCGGGCGGGTTGGTGCTGGCGTGGCGCAATGTCCTGGCGCAAACCGATTCGGTGGAGCTTCTACCTGACTGCGTCACTCACCTGAGAGGCGCGGACTCGTGGTGGCACGCCATGCGTCATGTTGCCAATGGCTTGATCGATTGCGCGACAGTGACCTGGACCCTGTTTGATCTGAGCATTCCCGAATGGAGCCTGCTGTTTTTTCTGGCTGTTGCTGTTTCGATGACTTACCTGCTGCTGCGCCTGGCCTGGGATGCCCTGGTAGGGCCATTCAGCGGCAAGACGTCGCAGTTTGTCCGGGCGCTGGATTAAACACTTGTATGAACTTTATCTCCTGCGTACCTTGAAGCAGTTGTCGCGCGGGCATAATCTGGCCCGCACGTATCATTGGAATCATGCCACTCGATCATGTTGTGTCTGCCTTGCTCCTGATCATTCAGGCGTATGTTTCAGACGGCGAGGGGCGTGACTCAGAAGGGAAGAAATCACCATGCTCGAAAGTTGTCAGAATGCTCAGGAACGCTGGGGTGGGGTGCATCTGCTGATCGACCGCTGGTTGCAGGAGCGTCATGAACTGGTTCGAGCCTATGATGCGCTTGGCGACAAGCCTGAGGCACTGAGTGAAAGCCGCAAGCCCCTGCAGGAGTTTTGCGGTGTGCTGGTGGACTATGTATCCGCCGGTCATTTCGAGATCTACGAGCAACTGACGGGCGAGGCCAAGGCCTTCAACGACAAGCGCGGCCTGGAACTGGCCGACACGATTTATCCGCGCATCGATGTCATCACCGAGAAGCTGCTGGCCTTCAATGACCTGTGCGATGAGGGCAAATGCGTAGCGGAAAAATTCAAGGAGTTGGGCGGCTTGTTGCACGAACGTTTCGAACTGGAAGATTGCCTGATCGAAGTCCTGCACAACGCTCACAAGGAAGAAGCTGCGGTCCAGGCCTGAGCCAACTTTCTCGACAGAAAACGGTGCGCATTGCGCGCCGTTTTTCGTTTGTGCCCGTCAGGTCGCCGCGCCCAGCAGTTCGATTTCAAAGACCAGGGGCGTGAAAGGCGGGATCACGTCTCCGGCACCTTCGGCGCCATAGGCCAGGGCTGAAGGAATCACCAGTCGCCACTTCGCGCCTACCGGCATCTGCGGCAGTGCGCTGCGCCAGCCATCGATCACGCTATCAAGGTTGAACCACTGCGCCTGATGGTTGGAATCGAACACGGTGCCGTCCGGCAACCGACCGACATACAACACTTGGACTTTGCCGTGGGGGCCGGCTTTCGCGCCACTGCCTGGCTTTAGTTCGGTCAGCAGGATGCCGTCCGGCAACTGCTGGACACCAGGCCGGCCTTTCTCATCGCTGAGAAATTTCTGCTCGGTCTTTAGCGCCGCTACGTCCTGGGCGGGTGCCGCTTGCGCCGTCAACTGCGCCTGGTGTTCGGCCAGGATGCGTTCGATGCGTTCATCCTCCAACGCAAGCGGCTTGCCCAGGTAAGCCTGTTGCAGGCCCTCGACCAAGGCTTGGATCTCCAGGTCGGGCACGTCTTGGCGCAGGCGTTCCCCCAGGCTCGCGCCCAGACTGTAGGCCAGGTCCCGGGCGTCGTTTGCGTTGGTTTTTTCGGTGGCCTGGGCCACGGGGAAAACCATGCAAAGAAGTAAAAAAAGGTGACGCGACATGTGTACTTGCTCCGGCCTCGATTCGAGGGATTATGCCAGTGCCGCTGACAGTAAAAGTGATTTGCCCAGGCGATGGCGCAGAAGATTTTTTGTCCCGTGCAACGCAACGCCTTGTGTAGTGTCAACATGCCCTAGCGGCGGTTGCAGCAGAGGTCTAGTATGAGCCGCACTCACGTCAGTCAGGAGGTAAACCATGTCGGCCACCAAGAAGCCTGTAAACACTCCGTTGCACTTGCTCCAACAACTGTCGGGCAGCTTGCTCGAGCATCTGGAAAATGCCTGCTCCCAAGCCCTGGCTGATGCTGAAAAATTGCTCGCCAAGCTGGAAAAACAACGCGGCAAGGCGCAGGAAAAACTGCACAAGTCGCGCACCAAGCTGCAAGACGCAGCAACTGCCGGCAAGGCCAAGGCACAAGCCAAGGCCAAGGACGCCATGAAAGAGCTCGAGGACCTGCTCGATGCCCTGAAGGATCGTCAGTCCGAAACCCGTTCCTACATCCTGCAACTCAAGCGTGACGCCCAGGAAAGCCTGAAGCTGGCCCAAGGTGTCGGCCGCGTCCAGGAAGCCGCAGGCAAGGCGCTGTCTCTTCGCGCGGCCAAACCTGCCGTTGTATCGGCCAAGAAGCCGGCGGCTAAACCTGTCGCGGCAAAAACCGCAACCAAGGTGGCGGCCAAGCCAGTCACTAAACCTGCCGTGAAGAAACCGGTCGCTGCCAGCGCAGTGAAACCCGTTGCGAAAAAGCCAGCCGCCAAGGCTGCCGCCAAGCCTGTCGTGAAAGCAGCAGCCAAACCTGTCGCCGCCAAGCCTGCTGCAAAAGTGGCCGCCAAGCCCGCCGCTAAAACCGCCGCTGCCAAGCCCGCTGCAACGAAAGCCACCGCTGCCAAACCGGCTGTCAAAGCGGCCGCCAAACCCGCTGCGAAGCCGGCTGCCAAGCCAGCGGCGACCAAGGCCGCTGCTGCAAAACCTGTCGCTGCCAAGCCTGCTGCGAAATCGCCGGCCAAACCCGCTGCTGCCAAGGCGCCTGCCAAAGTTGTGGCTAAGCCTGCGGCTAAACCGGCTGCGGCCAAGCCTGCGGCGACCAAGCCGGCCGCTGCCAAACCTGCAGCCAAGCCCGCTGCGAAGCCAGCCGTGAAAAAGCCGGCCGCTGCCAAGCCTGCCGCTGCAAAACCGGCAACTGCTCCGGTTGCCAAACCTGCCGCGCCAGCCCCAGCGGCGACCCCTGCGCCCACGACCGGCACGCCAGCACCGGCGCTGAACCCGAGCGTAGCCACCGCCCCAAGCACCACTCCAACCCGCGCTTCCTAAGCGCCGGAGACCGCGACGCGCAGCTGCTGCAGCGCGTCGCGGTTGGCTGGGCCGGCAAGCTTTCGCAACCATTGCGCTGAATCCGCAGCTTGTCCCGTCGGCCAGTCCTTGGCGGTTGCCTCCAGCCGCTCAAGCAATAGCCGTTCGGCTTCCAGTTCCAGTTTCTTGATCTGTTCTCGCAATCCACCCAGTCTCGGATCTTCTAGCGCGGGTTTTTTCCATTGGGTGCGCAATGCCCGCAATGGCTGCACGACGCTGGTGTCCCAGGGGGCGGCCAGATGCTGAAGCTGCTGGAGCTTTTGCTCATCACAGCTCACACCGCGTTGCTCCAACCACAACCCACAGAGCACCAGGCAGACATTCGCGCCATCCGCTTGCAAGGCCAGGCACGCAGATTCCACGCCGGGCTTGGCATAGAGGTTGATTGAAAAGCTCCACAGATCAGAGGACATCGTGCTACTCGCGCCAGTTGCGAGCGAAGCTGGTAGACTCCGCCGCCATTATGATTCGACTTCAGAACCTGACTTTACAGCGTGGCCCGCAACGTCTGCTAGAAGACGCCGAGCTGACCCTGCACGCCGGCCACAAAGCTGGCCTCATCGGTGCCAACGGCGCCGGCAAATCGAGCCTGTTCGCCTTGTTGCGCGGCGAGTTGCACCCGGATTCCGGCGACTGCTTCCTGCCTGCGGACTGGCGCATCGCCCACATGCGCCAGGAGGTCGATACTCTCGAACGCCTGGCGGTGGACTACGTACTCGATGGCGACCTGCGCCTGCGTCAGGTGCAAAGTGACCTGGCGGCGGCCGAAGCGGCCCACGATGGTGCCGCACAGGCCCGACTGCATTCGGAACTCGACAGTGCCGATGGCTACACCGCCGATGCCCGCGCGCGTAAATTGCTCGCCGGCCTGGGCTTCACCAATGAGCAGATGGACCGTCAGGTCGGCGATTTCTCCGGCGGCTGGCGGATGCGCCTGAACCTGGCGCAGGCCCTTATGTGCCCGTCGGACCTGTTGTTGCTCGACGAACCGACCAACCACTTGGACCTCGACGCGATCATCTGGCTCGAAGACTGGCTCAAGAGTTATCCCGGCACGCTGCTGCTGATCTCCCATGACCGGGATTTCCTCGACGCCGTCGTGGATCACGTCGCCCATGTCGACCAGCGCAAGCTCACCTTGTACCGTGGCGGCTACAGCGCCTTCGAGCGCGCCCGCGCCGAACGCCTGGCACAGCAACAGCAAGCCTACGAGAAGCAGCAGGCCCAGCGGGCGCACATGGAAAGCTACATCGCCCGCTTCAAGGCCCAGGCCACGAAGGCCCGCCAGGCGCAGAGCCGGATCAAGGCGCTGGAGCGGATGGAAGAGCTGTCGGCGGCCCACGTCGATTCGCCATTCGATTTTGTTTTCCGCGAGTCGTCGAAGATTTCCAGCCCACTGATCGACTTGTCCGATGCGCGACTGGGCTATGGCGATAAAACCGTGCTGGAAAAGGTCAAGCTGCAACTGACTCCTGGTGCGCGGATCGGTCTGTTGGGGCCTAACGGTGCCGGTAAGTCGACCCTGATCAAAAACCTGTCCGGTGAGCTCGAGCCTTTGGCCGGGCGCCTGACGCGGGGTGAAAACACCGTCGTTGGCTACTTCGCCCAGCATCAGTTGGACTCCCTCGATGCCAAGGCCAGCCCACTGCTGCACTTGCAGCGCCTGGCGCCAACCGAGCGCGAGCAGACACTCAGGGATTTCCTCGGCGGTTTCGATTTTCGCGGGGCGCGCATCGACGAACCGGTGTTGAATTTCTCCGGTGGCGAGAAGGCGCGTCTGGCGCTGGCGTTGATCGCCTGGGGACGGCCGAATCTGCTGCTGCTCGACGAACCGACCAACCATCTGGACCTGGAGATGCGCCTGGCCCTGACCATGGCCTTGCAGGAGTTCAGTGGCGCGGTGCTGGTGGTCTCCCACGACCGGCACTTGCTCAAGAGCACGACGGACAATTTCTATCTGGTTGCAGACGGCAAGGTCGAAGAGTTCGACGGTGATCTGGAGGACTATGCGCGCTGGCTGGTGGATTATCGCCAACGCAACGCACCGGTCAGCAGCACGCCGGTAAACCCGGACAAGACCGACAAGAAAGCACAGCGCCAGGCCGCCGCGGCGTTGCGTCAGCAACTAGCGCCGCACAAGCGCGAGGCCGACAAGCTCGAAGCCGAGCTGGGCAAGCTGCATGAAAAGCTGCAAAAAATCGAAACCAGCCTCGGTGACAGTGGTCTCTACGAGGCAGCACGCAAGGATGAGCTGCGTGACCTGCTGGCCGAACAGGCCAAGCTGAAGGTTCGGGAAGCGGAACTTGAGGAGGCGTGGATGCAAGCCCTGGAGTTGCTGGAAAACCTGCAAGCGGAGCTGGAGGCGTTGTCCTGATGGAAGCGTTGTCCTTGCCCATACCTGTCATGTGGATCGAACCGATCTGGCTCGGTGTGCAAATCCTGCTGATCCTGTTGGTAGGTTATGTTGCCCAGCGTTTCGTCGCGCGTTTCCTCACGGGGCTCGGCGAGCGCTATCCATTGCCGACCCAACTGGTGATCATTCTGCGTGGCGTGCTGCGCTGGTTGATCATGGGCAGTGCCGTGCTGGTGGCGCTGGAACGCCTCGGTGTCTCGGCCACGGTGCTGTGGACTGCGCTGTCGGGCTTCGTTGCCGTTGCGGCGGTCGCGTTCTTCGCCATCTGGAGCGTGTTGTCGAACCTGCTTTGCGCGATCCTGATCTACACCGTCGGGCCGTTCCGTCTCGGCGACGTGGTCGAGCTGGTGGAGGCGACCGACAAGCCTGGCATCAAGGGGCGGGTGGTGGCGATCAATCTGCTCTACACCACGTTGATCGAGCCCGAGGAACTCGGCACCGGCAGCTCCATGGTGCAGGTGCCCAATAGCCTGTTCTTCCAGCGGTCGGTGCGGCGCTGGCGCGGCAGCGAGGCGTTCCCGGTTGGCGGTTTCGTCGAATAGCCTTATTTGCCGGCGCATGAAGAAAACAGTGGTTATCCGCAAGGCGGCGCATTAGCTTATTCGTTTCGACGGATCCGAGCCGAGGTGTGCAATGTTGCTAGAAACGTGGCTGGCGTTTTTTGCCGCTTGTTGGGTTATCAGTCTGTCACCGGGCGCCGGTGCCATTGCCTCGATGTCCAGTGGTCTTCAGTACGGCTTCTGGCGTGGCTACTGGAATGCCTTGGGCCTGCAATTGGGCCTGGCACTGCAAATCGCGATCGTCGCGGCAGGCGTCGGCGCAATCCTTACCGCATCGTCCACCGCGTTCTACGCCATCAAATGGTTCGGCGTGGCCTATCTGGTCTACCTGGGCGTCAAGCAATGGCGGGCGATTCCCGGCGACCTCAGCGACGACGCGGCTGTTCGGCCCATCGGCAAGCCCCTGGCGTTGGTGTTTCGCGGTTTCCTGGTGAACATCAGCAACCCCAAGGCCCTGGTGTTCATGCTCGCGGTGCTGCCGCAGTTCATCGATCCTCACGCACCCCTGGTCAAGCAATACCTGATCCTGGGCGTGACCATGGTTTGTGTCGATCTGATTGTCATGGCCGGGTATACCGGATTGGCGTCCAAGGTACTGCGCCTGTTGCGTACTCCCAAGCAGCAACGGCGGATGAACCGGACCTTTGCCGGATTGTTCATTGGTGCGGCGGGCTTGCTGGCGACGATCCGCAAGGCTGCGGTGTAGCTAAAGTCTGTACGGAGGCATTCTGTGGCGAGGTAGCAAGCTTACTCGCCACAGAATGCCCTCCCGATATTGATCAGCGCAGGATCACCGGCGCCGTATCCCTCGGCAGGTTGTTGCGTTGCGCGGGTTCGCCGGCTTGTTCATGGACTGGCCCGCCGAGCTGTTCGCTCAACTGCCGCGCCACATCTTCCCCCAGCGCCTTGGACACTTCACGTACGACCCGTGGCCGATTGAGGCTGATGCGCACGTCCCGGTGGTTCAGCAGCTTGGTGTCCTGGCCTTCACCCATGGCGGTGAAGGCCGAGGTGATTTCGAAGGTCTTGGTATTGATCAAGCTGAAATCCGCCACCAACGTCAGGGCAAGCACCGCCGAGTAGCTGTCGGCAGTGCCCAGCTCATTGATGTCGCGGGTGAAATCGATGTCCGACACGGTGCCGAACAGCACGTAGTCGGCGCCCTTGAAATTCCCCGCCTTGATGCGCTTGATCACGTCGTACACGTCGCCCTTGGACGAGGCGGTATAAGGCGTGCCTTGAACCAGCTGGAACATTGCGCTGCGCAGGATCTCGCCCTTGATATCGCCGGTGAACTTGCGCAGCTCACCCTGCTCGATGTAACTGCTGGTGGCCTCCATTTCGTCGTAGCTCGACGAAGCGCTGGCACTGTACGGGCTCGCCTGGAAGTTGCTCTGGGCCGAAACGGTGTGGATGTATTCCTCGACGCGCTCTTGATACGCCAAGTCCGTCACCGCGACTTTTGGGGCCGCTTGCGCAGTGAATGCGCAAGCCAGGGCCATCATGCCGATCCATGTGCGCATGGCTTAACGCTCCGTGGTCTTGCGGATTTCTTTTTCGTCCATCCATTCGGCCAGGCCACTTTCGACGTCGATCAGTTGCAGGCTGAATTTGTAGAACACGTCCTTGTAGTCTTCGCTGCGCTTGACGATCGAGCTGATGGAGCCCTCGATGCGATATTTGGCGGCGATCATGTTGCCGGTCTTGGCCACGGTGCTCTTTTTGTACAAGCCGCTCTGGTTCTGCAACTTCAGCTGGTCGACCTGGCTGTCCATGGCGTTGTTGTCGCTGGCGAAGCGCGCGGCGCCGGTCTTCATCAGTTGGGTCTTGATGCTGGTGGTGATTTCCCGGGTATCGATGTACTCGCTGGTCTTGTTCTTCACGTCATAGACCTGGACCACCGGACGGCCCTGCAGCACGCCGGACTGGGCGAGGGAGCGGGTCATGGATTCGGCGATCATTTGCAGATCGGTGGAGCCGAATTCGTTGGTGACGGTTTCCACGGCCTTGGTATCGCCATAGCTGATGTTCTTGTTGCCCAGCACCGGCGAGTTGTTGGCGCAGCCGCTGACGAGCAGGGCGGCGAGGGCGAGGAAGGAAATGCGTAGGAACATTGGGTGCTCTCAACTAAAGTTTGTTTTTGTGGCGAGGGGATAAATCCCTTCGCCACAGGAACGTGTATCTGTCTTACGGCGTGTTGATTTCCAAGCGGAAATCCACAGCCTTGGGCGTCGGTGCGATGGCCGGCAGGAAGCGGGTCTGTTCGCCGTAAAGCGTCAGGCTTTTCCAGCTTTCCTCCTCCGCAATGGGGAAGCCTTCCGGCCCCAGCCAGGCGAAGCGGTAGTACATGTTCTTGTTGTTGAAGCTGGTATTGCTCAGCTGCACGCTGACGGTCATGTAGCCGTTTTCCCGGGCGACGCGCATGGCGCCGACCACGATGTTCTTGGTCTTGCCCATCGCCACGACCTTGCTGGCGGCGCTGCCCGGCTCCGGTGGCGGTGGGGTGGCGCAACCGGCCAGCAAGGCCAGGGCGCCAACGGCGATCAGTTTAAAACGCATGTGAACAAGACTCCGTTCTTAAGGTTGCTTGAGTGCGATGGCGGTGGGATTGGCGCTCGGGATGACCTGGGCCGCCAGGCCGCCGGCGAATACCTGGTTACCCACCGCCCGCAGGCTGATGACCTGGTATCGCTGATCGACCTTGACCTTGACGACCGAGCCGCCTACCGCGCTTGGCAAGGTGACCTGGTGCTCGCCTTTCTTCAGGCGCAGGCGCACCACCTGGGTGTAGTCCGGGAGGGTGCGCCAGGTCCTGGTATCCGCGCCTTCAAGCACGGCCGAGGTAATGCCCACGGCCAGGCCGGCCAGGGGGTTGGTTTCGTTGATCTGCTTTTGCGCCACGCCACGAGTCACCGCGCGCACGGTGGTGCGCAGGATGATCCCCGGCATGTCATCACGCAGGGCCCTGCGCGACATGGCCGTGGTGCTGTTGAGTTGGGTCAGGTCCAGTTGCCGACCGTCGACGCCGATCTGGGCGAACGTGGCGGTGGAGGTGTCCGGCTTGATCAGCGGGAACGACAGCGGTGTGATGACAACGTTGCCGCTGATGGGCAGGGGCAGCGGGATACGGATCGAATCCCGGGACGGCGCGAGACCGCTCTGCACCACGATCAGGATGTCGCTGTCGTCGCCCTTGGCGGCAGGCTTGTCGAGGTTGAGCAGTGCCTGTTCCAGCAGCGGGGTGTTGGGCCGCAGTTCGGCGGCTTTGCGGTAACCCGGCGCGGCCAGGTCTTTTTCACCCAGCGCCTCGTAGACGAAGCCTGCCAGGTAATGGCTGAACGCGCTCTGGTAACTGTTTTTCAGGCTGACCACTTCCGGCGCGTCCAGGCTGGCGACCGGGTAACCCTTGAGGTCCTTGTACTCGGTCTTGACCCCTTGTTTCTCGGCATCTTCCTCGCGCTTGAGGTATTCCTTGTCCCGCAGGTCGGCGATCACCGCCTCGCGCTCGTGGGTCTTCTTGATCTGCAACCGAGCGCCGTCGAAGTCATTCACGGCCAGCAGGTTCAGGGCCATCTGCGTGGTGAGCATGACCTTTTCATAGTCATATCCCTCGTAGCGCCGAACCTTGTCGTTGACCAGGAAACTGCCGAACTGCGCGAGATATTTGGCTGTGTCGAGCTTGACCGCGTCTTCCCACTGGCCGACCTGTTGGTCGGCATTGGTCCAGGCCGTCTGGCTGCCGGACAAGTCGCCCTTGGCGCGCAGCAGCTCACCCTTTTCGAAGAAATAAAGCAGGTCTTTGTCCTGGCTGCTGTTGTTCTTTTCGAGCAGGGTCAATGCGGCGTCGACGTTGCCAGAGGCCAGCTGTTGATTGGTCTGGGCCAGCTCACTGTCGTAGTTGCGAAAGGCCGAACAGCCGGACAGCAGCGTGGTCGCGCAGAGGGCGACCGAGAAATAGGCACGGGTTGCCATGAACACTTCTTCCCTGAGTATCAGCCTGTTGTGCGGGTCGGGCTGGGGCGATCCACGAACGGGGCATTGGCGCCGTCGGTTCCTCATGACCAGAGGAGCTCTTATGCCTTCAACAAATAAGAGGGCGGCGCATTATAAACAGGAGGTTTGAAGCAGTAGTGGCTTTTTAATCTCTAAATGATGTTTTTGTGATGTCACCTGCAAAGCATGAAGATCCGATGAAAATGTGCGGGGGAAACACATCGGTGCTTGAGCCAAGCGCATTGGAAGTGAACAATGTGTTACTTCTTATTTCCAATCGAGAGTCATTCATGGCTGCCCCGTTTCGTTTCCTCGCCTGGCTAGCGCTGCCGTTGCTGGCGTTATGCAGCGCCGATCTGCTGGCTGACACTGCCGAAGGCGCCCCTCAGGCCCTGCATTTGTTGGATTACATCGGGGCGGATTACCCGGCGACTGTCGAGGCGGGAAACGTCATCGACGACTCCGAATACCGCGAGCAAATGGAGTTCACCCAGGTACTGGAAGGGCTGATCGCTGCGCTGCCGAACAAGCCGGAAAAGGCTGAATTGACCCAGGGTATTGGTACTCTGCGCGGTGCTATCAGCGACCGCCGGGACGGCAACGACGTCGCCCGCCTGGCACGGCAATTGGGGGCAAGGCTGGCGGTGGCGTATGAAGTCAGCCAGGCGCCGATCATTACCCCGGACCCGGCACGCGGCGCGCCGCTGTATGCCCAGAATTGCTCGGTTTGCCATGGAGACGCCGGTGCTGGCGATGGTCCGGCCGGCGTCGGCCTGGAGCCGCCGCCCTCGAACCTGCGTGACGGCCAGCGCCTGGATCGGCTGAGCCTCTATGCGATCTACAACACCCTGGGCATGGGCGTCGAGGGCACGGACATGCCGGCCTTCGCCGATCAGCTCGACGATCGCCAACGCTGGGACCTGGCGACTTACATTGCCAGCTTCAGCGCCGACCCGGCTGCGGCCAAAAGCGAGCTGACCTACAACCTCGCCGACCTTGCCCGCCAGACCCCAGCCGAAGTCCTCGCAGCCCAAGGGCCTGCGGCAGCGGCGACATTCCGCGCCCAACGTGCCCAGCCGCCGCAAGTACAGCGCGGCCCGGCCCAATTGCTCGACTACACCGCCACGACGTTGGATAAAAGCATCGCGGCGTATCGTGCGGGTGATCATGACCAGGCCTACGATCTGTCCGTCGCGGCTTATCTGGAAGGCTTCGAACTGGTGGAAAGCTCCCTCGATAACGTCGACGCCACGGTGCGCAAAGACACTGAAAAGGCCTTGATGGCTTTCCGTCAGTCCTTGCAGGATGGCTTGCCCGTGGACCAGGCCCAGCAGCGCCTGGACGCGGCCAAGGCCAAGTTGAAGGAGTCCGCCGGCCTGTTGGGTGGCGATGGCTTGAGTTGGTCGTTGAGCTACATCTCCGGCTTGCTGATTCTGTTGCGCGAAGGCCTGGAAGCGATCTTGGTGCTGGCGGCGATCCTGGCGTTCTTGCGCAACACCGGCCAACAGTCGGCGGTTCGCAGCGTCAACATCGGTTGGGGATTGGCATTGCTTGCCGGCCTGGCGACGTGGGGATTGGCGGCGTATGTGATCGATGTCAGCGGCGCCCAGCGGGAATTGCTTGAAGGCGCCACGGCACTGTTCGCCAGCGTGATGGTGTTGTGGCTGGGTGTCTGGATGCACGACCGGCGCCACGCAGCGGCCTGGCAGGACTACATCAAGAGCAGCCTGGTGGGCGGCGGTGGCCGGTTCGGATTCGCGATCCTGGCGTTTTTCTCGGTCTATCGCGAATTGTTCGAAGTGATCCTGTTCTACGAGACCTTGTGGCTGCAAGCGGGACCCGCCGGCCATGACGCCGTGTTGGCTGGCGGCGCGACGGCGTTGGTGTTGCTGGTCGGGTTGGCCTGGGTGATCTTGCGTGGTTCGGCGAAACTGCCGTTGGCGCTGTTCTTCAGCATCAATGCCGCGTTGCTCTGTGCGCTGTCGGTGGTGTTCGCCGGCCATGGCGTGAAAGCATTGCAGGAGGCCGGGATCTTTGGCACGCGGCCGGTGGCGTTCTTCGAGTTCGATTGGCTGGGCATTCATGCCGATGCTTACTCGCTGGCCGCACAAGTGGTGGCTATCCTGGCGATCGTGGTGCTGTACGGGCGCAGTTGGGTCGCAGAAAAACGTCGCGTGCCGGTTTCCTGAGGTCTTTCCGCGAGCAGGCTCCCTCCCACAGGATGTACGCTATCCATTGTCGGAGCGAGCCCGCTCGCGAAGCTTTTGAAAGAGGATTGACCGAATGCGCGTATGGATAGACGCCGACGCCTGCCCCAAGGCCGCGAAGGAACTGGTGGTCAAGTTCGCCTTGAAGCGCCAGTTCGAAGTGGTGCTGGTTGCGGGGCAACCGCAAATCAAGCCGGGCCTTGCCTTGGTCAAGCTGATCGTGGTCCCAAGCGGTCCTGATGCGGCGGATGACTACCTGGTGGAACACGCTGTCCCGGGTGAGTTGGTCATCTGCTCCGACGTGCCGCTGGCAGACCGCCTCGTGAAGAAGGGCGTCGCCGCCCTGGACCCCAGGGGCAAGGAATTCGACGCGCAGAACATGGGCGATCGCCTGGCGGTGCGCAACCTGTTCACCGACTTGCGCGAGCAAGGCCATATGGGCGGCGGCCCGGCGGCTTACAGCGAGCGGGACAAGCAGGGGTTTGCCAATGCGCTGGATCGGATATTGACGCGCTTGGCTCGAAATTCTTGAGCCTGGCCTGGAGCCCTTTGTGGGGTCAGGCGTCGTTCTCGTGCGTCAGCTCCAACACCCGGTCGACTAGCTTGTTGATGCCCGAAGCCGCTTCGCTGATGTTCTTGGCCAGCATGTAGGCGGGTGTGCTGACCAGTTTACGCGCCGTGTCCTCGACGATATCGGTGACCAGGCACTCTTCATGATTCCCGCCCATCTTGGTCACGGCCGCCGCCGTGTCGGCATCTGTGCCGATGGTGCAATTCACGCCCGGACCGTAGATTTTCGCCGCGAGGGCGGGTGAGATGCACATCAGCCCCACCGGTTTTCCCGCCTCGGCAAAGGCTTCGGTCAACGCCAGGACTTCGGGCTGGACAGTGCAGCCGGCACCCTCCACGGCGAAGTTGGACAGGTTTTTCGCCGAGCCGAAGCCGCCGGGCACGATCAGCGCATCAAAGTCCTCGGCCTTGGCTTCGCGCAGGTCCTTCACGTCGCCTCGGGCAATGCGCGCCGATTCCACCAGCACGTTGCGGCTTTCGGGCATTTCCTCGCCAGTCAGATGGTTGATGACATGCAGTTGGGCAATGTTCGGGGCGAAACATTGGACCTGCGCACCGCGCTGGTCGAGACGCAGCAAGGTGATCACGCTTTCGTGGATCTCTGCGCCGTCATACACGCCACAGCCGGAAAGGATCACTGCAACTTTTTTGCTCATGGGCTTTTCTCCAGATTCATGGCGTTAAATGTCTACTAATTTGTCACTCGTTGCCATAGGGGTATCGGGCAGCTACACCTAACCTGCCGATTATCTTCCCTGCCTTGCCTGTCCGGGTCGCATCATGAATTTCATTCTGTATGCCGTGCCGTTTTTCTTCGTGTTGATTGCCGTCGAGTTGCTGGCCGATCGCTGGCGTGGCGTGAGCCACTATCGCCTGGCGGACGCCATCAACAGCTTGAGTACCGGCGTGCTGTCGACCACTACCGGGCTGCTGACCAAGGGCGTCGGCTTGGTCACCTATGCCGTTGCCTTGGAGCACCTGGCGATCTTCCAGCTGCCGGCCGACCAGGTCTGGGCCTGGGTGGTTGCTTTTGTGTGCTATGACTTCTGCTATTACTGGCTGCACCGCATGGGCCATGAGCGCAACATCCTCTGGGCCGCCCATTCCGTGCATCACCAGAGCGAGGACTACAACCTCTCCACCGCGTTGCGCCAGACCAGTACCGGCTTCTTGCTGAGCTGGATTTTCTATTTGCCGCTGGCGGTCCTGGGCGTGCCGCTGGTGGTGTTCGTCAGCGTCGCGGCGCTGAACCTGCTGTACCAATTCTGGGTACACACCCAACACATTCCAAAGCTCGGCTGGCTGGAATGGTGCTTCGTCACGCCGTCCAATCATCGTGCCCACCATGCGCAGAACCCTCTCTACATGGATCGCAACTACGGCGGGGTGTTCATTATTTGGGACCGTCTGTTTGGCACGTTCCAGGAAGAGGACGAGAACGAGCCGGTGGTTTTTGGCGTGACTACGCCGCTGGCCAGTTGGAATCCGCTGTGGGCGAATCTGCAGTTCTATGGGCAGCTTTGGGCCGATGCCCGGCGGGCCGGGCGCTGGTGGGACAAATTGCGGATCTGGTTCATGCCCACCGGTTGGCGCCCGGCTGACGTGGCTGCCCGATATCCGCTGAACAAGCCAGACCTGAGCCAGTTCCGCAAATTCGAAGTGCCGCTGGACGGACGACAGCAGTGGTATGTCGCGCTGCAGTTCTGTGTCTATATCGCCCTGGGCAGCTACCTGATGAACCTTGAAGACAGTCTGTCGGCCGCCGCCTTGATACTGGGCTGGGGAGTTATTGCGTTGGGGGTGTTTGCCTTGGGCGTGGCCCTGGAGAATCGCCCGTGGGCGCTGAAGATGGAGTTGTTGCGGCTGGCGGCGAACGTACCGTTGGCATGGCTGGCACCGGTGGCCGGGTTGTGGCCGGCCAGCCCGATGGCTTGGGTCGGGCTGCTGAGCTACAGCCTGATCAGTGGCATCGGGCTTTACTGCTGTCGCACCCGACTCACTCGCCTGGCGTAGATTCGCTGGCCCTGGCTTGTTCCTGTCGCTCGGCCTCGAGGGTCTTCCTGGCCAGCCGCGCATTCTTGATGCGACGGCGCAGCCACAGGCCCAAGCCCAGCACCAGCAGGGCGCCGAGGACCCACAATTCGTATTTCTTGATACTGCCCAGCATGCCTTCGAGCACCGCGCCAAAGTGATACGCGGCGGCGGCCAGCGCCGTGGCCCAGATCGCCGCGCCGATACCGTTGAGCAACAGGTAGCGGCCCGGCGGATAGCCCGACAAGCCGATGGCCACCGGCATTACGGTGCGCAGGCCGTAGACGAAACGAAAGCTCAGGACCCAGATGTCCGGATGTCGGCGAATGTGCTCCAGTGCCCGGTCACCCATCAACTGCCAGCGCGGTTTGCGTGCCAAGAGCTTGCGACCGTGCTTGCGCCCGAGGAAATACCACAGCTGATCGCCGGCGTAGCTGCCGCAAAATGCCACGACCACCACCAGGTTGATGTCCATGTAGCCACGGAACGCCAGGAAGCCTGCGAGCACGAGGATAGTTTCGCCTTCGAAGAACGTGCCGATGAACAGGGCCAGGTAGCCGAAGTCGTGCAGAAATTGTTGGAGCATTGTCTGGGTGCTGGCGAAATGAACGCGCAGCCTAACCCTTCAGGCACATTCAGGAAAGTATCGAAATGTGTCTCGACGTGAACATTTCCTACAGAAGACAATGACTGCGACTACCGGTCGCGCTTTAGCACAACTGTCATGTGTTCGTCATAATGGCCGCTTATAACTGTCACGCTCGCCCGTCTGCGGGCTCAGGAGTCTGCCGTGAGCTTTACCCCCGCCAATCGTCTGTTTCCCGCCACTCGCCTGCGTCGCAACCGCCGGGATGAGTTTTCTCGTCGGCTCGTGCGCGAGAACGTACTGACCGTCGATGACCTGATCCTGCCGGTGTTCGTTCTGGACGGTGAGAATCGCCGTGAGGCGGTGGCCTCGATGCCGGGCGTTGAGCGCCTGACCATCGATCTGCTGCTGGAAGCAGCGGCCGAGTGGGTCGAACTGGGAATCCCGGCGCTGGCGCTGTTTCCGGTCACGCCTGCGGGTCTCAAGTCCCTGGACGCCGCCGAAGCCTGGAACCCCGAGGGTATCGCCCAGCGCGCGACCCGTGCCCTTCGTGCACGTTTCCCGGAGCTGGGGGTGATCACCGACGTGGCGCTGGACCCGTTCACCACTCACGGGCAGGACGGCATTCTCGACGAAGAAGGCTACGTGCAGAACGACATCACCGTCGATGCGCTGGTCAGGCAAGCGCTGTCCCACGCCGAGGCCGGTGCCCAGGTGGTGGCGCCATCGGACATGATGGACGGTCGGATCCAGGCGATCCGCGAAGCCTTGGAAGTGGCCGGGCACGTCAACGTGCGCATCATGGCTTACTCGGCCAAGTACGCCAGTGCCTACTACGGTCCGTTCCGCGACGCGGTCGGCTCGGCCCTCAACCTGGGCAAGGCCAACAAGGCCTCCTATCAGATGGACCCGGCCAATACCCATGAAGCCTTGCACGAAGTGGCTGCCGACTTGTCAGAAGGGGCAGACATGGTCATGGTCAAGCCGGGGATGCCTTACCTCGACATTCTCTGTCGGGTAAAGGATGAATTCAAAGTGCCGACCTTTGTGTATCAGGTCAGCGGCGAGTACGCGATGCACATGGCAGCGATCCAGAACGGCTGGCTGAGCGAAGGGGTGATTCTGGAGTCCCTGACCGCTTTCAAGCGCGCGGGTGCTGATGGCATCCTGACGTACTTTGCCGTGCGTGCCGCCCAATTGTTACGAGAGCAGAAATAGCCTCCCAGGAACTTGCGATGAATACCGAAGGACTCACAGAAGTTGCCGTAAAAGACGCTCAGCCCGTGGCCGAGCCAGTCGCCGAAACGCCAGCGGAGCTGGAGCCAGCCCCTGCGGCCGCGCCCGAGCCGGCGCCGGCACCGGCGATTGCGATCCCCAACCTGGATGACAGCAGCCTGTACATCCATCGCGAGCTGTCGCAACTGCAGTTCAACATCCGCGTGCTGGAGCAGGCGCTGGACGAGTCCTATCCGTTGTTGGAACGGCTGAAATTCCTGCTGATCTTTTCCAGCAACCTGGACGAGTTCTTCGAGATTCGCGTCGCCGGCCTGAAGAAGCAGATCACCTTCGCCCGTGAACAGGCCGGCGCCGACGGCCTGCAACCGCACCAGGCGTTGGCGCGCATCAGCGAGCTGGTCCACGGCCATGTGGACCGCCAGTATGCGATCCTCAACGACATCCTGCTGCCGGAGCTGGAAAAGCACCAGGTGCGCTTCATCCGCCGGCGCAACTGGAACACCAAGATCAAGACCTGGGTGCGCCGCTATTTCCGCGACGAGATTGCACCGATCATCACGCCGATCGGCCTCGATCCGACGCACCCGTTCCCGCTGCTGGTCAACAAGAGCCTGAACTTCATCGTCGAGCTGGAAGGCATCGACGCCTTCGGTCGCGATTCCGGTCTGGCGATCATTCCGGCGCCGCGCCTGCTGCCGCGCATCATCCGCGTGCCGGAAGACGTCGGCGGCCCGGGCGACAACTATGTATTCCTGTCGTCGATGATCCACGCCCACGCCGATGACCTGTTCCAGGGCATGAAGGTGAAGGGCTGCTATCAGTTCCGCCTGACCCGCAACGCCGACCTGTCGGTGGACACGGAGGACGTCGAAGACCTGGCCCGCGCCCTGCGCGGCGAGCTGTTCTCCCGTCGTTATGGCGATGCGGTGCGCCTGGAGGTGGCCGACACCTGCCCGAAACACCTGTCCGACTATCTGCTCAAGCAGTTCAACCTGCATGAGACCGAGTTGTACCAGGTCAATGGCCCGGTCAACCTGACACGTCTGTTCAGCATCACTGGCCTGGATAGCCATCCGGAGCTGCAATACTCGCCGTTTACGCCGCAAATTCCGAAATTGCTGCAAAACAGCGAAAACATTTTCAGTGTCGTCAGCAAGCAGGACATCTTGCTGCTGCACCCCTTCGAGTCGTTCACCCCGGTGGTCGATTTGCTGCGCCAGGCCGCCAAGGATCCTCACGTCCTGGCAGTGCGCCAGACGCTGTACCGCAGTGGTGCCAACTCGGAAATCGTCGATGCACTGGTGGACGCGGCGCGAAACGGCAAGGAAGTCACGGCGGTGATCGAATTGCGCGCACGCTTCGATGAAGAGTCCAACTTGCAGCTGGCCAGCCGCCTGCAAGCGGCCGGTGCGGTGGTGATCTACGGCGTGGTGGGCTTCAAGACCCACGCCAAGATGATGCTCATCCTGCGCCGTGAGGCCGGCGAGATCGTGCGCTACGCCCACTTGGGCACCGGTAACTACCATGCGGCCAACGCCCGTCTGTATACCGACTACAGCTTGCTGACGTCCGATGACGCCCTGTGTGAAGACGTCGGCAAATTGTTCAGCCAGTTGATCGGCATGGGCAAGACCCTGCGCATGAAGAAACTGCTGCATGCGCCGTTCACCCTGAAAAAAGGCATGCTCGACATGATTGCCCGGGAAACCCAGTTCGCTTTGGACGGCAAGCCCGCGCACATCATCGCCAAGTTCAACTCGTTGACCGATCCTAAAGTCATCCGTGCGCTGTACAAGGCCAGCCAGTCGGGCGTGCGCATCGACCTGGTGGTGCGCGGCATGTGCTGCTTGCGACCGGGCATTCCGGGGGTGTCCCACAACATCCATGTGCGCTCGATCATCGGGCGTTTCCTGGAGCACACCCGGGTGTTCTATTTCCTCAATGGCGGGGAGGAGCAGATGTTCCTTTCGAGCGCCGACTGGATGGAGCGCAACCTCGACAAGCGTGTCGAGACCTGCTTCCCGGTGGAGGGCAAGAAGCTGATCCTGCGGGTCAAGAAGGAGCTGGAAAGCTACCTCACCGACAACACCCACAGCTGGAGCCTGCAGTCGGATGGTCGTTACATCCGCAACACGCCGACCGGCAACCAGAACCCGCGCAGCGCCCAGGCGACGTTGCTGGAGCGCTTGAGCAGCCCGGTGCTGGCGGTTAGTTAAACGTCCCGGGGCGAGCTTGGCCTTTGTGGCGAGGGAGCTTGCTATGGCGAGGGGATTTATCCCCGTTGGGCTGCGCAGCAGCCCAACGCCTTGGGAGGGCTTCGCCCTCCAGCGGGAGCAAGCTTCCTCGCCACAAAGGTTCGTGTCGCTGGACTCAGTGAATGTTCAGCAAAATCCCCACCCGAGTCAGCCATTCGGCTTCCTGGGCAAAGTCAGCCTGGGTCAGTTGGTTCTCTTCCAGCCAGCCTTCGGGAAACATCACATCCAGTTGATCGCCGTCGGCATGCAGCGCCACTTGGGGCATTTGCTGGGTGCCGCGGATGTGGTGGAACAGGATCGCGAAGCGTAGCAGCACGCACAGGCGAATCAGCTTAATGCCGTCGTCGCCGAACTCGGCGAATTTGTCTTTTGGAATATTGCGGCGATGACCGCGTACCAATAGTGCGAGCATCTGCTGGTCTTCGCGGGAGAAACCCGCGAGGTCCGAATGCTCGATGAGGTAGGCGCCGTGCTTGTGGTAATGGTAGTGGGCGATGTCCAGGCCCACCTCGTGCACCTTGGCGGCCCAACCGAGCAGTTCGCGCCAGACGCCGTCGTTCAGGTCCCAATCGTCGGCCACCTGGTCGAAGGCATGCAGCGCCTTGCGCTCGACCCGTGTCGCTTGTTCCTGATCGACGTGGTAGCGCTCCATGAGCGAGCCCAGGGTACGCTCGCGCACGTCTTCGTGATGATGACGCCCGAGCAAGTCATAGAGCACGCCTTCGCGCAGGGCACCTTCGCAATGGTCCATGCGCTGCAGTTCGAGGGCATCGAAGATGGCTTCGAGAATTGCCAGGCCCGCCGGGAAGATCGCTCGTCGGTCGGGCTTGATGCCTTCGAAATCGATCTTGTCCGAATCGCCGAGCTTGAACACCTTGCGCTTGAGCCACGCCAGGCCCTCGGCATTGACTTCGCCGCTGCCATGGCCGCCGGCCTTGAGCGCCAGACCGATGGCTCGGATGGTTCCCGAGGAGCCGATGGCTTCGTCCCAGGTCAGCCGGTGCAGGGCATGTTCGATGCTCATGATTTCCAGGCGCGCCGCCGTATACGCCTGGGCGTAGCGGGCCGGGGTGATCTTGCCGTCGCGGAAATAACGCTGGGTGTAGCTCACGCAACCCATCTGCAGGCTTTCGCGCAGCAGAGGCTCGAAGCGCTGGCCAATGATGAATTCGGTACTGCCGCCGCCGATGTCCGCCACCAGGCGTTTACCGGGGGTGTCGGCCAAGGTGTGGGAGACGCCGAGGTAGATCAGGCGAGCCTCTTCACGTCCGGAAATGACCTCCACCGGATGGCCGAGGATCGCTTCGGCGCGGTGGATGAATTCGCCACGGTTGCGCGCCTCGCGCAGGGCGTTGGTACCCACGATCCGCACAGCGCCCAGGGGCATGCCGTTGATCAGCTGGGCAAAACGCTTGAGGCAATCGAGTCCGCGCTGGATGGACTCCTCGCTCAACTGGCGCTCTTCGTCGATCCCGGCGGCCAGCTGGACCTTCTCGCCGAGCCGCTCAAGAATGCGGATTTCCCCGTTCTGGGCCTTGGCGACGACCATATGGAAACTGTTGGAGCCCAGGTCAATGGCGGCGATCAGGGACAGATTCTTGGCTTGGGATGGCGGCATGGTCAGAAAGTCTCGGTCGATAACCTTGCCATCCTGCCACGATCGACCGCTTACGCCAACGCACCTGAACCAAACCCTTGAGCCAGAGCAGTCTGCAGGGTGCCTTTGTGTCGAGGGGATAAATCCCCTCGACACAGGGTTTTTCTCCAGCAGCAAAAATCAGGCAGGCTCGACCGTACCGATGAAGTTGGCCAGCTCCGCTGTCTGCGGATCGGCAAACAGCACCTTCGGATCACCCACCTCGTGCACCTTGCCCTGGTGCATGAACACCAGTTTGTCGCCCACTTCCCGGGCGAAACGCATTTCGTGGGTGACCATGATCAGTGTCATGCCTTCCTTGGCCAGTTGCCGCACTACGCTGAGCACTTCGTTGACCAGCTCCGGGTCCAGCGCCGAGGTGATTTCATCGCACAGCAGCACTTTGGGCGACATCGCCAAGGCGCGGGCAATCGCCACCCGTTGCTGTTGACCACCGGACAGACGGTCAGGGAAGGCGTCGAATTTTTCGCCAAGCCCAACCCGCTCCAACATCTGCCGCGCCAGTTCGGCCGCCTTGGCCTTGGGGACTTTTTGTACCACCTGCGGCGCGAGCATCACGTTCTCGCCCACCGTCAGGTGTGGGAACAGGTTGAACTGCTGGAACACCATCCCGACTTTCTGCCGCAGGCTGCGCAGGTCGGCGCGGGCGGCGTCGAGGTATTCGCCGTCGACTTCGATCACGCCATCGTTGATCGATTCCAGGCCGTTGAGGGTGCGCAGCAAGGTGGATTTGCCCGAGCCGCTGCGGCCGATGATCGCCACCACTTGGCCTTCCTCGACGCTCAGGTCGATGCCTTTGAGCACATGATGATCGCCATAGTATTTATGCAGGGCGGTAATTCTAAGCAGAGGCATGCAGTCTCCTTTCCAGGTAGCGCGCACTGAGGGACAAGGGGTAGCAGAGCAGGAAGTAGCCGAGGGCGACCAGGCCATAGACCATGAACGGCTCGAACGTGGCGTTTGCGAGCATGCCGCCGGTCTTGGTCAGTTCGGTAAAGCCGATGATCGACGTGACGGCCGTGCCCTTGACCACCTGCACGGAGAAGCCAACCGTCGGCGCCACGGCAATGCGAAGGGCCTGGGGCAGGATCACGTAGCGCAATTGTTCCAGGGGGTTGAGGGCCAGGCTCGCGGAGGCCTCCCACTGGCCATTGGAAATCGAGTCGACACAACCGCGCCAGATCTCCGCGAGGTAGGCGCTGGTGAACAGCGTCAGGGCAATCGCCGCCGCCATCCAGGGTGAGATCTCAATCCCGGCCAGGGCCACGCCGAAAAACACCAGGAACAGTTGCATCAACAGCGGCGTGCCTTGGAACAGTTCGATGTAGGTGCGGGCGATGTTGCGGGGCAGGGCGTTTTTGGAAATGCGCAGGACCATCACCAGCAAGCCGATCACACCGCCGCCGATAAACGCCACCAGCGACAGCACCAGGGTCCATTGCAGGCCGGTGAGCAGGTTGCGCACCACGTCCCAGAAAGTGAAATCGCTCATTGGCTGCTCCTGGCAATGTAGCGACGCCCGATCCAATTCAGGAACTGGCGGATCAACAGCGCCATGCACAGGTAGATCAGCGTCGTCAGTGCGTAGGTTTCAAAGGCGCGGAAGTTGCGCGATTGGATGAAGTTGGCTGCGAAGCTCAGCTCTTCGGTGGCGATCTGGGAGCAGACCGCCGAGCCGAGCATCACGATGATGATCTGGCTGCTCAAGGCCGGCCAGACCTTGCCCAGCGCCGGTAGCAGCACCACATGGCGGAAGGCCTCGAAGCGGCTCATCGCCAAGGCCGCGGCGGCTTCCAGTTGCCCTCGCGGGATCGCCTGGATGCCGGCGCGGATGATCTCGGTGGAATAGGCGCCGAGGTTGATCACCATGGCCAGCACCGCCGCCTGCCACTCGGAAATCTGCAGGCCCAGGGACGGCAAGCCGAAGAAGATGAAGAACAACTGCACCAGGAACGGCGTATTGCGGATCAATTCCACATACACGCCAAAAATCGGGGCGAACGGACGGATATTCCAAGCCCGCACCACCGCCCCGACGATGCCCAGGCCAACCCCGAGCAACGCACCGATGGCTGTCAGTTCCAAGGTGAACAGTGCACCGCGCAACAGCAGCTCGGTGTTTTGCACCACCGGCAGGAAATCGAACTGATAAGCCATGCTCAGCCTCTCAAGCGACGGTCAGAGATCGGCCGGCAGCGGTTGCTTGAGCCAGGTCTGGGAGTTTTTCTCCAGGCTGCCATCGGTCTTGGCGGTGGCAAGGATCTGGTTGACCTTGTCCAGCAATGCCGGCTCGTTCTTGTTGACGCCCACGTACACCGGCGAATCCTTGAGTTTCACTTTCAATGCCGGGACGCGCTTGGGGTTGCGTTCGCTGATGGCGACCATCACCACGTTGCCGCTGGCGATCAGGTCGACCTGGCCGGCCAGGTAGGCGGCGATGGTCGAGTTGTTGTCTTCGAAGCGCTTGATGGTGGTGCCTTCGGGGGCGACCTTGGTCAGCTCGATGTCTTCGATGGCGCCACGAGTGACACTGATGGTCTTGCCCTTGAGGTCGTCCAGGTTGTTGATGGCGGCATCGGGCGGGCCGAATACGGCCAGGTAGAACGGCGCGTAGGCGCTGGAGAAGTCGATGACCTTTTCCCGCTCCGGGTTCTTGCCCAGGCTGGAAATCACCAGGTCGACCTTGCCGGTGGTCAGGAACGGAATGCGGTTGGTGCTGTTGACCGGGGTCAGTTCAAGCTTGACCTTGAGCTGGTCGGCCAGCAGTTTCGCGGTGTCGATGTCCAGGCCGCGGGGCTTCATGTCCGGGCCGACCGAACCGAAGGGCGGGAAATCCTGGGGCACGGCGACCTTGAGCGTGCCGCGCTTGACCACATCCTCCAGGCCATCGGCGTGGGCGGGCAATTGCCAAAGCATCAAACTGGCAAACAGGGCAGTGAGCAGGACGCTGCAACGCTGGATCATGGGTGAATCTCCGCGGTCGATGGTGAGGTTTCTGCAATTGCGCAGAGCACAGGGCATGCCAAACTCCCGCTTGATCCGCCAAAGCCACGGTTTTGCAGGCGCCGTTCGGTCTGACTGGTCTGAACAGTTGCGCAGCGTTTCGCACCTTTATCGAGCGTCGGCATTGGGCGCCGAACCCTGCTGGGGCACGACTTGCCGGGCGCGGCGAATAGCTTTACAACTAGCCGCTCATTTGCCCGGTTTGTCTGGAAAATCATGAATTCCATCGCTCGTGCCGTTCCTGAGGTGGCGCTGCAAGCCATCCGCAAACTGATCGCTGACGAAGGCTTCGGCCCGGGCGATGCACTGCCCTCGCAACGGGACCTGGCCTTGCAACTGGGGGTTAGCCGGGCGTCCCTGCGCGAAGCGCTTTCGTCGTTGAGCGCCCTGGGAATGATCAGCGTACAGCCGGGCCGGGGCGTTTTTGTGCAGGCCCCGGCGCAAGCCGCAGGTCACGACTCGACACCGGGTTGGCCTTTCGCCGCCAAGGCCTCGCCTGTGGATATCTTTCAGCTGCGCTATGCCCTCGAAGGTTTCGCAGCCGGATTGGCAGCCGTGACGTTGAGTGCCGATGAGCTCGATGCGCTGGAGGACAACGTCGAGGCCATGCGCCGGGAATTGAAGGCCGGGGATTTCGACGCTGCGGCGCAACTGGATTTCGAATTCCATCGGCGCATCCTGCTGGCCAGCGGCAACCAGGCGATGCTGAGCATCCTCACCGCCAGCGCCGAGATCTTCCTCGAGAGCCAGAAACTACCGTTCATCAGGGCGGAGCGGGCAATGGAAACCTGGCAGGAACACCGCAAGATTCTTCGCGCCCTGGCCCGTCGTGCATCGGTTTCAGCGCAAAAAACCATGCAGGAACATGTACGTAATGCTGCGTTGCGCACGGGTATTTCGTTTATTGCTCCGACCGCTTCGTGATCCGAGCCATACGCAAACCCGTCGGCAGCCATAGCGAGACTCAATCAACTGCGGCTTCCTGAACCCGGGAAGGGTCGTTATGATGGGCCACGTTTTTTTGCTGATTACCCCGGAGATTTCCATGAGCAGCGATCTGATCAAACACGTTAGCGACGCTAGCTTCGAAGCTGACGTACTCAAGGCCGAAGGCGCGGTACTGGTCGACTATTGGGCTGAGTGGTGCGGTCCATGCAAAATGATCGCTCCGGTCCTGGACGAGATTGCCGAGACCTACAAGGGCAAGCTGACCGTTGCCAAGCTGAACATCGACGAAAATCAGGAAACCCCGGCCAAGCACGGCGTGCGCGGTATTCCTACGCTGATGCTGTTCAAGAACGGCAACGTCGAAGCCACCAAGGTCGGCGCGCTGTCGAAATCGCAACTGGCGGCATTCCTCGACGCCAACATCTAAGCGTCGAATGTCCTGCCAAAAGCCCCGCAAATCGCGGGGCTTTTTCGTTGTTCGGGGCTAGACGCTCGCAAATCGAGGTGTTACATTCGGCCCCGCACTGGTTTCTCCATTGCCCCCTGCAAGCCGTCGCCGACGCTCTCCTTTCGAATAAGTACGCGATCCTGTCGCCTTCTCCGCGGCGCGGCCTCATTAAGCCAAAAGCTTAATTTCCCCCCTCCATAAATGATTACGTCATTCCTATATGAATCTGACTGAACTCAAGCAAAAGCCGATTACCGAACTGCTCGAATTGGCCGAACAGATGGGCATAGAAAATATGGCCCGTTCGCGCAAGCAGGACGTGATTTTCTCCCTGCTCAAGAAGCACGCGAAAAGCGGCGAGGAAATCTCCGGTGATGGCGTGCTGGAGATTCTCCAGGACGGCTTCGGCTTCCTTCGCTCCGCAGACGCTTCCTATCTCGCCGGCCCGGACGATATCTACGTCTCGCCGAGCCAGATCCGTCGCTTCAACTTGCGCACCGGTGACACCATCGTTGGCAAGATCCGCCCTCCGAAGGAAGGCGAGCGTTATTTCGCCCTGCTCAAGGTCGACACGATCAACTTCGACCGTCCGGAAAACGCGAAGAACAAGATTCTCTTCGAGAACCTGACCCCGCTGTTCCCGACCGTGCGCATGAAGATGGAAGCCGGCAACGGCTCCACCGAAGACCTCACCGGTCGTGTCATCGACCTGTGCGCACCTATCGGCAAAGGCCAGCGCGGCCTGATCGTGGCACCGCCGAAAGCGGGCAAGACGATCATGCTGCAGAACATCGCGGCCAACATCGCCCGCAACAACCCTGAAGTTCACCTGATCGTGCTGTTGATCGATGAACGTCCGGAAGAAGTGACCGAGATGCAGCGCACCGTGCGTGGCGAAGTGGTCGCCTCGACGTTCGACGAGCCGCCAACCCGCCACGTGCAGGTTGCCGAAATGGTGATCGAGAAGGCCAAGCGCCTGGTCGAACACAAGAAGGACGTGGTGATCCTGCTCGACTCCATCACCCGTCTGGCCCGTGCCTACAACACCGTGATCCCGAGCTCCGGCAAGGTGCTGACCGGTGGTGTCGATGCCCACGCGCTGGAAAAGCCGAAGCGTTTCTTCGGTGCGGCACGGAACATCGAGGAAGGCGGCTCGCTGACCATCATCGCCACCGCGCTGGTCGAGACCGGCTCGAAGATGGACGAAGTGATCTACGAAGAGTTCAAGGGCACCGGCAACATGGAACTGCCCCTGGACCGTCGCATCGCCGAGAAACGTGTGTTCCCGGCCATCAACATCAACCGTTCCGGCACCCGTCGCGAAGAATTGCTGACGGCCGATGACGAGTTGCAGCGCATGTGGATCCTGCGCAAGCTGCTGCATCCGATGGATGAAGTCGCTGCCATCGAGTTCCTGGTCGACAAGCTGAAAACGACCAAGACCAACGATGAGTTTTTCCTGTCGATGAAACGCAAGTAAATCGAGCAGGCCAGCAAGAGCCGGGGAAACCCGGCTTTTTGCTGTCCGTGCATTCACTATTGCGAACGGGCGGCGTTAAACTCGGGCCCCCGAACGCCACGGACACCATGAGGCTTTGCATGCAGTATCGCGACTTGCGCGACTTTATCAGCGGGCTGGAACAGCGCGGCGAACTCAAGCGCATCCAGGTGCCAGTGTCACCCGTCCTGGAAATGACCGAGGTCTGCGACCGCACCCTGCGCGCAAAAGGCCCGGCGCTGTTGTTCGAAAACCCCACGGGTTATGACATTCCGGTGCTGGGCAACCTGTTCGGCACACCGGAGCGCGTGGCCCTGGGCATGGGCGCCGAGGCCGTCAGCGAACTGCGCGAGATCGGCAAGCTGCTGGCGTTCCTCAAGGAACCCGAGCCGCCGAAAGGCCTGAAGGACGCCTGGTCCAAGCTGCCGATTTTCCGCAAGATCATTTCCATGGCGCCGAAAGTCGTCAAGGACGCTATCTGCCAGGAAGTGGTGATCGAGGGCGACGATGTCGACCTGGCCATGCTTCCGGTGCAGACCTGCTGGCCGGGCGATGTGGGGCCGCTGATCACTTGGGGCCTGACCGTCACCAAGGGGCCGAACAAGGACCGCCAGAACCTGGGCATCTATCGCCAGCAGGTGATTGGTCGCAACAAGGTCATCATGCGCTGGCTGAGCCATCGCGGCGGCGCGCTGGATTACCGTGAGTGGTGTGAGAAACATCCCGGCCAGCCATTCCCGGTGTCGGTGGCCCTGGGCGCGGACCCGGCGACCATCCTCGGTGCTGTCACGCCCGTGCCCGACAGCCTCTCCGAATATGCCTTCGCCGGCCTGCTGCGGGGCAATCGCACCGAGCTGGTGAAATGCCGCGGCAACGACCTGCAAGTGCCGGCCACCGCCGAGATCATCCTTGAAGGCGTGATCCACCCCGGCGAAATGGCCGACGAAGGGCCGTACGGTGACCACACCGGTTACTACAACGAAGTGGACAGCTTCCCGGTGTTTACCGTCGAGCGCATCACCCATCGGATCAAGCCGATCTACCACAGCACCTACACCGGTCGTCCGCCTGATGAGCCGGCGATTCTCGGCGTGGCGCTGAACGAAGTGTTCGTGCCGATCCTGCAAAAGCAGTTTCCGGAGATCACCGATTTCTATCTGCCACCCGAAGGCTGCTCCTATCGCATGGCCGTGGTGACCATGAAGAAGTCGTATCCGGGGCATGCCAAGCGGGTCATGCTGGGCGTCTGGTCGTTTTTACGACAATTCATGTACACCAAGTTCGTTATTGTCACTGACGACGATATCAACGCACGGGATTGGAACGACGTGATCTGGGCCATCACCACGCGCATGGACCCCAAGCGTGACACGGTAATGATCGAGAATACGCCGATCGACTACCTCGACTTCGCCTCGCCGGTGTCCGGCCTGGGGTCGAAGATGGGGCTCGATGCCACGCATAAGTGGCCCGGTGAGACCACCCGTGAGTGGGGCCGGGTTATCGTCAAGGATGAAGCCGTTACCCAACGGATCGATGCCATCTGGAATCAGTTAGGAATAGATTGATGCGTGTAACCTTGCAGCCTTCCGGCGCGGTGCTGGAGATACAGCCGGCCGAGCGGATTCTCGACGGCGCGCGGCGCCTGGGCTACGACTGCCCGCAGAGCTGTCGCAACGGCAACTGCCACGTGTGTGGCGCGTTGCTGGTGGAAGGTCGCGTGGAGCAGGCCGGTGAAATACGTGATCATGGCGAGATTTTTACGTGCATCGCCGAGCCGCTGGAGGACTGCGTGGTGTTGTGGGATGGCGTGCTGGCGCCGGGCGAACTGCCGGTACGCAACCTGGCATGCCAGGTCATCGAGTGCGCCGACGTGGGTGGCGATGTCTGGCGAGTGCGCCTGCGGGCGCCAGCGGGAAAGCCACCGCGCTATCACGCCGGGCAGTACCTGATGATCGAACGGGAAAACGGCGAGAAATCGGCTTTTTCCCTGGCTTCGGCGCCGCATTCCGGACGCGAGCTGCAATTGCATGTCTTGGTGCGCGAAAGCAGTGCACAGAAACTGCTGGAGCAACTGCAGCGCAACCCCAATGTGCGCATCGAGATGCCCTTCGGCGACACTCACCTTTCCGAGCTTCCCGACGGTCCGCTCGTGCTCATCGCTGCCGGAACCGGCATGGCCCAGATGCACAGCCTGATCGAGCACTGCCGCGCCCAGGGGTTCAAGCACCCGGTGCATCTGTATTGGGGCGTGCGGCGTCCCGAAGATTTCTATGAGATCGAGCATTGGGACGAGTGGAAGGAACTCCCGAACCTGTACCTGCATAAGGTCGTCAGCGACCTGTGCGGTTGGAAAGGGCGTTGCGGGATGCTCCACGAAGCGGTATGCGAGGACCTCAGCGATCTTTCCGGCGTACACGTCTACGCCAGCGGCTCGCCGGCGATGATCTACGCCACACTCGATGCGCTGGTGGAAGCTGGCATGGACGCCCATCAAATGCGCGCGGACGTGTTTGCGTATGCGCCAAGGGCTTGAGCCAACCTAGCCTTGAGTTATGCCTTGTGGCGAGGGCGCAAGCTCCCCTCGCGACAAAAGGCCATGTCCCCTCGATATAACTTCATATATTGCGTTTCGGTATTTAGTCGGCCGGGCAGATACCGATAACGTATATAGCGTCGGGATGGCATTTAACTTGCCTCGCTCCACACGAACGTCAACACCCTGGCGTCCCCATATTTTTGAGAAGCCAACCGCTAACGGCCATGACCGCTATCGAATCCGCCATAACCTGCGCCCTGTACCCGCCCCGGCTCGAGCTGGGTGCGCAGCTGACCCGCGAACAATTGCTCGCCTCGATGCGATCGACCATGAGCCTTCATCAGGGCGGACCGGTCTGGCTGTTCGCCTATGGTTCGTTGATCTGGCGTCCGGAATGCACGGCGGTGGAGCGGGTGCGAGGCCGGGTCCATGGTTACCATCGCGGCTTGTACCTGTGGTCCCATGAGCATCGCGGCACTCCGGAGCTGCCCGGGTTGGTGTTCGGATTGGACCGTGGCGGTTCGTGCAGCGGTTTCGCCTACCGGTTGCCGGAGGAAAATCTCGAGGACTCGCTGTTTGCCCTGTGGCAACGCGAAATGCCGGTCCCGTCCTATCGCCCGCACTGGCTCAGTTGCCGTCTCGAGGATGGCAATCGGGTGCAGGCCCTGGGCTTCGTGCTGGAGCGACACCTGCCCAGCTATGCCGGCAACTTGCCGGACCATGTGCTGAGCCAGGTGTTCGAAAGCGCTTGCGGGCGTTATGGCACGACTCGCGATTATGTCGAGCAGACCATCCACGCCCTGCGCAGCCACGCCATGCCAGACCGGAATCTGGAGGCGCGGCTCAAGCGCTGCCGATCAATAGGGGATCAGGCGACTGCTTCGCGGCTCTGACTGGCGATCTGCTTGTGCCACAGCGTTGGCGCAAGGAACGCCATCGCCAGCAGGCAAGCACCGACCAGCAGCACAAAACCGCCGTCCCAGCCAAAATGGTCCACGGTGTAGCCCATGGCGGCGCTGGCCGCGACCGAGCCACCCAGGTACCCGAACAGGCCGGTGAAGCCTGCGGCGGTACCGGCGGCTTTTTTCGGCGCCAATTCCAGAGCCTGCAAGCCGATCAGCATCACCGGGCCATAAATCAGGAAGCCGATGGACACCAGGGCAATCATGTCGACGGTCGGGTTGCCGGCCGGGTTCAGCCAGTAAACCAAGGTCGCCACGGTCACCAGGGCCATGAACACCATGCCGGTCAGGCCACGGTTGCCACGGAAGATCTTGTCGGACATCCAGCCGCACAACAGCGTCCCCGGAATACCCGCCCATTCGTAGAAGAAGTAGGCCCAGGAGCTTTTATCCACCGTGAAGCCCTTGGCTTCCTTGAGGTAGGTCGGGGCCCAGTCCAGCACGCCGTAGCGCAGCAGGTAGACGAAGACGTTGGCCATGGCGATGTACCAGAGCATTTTGTTGCGCAGCACGTACTTGACGAAGATTTCCTTGGCGCTGAATTCGTTCTCGTGACTGGCGTCGTAGCCTTCCGGATAGTCGTCCTTGTATTTCTCGATCGGTGGCAGGCCCACCGACTGCGGGGTGTCGCGCATGGTCGCAAAGGCAAACACCGCAACGGCGAGCGCCACGGTAGCGGGCACATAGAATGCCGCGTGCCAGTCATTGAACCAGGCCATCCCCAGCAGGAACAGCGGACCGATCAGGCCACCTCCGACGTTGTGCGCCACGTTCCAGACCGATACCACGCCGCCGCGCTCCTTCTGCGACCACCAGTGCACCATGGTCCGTCCGCTTGGCGGCCAGCCCATGCCTTGGGCCCAGCCGTTGATGAACAGCAGAATGAACATGATCGTCACACTGGAGGTTGCCCAGGGCGCGAAACCGAAAATGAACATCACCCCGGCTGATACCAGCAAGCCGAACGGTAGGAAATAGCGCGGGTTGGAGCGGTCGGACACCAGGCCCATCAGGAATTTCGACAAGCCATAGGCAATGGCGATGGCCGACATGGCCAGGCCAAGCTGGCCACGAGTGTAGCCCTCGTCGATGAGATACGGCATCGCCAGCGAGAAGTTCTTGCGCAGCAGGTAATAACCGGCATAGCCGATGAAAATCCCGGCGAAGATCTGCCAGCGCAGGCGTCGGTAGGTGCTGTCTATTTTTTCTTCAGGCAGGGCTGCCTGATGTGCGGCAGGTCGAAAGAAAGCAAACATTCAAGAGCTCCAGAATTCTTGTTTTGACTGCGGATGCGAATGTTACAGTTTCGTTACCGAAAATAGCATCGGTTCGCATCGGCCAAACAGCGGAAATTCTGGATATCGCATGTTCTTTTATGAACATGTCGCTCAGATATAAATGAAAGACGTTATGGGAATGGCGGAACCGGGTCGCAGGGCTTCGACCCGGTACAGGTCATAAAACGGTGAGGCACGCAATCAGCGAACCTGCACCACCACTTTTCCCACAGCCTTGCGCTGGCCCAGATCGTTGATCGCCTGGGCGGCATTGGAAAGCGGGTACACCTGCGACACCAGCGGCTTGAGCTTGCCTTCGGCGAACCAGCCGAACAATTGCTGGAAGTTGGCGGCATTGTCCTGGGGTTGGCGCTGGGCGAAGGAGCCCCAGAACACGCCGACCACCGAGGCGCCCTTGAGCAGGGCCAGGTTCACCGGCAGTTCGGGAATGCGTCCGCTGGCAAACCCGACCACCAGCAACCGGCCGTTCCAAGCAATGGCGCGCACGGCCTGGTCGAAAAGATCGCCACCCACCGGGTCGTAGATAACGTCGGCGCCTTGGCCGTCGGTGAGGCGCTTGATTTCGTCCTTGAGGCTGGTTTCGTTGTAGTTGATCAGTTCGTCGGCGCCGGCGGCCTTGGCCACGGCGAGTTTTTCCGCGCTACTGGCGGCAGCGATGACGCGGGCGCCCATGGCCTTGCCGATTTCCACTGCCGCCAGGCCGACGCCGCCGGAGGCGCCGAGTACCAGCAGGGTTTCTCCGGGCTGGAGGTTGGCTCGCTGCTTGAGAGCGTGCATCGATGTGCCGTAGGTCATGCTGAAGGCGGCCGCCGTGTTGAAATCCATGGAGGAGGGAATCGGCAACACGTTGTAGCCCGGCACCGCCACTTGTTCGGCGAAACTGCCCCAGCCGGTCAGGGCCATGACCCGGTCACCGACCTTCAGGTGGCTGATCTTCTCCCCTACCTCGCTGATGACCCCTGCCGCTTCGCCGCCCGGCGAGAACGGGAAGGGCGGCTTGAACTGGTATTTGCCCTCGATGATCAGCGTGTCAGGAAAATTCACCCCGGCGGCGTGCACATCCAGCAACACTTCATTCTTCTTCACGACAGGGCTGGCGACGTCTTCCAGCACCAGCGATTCGGCAGGGCCGAATTCTTTGCACAGCACGGCTTTCATCAGGGCTATTCCTTTGGGAGTGATGGCCGATAAGTGTAGGTGTGGGAGTCAATGGGTCAACGAGCATGCCCCGCCCTGATAGCCGGCCATAAGCTTGTGCTTGGACGACGGGTCGGTATGCTGGGCCGCAAACCGGATGAGGAGTGAAATGTGAAAGCGTGGATCATGTTGATGCTGGCCCTGTCGTTGCCTGTGGCAGCGATGGCCGAAGAGAGCAAGGAAGCCAAGGAAGGCGAGGCGCCGAAAGTCAGCTACATCACCTTGAGCCCACCGTTCGTGGGCAACTATGGGCTGGACGGTACGACCAGGCTTAAAGTCTACAAGGCTGACGTGGCCCTGCGCGTGACCGGCGATGCCGCTGCTGCGGCGGTGAAAGCGAACGAGCCGTTGATTCGCAACCAGTTGGTTGCGCTGTTCGCCCAGCAGACGACCGAGACCATGAACAACCTTGAAGCCAAGGAAAAACTGCGTCAGGAAGCGTTGAAGCAGACCCAGCAAGTGATGAATGACGAGACCGGCAAGCCGATGGTCGATGATCTGTTGTTCAACAACCTGATCATTCAATAAGTCTTGTGGTGGCCAGGCGGGCCCTTTTGCGAAGACGGTTGACTAGTCGCTGCATTGCTCAAGGTTTCAAGCCGATCACCGTCGCCCACTGCTCGGCCGTCACCGGCATCACCGACAGCCGCGAGCCTTTCTGCACCAGCGGCATTTCGGCCAGGGCGGCCTGCTGTTTGAGGTAGTCGAGCTTGAGCACACGAGCGAACGTCTCTACGTGGGCGACATCGATGGCGGTCCAGGGATTTTTTTCCGCACTGGCCTTGGCGTCGAAGTAGTGGCTGTCAGGCTCCAGGGCCGTGGGATCGGGATAGGCTGCCTTGATGATTTTGCCAATCCCGGCGATGCCTGGCTCCGGGCAACTGGAATGGTAGAAAAAGAACGTGTCGCCAACCGCCATGGCCCGCAGGAAATTGCGCGCCTGATAGTTGCGAACCCCGTCCCAGCGCGCGTGGCCGAGCTTTTCCAGGCCCTGGATGGACAATTCGTCGGGCTCGGATTTCATCAGCCAATAGGCCATGATTTCTACTTCTGGGCGATGTACACGAAAATAGTTCAGCGATTTTATGACAAACCGACAGTCGGTTGACGTCAGAGTTTGCGTGTGGGTCCGGGTTGCCGCAAAATGCCGGCCTTCCAAGCTTGACGCTGCTGCACGGCCAATAAGAAAACCGCTGCTGTCATCGTGTGTGATATGCCTTGAGGGGGGCAATCGATGAAACGCAAACCGGATTTGTTGTGGATACTGGTCATTCTGTTCGGCCTGGGTGTCGTGACCACGGGTTACGCCCAGAGCTTGTGGAGCAGCAAGAACGATGTTCCGATGGACATCACCCAGCCTGCGCCATCGCTCAAGCGCTGAGCTCATCTCCCAGGCGCCGCTGATTTGCGCGGCGTCTATCGCGCAATGTACCAACGCCTGTCGCTGACCGTTCCTTGCAGCGGCACATCCCAGCTTGCCTGCGCCAATCGCTCGACTCTTTGGCATTCGTGCGCCAGTCCCAGCAAGGTCGGCTTGCGCCATTGTTTGCGGCGGGACAGGTACGCCAGGCTGCGATCGTAGAATCCCCCGCCCATGCCCAGCCGACCTCCGGCATCATCAAACCCGACCAGCGGCAACAGCACCAGATCCAGCGTCCAGACCTTGCGCTGGCGGGCGATATTCTTGCGCGGCTCGGGGATGCGAAAGCGATTGGGTTGCATCTTCTCGCCGGGATGGATTCGCTGGAAGACCATTTTGGTCTGCGGCCATGGGCTGAGCACCGGCAGGTAAGTCGCCTTGCCCCTGCGTTGGGCTGCGCGCAGCAGCAGGCGTGGATCGATCTCGCCGTCGTTGGGCAGGTACAGGGCGATGTGTCGTGCGCGACGAAAAAGCGGGTGCTGGGCCAGTTGCCTGTAAAGGCCTCGGGCGGCGTCCCGTTGCTGGGCCGGCGTCAGGGCGCGACGGGCCTGGCGCAGCAGGCGGCGAAGTTGCGGGCGGGTCGGCAACGCAGGTTCGGTCATATCGAGGCTTCACGAGACGGGGACACCGAGACAGCGTAACCGCAAACGAGGGGAGCAGAAATGCCAAACGCCAGAAACGACAATGCCAGTCATGATGACTGGCATTGCGTCGAGAATCAGGCTCCCCGGATGAACCGCTGTCGGCTTAGCCCTTGAACCCGAAAGTTCAAGGTGGAAGTTGCAGGAGGCGTTAAGGCTTTCCGTCAAGCGGACATGCACACCGGCCCCAACGTGCAACCCCCGTGGTTGTGCGTATCGGCTCAGGGACATCACCAACTGGCAAGCACCCCAGGGAGTGACGCAAGTATACCCCAGGCAGCTTCGTGAATCAGCCCTTGCTGACGTCCGGATCGGTGGCGAGCACCAGATCCACCCGATCCAGCAAGTCGCGAACCTGTTCACGGGTCGAGCCGCTGACCTGTACGTCGGGCGTATCCTGGCGGTGCAGCAGGTCGTGGGTGATGTTCAAGGCGGCCATCACGGCGATGCGATCGGCACCGATGACTTTGCCGCTGCTGCGGATCTCCCGCATCTTGCCGTCCAGGTAACGGGCGGCGCTCACCAGGTTGCTGCGCTCTTCCTGGGGGCAGATGATCGAATACTCTTTGTCGAGGATCTGCACGGTTACGCTATTGCTTGAACTCATGAGTCTTGCTCCAGGGCCTTGAGGCGCGAAATCATCGATTCGACCTTACGCCGGGCGATTTCGTTTTTTTCAATGAGGTGCGCGCGTTCCTCGCGCCAGGTTTTTTCCTGAGCTAATAGGAGTCCGTTTTGGCTCTTAAGTTGCTCGACCCGTTCAATTAGCAGCTCGAGTCTGGCCATCAGCGCTTGCAGGTCGGTGTCTTCCATTGTGTCCACTGAAGATTGTGTCTGATGGGGAATAAGGGTCGCACAGCCTTTAATGGTCTTGGCGAGTCTGTCGATGTAGGATACAAGGCCTCCATTCTAGACATAGCGCCGTCTGGCGCCTAGCTGCCCATGCCCATTCAGAATTCCCCGTATCAAGCATTCGCCACCCTGCTGAGCGCCAGCGGCCATCCTGTCTCGCCTGCCGAACTGCACGGCCTGTTGCTCGGCCGCAGCTGCGCCGGCGCCGGTTTCGACGCCGATGGCTGGCTGGCCGACGCCGCCGAGCTGCTCGAAGGCGAGCCGGCAGACAATGTGCGCAATGCGCTCATCGGCCTGCAGGAAATGGTCAAGGGTGAGTTGACCAGCGACGACATGACCGTCGTCTTGCTGCTGCCGACCGACGATGCGCCGCTGAGCGAACGCGCCGCTGCGCTCGGCCAGTGGTGCCAGGGCTTCCTCGCCGGTTTTGGCCTGACCCGCCGCGAATACGCCCTGAGCGACGAAGCGAAAGAAGTCCTTCAAGACCTGGCAGCAATCTCCCAAGTGCAGGATGCCCTGGAAGAGTCCGACGATGGCGAAAGCGACTATATGGAAGTCATGGAGTACCTGCGGGTCGCGCCACTGCTACTGTTCACAGAGACCAAGAAAACCGCTGAGCCGGCCACCAAGCCGTCCCTGCACTGATCGCTTGAAAGGGAACACCGTCTGCCCATGATTCATATCCCGAAGTCGGAATACGGCCGTCGCCGCAAGGCCTTGATGGCGCAGATGGAACCCAACAGCATCGCAATCCTGCCCGCCGCCGCCGTTGCGATCCGCAACCGCGACGTCGAGCACGTCTATCGCCAGGACAGCGATTTCCAGTATCTCAGCGGCTTTCCCGAACCGCAGGCGGTCATCGTGCTGATGCCCGGCCGGGCCCATGGCGAGTACATCCTCTTCTGCCGCGAGCGCAACGCCGAGCGTGAAATGTGGGATGGCCTGCGCGCCGGCCAGGAGGGGGCGATCCGCGACTACGGCGCCGACGACGCATTCCCCATCACCGATATCGATGACATCCTGCCGGGCCTGATCGAAGGCCGCGACCGGGTGTACTCGGCGATGGGCAGCAACCCTGAGTTCGACCGGCACCTGATGGAGTGGATCAACGTGATCCGCTCCAAGGCCCACCTCGGTGCCCAGCCGCCGAACGAATTCGTTGCCCTGGATCATCTGCTGCACGACATGCGCCTGTATAAATCGGCGGCGGAAGTGAAAGTGATGCGCGAAGCGGCGCGGATTTCCGCCCAGGCGCATATCCGGGCCATGCAGGCGGCGCGGCCGGGGCTGTACGAATACAGCCTGGAAGCCGAGCTCGATTATGAATTTCGCAAGGGCGGGGCAAAAATGCCGGCCTACGGTTCCATTGTCGCGGCGGGGCGCAACAGCTGCATTTTGCATTACCAGCAAAATGACGCGCTGCTCAAGGAGGGCGACCTGGTGTTGATCGACGCCGGGTGCGAGATCGATTGCTATGCCAGCGATATCACCCGCACCTGGCCGGTCAGCGGCAAGTTTTCTGCCGAGCAGAAGGCGATATACGAAGTGGTGCTGGCCGCCCAGGAAGCCGCGTTTGCTGAAATTGCGCCGGACAAGCACTGGAACCAGGCCCATGAAGCGACGGTCCGGGTCATTACCGAGGGACTGGTCCGCCTTGGGCTGCTGGAAGGCGAGGTCGATGAATTGATCGCCAGCGAAGCCCACCGGGCATTCTACATGCACCGCGCCGGCCATTGGCTGGGTATGGATGTGCACGACGTGGGGGAATACCGGGTGGGTGGCGAGTGGCGAGTGTTGGAGGTTGGAATGACCTTGACCGTTGAACCGGGCATTTACATCGCGCCGGACAATCGCAACGTAGCGAAAAAATGGCGCGGCATTGGCGTGCGCATCGAGGATGACGTGGTAGTGACCAAGACCGGTTGTGAAATCCTGACTCGCGGCGTGCCGAAAACGGTCGCCGAAATCGAGGCCTTGATGGCCGCCGCACGGGCTCAAGCCGCATGAACCGGGTCAACGTAGCGATCATCGGTGGTGGCCTGGTCGGCGCGAGCCTGGCGTTGGCCATGCAGGCCGGTGCCAAGGCCAGGGGCTGGAAGATCATGCTGATCGAGCCCTTCGCCCCCGGTGACGCCTGGCAACCAAGCTACGATGCGCGTTCATCGGCGCTTTCGTTCGGCGCGCGGCAGATTTATCAACGCTTGGGCTTGTGGCAGGAAATTTCCCGCCGGGCCGAGCCGATCAAGCAGATCCATGTGTCCGACCGAGGGCGGTTTTCCACGGCGCGGCTGTCCGCCATGGAGGAGGGCGTGCCGGCCCTCGGCTATGTGGTTGAAAACGCCTGGCTCGGCCAGTGCCTGTGGCAAGGCCTGGACAAGGAAGTCGTCAGTTGGCGCTGCCCTGCGCAGGTGACCCGCATGGAGCCGAAAGTCGCGGGCTATCGCTTGACCCTGGACGATGAAACAGTGCTGGAATGCGACCTCGCGGTACTGGCCGACGGCGGGCGCTCGGGCCTGCGGGAACAGCTTGGCGTCGGGGTCCGCAACCGTCCCTATGACCAGAGTGCCTTGATCGCCAATATAACGCCCAGCGAAGCGCACAATGGCATGGCTTTCGAACGCTTCACCGACGAAGGCCCGATGGCCTTGCTGCCGCTGCCGGAAAATCGCTGTGCATTGGTCTGGACGCGCCAGGGCATGGATGCGCAACGGCTGGCAGCGCTCGATGAGCGCAGTTTCCTCAGTGAGCTGCAGAATGTGTTCGGCTATCGCCTGGGCACCTTGAAGCAAGTCGGCGCGCGGCATCTTTATCCGTTGGCGCTGGTGGAGGCCGAGGAACAGGTGCGTCCGCACCTGGCCATCCTGGGCAATGCCGCCCACAGCTTGCATCCGATTGCCGGGCAAGGCTTCAACCTGTCCTTGCGCGATGCCCAGGCCTTGGCCGATGCGTTGCTCGAGAGCGACAGCACGCCTGGTGATTTCGCGGTGTTGCAAGCCTATCGCGAGCGCCAGCGGATGGACCAGGCCCTGACCGTGGGTTTCTCCGACCAGGTGACGCGGCTTTTCAGCAGCGACCTGCCGCTGGTGTCCCTGGGCCGCAATCTCGGCCTGCTGGGCCTGGACCTGCTGCCACCCGCCAAGCGCTGGTTCGCCCGCCAAGCGATGGGATTGGGAACACGCCCTGATGCTTGATCCCGATCATTCCTTCCAACGGCGGCTGATGTCGCCAGCAACACAGGCTTAAAGCATGGAATTGCGTGCAGATCTGCTTATCGTCGGTGCCGGTATGGTCGGCAGCGCCCTGGCGCTGGCCTTGCAGGGCAGTGGCTTGCAAGTGCTGCTGCTCGACGGCAGCCCGATGAGCGTCAAGCCCTTCGATGCCCAAGCCGCATTCGAGCCCCGGGTCAGTGCCTTGTCGACGGCCAGCCAGCGGATCCTCGAGCGCCTGGGCGTCTGGGAGGGCATCACCGCCCGGCGTGCCAGCCCTTATACCGACATGCACGTCTGGGATGGCAGCGGCACCGGGCAGATTCATTTTTCGGCCGCCAGCCTGCATGCCGAGGCGCTTGGGCACATCGTCGAGAATCGCGTGGTGCAGGACGCCCTGCTGGATCGCCTGCACGACTGCGACCTGGGCCTGCTGGCCAATGCCCGGCTGGAGCAGATGCGTCGTTCCGGCGACGACTGGCTGTTGACCCTGGCCGATGGCCGCACCTTGCGCGCACCGCTGGTCATTGCCGCCGACGGCGCGAATTCCGCGGTGCGCCGCCTGACCGGCGTGGCAACGCGCGAATGGGATTACCTGCATCACGCCATCGTCACCAGCGTGCGCACTGCCCGGGCGCATCGAATGACGGCATGGCAGCGCTTCACCGATAACGGCCCGCTGGCGTTCCTGCCGCTCGAGCGTGACGGCCAGCACGATTGGTGCTCGATCGTCTGGTCCACCACTCCCGATGAAGCGCAGCGCTTGATGGCGCTCGATGACAGCGCGTTCTGCAACGAATTGGAGCGCGCCTTCGAAGGCCAGCTCGGCACGGTACTGAGCGCCGATCCGCGGCTGTGCGTGCCGCTGCGCCAGCGCCATGCCAAGCGCTACGTGGCAGAAGGACTGGCACTGATCGGCGATGCGGCCCATACCATCCATCCATTGGCGGGGCAGGGGGTGAACCTGGGTTTCCTCGACGCCGCCGTGCTGGCCGAAGTGCTGCTGCAAGCGGCCGCACGCGGCGAGCGCTTGGCGGATGTGAAGGTATTGAGCCGCTACGAGCGGCGACGCATGCCCCACAACCTGGCGTTGATGGCGGCGATGGAGGGGTTCGAGCGCTTGTTCCAGGCCGATCCGCTGCCGGTTCGCTGGTTGCGCAACACCGGGTTGAAACTGGTGGACCGCCTGCCTGAGGCCAAGGCGCTGTTTGTGCGCGAGGCGCTCGGGTTGATGGGGGATCTGCCGGATTTGGCCAAGGCCTGAACGGTGTTTTGGGCTTATGGCCTATCGCGAGCAGCCACCGCAACGTCACCCGTGCAACATTTGGAAACGTGTCTGCCCGCTGTCCGATTGTGGTGCTAAATGTGAGTCCTTATCATTTGCGCTCCGTTCATTACCGAGAGACCGCTACCATGTCGGCCACTAAACGCCTGCTGTCCGCCCTCGCCCTGGCCCTGATTGGCACTTCCGCCGCCCAGGCCGCCGATGAGGTGGTGGTCTATTCCTCGCGCATCGATGAATTGATCAAACCGGTCTTCGATGCGTACACCAAGAAGACCGGCGTAGCGGTGAAGTTCATTACCGACAAGGAAGCGCCGCTCATGCAGCGGATCAAGGCCGAAGGTGCAAACGCCACCGCCGACCTGCTGCTCACCGTGGACGCCGGCAACCTCTGGCAAGCCGAGCAGATGGGGATTCTCCAGCCCTTCACCTCGTCGGTCATCGACACCAACATCCCAGCTCAATATCGCGCGTCTTCCAATGCCTGGACCGGCCTGAGCCTGCGGGCGCGGACCATTGTTTACTCCACAGACCGGGTCAAACCGGGCGAGTTGACCACTTATGAGGCGCTGGCGGGCAAGGAGTGGGAAGGCCGCTTGTGCCTGCGGACGTCGAAGAAGGTCTACAACCAGTCCCTGACCGCGACCCTGATCGAAACCCACGGCGCGGAAAAAACCGAGGAAATCCTCAAGGGCTGGGTCAAGAACCTGTCCACCGACGTGTTCTCCGACGACACCGCGCTGCTTGAAGCGATCAATGCCGGCCAATGTGATGTCGGTATCGTCAACACCTATTACTACGGCCGCCTGCACCAGCAGAAGCCGGACTTGAAGGTCAAGTTGTTCTGGCCGAACCAGGCCGATCGGGGCGTGCACATCAACCTCTCGGGCATTGGCCTGACCAAGCATGCGCCGCACCCGGAAGCCGCGAAGAAGCTGGTGGAGTGGATGACCACGCCTGAAGCGCAAAGCATCTTTGCCGACGTGAACCAGGAGTTCCCGGCGAACCCGAAAGTGAAGCCTTCCAAGGAGGTCGCCGCCTGGGGCGAGTTCAAGGCCGATACGTTGCCGGTGGAAGTCGCGGGTAAACGCCAGGCCGAAGCCATCCGCATGATGGACCGCGCTGGCTGGAATTGAGACTGCCCTCAGTCATTCGATGAAGTGTGGTGAGGGAGCTTGCTCCCGCGGGACCGGGCTGGCGCTCCAGGGTGAAGCCTCCCGGAATATCGGCCGAGGTTTATCTGACGGGGCATGATCTCGACGTTGGGGCTACTTCGTAGCCCAGCGGGAGCAAGCTCCCTCGCCACATGAGACCATTTGTCAGCGATGACATCAGAAGAGAGCTTTCCTTGACCCACCCCGCCCAACGCCGCTGGTATCCCCTGGTCTTCGCCGTCGCTGCGCTGGTCTTGTTGCCCCTGAGTGTGCTGCTGCTGTCCTGGCAGAGCATCGATCCGCAAATCTGGTCCCACCTCTGGGACACTCAGATGCCGCGCCTGTTGGGCAATACCCTGACGTTGATTCTTGGCGTGGGTGTCGGCGTGACGCTGCTGGGCGTGAGCCTGGCCTGGCTCACCAGCCTCTGCGAGTTCCCTGGCCGACGATGGCTCGATTGGGCGTTGATGCTGCCGTTCGCGATCCCCGCCTATGTACTGGCGTTTGTCTTCGTTGGCCTGCTGGATTTTGCCGGTCCGGTGCAGACGCTGCTGCGCGAATGGTTCGGCAGTGGCCTGCGCCTGCCTCGGGTACGCTCCACTGGCGGGGTAATCCTGGTCCTGGTCCTGGTTTTCTATCCCTATGTCTATCTGCTCGCGCGAAGCGCTTTCCTGGCGCAAGGCAAGGGCTTGATGGAAGCGGCCCGGGTCCTCGGGCAGTCGCCGTGGCAGGCGTTCTGGCGCGTAGCGCTACCGATGGCTCGACCGGCAATCGGCGCTGGCGTGGCGCTCGCGCTGATGGAAACCCTGGCGGACTTCGGTGCGGTGTCAGTGTTCAACTTCGACACGTTTACCACGGCCATCTACAAGACCTGGTACGGTTTCTTCAGCCTCTCAAGCGCCGCCCAACTGGCCAGCCTCCTGTTGTTGGCGGTCATGGTGGTGCTCTATGGGGAACGCCGCGCCCGGGGCGCCCAACGGGCCGGCAACGAGCGACCGCGTGTGCAGGCGCTCTACCCCTTGCGAGGACTCAAGGCGCTGGCGGCCAGCGGCTGGTGCCTGCTGGTCTTTGCCTGTGCGTTTGTCATTCCCGTCACGCAATTGGTGGTGTGGTTTTGGCAGCGCGGTCGTTTCGACCTGGACGAGCGTTATGCCGGGCTGATTGTCCATACCCTCTATTTGGGTGGTCTCGCAGCCCTTGTCACGGTCAGCGTCGCCTTGCTGCTGGCCTTCGCTCGGCGCCTGGCGCCGACCCGGTCCATCCGCGCCGGTGTCGGCCTGGCAAACCTGGGTTACGCCTTGCCTGGGTCAGTGCTGGCGGTGTCGATCATGCTTGCGTTCAGCTATCTGGACCGCGAACTGGTCATTCCGCTGTCGACCCTGTTCGGAGGCGCGGGCAAGCCGTTGCTGCTGGGCAGCTTGTCGGCGCTGTTGCTGGCGTATCTGGTGCGTTTCCTGGCCGTGGCCTACGGCCCGTTGGAAAGCAGCCTGGCGCGTATTCGTCCGTCGTTGCCTGAAGCCGCACGAAGCCTTGGGGTGAGTGGGCCGCGACTGTTTTTCAAAGTGTATCTGCCGTTGCTGCTCCCAGGCACCTTGAGCGCTGCGCTGCTGGTGTTCGTTGACGTGCTCAAGGAAATGCCCGCGACATTGCTGATGCGCCCGTTTGGCTGGGATACGCTGGCGGTACGGGTTTTTGAGATGACCAGCGAAGGGGAATGGGCGCGAGCTGCGTTGCCGGCGCTGACCCTGGTGCTGGTGGGATTGCTGCCGGTCATCGGATTGATACGGCGTTCGGCCCACCGGCGCGTTCTCAGTGAATAGAGCACACGCCTAGGTGCCAGTCCTGGATCATGCGGATACAATGCGCGGCATTCGGTGCGGTCCGTCTGTCGGACAGGGTAGCTAGGAGCGTCAGAAAAATCCTTTTTTTTCAGGCGTTCGGGCTGTGGTAGTACCCGTCCGCACCTTCGCCAAGCCCGGAAGGAGAAACCCATGGGACAGCGTACGCCTCTGTATGACCTTCATCTCGCCCTCGGCGCGAAAATGGTCGATTTTGGCGGTTGGGATATGCCCTTGCACTATGGATCGCAAGTTGAAGAGCACCATCAGGTGCGCCGCGACTGCGGTGTGTTCGATGTATCCCATATGACCGTGATCGACGTCGCCGGTCCCCAGGCCAAAGCCTGGCTACAGCGTTTGCTGGCCAATGACGTTGATCGCTTGCAGGACACCGGTCGCGCATTGTACAGCACCATGCTCAACGAGCGCGGCGGCATTGTCGACGACATGATCATCTATCGCGTCGAGGACGGTTACCGGCTGGTATTCAACGCCTCGACCCGAGATCAAGACTTGGCCTGGATGCAGGCGCAGCTCGGCGATTACCAGGTACAACTTCACGAGCGTGCCGAACTGGCGATGCTGGCTATCCAGGGGCCCCAGGCCCGGCACAAGATCGCCGAGCTGGTCACGCAACCACGCGGCCAGTTGATCCAGCAGCTCAAGCCCTTCGAAGGTCGCGCCGACGGTGACTGGTTCATCGCCCGGACCGGCTACACCGGCGAGGACGGCCTGGAGATTGTCCTGCCGGCCCATGAAGCCCCGAGTTTTTTCAACGACCTGGTGGGTGCCGGCATTTCTCCCATCGGGCTGGGCGCGCGCGACACCTTGCGCCTCGAAGCCGGCATGAACCTCTACGGCCAGGACATCCACCAGGATGTTTCGCCGTTGGCCTCGAACATGGCCTGGAGCATCGCCTGGGAACCCGCGGACCGCCAGTTCATCGGTCGCGCTGCGCTGGAGGCTGAACTCGCCGCTGGCGTACAGCACAAACTGGTGGGGCTGGTACTGGAAGAGCGCGGTGTGCTACGCGCCCACCAAGTGGTCCGTATCGCCAATGTTGGCGAAGGAGAGATCACCAGTGGTAGTTTTTCTCCTACGCTTAGCAAGTCCATTGCCCTGGCACGTGTTCCGATGGCTACGGCTGACCGTGCCGAGGTGGAAATTCGTGGCAAGTGGTATCCGGTACGAGTGGTCAAGCCGACCTTCGTCCGCCATGGCAAAACCCTGATCTAACCCTTTGCGGCGGGCCGCTGGCCGCTGACACTTTCTCTTGAGGACACAGAATTATGAGCGATATCCCTGCCGAACTGCGTTTCGCCGAAAGCCACGAGTGGGCTCGCCTGGAAGCCGACGGTAGCGTCACCGTGGGCATCAGCGACCACGCGCAGGAAGCGTTGGGCGACGTGGTGTTTGTCGAGCTGACTGAAGTCGGTAAGGTTTTTGCTGCGGGCGATCAGGCCGGTGTGGTGGAATCGGTCAAGGCCGCTTCTGACATCTACTCCCCGATTGCCGGAGAAGTGATTGCAGTCAACGAAGAATTGAGTGGTTCGCCAGAGTTGTTGAACTCCGATCCTTACGGGGCTTGGATCTTCAAACTCATGCCAAGCGATGCGTCCGAGCTGGACAAGCTGCTGGACGCTACCGGCTACAAGGCTGCAATCGGCGAATAAGACGGGACAGCCTTGGGTAATCTCCGGGCGAAAAAATGCCGCTCGATCGAGCGGCATTTTTTATTGGCCCGGAATCACTCCTGGGCGACGGCGTTTTTCGCCAGGATCGCGTTGGCCAGTTCCATGTCGGTGGCTTGCAGGCCTGGGTTGTCGGCACGCACTTTCTGCATGGCCGCTTCCAGGTAAGGGCCACGAATGCCGCCGTCACTGGCGACGAAGCTGCCGGCGTCGTCCTGGGCGGCGACGATCAGCTTGTTATCCTTGAAGGTCAGGTAGGTGGAACCGGTGGTCGCACCGGATGAGATGACGTTACGCCAAAACGTGTCGGCCATTGCCGAGCCCACGGGAAGAGAAAGCAAGGCCAGGGTCGCGACAGCAAGTTTGAGACGCATGATAGGTGACTCCACAGGGTTAACTATGATTTTGGATTGCCGTTGCCCCGGTTCAGTTCCATGACACGTCAGTCAGCTTTTTCAATCGTCAACACGGTACCTTCTTGCGCCACTACCCTGACCCTTGTGCCAACAGGCAGATCGGGCCCTTTGGCCAACCAAACGCCATCGGCCACCTTGATCTTGCCGCGCCCATCGACGATCGCCTCATGGACCTGGAATATCTTGCCAATCAGCTCCTGCCCGCGCAGGTTCAGGTGCGGCTGGTCGCTCTGGCGGATAGCGCTGCGCTGGCGTCGCCACCAATACAGGGCTGTCGCGATAGCGAACAGGCCGAACAGCAGGAACTGCACCTCCCACGCCATTTGCGGCAGGACGAAGGTCAACACGCCCACCGCAGCGGCGGCCATGCCAATCCATAACAGGTATCCGCCGGCGCCGAATATTTCCAGGATCAACAGGATGACGCCCAGCGCCAGCCAGTCCCAATAAGACATCTGCTGCAGGAACTCCCACATAGGCACGCCTCAGGCTTTCTTGCTGTCGAAGGTGGCCTTGACGATTTCGCCAATGCCGCCGACCGCTCCGATGACCTGGCTGGCTTCCAGCGGCATCAGGATTACCTTGCTATTGTTGGCCGAGGCTAATTGGCCCAGCGCATCGATGTATTTTTGCGCAACGAAGTAGTTCACGGCCTGGACGTTACCGTCGGCAATCGCCTGGGACACCACCTGGGTGGCGAGGGCTTCGGCCTGCGCCTGGCGCTCGCGGGCCTCGGACTCGAGGAATGCGGCCTGGCGGCTGCCCTCGGCCTCGAGGATCTGTGCCTGTTTCTTGCCCTCGGCGGTGAGGATCGCCGACGCTCGCAAGCCCTCGGCTTCGAGGATCTGGGCACGCTTGATACGTTCGGCTTTCATCTGCCCTGACATGGCGGCCATCAGGTCGGCCGGCGGGCTGATGTCCTTGATCTCGATCCGCGTGATCTTGATGCCCCAAGGTGCCGTGGCCTCATCAACGGTGCGCAGCAATTTCTCGTTGATACCGTCGCGCTGGCTCAACATGGCATCCAGCTCCATGGAACCCAGCACCGTGCGGATGTTGGTTTGCAACAGGTTGCGGATGGCGTGCTCGAGGTTGTTGACCTCGTAGGCGGCCTGGGCCGTATTGACCACCTGGAAAAAGCACACGGCGTCGATCTGCACCGTGGCGTTGTCGGCGGTGATGACTTCCTGGGGTGGGATGTCCAGCACGCTTTCCATGACGTTGATCTTGCGACCGATGCGGTCCATCACCGGGATGATGATGTTCAGGCCCGGCTTGAGCGTATTGGTGTAGCGGCCGAACCGCTCGACCGTCCATTGGTAGCCCTGGGGCACGACCTTGAACCCCATGAACAGGATGGCGACCACGAGGCCGATGAAAAGTAGAAGTACGCTACCGATCTGCATGACGGTTCCCTGTGCGGATTGAATGGACCTGCGAACCCTGAGTGTAGGGCAAGCGGCCATTATCTTCGCTACGGTCCGTTCCGGTATGTTCGTGGGAGTTTTCCGGTCCTTTAGCCGGACCGTGCCTACTTTTGCTCGCTCTGAGGTGTGACCCGCAATACTTCCTCGACAGTGGTCAAGCCCGCCGCCACCTTTTGCGCGCCAGAAAGCCGCAAGCTGCGCATGCCTTCCTTGAACGCCTGGCGGCGCACGGCCAGCAGGTCGGTGTCAGGGTGGATCAGGCCTTTTACGCTGTCGCTCAACTGCATGATCTCGTACACCCCGGCGCGCCCGCGATAACCGGTGTCACGGCATTCCGAGCAACCGACGGCCTGTTGGGCGTTGGTGGGCAGTGGCGCCTGCCAGGGACGTGTCAGGGTTTGCCAGTCGTCTTCGTCCAGGGTCAGGGGCGCCTTGCAATGGGGGCACAACGTCCGCACCAAGCGCTGGGCCATCACCCCGAGTACCGTGGCCTTGATCAGGTAATGCGGCACGCCGAGTTCCAGCAGGCGGCTGATCGCGCTCGGTGCATCATTGGTGTGCAGGGTCGAGAGCACGAGGTGTCCGGTGAGCGCTGCCTGGATCGCCATTTCGGCGGTCTCCAGGTCGCGAATCTCGCCGATCATGATGATGTCCGGGTCCTGTCGCATCAGCGCGCGGACGCCTGCGGCAAAGGACAGCTCGATATTGTGCTGGACCTGCATCTGGTTGAAGGAGGCCTCGACCATTTCAATCGGGTCTTCGATGGTGCAGAGGTTCACTTCCGGCGTCGCCAGTTTCTTCAGCGTGGTGTACAGGGTGGTTGTCTTGCCGGACCCGGTGGGACCCGTGACCAGGATGATGCCGTTGGGCTGGCGAGTCATGTCCTGCCAGCGGCGCAAGTCGTCTGCGGAAAAGCCGAGCTGGTCGAAATCCTTGAGCAGCACTTCCGGGTCGAAGATCCGCATGACCATTTTCTCGCCGAACGCGGTGGGCAAGGTCGACAGTCGCAACTCCACCTCGCCGCCATCCGGGGTCTTGGTCTTGACGCGGCCATCCTGGGGCTTGCGCTTTTCCGCGACGTTCATCCGGCCCAGGCTCTTGAGCCGGCTGATGATGGCCATCGTCACCTGTGGCGGGAATTGGTAGACGGTGTGCAGCACGCCGTCGATGCGAAAGCGCACGGTGCCTTGCTCCCGGCGCGGTTCGATATGGATATCGCTGGCCCGTTGCTGGAACGCGTACTGGAACAGCCAGTCGACGATATTGACGATATGCGCGTCGTTGGCGTCCGGCTCCTGGTCACTGGCGCCCAGGTTGAGCAGTTGTTCGAAATTGGTCAGGTTGCTGGGTTGCTGGTCGACCGTCGTCGCGCCGCTGACCGACTTGGCCAGTCGATAGAACTCCACGCTCAGGCGTTGGATGTCGACGGGGTTGGCCACCACGCGCTTGACCGGCAATTTGAGCACGTGGGTCAGGTCTGATTCCCAACTGCTGACATAGGGCTGGGCGCTGGCGACCGTGACGGCGTCGCGATCCACCGCGACCGCGAGAATCTTGTGGCGCTGTGCAAAGGCGTAGGACATCAACGGCGTAACAGCCGCCACGTTGATCTTCAAAGGGTCGATGCGCATGTAGGGCTGGTCGGCCTGCTGGGCCAGCCATAGCGTCAGGTTCTCCAGGTCCAGGCGCTTGCCGGGGCGGCTGAGGTCGTCGAGATGCTGGTTGGCGATGAATTCCAATGGGTGTAGCTGGCTGTTGGCGTTATGGCGCCGGCGGGCATTGAGCGCAGTCTCGGCCGAATCCTGGCTGATGAGGCCTTGGGTGACCAATTGGCGCAGCAGGTCGTTGAGGTCCAGCCAGCGGTCCTGAGTGGCGTGTTTGGTGGACATGGGCGTTCGGGTTCCTATTGGACTAATGCAGCAAAGCCGCGATACAGACGCTTCGGCGTCCTGGCTCGTTCTGCAAAAGAATAGTCCCGACCCTATGGACCGTTGGGCCACTACCCGACCAATGCGTTTCCAATTCTTGCCTGGATGCTCTCAACCGGCCGCCAGGACCGGCCCGGCCCGCGCAATATCGGCGTCCTGCAAGTCCACCGAACAGACGCTGATTAGGTTACGCAATTTTTCGGCGATCACTTGCGCGCGGTGCCAGCTCAGCCCGGCCAAGAGGATCTCTATCGACAGCAGATCGTCGAGGCGCTCGATCCGCGCCGTTTCCAGCGTGAGGCCTTGCAAGGCAAACAGATTGAGCACCCGGCAGGGCAGGTCCGGCTCGGCTTCCCCGAGCAAATGATAGTGAGCGCGACAATGGGTGTTGGCGGTGTGCCAGGCGTCGGCACGAAGCACTGGTGTGCTGACGGATTCCAATGAGGGCATGGGGAAGTCTCCAGAAGTTCGGGAGAAATCTTTACATGGGCGTCGGGGTATTTCTTATCTAAGATGGGCTGATTGAGCGGATTAGCCGAATTGAATTAATCGTATATTGATCTATCTGGGGTTTATTTATGCAAAGCGAGCTGGACGCTTATGACCGCAGGATACTGGCCTTGCTGCAGGAAGACGCTTCGCTTTCCAGTGCGCAGATCGCCGAGCAGGTAGGTCTGTCCCAATCGCCTTGCTGGCGTCGGATTCAGCGGATGAAGGAGGAGGGGATCATTCGCGGGCAAGTGACGCTGCTGGATCGCAAGAAAATCGGCCTCAACACGCAGATATTCGCCGAAATAAAGCTCAATGCTCACGGACGCTCGAATTTCACCGAATTCACCGAGGCGATCCGCGGCTTCCCTGAGGTGCTGGAATGCTACGTGCTGATGGGGTCGGTGGATTTCTTGCTGCGCATTGTCACGGCGGACATCGAGGCCTACGAGCGCTTCTTTTTCGAGAAGCTGTCGATGGTGCCGGGGATCCAGGAAGTGAACTCGATCGTGGCGCTGTCGGAAATCAAGTCCACGACGAGTTTGCCGGTGGTGCGCTGAAGCTTCTGCAGGTGTGCGGGCTGGCCCCATCGTCGGATCGCCGTCCGAAGCAAGCTCGCTCTTACAGTTGAATTTCAGCGGTCACAAAATCTGACTCTAACGCTGAACCCCTGTGTGCGAGCCTGCTCGCGAAGCGGTGTTACAGGCGCAGCAAAGTCTTCCAGGCCCGGTTCTGATACACCGCGATCGCCTGTTGCTTGCGCGCATCCAGAAGCTCGTCGGTGATCGGTTCGTTGGCCAATTGCGCCAGCTTGTTCAATTCGCCGTAGAGCCGGTCCATCTCAGCAATTTCCAGCACTTGGCGGGCATGATGCAGCCAGGCCTGGATGCGTTCGATGCGCGGCAATTGCTCGGCCAGGTCTTCTGGCTGCTGCTGGTAACGTTGCAGTTGCAAGGACGAAGCTTCTTCGCTCAACAGGCGTGGCAACCAGCTGCCCAGTTGCGCCGCGCCCTGGCGGTTGCCACGGGTGTTGCGCTCGGCGGCCCAGCTGCGGGCCAGCAGCCAGCGTGACGCTTGGAGGGAGAAGAGGCCCCAGCGCGGGTCTTGCAGTTCTTCGAGGAACTGCTCCGGTGCCGCCTTGCGCACGTCTTCGTCTTCGAGGCCGGCCTGGACCAGCGGACGCCAGTCTTCCAGCAGCGCGTCCAGGGCAACCCGCAGGTCGTGGGTGGATTGGCGCGGCGCGGCCTGGCCGAGGCTGCTGAGCAATGCACGCAGTTCGGCGAGGTTTTCGACCCAGTCCTGCAGCAGGCGCCAGTGGCCGTTGAAGCGATATTGCTCGGCCAGGCGCTGGCTGCTGCCCAGCAAATGCCAGCTCAGCGCCGCGAAGGCATCGTCCAGCGGTGTTTCGGCGCTCAGTTGCGGAGCTGGCAGGCTCAGGGCGTAGCTGCCCGCGTCATGCAGGCGATAGCCGCGTTCGGCCTTGCTGATATCACAAGGCATCAAGGGCAAGGTCGCGGCCAGCTCGGCGGCCAGCTCCAGCAGTGCGGCAGGTTCGCCTTCACGCAGTTCCAGCTCCAGCTCGCAGATTTCTTCCTTCTGCTTGCCGACCACGACGTGGCCCAGGTCCAGCGCGGCTTCGATGACCACTTTGCTTTTGCCACGGCCCCAGGCGATTTCGGCGCGTTCACGAACGAAGTCGGTGGTGAAGATCGCCTTGAGGGTCTTTTTATCCAGGTCTGCCAGCGCCTCGGGCCAGCACTCGCCCTCGAGTTTCTTCAGGTCCAGCTTGGCCTTGGGCAGGTTCCAGTCGTATTCGTTGCGCTCGGACAGACCGGCGACGCTCTGGCCGCGCGTCTTGAGGGTCTGGATCACCTCTTCGCCGTCGCGACGCAGGCGCAGGGCGACTTTGGCCCGGGCCAGGTCACGTTCCGGCGTGTCGAAGTACTGGTTCATCAGTTCGTGGCGTTCCCAGCCACTCTTGTTGCGTTTTTTCAACAGCGGATGCTCACGCAACGCTGCCAGGGTCTCGCGGCTGACGCGGAGTTTGATTTCGGTTTCTTTCTGCATGGCCGGAAAATCCAGGGATCGGGTGCGCAGCCGGGGGAAGGTGTGGCTGCCAAGGCCGTGCAGTGTACAGGACTCCTCGAGCCTACGCGCCGAACGGTTCCATCCTTGCGCTCGATGGCTCTATGATGGACTTCAATCTGCAAGTCCGGAGCCAGCGATGCCTTTGCCGTCCATGAAAGATCAATTCGCTGCCCTGATCGCTGCGCCATCGGTCAGTTGCACCCAGGCGACGCTGGACCAGTCCAATGGCGCCGTTATCGAGCTGCTGGCGGGCTGGCTCACCGAGCTTGGGTTTTCCTGTGACATCCAACAGGTCAGCCCCGGCAAGTTCAATCTACTGGCGAGTTTCGGCACGGGCCCCGGCGGGCTGGTGCTGGCTGGCCACAGTGACACGGTGCCGTTCGACGGCGCGTTGTGGCAGACCGATCCGCTGAAACTCACCGAGGTCGATGGGCGATGGGTGGGCCTGGGCAGTTGCGACATGAAAGGTTTTTTTGCCCTGGCGATCGAAGCGGTCAAGCCGCTGCTGGACCAACCGTTCAAGCAACCGTTGCTGATCCTCGCCACGTGCGATGAAGAAAGCTCCATGGCCGGCGCCCGCGCCCTGGCCGATGCCGGCCGGCCATTGGGCCGCGCTGCGGTGATCGGCGAGCCCACCGGCCTGCGGCCGATTCGCCTGCACAAGGGCGTGATGATGGAGCGCATCGATATTCTCGGGCGCAGCGGCCACTCATCCGACCCAAGCCTGGGCCACAGCGCCCTCGAAGCCATGCACGACGCCATGGGTGAGCTGCGCGGCTTGCGGTTGCAATGGCAGCGTGAATTCCGTAATCCGCAATTTACCGTGCCGCAACCGACGCTGAATTTCGGCTGCATCCACGGCGGTGACAATCCCAACCGGATCTGTGGCCAATGCTCCATGGAATTCGACTTGCGCCCCTTGCCAGGCATGGACCCGCAGGTGCTGCGGGCAGCGATCCAGCAGAAGCTCGACCCCATCGCCGAACGCCACAAGGTCAAGATCGACTACGCGCCGTTGTTTCCCGAGGTGCCCCCGTTCGAGCAGGCCGAGGATGCCGAATTGGTGCGCGTGGCCGAGCGGCTGACGGGTTATCGCGCCGAAGCAGTGGCGTTCGGCACCGAAGCGCCTTATCTTCAGCGCCTTGGCTGCGAAACCCTGGTGCTGGGTCCTGGTGATATCGCCTGCGCCCATCAGCCCGGCGAGTACCTTGAAATGTCACGTTTGCAACCTACCGTGCAATTGCTGCGTCAGTTGATCGGTCATTACTGCCTGACGCCGGCCACGGCCGGTTAAATTGCCCCCGTGCGGGCCCGTATTCATCACATGAGGAGAGCGCGCGTGTCGCCAAGCCTGTTCCGACGATAACCACCAGCCCGCTGTGCGTTCTGTTTCGTCTTTTTTCGGCTGTTATTTATTACAGGTCCAGGTTCATGCCCGAATACGTCAATTGGCTTCGTCACGCTTCGCCTTATATCAATGCCCACCGCGACTGCACCTTCATCGTCATGCTGCCCGGCGATGGGGTGGAACACCCTAATTTCGGCAACATCGTCCACGACCTGGTGCTGCTGCACAGTCTTGGCGTGCGCCTGGTGCTGGTCCATGGTTCGCGCCCGCAGATTGAAACCCGTCTTGCTGCCCGTGGCCTGACGCCCCATTACCACCACGGCATGCGCATCACCGATGCCGCGACGCTGGAATGCGTGATCGACGCGGTCGGCCAGTTGCGCATCGCTATCGAGGCGCGCCTTTCCATGGACATGGCGTCATCGCCGATGCAAGGCTCGCGGTTGCGGGTCGCCAGCGGCAACCTGGTCACCGCCCGGCCGATCGGCGTGCTTGAAGGCGTGGATTATCACCACACCGGCGAGGTGCGCCGGGTCGACCGCAAAGGCATCAATCGCCTGTTGGACGAGCGCTCCATCGTCTTGCTGTCACCGTTGGGCTATTCGCCCACGGGGGAGATCTTCAACCTGGCCTGCGAAGACGTCGCCACTCGTGCGGCCATTGACCTGGCAGCGGACAAATTGCTGCTGTTCGGCGCCGAGCAAGGCCTGATCGGCGAAGATGGGCGACTGGTTCGCGAGTTGCGTCCGCAACAGGTCCCGGCCCACATGCAGCGTCTGGGCAGCGACTATCAAGCCGAACTGCTGGATGCGGCGGCCCAGGCCTGCCGTGGCGGTGTCGCGCGCAGCCACATCGTCAGCTATGCCGAGAATGGCGCGCTGCTGGCCGAATTGTTCACCCGTGACGGCAGCGGCACGCTGGTAGCACAGGAGCAGTTCGAGGTGGTGCGTGAGGCGGCGATCGAAGACGTCGGCGGATTGCTGGACCTGATCAGCCCGTTGGAAGAGCAGGGCATCCTGGTGCGTCGTTCCCGCGAGGTGCTGGAGCGCGAGATCGAACAGTTCAGCGTGGTCGAGCGTGAAGGCATGATCATCGCTTGCGCGGCGCTGTACCAGATCGCCGATTCGGATGCCGGTGAGCTGGCCTGCCTGGCGGTGAATCCGGAGTACCGCCACGGTGGCCGGGGCGATGAGTTGCTGGAGCGGATCGAAACCCGGGCCCGTGCCCAAGGGCTCAAGACGCTGTTCGTGCTGACGACGCGGACCGCCCACTGGTTCCGTGAGCGGGGCTTCGAGCCCAGCAGTGTCGAGCGCCTGCCTGCGGCCCGGGCGTCGCTCTACAACTATCAGCGCAATTCGAAGATCTTCGAAAAGTCCCTTTAGGCGGCCCCGCTTTACCGCGATCTTGATTTCAGACAATGAGCAGCTAGTCTGGAACCGGTCAAGATCGCGGCATACGCGAGCGGCCGTGAACAGGATCGAAGGCGCAGGAGGCGCGCAAACTCATTTCGTCGCCCGGCATCACGGGGTCTGGTAAATCCCTGGCGAAATGACCGTTCAGTAATCCTCTGCGTCGCCGATAAGGCATGTCACGGCTTGATGAAGCGGTGATGGCACTCTTATGTCAAACTGCGCTGAAAACTGTTGAAACAATTCTATTTGGATTTATACAAAATCCTTTATTCTTCGGGCCGGTGTCGCGGGGTTAGACCTTCGTCGTAGTCCGAAAGGGTTACGGTTGACTTGCCGGTCACGGTCTGGCGCTAATCGCGCATCCGCGGATTCCGGGCGTTCGAACCGGAACCAAAGACACACAAGAATTAGAAAACGAGAGGAGCGATACATGAAGAAGTCCACCTTGGCCATGGCAGTGGCCCTTGGGGTATTGGCGCAGCAGGCAGGCGCCGCTGGTTTTATTGAAGACAGCAAGGCGTCTGTTAGTTCTCGTACGTTGTATTTCAATAACGACAACCATGAAACGGGCAGCGAGGATCTGCGCGAAACGGGCACCGGCCTCAAGTTCGACTACAAGTCTGGCTTCACGCAAGGTACCGTTGGTTTCGGTATCGACGCCCAGGCACTGGTGGGGATCCGTCTCGATGGCGGCCGGGGCCGTAACGCTGGTTCCTACATGCCTGCTGACACGAATGGCTCGGCGGTGCATGAGTGGAGCCGTTTGTCCGGTAACGTGAAGGCATTGTTCTCCAAGACCGAAGCTCACCTCGGTGGTGCGCTGGCGCCTAACCTGCCGATCCTGGTTGCCAACGACAGCCGTTTGCTGCCACAGACCTTTGAAGGTGGCACCATCACCTCCAAGGATCTCGACAACGTCACTTTCAACGCGGGCCAGTTGGAACACGCCACAGGTCGGGCATCGAGCAACAGCACTGGTCTGGCGGTCGCGGGCGGTACCGAGGAAAGCAACCAGTTCCGTTACGCAGGTGCTGACTGGAAGGTCACCAAAGACCTGACGCTGCAGTACTACTACGCCAACCTGCAGGATTACTACAAGCAGCATTTCCTGGGCGCGGTACACGTTTTCCCGATCAGCGAAGGCCAATCGTTCAAGACTGATCTGCGTTACTTCGACAGCAGCTCGGATGGCCGCAACGGCGACGCGGGCTATCGCTTTAACAACAACAATGGCTATGCCAAGACCCCGGGCGAGGTCGATAACAAGACCTGGAGCGCCATGTTCACCTACACCCTGGGTGGCAGTGCTTTCTTGCTGGGTCATCAACAAGTCGGCGATGACGGTGGCTTTGTCTACCTGAACCAGGGCAACGTGGTTGACAGCAACGGCCGTCCTGAAGGTGCTGGTGGTGCAAGCTTCTACCTGTTCACCGATAGCATGATCAACGGGTTTGTCCGTGCCGGTGAAAACACCACCTTCGGTCAATACTCCTACGACTTCGCTTCCTTGGGCGTTCCAGGCCTGAAGGCTGCCGTTTCCTACCTGCGTGGTGACGACGTCAAAACAGCCTCCGGCACGAGCGAATACTCCGAGTGGGAACGTGACATGCGTGTCGACTACGTCATCCAGCAGGGCGCTTTGAAAGGCTTCGGTACCACCGTGCGTCACGGTAGCTACCGCAGCAGCGGTGTGGGTGATGACCAGGACCAGACTCGCGTAATCTTCAACTACACCTACAACTTCATGTAAGGCGTAGCGAAGTAAAAAAGCCCCGCCCGGCATCACGCCGGGCGGGGCTTTTGCGTTTTTGGCTCAACGAGCCGGATACGGCTTTATCCCTTGGCCTTCGTCGCATCCTTACGCAGAATGAAGCCGCTGAACGCCAGAAAGTCATCCAAGTGCCCGGTAATGATCGCCACCAGGATCGGCAATTGCAGGGCTTGATAGTCATGCACGGCGATATTCCTGAACCCCACCATGTTCTTCAGGTTTTTCACCAACCCTTCTTCGATCCAGCCGCCTTGAAAAAGCAGCTCGAAGGTATCGCGGGCACTTTGCGGGATACCCAGTCGTTCACGGCGAATCAAATGCTGTCCCATATCCAGCGCCGCTTCACAGGCACGCTGAATGTTCAGGACGGCCGAATCCTGGCGAGTGAAATCCGTAGCAAAAGTAGCGGGGTTCTTCTCGTATTCCTCTCGCACTCTCGCAACGCAACGTTCGATGCTCGCGGCTTTGTTGATCAGTACGTCATCGGCCATATACGCTGCCTTCTTCCTGGATAACCTTGAGCAATCCCGCCCGAGCCTCATCGAGCGCGGTCTTCTCGCTGAGAATGAAGCATTCGAACAATCCCGCCTGTACGTCTTTGGCCCAGAGTCGCTGGCCAAGGGTCACGATTTGGTATTGCATCACAGTGGTTGCCGCCCGTAGATCAATCAGATCCACCGGACTGCCAGCAATTTCCGCCAGGTCCCCCGAAAGCTGCCATAGGGACACTGGATCGATCTCGCCGGACAAAAGCACAGCCAGGTCGACATCGCTGTCAGGCCCGGCATCGCCCTGTGCATGGCTGCCGAACAGGTATACCGCCAGCAGGTCAGGCAAACGGTTTTGCAGATGAGTCAACAAAGCTTGAGTGTTCATGCCGCCTATCCTAGCCGCTCGTTCTGAAATCGCATCAAGAATTTCCGTATCGTAGACACAAGACAAAAAAAGCCCCGCCCGGCATCACGCCGGGCGGGGCTTTCGCGTTTCGGTTCGGCCCACCCCTGTAGCCTTCCCCGAAACCCTCCTCTTTTCAGCAACTCGAGGCCTTCTCGAAACCTCGGGAATGATCTTGGGCCGGTATGCGTTACGGCACCAGTGAACAGTTTTTTATATTTCTTAATGATCTAGATAAATGGGTATTCATTCTTTTTAAAGCAATGAAAACCGGTGCACAGTTTGGGCTCATGAAACCACCCAGGAGCCGCACCATGAGCCTCAGACTCGGCGACATCGCCCCCGATTTCGAACAGGATTCCAGCGCCGGCAAGATTCGCTTCCATGAATGGCTCGGCGACAGCTGGGGCGTGCTGTTCTCCCACCCGGCGGACTTCACGCCGGTGTGCACCACTGAACTGGGCCTCACCGCCAAGCTCAAGGACGAATTCGCCAAGCGCGGCGTCAAGGCCATCGCTCTGTCGGTAGACCCGGTGGATTCGCACCACAAGTGGATCGAAGACATCAACGAAACCCAGAATGCCATCGTGAACTTCCCGATCCTGGCTGACGCCGACCGCAAGGTTTCGGACCTGTACGACCTGATTCACCCCAACGCCAGCGATACCTTGACCGTGCGCTCATTATTCGTGATCGACCCGAACAAGAAGATCCGCCTGACGATCACCTACCCGGCGAGCACTGGCCGCAATTTCAACGAAATCCTGCGGGTGATCGATTCCCTGCAACTGACCGACAACTACAAAGTCGCCACCCCGGCCAACTGGCAGGACGGTGATGAAGTGGTGATCGTGCCGTCGCTCAAGGATGAAGAAGAACTCAAGCAGCGCTTTCCCAAGGGCTATCGCGCGGTGAAGCCGTACTTGCGCCTTACGCCGCAGCCCAATCGCTGACACCGAGTCCGAGTTGACTGGATCCTGTGGGGGCATCAAGGATTTGGCCGTTTCGACGGCCTTTCTTATTGCGACTGGAAAAGACAATTGGTTATCTCTTAAAGGAATAACCAAATGAATAAATATGATTTAAAGATATATGCTGGCGCTGTTATGGTTTGCTCCATCCAGCGAGATCGCCCATCGCGAATCGCACGTGACTTTTAAGGAATGGTTGGCATGTTGGTTGTCTCGCTCGGCGGCAGTCCCAGCCAGCGCTCCCGTTCTGGAGTGCTGTTGGAGCGCTCGCAACGTTGGTTACAACAGCAAGGTGTAGAAGTGGTGAGTTATCAGGTACGTGATTTCCCTGCAGAGGATCTGCTCCATGCCCGCTTCGACAGTCCCAAAGTGATTGACCTGCTGGCCCAGATTGAAAATGCCGACGGCCTGCTCATCGCCACGCCAGTGTACAAGGCGTCTTTTTCCGGTGCGCTGAAGACCGTACTCGATCTGCTGCCGGAACGGGCCCTGGCCCACAAAGTGGTGTTGCCGATGGCAACCGGCGGCAGCATCGCCCACATGCTGGCGGTAGATTATGCCCTCAAGCCCGTGCTGTCGGCACTCAAGGCCCAGGAAATGCTCCATGGGATTTTTGCCGAAGACAGCCAGATCGCCTATGGCGAAGGCAGTGCCCAGGCGCAATTGACGCCTACCTTGCAGCAGCGCCTGGACGAAGCGCTTGAACAGTTCTACAGCGCCATGGCCCGTCGGCCCAGGCCGCTCGACCCCAGCGCATTGAACGAACGTCTGTTGAGTGCTCGCTGGAGCATTTGACCGCTACATCCCTGCTTCAACTCCACCTTACTCAGCCGTCAACGGCCAAGCAGGTGCAGCCAAAACCCCACAGCAAAAAGGAGAGGCGCCATGCGCACTGTCATTTTGCGTCGCGGGCTGGTCGCTCTGTTTGCTGCGGCTGTGTCCCTCGGCGTCATTACCCAGACTCAAGCCGAAACCTTGCGGATCGGCTATCAGAAGTACGGCACGCTGGTGCTGCTCAAGGCCAAGGGGACGTTGGAGAAACGCCTCGCCGCCCAGGGCGTCGACGTGCAATGGACCGAATTTCCCGGCGGCCCCCAGCTTCTGGAAGGCTTGAATGTCGGTTCCATCGATTTTGGCGTCACCGGTGAAACTCCACCGGTGTTTGCCCAGGCGGCCGGCGCGGACTTGCTCTATGTCGCCTACGAACCGCCAGCCCCCCACAGTGAGGCGATCCTGGTGCCCAAGGGCTCGTCGATCCAGTCGGTGCAGGACCTCAAGGGCAAGAAGGTCGTGTTGAACAAAGGCTCCAATGTCCATTACCTGCTGGTACGGGCACTGGAAGATGCCGGCCTTGAATATTCCGAGATCCAGACGGTTTTCCTGCCGCCAGCCGACGCCCGCGCCGCGTTCGAGCGCGGCAGCGTGGACGCCTGGGTGATCTGGGATCCGTACCAGGCCGCGGCTGAACAGCAATTGCAGGCCCGCACCTTGCGGGACGGCAAAGGCATCGTCGACAACCATCAGTTCTACCTCGCGACCAAACCCTACGCGCAGAAAAATCCACAGGTGATCACGGCCCTGGTGGAAGAAGTGCGGGCGGTGGGCGAATGGTCCAAGGCCAACCCTGAAGACGTGACCCAACAGGTATCGCCGCTGCTTGGCCTGCCGGCGGACATCACCCTGACGTCTGTGAAACGCCAAGGCTACGGGGCGTTGTTCCTCACGCCGGAGGTGGTGGCGGCGCAGCAGAAAATCGCCGACAGCTTCTACCAGCTCAAGTTGATTCCCAAGCCCTTGAACATCAAGGACGTGATCTGGACGCCGTCGGCGGCCGTTGCGAACGCGCAGTAATTCGATCCCTTAGGAGACCACTCCATGAGCCTCAATATTTTCTGGTTCCTGCCCACCCACGGCGACGGTCATTACCTTGGCACCGCTGAAGGTGCCCGCGCCGTCGATCATGGTTACTTGCAGCAAATCGCCCAGGCCGCCGATCGGCTGGGTTTCGGCGGTGTATTGATTCCTACCGGACGCTCCTGCGAAGACTCGTGGCTGGTGGCCGCGTCGTTGATTCCGGTGACCCAGCGCTTGAAGTTCCTGGTTGCCCTGCGCCCCGGGATTGTTTCCCCAACGGTGGCGGCGCGTCAGGCTGCAACCTTGGATCGGCTATCGGGAGGACGTGCGCTGTTCAACCTGGTCACCGGCGGCGATCCGGATGAGCTGGCCGGCGACGGGCTGTTTCTCGATCATGAACAACGCTATCAAGCGTCGGTGGAGTTCACCCGGATCTGGCGTCGGGTGCTGGAAGGCGAGACCGTGGATTACAACGGTGAACACATCAGCGTGAAGGGCGCCAAGCTGCTCTATCCGCCGATCCAGCAACCGCGTCCGCCGCTGTACTTTGGCGGCTCGTCGGAAGCGGCCCAGGATCTGGCCGCCGAGCAGGTGGACATGGTGCTGACCTGGGGTGAGCCCCCGGCGGCCGTCGCGGAAAAAATCCAACAGGTGCGGACCAAGGCTGCGAAGCTGGGGCGTACCGTGCGCTTCGGCATTCGCCTGCATGTGATCGTGCGTGAAACCAACGCCGAGGCCTGGCAAGCGGCCGACCGCTTGATCTCCCACCTGGACGACGAAACCATTGCCCGCGCCCAGGCTTCCCTGGCGCGTTTCGACTCGGTGGGCCAGCAGCGAATGGCCGCGTTGCACGGCGGTCGCCGCGACAAGCTGGAGGTCAGCCCCAACCTCTGGGCCGGTGTCGGCCTGGTGCGCGGCGGCGCCGGGACGGCACTGGTGGGCGATGGCCCGACCGTGGCCGCGCGGGTCAAGGAATACGCCGGCCTGGGCATCGACACGTTCATCTTCTCGGGTTATCCACACCTGGAAGAGTCTTATCGGGTGGCGGAGCTGCTATTCCCGCACTTGGATGTGGAACGCCCGGAACTGCCGAAAAGCCAAGGCTACGTGAGTCCGTTCGGCGAGATGGTCGCCAATGACATCCTGCCTAAAGCCGCGTCCCAGAGTTGAGGCGGCCATGAGGAAAATTATTCACAACCTCGCGCCGTGGACGGTGCCATTGCTGTTGCTTGCAACGTGGCAGTTATCGGTGTCGGCCGGCTGGTTATCCACGCGGATCCTGCCGGCGCCAGTCGCGGTGATCGAGGCTGGCGTGAGCCTGGTGCGCAGCGGCGAAATCTGGACTCACCTGGCTATCAGCGGCTGGCGCGCAGCGGTCGGCTTCCTGATTGGTGGCGGCATCGGCCTTACCCTGGGCTTTATCACGGGCCTGTCGAAGTGGGGCGAGCGGCTGCTGGACAGCTCCGTGCAGATGATACGCAACGTCCCGCACCTGGCGCTGATTCCGTTGGTGATCCTATGGTTCGGCATCGACGAGTCGGCGAAGATCTTCCTGGTGGCGCTTGGCACGCTGTTCCCCATCTACCTCAACACCTATCACGGGATCCGTAACGTCGACCCAGCGCTGGTGGAAATGTCTCGCAGCTACGGTTTGTCCGGTTTCAGCCTGTTTCGCCAGGTGATCCTGCCGGGCGCCTTGCCGTCGATCCTGGTAGGCGTGCGCTTTGCCCTGGGCTTCATGTGGCTGACGCTGATCGTGGCGGAAACCATCTCGGCCAGCGCCGGTATCGGTTACCTGGCGATGAATGCCCGGGAGTTCCTGCAGACCGACGTGGTGGTGCTGGCGATTCTCTTGTACGCCGTGCTCGGCAAGCTGGCTGACCTCGCCGCCCGTGGCCTCGAACGGGTCTGGCTGCGCTGGCATCCGGCCTATCAAGTAAGCAGGGAAGGTGTTGCATGAGTGCTCAACAACCTCCGCGCTTGCTGCGGGGCATCCCGCTGGCGGTGCGCAATCTTCAGAAGACGTTTGGTGCGCGCCAGGTATTGAGAGATATCGACCTGCATATCCCGGCCGGGCAATTCGTCGCGGTTGTCGGCCGCAGTGGCTGCGGTAAAAGCACCTTGCTGCGCTTGCTCGCCGGCCTCGATCAGCCCTCGGGCGGCCAGTTGTTGGCCGGCTCGGCATCGCTGAGCGCTGCACGGGAGGACACCCGGCTGATGTTCCAGGAAGCGCGCCTGTTGCCCTGGAAAAAGGTCATCGACAACGTCGGCCTCGGGCTCAAGGGCGACTGGCGGCCGCAAGCCTCGCAGGCGCTGGATGCCGTGGGCCTGGCGGATCGCGCCCATGAATGGCCGGCGTCGTTGTCCGGTGGCCAGAAGCAACGGGTGGCCCTGGCCCGCGCGCTGATCCACCAGCCGCGCCTGCTGTTGCTCGACGAACCCCTGGGCGCGCTCGATGCCCTGACCCGGATCGAGATGCAGCAATTGATCGAACGCTTGTGGCTGCAACACGGCTTCACGGTGCTGCTGGTGACCCACGACGTCAGCGAAGCGGTGGCGATTGCCGACCGGGTCATCCTGATCGAGGACGGCCAGGTCGGCCTCGACCTGACCATCGACCTGCCACGCCCCCGCGCTCGCGGCTCGCATCGCCTGGCGAGCCTGGAAACCGAAGTCCTCGACCGTGTGCTGTCCTTGCCCGGCCAACCGCCGGCACCCGAACCCGTTTCACCCTTGCCCACGCAGTTGCGTTGGGCGCAATAACTTCATCCAGACAGGAATCGACACCATGACCATCAAAGCCATCAACGTCCGCAACCAGTTCAAAGGCACCATCAAGGAAATCGTCGAAGGCGATGTGCTGTCGGAAATCGACGTGCAGACCGCTTCGGGCATCGTCACATCGGTCATCACCACCCGCTCGGTGAAAGAGCTGGAACTGGCGATCGGCAGCGAGGTGATTGCCTTCGTCAAATCAACCGAGGTGTCCATCGCCAAGTTGTGAGCGATGCTTGACCTGCGGCCCCGGACGGCGTGAGCCCTTCGGGGCTTTTGGTCTCTGGCGGTGTTTACATGCGCCCCATGAGGTTCGAGGGGCTGCTGCGCCCGAGGCGTCGGACCGGCCCAGCGGGAGCAGCCCAGGATCAGGGCGTCTCTCGTTTGGGCAAATAGGGCGGCAGGTAAAGCCCCAGGTACGCATCGAACACCCGCATGCCTTCTTCGGCCAGGCGCGGGGTGATTTGTCCGTGTTGCTGTACCGAGCGGGCGTAGACGCGGTCGCCCAGCTCCATCGCCAGGGCGAACACATCCACGTCGGACGGCAGTGTCGGCAGCTCGAAATGCCGGGCGAAGACGGTGTGCATCAGCGCGCCCAGCTCAACGTCGTGCTGGCGGTCGGCCTGGGTGACTTCGGTCAAGCCATGCTGGGCCAGGATCAACTGGCGAGCGGCGGCGTCCTGGCTGTAGATGGCCAGCATGCGCTGTTCTACCAGTCGTGACAGGTCATGCCAGTGGTGAAGGGCCGCGTGGTCGATCGGCGCTTGCAGGCACGCGCGAAAGGCGGCGTGGACATCGGCGGTCAGGGCTTCGAGCAGGGCCGGGACGCTGGCGAAGAAGTGATAGACGGAGGAGGGCGGGATCCCGGCGCGTTCGGCGACGCTGTAGATCGACAGGCTGGCCACGCCTTCGGTGGCAAGCAGCGTACGGGCGGCATCGAGAATGGTATCGATCCGGGCCTGGCTGCGTGCGCGGGGTTTGCGAGGGGTGGCGATGCGCGTCATGGATGTCTCCTGCGGGGCTGCCGGGCATTGTACGCAGAGCGGGCGGATGGTCCATACCTGCACTTGGTGAAGAAGATTTCTTGTGGCGTGGGATTTTATCTGTGGCGAGGGGGTTGTAAGCGCTCAAAAAAACGCCGCAGGCCATATGGCCTGCGGCGTTCTTTTTTTACCGCAACCGCTTACACGGTATGCAAGTACCAGTTGTACTCGAGGTCGGAGATCGAGTGTTCGAACTCTTCCAGTTCGCTTTCCTTGCAGGCCACGAAGATATCGATGTACTTCGGATCGATGTACTTGGCCATGACTTCGCTGTCGTCCAATTCACGCAGGGCATCGCGCAAGTTGTTCGGCAGGCTCTGCTCGTTCTGCTCGTAGCTGTTGCCTTCGACCGGCGCACCGGGCTCGATCTTGTTGACCAGGCCATGGTGCACGCCTGCCAGCACGGAGGCCATCAGCAGGTACGGGTTGGCATCGGCGCCGGCGACGCGGTGTTCCAGGCGCACGGCATCGGCGGAGCCGGTGGGTACGCGCAGCGCAACGGTGCGGTTGTCCAGGCCCCAGGTCGGCGAGTTCGGCACATAGAACTGTGCGCCGAAACGGCGGTAGGAGTTGACGTTCGGGCAGAGGAAAGCCATCTGCGCGGGCAGGGTCTCGAGCACACCGCCGATCGCGTGACGCAATGCGGCGTTCTGCTCGGGATCCTCGCTGGCAAAGATATTCTTGCCGTCTTTGTCCAGGATCGAAATGTGGACGTGCAAACCATTGCCTGCCTGGCCCGGGTACGGCTTGGCCATGAAGGTGGTGTCCATTTCATGGTCGTAGGCGATGTTCTTGATCAGGCGCTTGAGCAGGACTGCATAGTCGCAGGCCTTGATCGGGTCGGCGACGTGGTGCAGGTTCACTTCGAACTGCGCCGGGGCACTTTCCTTGACGATGGCGTCGGCGGGGATGCCTTGCTCCTTCGCACCTTCCAGGATGTCCTGGAGGCAGTCGACGTATTCGTCGAGGTCATCGATCAGGTAGACCTGGGTCGAATGCGGGCGTTTGCCGGAAATCGGCGAGCGGGGCGGTTGCGGGCGGCCATTCACGTTCTCCTGGTCGATCAGGTAGAACTCCAGCTCGAACGCGGCGCAAATGGTCAGGCCCAGTTCATCGAACTTGGTCACGACCTGGCGCAGGACTTCCCGAGGGTCGGCAAAGAACGGATCGCCTTCGAGTTCGTGCATGGTCATCAGCAGTTGCGCGGTCGGGCGCTTCTGCCAGGGTTCATTGCTCAGGGTGCCGGGGATGGGATAGCAGATGCGGTCGGCATCGCCGATGTCCAGGCCCAGCCCGGTGCTTTCCACCGTCGAGCCGTTGATATCCAGGGCAAATAGAGAGGCCGGCAGGTTGATGCCTTTCTCGTAAACCTTGTGGAGGCTGGTGCGTTCGATGCGCTTGCCGCGCACCACACCATTCATATCCGCAATCAGAAGGTCAACGTACAGAACCTCAGGATGTTCCTTAAGGAACGCGTTCGCTTCGTTAAGCTGAACGGCACGCGGGGGTACCGACATGATGCAACACCTTTGTTGTTAAAAATATCAATCATTGATCTCTTCGAAAGCCAGTCAACCCGAACGGCATGCCGAAGTCAAGCAGGGCCTTTTTTGCCCTAAAAAAGCACCCGACGGGCATTTTTGAGGCAATTTGGGGCGTTTTTTTCCCTTTGAAGGCCTTGGCGCCCGCAGGCTTGAGCGTGCCGTGTTGTATTTTTTACGGGGGTGTTGTGTAAAAAAATGAACAAGGCTAAGCTCGATTCAAACCCATAACAGCAATAATACCGGGGTGCTTCATGTCTCGCCTGCCGTTAATCGGCGTCACGACCTGCTCCAGGCAGATCGGTTTGCATGCGTATCACACCACTGGCGACAAATACGTCCGGGCTGTCGCTACAGCCGCCAAGGGCCTGCCGGTGCTGATCCCATCCCTGGCGGATCTGTTCGCACCGTCCGATATTCTGGACGCCCTGGACGGTATTCTTTTTACCGGCTCTCCTTCCAATGTAGAACCTTTTCACTATCAAGGCCCGGCCAGCGCGCCAGGCACTGCCCATGATCCTGCACGGGACGCCATCACCCTTCCGCTGATCCGCGCCGCTGTCAATGCGGGCGTCCCGGTGCTGGGCATCTGCCGCGGTTTCCAGGAAATGAACGTAGCCTTTGGCGGCACCCTGCATCAGAAAGTTCATGAAGTCGGAACGTTCATCGATCATCGTGAAGACGACACCCAGCCGGTGGAGGTCCAATATGGTCCGGCCCATGCCGTGCATATCCAGCCCGGAGGCGTCCTGGCGGGCCTGGGCCTGCCGCCGCAGATCGATGTCAACTCGATCCATAGCCAGGGCATCGAGCGACTGGCACCGGGCTTGCGGGCCGAAGCCCTCGCGCCGGATGGCCTGGTCGAGGCCGTTTCGGTGGCACAAGGCAAGGCTTTTGCTTTAGGTGTGCAATGGCACCCGGAGTGGGCGGTAGGCTCTAATCCGTACTACCTTGCAATCTTCCAGGCGTTTGGCGATGCCTGCAGAGCAAGGGCAACACAACGCGACGCCGATGCGTCAAACAACGCCTGACTACTAATAGCAGCCAGGAAACTCACGCCTAGAGGCATTTATGAGTAACAACCTCGACCAGCTCACCGATTGGTTGAAAGACCACAAGATCACAGAAGTCGAATGCATGATTGGCGACCTGACCGGCATCACCCGGGGCAAGATCTCGCCGACCAACAAGTTCATTGCCGAAAAAGGCATGCGCCTGCCCGAGAGCGTCCTGCTCCAGACCGTAACGGGCGACTATGTCGAAGACGACATCTATTACGAACTGCTCGACCCTGCCGACATCGACATGATGTGCCGCCCGGACGAAAACGCAGTCTTCCTCGTGCCCTGGGCCATCGAGCCCACCGCACAAGTGATCCATGACTCCTACGACAAGCAAGGCAACCCCATCGAGCTGTCGCCGCGCAACGTGCTGAAAAAGGTGCTCAAGCTCTACGCAGACAAGGGCTGGCAGCCGATTGTCGCGCCGGAAATGGAGTTCTACCTGACCAAGCGCAGCGACGACCCGGATTTTCCGCTGCAGCCGCCGATTGGTCGTTCCGGTCGCCCGGAAACCGGTCGCCAGTCTTTCTCGATCGAAGCGGCCAACGAATTCGACCCGTTGTTCGAAGACGTCTATGACTGGTGCGAATTGCAGGAGCTGGACCTCGATACGCTGATCCACGAGGACGGCACCGCGCAGATGGAGATCAATTTCCGTCACGGCGACGCGCTGTCCCTGGCCGATCAGATCCTGGTGTTCAAGCGCACCATGCGCGAGGCGGCGCTCAAGCACGACGTGGCCGCCACGTTCATGGCCAAGCCCATGACCGGCGAGCCGGGCAGTGCGATGCACTTGCACCAGAGCATCATCGACAAGGAAACCGGCAAGAACGTCTTCTCCAACGAAGACGGGACCATGAGCGACCTGTTCCTGCACCACATCGGTGGCCTGCAGAAATTCATTCCCGAGCTGTTGCCGCTGTTCGCGCCCAACGTCAACTCCTTCCGCCGCTTCCTGCCCGACACCTCGGCGCCGGTGAACGTGGAGTGGGGCGAAGAAAACCGCACCGTGGGCCTGCGCGTGCCGGATGCCGGGCCGCAGAACCGTCGGGTGGAAAACCGCTTGCCGGGCGCCGACGCCAACCCGTACCTGGCGATTGCCGCCAGCCTGTTGTGTGGCTACATCGGCATGGTCGAAGGCATCAACCCGAGCGCGCCCGTGGTGGGTCGTGGGTATGAGCGCCGCAACCTGCGCCTGCCGCTGACCATCGAAGATGCCCTGGAGCGCATGGAGAACAGCACCACCATCGAGAAGTACTTGGGCAAGAAATTCATCACGGGCTACGTCGCGGTCAAGCGGGCCGAGCATGAAAACTTCAAGCGCGTCATCAGTTCGTGGGAGCGGGAATTCCTGCTCTTTGCCGTCTGATGCGCCGGGCGGGGCTGCCACAGGCCCCGCCCCCAAATGGAATAAAGGAGAATTTGCATGACCCGCAACAACCCGCAAACCCGTGAATGGCAGGCCTTGAGCAACGATCACCACCTGGCGCCGTTCAGCGATTTCAAACAGCTCAAAGAGAAAGGCCCGCGCATCATCACCCACGCCAAGGGCGTGTACCTCTGGGACAGTGAAGGCAACAAGATCCTCGACGGCATGGCCGGCCTGTGGTGCGTGGCCGTCGGCTATGGCCGCGATGAACTGGCGGACGCCGCCAGCCAGCAAATGCGGGAGCTGCCGTACTACAACCTGTTCTTCCAGACCGCCCACCCGCCGGTACTGGAATTGTCCAAGGCCATCGCCGATATCGCCCCGGAAGGCATGAACCACGTGTTCTTCACCGGCTCCGGCTCGGAAGGCAACGACACCATGTTGCGCATGGTCCGCCACTACTGGGCGATCAAGGGCCAGCCGAACAAGAAAGTCATCATCAGCCGCAAGAACGGTTATCACGGTTCGACCGTCGCCGGCGCGAGCCTGGGTGGCATGACGTATATGCACGAGCAAGGCGACCTGCCGATCCCGGGCATCGTCCACATCGCCCAACCGTACTGGTTCGGTGAAGGCGGCGACATGAGCCCTGAAGAGTTCGGCATCTGGGCGGCGAACCAGTTGGAAGAGAAGATCCTAGAGATCGGCGTGGACAATGTCGGCGCGTTCATCGCCGAGCCGATCCAGGGCGCCGGCGGTGTGATCGTGCCGCCGGACAGCTACTGGCCGCGCATGAAGGAAATCCTCGCCAAGTACGACATCCTGTTCGTGGCCGACGAAGTCATCTGTGGTTTCGGGCGTACCGGTGAGTGGTTCGGTACCGACTTTTACGGGTTGAAACCGCACATGATGACCATCGCCAAGGGCCTGACCTCCGGCTACATCCCCATGGGCGGCCTGATCGTGCGCGACGATGTGGTCGAGGTGCTCAACGAGGGTGGTGATTTCAACCATGGTTTCACTTACTCCGGTCACCCCGTCGCCGCCGCAGTGGCCCTGGAAAACATCCGCATCCTGCGCGAAGAAAAGATCATCGAGCGTGTCCACGGCGAAACGGCACCCTATTTGCAGCAACGCCTGCGGGAACTGAACGATCATCCGCTGGTGGGTGAAGTGCGCGGTGTCGGCTTGCTGGGGGCGATCGAGCTGGTGCAGGACAAGGCCACGCGCAAACGCTATGAAGGCAAAGGCGTGGGCATGATCTGCCGGCAGTTCTGCTTCGATAACGGCCTGATCATGCGCGCGGTGGGGGACACGATGATCATTGCGCCGCCGCTGGTGATCAGCAAGGCCGAGATCGACGAGTTGGTGACCAAGGCGCGGCATTGCCTGGACCTGACGCTCAGTGCGTTACAGGGCTAAGTGCTAGGCTCTGAGCGAGGTGCCGGCATGGGCCTCGCCCGGCATGAACAAAAGACTGGGCTTTGGTTGAAAGCCTGCCCTGTAACTTGCCAGACTACCGCAGCTGTTCAAGTTGCCAGAGAGTCGGCTACTGAACTGTGGCTAAGAAGAATAACTGGAGCATTTTTTCATGAAGGCATTAGGTATGAAGATCGCTGGCAAGACCCTCCTCGCCATGTCCCTGATGGGCGTGATGGCGGGCGCCGTCCAGGCGGACGACAAAGTACTGCACGTCTATAACTGGTCCGACTACATCGCGCCGGACACGGTCGCCAAGTTCGAGAAGGAAACCGGGATCAAGGTCGTCTACGACGTGTTCGACAGCAACGAGACGCTGGAAGCCAAGTTGCTGGCCGGCAAGTCTGGCTATGACGTCGTAGTGCCGTCGAACAACTTCCTCGCCAAGCAGATCAAGGCCGGCGTCTACCAAGAGCTGGACAAGTCGAAGCTGCCGAACTGGAAGAACCTGGACACCGACTTGCTCAAGGCTGTCGGCGATGCCAGCGACCAGGGCAACAAACACGCCTTCCCTTACATGTGGGGCACCATCGGCATTGGTTACAACCCCGAGAAGGTCAAGGCCGCGTTGGGCGTCGACAAGATCGATTCCTGGGACACCCTGCTCAAGCCGGAGAACATCGCCAAGCTCAAGAGCTGCGGTGTGAGCTTCCTCGATTCGCCAACCGAAATGATTCCGGTGGCCCTGCATTACCTCGGTTACCCGACCGACAGCCAGGACAAGAAGCAACTGGCTGAAGCCGAAGCACTGTTCCTCAAGCTGCGCCCATCGATCGGTTACTTCCACTCTTCCAAATACATCTCGGACCTGGCCAACGGCAACATCTGCGTGGCCGTGGGTTACTCGGGTGATATCGAGCAGTCCAAGAGCCGTGCGGCCGAGGCTGGCGGCAAGGTGAAAGTGGCCTACACCATTCCGAAGGAAGGTGCCGGTTCGTTCTACGACATGGTTGCCATTCCGAAGGATGCTGAAAACGTCGAAGCCGCCTACAAGTGGATGAACTTCATCATGCAGCCGGAAATCATGGCGGAGATTACCGACAACGTGCGTTTCCCGAACGGCAACAAGGCTGCCACCCCGCTGGTGGACAAGGAAATCTCTGGTGACCCGAGCATCTATCCATCGGACGAAGTGAAGGCCAAGCTGTACGCCATCGCCGACTTGCCGTCGGCCACCCAGCGGATCCTGACCCGCAGCTGGACCAAGATCAAATCCGGTAAATAAGCCGGCTTGAAATACGCTCCGGTTTTCGCCGCCCCCGCGACGGCGTCAACCGGAGCAATTAAATAATTAAAAGTTTTGCTGGATCGGTTTATCGAGGGTAAGTTGCGCGCCGGTTTTGTTGCAGGGCACATCGTGACCCGGCAACGGGGGCAACTTGGGCCCAACTATTTAAGAGGACCTCCACGTGCCTGTCTTTTCTTTGTTGCGCAACGCCTTGCTGGTCGGTGCCGGCCTGACACTCGCCGTCAGTGTCCAGGCAGCCTCCACCGTGCATATTTATAACTGGTCGGATTACATCGGCGAATCGACCCTGGCGGACTTCGAGAAAGCCACCGGGATCAAGCCGGTCTACGACGTGTTCGATTCCAACGAAACCCTGGAAGGCAAGTTGCTGGCCGGTCGCACCGGCTATGACGTGGTCGTGCCGTCCAACCACTTCCTGGGCAAACAGATCAAGGCCGGGGCGTTCCAGAAGCTCGACAAGTCCCAGCTGTCCAACTACGCCAACCTCGATCCTGCGCTGCTAAAGCGCCTGGAAAAGAACGACCCGGGCAACCAATACGCCGTGCCTTACCTGTGGGGCACCAACGGCATCGGCTACAACGTCGAGAAGATCAAGGCGGTCCTGGGCGTCGACAAGATCGATTCGTGGGCGATGCTGTTCGAGCCGGAAAATATCAAGAAGCTCTCCAGCTGCGGCGTTTCGTTCCTCGATTCGGGCGACGAAATGATCCCTGCGATGCTCAATTACCTGGGCCTGGATCCCAACAGCCAGAACCCTGAAGACTACAAGAAGGCCGAGGCCCAGCTCCTCAAGATCCGGCCCTACGTGACCTACTTCAATTCCTCCAAGTACATTTCCGACCTGGCCAATGGCGAAATCTGCGTGGCCGCCGGTTTCTCCGGCGACATCTTCCAGGCCCGCGAGCGGGCCAGCGAGGCCGGCAAGGGCATCAACATTGCCTACGTGATCCCCAAGGAAGGCGGCAACCTCTGGTTCGACATGCTGGCGATCCCGCGCGACGCCTCCAACGTCAAGGAGGCCCATGCATTCATCAACTACCTGCTCAAGCCTGAGGTCATCGCCCAGGTCAGCGACGTGGTCGGTTATGCCAACCCGAACCCCAAGGCTGGCGAGCTGATGGACCAGGAAGTGCGCACCGACGAAGCGGTTTATCCGCCGCAGGCAGTTGTCGACAAGCTCTACGTCAACTCGGAGTTGCCGCCCAAGATCCAACGACTCATGACCCGCAGCTGGACCAAGGTCAAGTCGGGTAAATAGCGTTAAGCGCTCTAACTTTTATAAGGTTCGCCCGTCTTGGGCGAGCTGCAAATTTTGTGGGAGTTTCGTAAATGGCAGTTGCCTCCGGCGCCTATAAGAAAGCCCTCGAGGGCGACCAGACACCCAAGCAGGTGCTGGTCAAGATCGACCGGGTCACGAAGAAGTTCGACGAGACGATTGCCGTGGACGATGTGTCCCTGGAAATCAAGAAAGGCGAGATCTTTGCCTTGCTCGGCGGTTCGGGATCGGGCAAATCCACCTTGCTGCGCATGCTGGCAGGTTTCGAGCGGCCCACGGAGGGGCGGATTTTCCTCGACGGCGTGGACATCACCGACATGCCGCCCTATGAGCGGCCGATCAACATGATGTTCCAGTCCTATGCCTTGTTCCCCCACATGACCGTGGCACAGAACATCGCTTTCGGCCTGCAACAGGACAAGATCCCCAAGGCCGAGATCGACGCCCGCGTGGCCGAGATGCTCAAGCTGGTGCAGATGAGCCAGTACGCCAAGCGCAAGCCGCACCAGCTCTCCGGCGGCCAGCGCCAGCGCGTGGCCCTGGCCCGTTCCCTGGCCAAGCGGCCGAAGCTGTTGCTGCTCGACGAGCCGATGGGCGCCCTGGACAAGAAGCTGCGCTCGCAAATGCAGCTTGAACTGGTGGAGATCATCGAACGGGTCGGCGTCACCTGCGTCATGGTGACCCACGACCAGGAAGAGGCCATGACCATGGCCGAGCGCATCGCGATCATGCACCTGGGCTGGATCGCCCAGATCGGCAGCCCGATCGACATCTACGAGACCCCGACCAGTCGCCTGGTCTGTGAATTCATCGGCAACGTCAACATCTTCGAGACCGAAGTGGTGGACGACGCCGAGGGCCACGCGGTGCTGACCTGCAAAGACCTGGACCGCGACATCTACGTCGGTCACGGCATCAGCACCTCGGTGCAGGACAAGTCCGTGACCTACGCTATTCGCCCGGAAAAACTGCTGGTCACTCCCGAACAGCCGACCTGCGAGCACAACTGGTCCAGCGGCAAAGTCCACGACATCGCCTACCTGGGCGGCCACTCGGTGTTCTACGTCGAATTGCCGAGTGGCAAGCTGGTGCAGTCGTTCGTGGCCAACGCCGAGCGCCGTGGCCAGCGTCCGACCTGGGGCGACCAGGTGTTCGTCTGGTGGGAAGATGACAGCGGCGTGGTGCTTCGCTCATGAACATGCGCAAACTCAAACGCCGACTCGCCCGAATAACGCCCGGTGGCCGCCAGTTGGTCATCGGGGTGCCCTTCGTCTGGCTGTTCCTGTTCTTCATGCTGCCGTTCTTCATTGTCCTGAAGATCAGCTTCGCCGAAGCCGACGTGGCGATCCCGCCGTACACCGAGATCTACAGCTACGTCGACCAGAAGCTGCAAGTGCTGCTCAACCTCGCCAACTATGTGTTGCTGAGCGAGGACGATCTGTACATCGCCGCCTACCTCGGCTCGCTGAAAATGGCCCTGATCAGCACCGCCCTGTGCCTGCTGATCGGCTACCCGATGGCCTACGGCATCGCCAACGCCCGCAAAGAGATGCAGACGGTGCTGGTGCTGCTGATCATGATGCCGACCTGGACCGCGATCCTGATCCGTGTCTACGCGTGGATGGGCATCCTCAGCAACAACGGCTTGCTCAATGGCTTTCTGATGAGCATGGGCTGGATCAGCGAGCCGCTGCAAATCCTCAATACCAACCTGGCGGTCTACATCGGCGTGGTTTATTCCTACCTGCCGTTCATGATCCTGCCGTTGTACGCCAACCTGGTGAAGCATGACGCCAGCCTGTTGGAAGCCGCGTCGGACCTGGGTTCGAGCACCTTCAACAGCTTCTGGAAAATCACCGTGCCGCTGTCCAAGAACGGCATCATCGCCGGCTGCATGCTGGTGTTCATCCCGGTGGTGGGCGAATTCGTGATCCCGGAACTGCTGGGCGGCCCGGAAACCCTGATGATCGGCAAAGTGCTGTGGCAGGAATTCTTCAACAACCGTGACTGGCCGGTGGCATCCGCCCTGGCGGTGGTGATGCTGGCGATCCTGATCGTGCCCATCATCCTGTTCAACCGCAGTCAGGCCAAGGAAATGGAGGGCAAGGAATGAAGCGCTTCAGTTTTTCAAGCCTGATGCTGGTGCTGGGTCTGCTGTTCATCTACGCGCCGATGCTGATCCTGGTGATCTACTCGTTCAACGCCTCGAAGCTGGTGACGGTGTGGGGCGGCTGGTCGGTCAAGTGGTACGTCGGCCTACTGGACAACAGCCAATTGATGGGCTCGGTAATGCGCTCGCTGGAAATCGCCTGCTACACGGCGATTGCCGCGGTGGCCCTGGGCACGCTGGCGGCCTTCGTGCTGACCCGCATCACCCACTTCAAGGGCCGCACGCTGTTCGGCGGCCTGGTCACCGCGCCGCTGGTAATGCCGGAAGTAATCACTGGCCTGTCGTTGCTGCTGCTGTTCGTGGCCATGGCGCAGATGATCGGTTGGCCCCAGGAGCGTGGCATCGTCACGATCTGGATCGCCCACACCACGTTCTGCGCAGCCTATGTGGCGGTCGTGGTGTCAGCGCGCTTGCGTGAGCTGGACCTGTCCATCGAAGAAGCGGCCATGGACCTCGGTGCGCGGCCGTGGAAGGTATTCTTCCTGATCACCATTCCGATGATCGCGCCGTCGCTGGCGGCGGGCGGCATGATGTCGTTCGCGTTGTCGCTGGACGACCTGGTGCTGGCAAGCTTCGTTTCCGGCCCTGGTTCGACGACCTTGCCGATGGAAGTCTTCTCGGCGGTACGCCTGGGTGTGAAACCGGAAATCAACGCCGTGGCGAGCCTGATCCTGTTGGCGGTGTCCCTGGTGACTTTCCTGGTCTGGTACTTCAGCCGCCGCGCCGAAGAGAACCGCAAGCGAGCGATCCAGCAAGCCATCGAGGAAAGCGCCGCCGATTCCTGGAAACAACCGGAAGTCCGCCGAGCCGATACCGCGTCGGTCTGACCGACACAGGGAGAGCGAGCTTGCTCGCGAAGACGGCAGTACGTTCAACATTCATGTTGGCCGATACACCGCTTTCGCGAGCAAGCTCTCCCACAGGTGTTTTTGTCGCCTGCAAACGCGATAGCGGCCTGCGGGGTTATTCGCCCTTCACTTCTTCAGCGCGTCATGGGCCTCCAGCGCCCGCAGCGAATAAATATAAGCCGCGCCGGCATTCAGCGAGACCGCTGTCGCCAGGGTGGCGGCGATCTCTTCGCGGGTAGCGCCGGCCTTGATGGCGGCGTCGGTGTGTACGCCGATGCAGCCGTCACAACGTGTCGTAATCGCAACGGCGATGGAGATCAGCTCGCGGGTCTTGGCATCGAGCACGTCGTTGTCGGCCGCGGCCTTACCCAGGGCGGTGTAGGCCTCGACCATTTTCGGGTTGCTTTTGCCCAGGGCGCCAAAGGCGCTCTTGATGGTGGGCAGCAGTTCGGACCAGTTATTGAACATTGCATCGACTCCATTGTGATGAACGAGGTGGGACCGTTGCAGTCTTGCCCATCAATGATGTCCAAGGCTGTCTTTTAAACAAATACTCACGCGAGGCTTAGGGCTCGACCCTGGCGGGCAGCAACTTCAAGGTGCCGCGGGTGTTGGCGGTGACCTCTTCCTCGGCCAGGTGCGCCTGGTGATACAGCCCTTCGATGTAGGCTTCGGCCTGGTCCTCGTAGTGCTTGTCGAACGGTACGCCGCTCTGGCCGACCGGGTTGATGGTGACGCTGTGGGTCGGGTCGGCGAAGTCGATGATGCGCCGGGTCGAAGGGCCGTACGTCACGGGCCACGGCGCAGGGCCGATCTTGGCCGAAAGGTTGTTCGGTACTTCATGGGTGCCCGGAGCCGCGAACGGGCCGACGTTGAAGATCCGATCCAGCGGCTTCTGCTGACCCAGGGGATGCCCATGGGCCAGGGTGTGCGCTTGGCCCCACTGCCATTGGGAGGGGTCGTCCCCCAGTGTCGCCTTCAGGTGAGCGAGGGTTCTTCCCCAGGCCTTCATCACCGTGTCGGTGCGGGTTTCGGTGCCCAGCGTCGAGCGGTCATCCCACCACGGCGAGTCCTTCGTGGCCGCCAGGCGTGGCAGCGCGGCGTCGATGGCCCGGGTCGATAGTGCGGTTTCGAAGAACCCATCGCCCAGTTCATCGCGCAGGGCCGTGTTGGCCAAGTCATACAGAAATTGGTTGAACAGCGTGGCGCTGACGGAATCCAGTGGGTAGTCACCCTTCCACTGGGCCAATTGCTCGACCCATTTGCGCTCCTGCGGGTCGCTGGCCGTTTCGCGCAATATCGGCAGCAAGGGCGCGAGCATACGCGGGCCATAGGCGGTGGTAGTACCCAGTTGCAGTTTCTGGGTGGTCTGGATGTCCCATTTGGCCTGTTTGTCGCTCAGTTGCAGATCGAGTTGCTGGCCCCGGTCGGCGAGGTTGTAGTAGCCGGGGATCTCGATCCCGCTGGCCGCCACCGGCTGGAAATTCGCCGAGAGGACGTAGCCCCTGGCCGGGTTTTCTTCCTGGGGGTTGCTGCTGAACGGATAGAAGCCGTCCTTTTGCGCTTCGGCGCTGCTGCCGTCGAGAATGAAGCCTGGCTTCACGCCGGCCGGCCGCTTGGGCAATTGCGCCGCGGCCCACCAGCCGATATCGCCCTTGGCATTGGCCCAGACCACATTCAGGCCCGGCGCATGGATCTTGGTCGACGCGCCCCTGGCCTTGGCCAAGGTGTCGGCACGATTAAGCTGGTAGAACGCCTCGAGGATCGGATTGCGGCTTTCCAGGAACCCCCACCACATGGCGATCGGGGTCTTGCCGGCATTGGCGCCGAGGGCATCATTGACGATCGGGCCGTGAGGTGACTGGCGCAGCACCAGTGTCACCGGGGCCTGGCCCTTGACGGCGATCTGCTGTTCGCTGCGGGTCATGTCCACCCACTGGTCGCGGTACCAGATCTGTTCGGGGTTGTCCGGGTTGATCTTTTCGGCGATCAGGTCCAGGTCGTCGTTCTGGAACATGGTGATGCTCCAGCCGAAGTCCTTGTTCACGCCCAGCGAGGCGAACGGCATCAGGGCCTGGTACTGGCCGTAGAGTTCGAACCCCGGCGCCGAAAGGTGCGCCTCGTACCACACCGACGGCGCTGAAAAGCGGATATGCGGATCGCCCGCCAGCAAGGGCTTGCCGCTTTGGGTGCGGCTGCCGGAGACCGCCCAGGCGTTGCTGCCTTCGAACTGCGGCAGGCCGTTGTCGGCCAAGGCCTGTTCGCTCAGGCGTGCGAGTGCGTTGAGGTCTTTCCAATCGAGGGCGGTGAGTGCCGGAGCGCTTGCAGGGCTCTGCGGCAGGACACCTTGGGGCTGCCAGTCAAGGTCGAAGATGTTCAGGTAATCGGTGCCGAGTTTGTCGCGCACGTAGCTCAACAAGGGTTCGGTGCGAAAGGCAGCGGCGAAGCTGTAGGCCATGTAGCCGACAATGCTGGCGGTGTCTTCGGCGGTGAAGGGACGCTTGGGAATGCCCAGCACGTCGAACTCCAGCGGCCGCGTGTGGGTTTGCTGATAGGTGTTGATGCCGTCCAGGTATGCCTGCGTCGCGATCCAGGCCGGCGATTGTCGATCCTGCTCGGCGACGTAACTGGCGGCGCGCTCGCGGATGCGCAGGCTGCGCATCAGCTTGTCGGTGTCGAGCAGCTTGGGCCCGAGGATCTCGGCCAGCTCGCCCCGGGCGAGGCGGCGCATGATTTCCATCTGGAACAGCCGGTCCTGGGCGTGGACATAACCCAGCGCACGATACAGGTCGGTTTCGTTCTCGGCGCGGATATGCGGCACGCCGCGCTCGTCGTAGCGCACCGTCACCGAGCCTTGCAGCCCCTCCAACTGCACCGTGCCCTGGCGGGTGGGCTGCTTGCTGTAGAGGTAGCCGCCCGCGACGATGATTGCGGTGACGATCAGCGACAGGAAGGCGACGAGGGTGCGTTTCATGGTTGATCCTTATTCGAGTGACAGCGGTCCCATGATCTTGCTGTTGATTCCCTGTTTAACATGCAACCGCTTGCCGGTGCATCGTTCCTCGGAGGGATTTTTCCTGATCAACCGAATTGCGTGGCGAGGGGATGAGCGTCGAAGTGTGTCGCGAGGGCTGGCCACAGGGGCGTTTGCCTGTGGCCAGGGTGGAAAGGAGGATGCCGGACCGTCTGGCGATGGCCCGGCGGTTTCGTCAGCTGGGTCGGGTGGGAGTGGCTTCGGTGGACGGTCCGCCAAGCGGTGGCGCTTCTCCGCGTTCCGCCAGTTCGACCCCATCGCCCGCTTTTTTCGGCCCCGTTGCCAACCCCTTGGCGAAGTCGGCAGTGATGTTGAGCGCAGAGAGGCTGCTCTGCGGAACAATCTGGGTCAGGCCACGGGTGACGTGATAGACGTTCTCCAGGTTGCGGGTCAAGCCTTCGGTCTGGGTGTGGGGCAGGGTGTCCCGGTTAGGGTTGGTTACGTTCTGCCACGGTACCTGCGCCCGCTTGGCAAGGTCGTCAGTGCCATCGCCCAGTGCCTTGTTCTCGAGCGGTGCGGCCACGCTGTTGGCAAAGAATGGCAGCAGCGTCAGGCCGGACGAGAAGAAGGTCGTGACGATCTGCTCCATTTTCTCTTTGACTTCAGGGTTTTCACCCACCGCGGCGGCATCCCCAGCGCCGGTGCGCATGGCGATCCCTGGGCCCACCCCCACGATCCGGTTGGCGAGGTCAGTGACATTGGCCATGCTGATCGGGTTGAGTTTGCCTTTCGCCTCGGCAAGCGCCTTGGGCAGGAGTTCTTTCCACTCGCGGTTTTCCTTCGTGACGCGGTAGGTGGGGATTTGCTCATCGCCGTGGGTCTGGGCATATTTGGCTACCGCCTGTCCGCCCGCCATGAAGGTGCCGCCTACTGCAGAGGCGACACTGCGAGCCGCGATGCCGGAGGCGTTGACGGACGTGAACTGATCTATCGTGTCCCTTACCGCATGGGCCGCGCCGAAGGCGAGGTAACCAGTAAAGTCGCCGCTCATGGTGCCAAAATTGTTGGCGTTCTGTTTCAGTTTGAAATCAGCTCGCTTTTCGCTCTGTGTCGCGTCGATGGTATCGCGTTGTGGGTTGGCAACCCGCCGTCCGTTCACGGTGATGTCTTGCAGGGCCTTGGGGTATACCGCCAGCGGATCGACCTTTTCCAGCCCTCGGCCGATCGTCTTGTCGACGACGACCTGGACAAACGGGCGCAGGCCATCGCTGATCACCTTGTGGGCGGTACCCAGGACGGTTGACGTCGCCGCCACATGTTTTCCGAAGGACTGGTCCGCCATCGCCTCGTCGATCGCCGCGGTGGCGGCGCCGAAGTGTCCGGCAGACGCGAAGCCCTGGGGGATCCCAGCGTCGGCAAATACAGCCAGGCCTGTCACGAAGCCGCTATGGGTCTTGAGTTCGGCCACGTAGTCCTGGCGTGCGACGTTCTTCAGCGCGGTGTCCAGCACCTCGTTTTTTTTCGTCGCCGCTGCCAGTTTGCTGGGTTTGTCGTCGTCCTTCTTCAGCAATCCGCCAAGCTCTTTGTTGACCTCACGCAACTGCCCTAACTCATCCCTCGCCTTGTCTCGGTCGGCCTGGGGAAGGCTCTCGTTGCTCGCCGCTTGTTGCGCGTGCTCGATCCGGCTTTCCATGAACGTGTTCAGCCGCTTGGGCATGTCTTGCGTCATGGCTTGCATGACGCCTTTGGCATAGCCGCGAAAGGCTTCATGACTGCTGCGCAGCAGCTTGAGATCATCTTCTCCCGGGGTTTGATCGATCACTTCCTGACACAGCGAATGATAGGCACCGAGGGTGTTACCAACGCGTTCGCAGTGCTTGTCCCAGACTGCCTTGAAACCTCCGCTCTCTTCCCTGTCGCCCTCGTTCTTGGCCAGGTACTCGTTGAAATCCTTGGCGAATGCTTCGGTTTCTTCCTGGCCTGACAGCATCGGGTGTGGCGTGCCGCCGAGTTGCGCGAGATGTTTCTGAACGTCTTGATAGCTGGTTCCTGGGGCGTAGCTCAATACCTTGCCTTCAAGGCTCATGTGCGCTCGTGCAAAGCCGATGGGGTCACTTTGTGGGTCCTTCTTGCCGAGCCTGCCGATCATTCCTTCCAAACGATTCTGTTTGACCTGGAGCGTTTCCTGGGTCTTGCTGCTCGCTTTCCCTTCAAAGTGGTAAGGCACCAAGGGCGTGGTGGATGGACGGACCTGATCGGACAGGCTGGGTCTTACCGGTGTGATCCGATCGTCCTGTTGGGGTAACGGCGCCGAACTTGAGGTTCCGCCTACTGATACTGCTGGCATGTCGTGTTCTCCTTCCTAGATCGACAGGGCGTTGTTGAGCCCTGCGCTGCGCGGGGTGGTTTTTTGCTGGGTGGGCTTGGCGGCTTGGTTCGGGCCGGCGCCGTCGAAGAAGTAGCCGTCCCGCCAGATCAGCGCCATGTCGGCGGCACCGCCCATCAGCCCGAGCAGGCGCTCGGCGCTGAGGTTGTCCAGGGGGACGTGGCCGATCAGGACCACCTGTTCGCTGTCGCGGTTGTACGACAGCGACGGGCAGAACGCGCCGCTCAGCAGATACAGGTTGGTTTCCAGCAGCCGTTGCATGACTGCTTCGCGATTTGCCACTGGCAACGGCCCGAAGCCGCAGTAGATGAAAACGTCGCCCTCGCCCACGCCAGGCGTGTGCTTGAGGGAGAAGTCGACCTCCTTGACCGACAGGTTCGCCTGTTCATAGAACGCTGACGGGGTAGGGATCATCGTGAGTTCGCAGAGCTGATCGATCAGCTTGCAATAGGTGGGTGACGCCATGATTGACCTCGCATTGTCATCCAGGCACCGACGAGCGCCTGCTGCCCCTGATGAGTGACAGCAGCGCCATTTCGGTTCCACTCCACCGTGTGGAACCGCTGGCAAGTGATCTGCCACCCAATGGCGCCACCTCATTCAAGGTTGACCGCCATGTCCCGATCACTTGCACCGTCGCCGGCCCTTCGCGCTGTCCCCAGAGGGTTGTCCATGTTGGCCCTGGGTACCTTGCTGTACGGGTGCCAGCACCTCGAACCCCAACTGACCATCGGCGACCGCTTCGCCAATGAACCGTACCGCGCCCAGTTGCGCTGGCTTGAACCGGCGCCCACCGACACGATCATCAAGATTGGCGAATCATCGCCGCAAAGCGGTGGCAGCCTGTGGGCACGCATGCGCCAGGGGTTTTCCCTGCTGGCCAAGACCCAAGGGGTGGCGCGCATCGATGAGCAACGCCGCTGGTTGATGGAGCGCCCGGCGTTCCTCACCCAGACCGGACGGGCCGGCAGTCGCTACCTGCACTTCATCGTCGGCGAACTGAACAAACGCAACATGCCGCTGGAGCTGGCGTTGCTGCCGGCGATCGAGAGCGGGTTCAATCCCAATGCACGATCGCCTGCCCAAGCCATGGGACTCTGGCAGTTCATTCCGGCCACTGGCCGCCGTTACCAGCTGCAGCAGCGTGGCGACTACGACGAACGCCGGGACATTCCGTCGTCCACCCGCGCTGCGCTGGATTACTTGTCCTACCTGCACGAATATTTCGACGGCGACTGGTTGCTGGCCCTCGCCGCGTACAACGCCGGTGAAGGTCGGGTGCGCGACGCCATCGTGCGCAACCGCGCGCGGGGACTGGCGACCGATTATTGGAACCTGTCGCTGCCCGGCGAGACCCAGAACTACGTGCCGCGGCTGCTGGCGTTGTCGCAACTGGTGAACACGCCCACAGAATATGGCGTGAGCCTGGCACCGATCGCCGACCAGCCCTACTTCCAGATGGTCGCCTTGGCGCAGCCGGTGGACCTGGCGCAGCTGGCGCAGTTATCGGGCGTCCATGAGCGGGAGCTGCGCATGCTCAACCCGGCCGGACGCGGCCGGGTCGGGGGGCGTCTGTTGATGCCCGTGGAAGCGTCTCGCAGGCTGCTGGCGCAACCGGAGATGATCGCCAAGGCGGCGTTGCCCAGGGTGAGTGTCGAAGAGCAAGCCGTTGCCGCTCCGGAGAATGGGGTGGCGGAGCCGCAGGTCGCGCAAGCGGCTCCGCCAGGGGTGTGAGCCGGCGATCAAACCTTACAGGCAACCCATCGCGACATTTGCCAGCCCTCGGGCGCGAGGGTCCATCAAGACGTAGGAGCCAATGGTGTTGCAGGCGAAGCCGAACGCCACGCCGCGCTCGGGGTCGGCGAAACCGATGGTGCCGCCGGCACCCATGTGGCCGAAAGCCTCGGGCCCCATGCCGTAGCTGCCGTTCGCCACATCCGACTGGTTGAGCATGATGCCCAGGCCGAACCGCGTGGGAGTCTGGATAGTCGGGTCGTATTCGGCGCTGTGCTCGCGCAGCATTTCGTTGAGCAGCGGCGACTCCAGCAACCGCCCGTCGAGCAGGCCTGCGTAGAACTGGGCCAGGCTGCGGGCGTTGCCATGACCGTTGGCAGCCGGCTGGGTCATGCGTTTCCAGCCAGCTTCGTTGCTGCGCCCCAGTACCATCGGTGGATTGGCGAAGGCCAGTGAGCTCATTGCATTCGGCTCGGTGAGCACGTACTGCAACACTCGCCCGAAGGCCTCGTCGTCGACGTCGTCCTTGGTACGCGCCATGTAGGCGCAGCGAGCGATGGTTGCGTCATCCAGGCCGATATGGAAATCCAGCCCAAGCGGCATCGCCACCCGTTGGTGGATGCTCTGCGCCGGGCTCAGGCCGTCTACCCGGCGCAGTAGTTCACCGAGAATCCAGCCAAACAGCAACGGCGAATAGGTCTGCCGTTTCCCTGCGTCGGCCCACGGCTGTTCCCCGGCAATCAGGCCGGTCATGGTGTCCCAGTCGTAAAGGGTTTCCGGTGCCAGGGGCGTGCGCAGCGCCGGCAGCCCGGCGCGATGGCAGAGCACCTGGCGCAAGGTGATGGAGGCTTTGCCGGCATTGGCGAATTCGGGCCAGTAATGGCAGATCGGCGTGTCCAGGTCCAGGCGGCCTTCGCCGACCAACTGCATGATCGCCACGGCTGTGAAGGGCTTGGTGCAGGAGAACAGGTTGAGCAGCGTGTCGTGCTGCCAGTGGCTGGCGGGCTCCGGCCCGGCGATGCCGGCCCAGAGGTCGATCACCGTTTCGCCGTCGATCTGGATGCACAGGGCGGCGCCGCGTTCGAAAGGGCTTTGCATCAGCCCGACAAAGGCCTTCTTGACCGACTCGAAGCGAGGGTCGCAGTGGCCATGGATGGTAAGTGCATGCGTCATGTGAGCTCCATGCGAGGCTGGGATTCTCCCTTGAGTGACGGGGGCTGGGGAAACGGTTCATTGACCCAGCGGAAGTCTTTCCACAGGGATCTTTTTTGCCGAGCCCAGCCACTCATGAGCATTGATTCCTACCCCCGGAGAATGTCGATGCCTTACGAGCGCACCCTTGACCTGAACAGCGACGCGTTTCGCGGCGAGGCCTATCGGCACTATGCGACGTTGCGCCAGGCGTCCCCGGTGTTCCTCAGCCAGCCCGAAGGACAGTTGCCGATGTGGTACGTCACCGGTGCCCGGGAAGTCGAGGAAGTGCTGCTGGACACCGAGCGTTTTGCCCGTGATCCGTCACGGATCGATCCGCGGTTTGCGGCGATGCTCGGTGGCGAGCAGTCCATCGCATTCCTCAACGACCACATGCTCAACCGCGACGGGGAAAGCCATCGCCGGCTGCGTCGGCTGGTCAACAAGGCTTTCACGTTGAAGGCGGTCAACGCCATGCGGCCGCGTATCGGACAGATCGCAGAGACGTTGCTCGACGCCGTCCAACCGGACGGGCGGATGGATCTGGTGAGCGAATACGCCTTTCCTTTGTCCATCACGGTCATCGCCGAACTGCTCGGTGTCCCTGCCCGTGACCGCGAGGACTTTCGACGCTGGTCCCACCTGATCGTCCGGCAGGTGGGCCATGACCTGAGCGAGTTGCAGCGCTGCTACAACGAGTTTGCCGGCTACATGCTCGCCTTGATCGACCAGCGCCGTGCCCAGCCAACCGATGACCTGGTCTCGGCCCTGGCCCAGGTCGAGGAAGAGGGCAGCAGGCTCAGCCGAAGCGAGCTGTGCAGCATGATCGCGTTGCTGATCATCGCAGGTCACGAAACATCGGCGTCGATGATCGGCAACGCCGTGCACATGCTCTTGAAGCACCCCGAGGCACTGGCCCGCTTGCGTGACCAGCCAGCGCTGATGACGGACGCGGTCGAAGAACTTTTGCGTTATGACTCGTCGGTGGAGCGGGCGATGGTCCGCTTCGTCACCCAGGACACTGAATTGGGAGGGCAGCGCTTGCAGCGGGGCCAGTTGCTGGTGGCGGTGGTGGGTTCCGCCAATCGCGACGAGGCGATGTGCGCCAATCCCGACACGCTCGATGTCACGCGCCCGGCCTGCCCGCACATGTCCTTTGGCAAGGGCACGCATTATTGCCTGGGAGCATCGTTGGCCCGGCAGGAGTTGGAAATTGCGTTGAATACGCTGCTGCGGCGCTGTCCGGGTCTGCGACTGGCCGTTGATCCAGCCGCTGTGCGCTGGCGCTATGTGCCCAACTTTCGAGGACCGGATGCGTTGCCGGTGTGCTGGTCGGTGGATTGATAAGGTTGTGCAAAAAATGGCATGGGCCTGAAAGCCGATGAATGTTGCGGCTCGTCCGACAGGCTGTCAGACGAGCCGCGCACTCACGCCAGGCTGGCCTCAAGTGTTGGCGCAGGTGCTGAAGCGGTGATGGGTGTGGTCTCGATGGGTATCAGGTGCAGCCCGTAAAGCACCACATCCGCACGTTTGTCAGCGAACCGGGCGATGCCCGGAAAGCGTCCCCATTGCGTCGCGCCCAACCCTTGCACGCCACGCTTGCTCGCCTCGTTGTGCTCGATGATCCAGGCCACCAGCGTCTCGAAACCATACTGCCTGGCAAGGACCACGGCGGCCTGGCCCAGGCGAATGCCGACGCCGCTGCCGATGTGGTCGTTGCGCACATAGATCGACACCTCACCGGTCAACCGACAGGCCTGGGCCCCCCAGCAGAAGCGATTGACGATCAGCCAGGCGACGACCTCGCCACCGCGTTCGAGTACGTAGATCGGATCACCTTCCTTGACGAAGCAATCGACGAAAAACGTCATTTCCTTCAGGGAAAACGCTCTGAGCACAGGAGAGCTGGTTCCCCCCAGAGCGCTTTCGTTGAAGATATCCGTCATCACCGGCAGGTCGTCGGGCGTATAGCGGCGCACGCCGCGTGGCAGGTCGGGTCGGCTGTTCAAACGATTGTTGTTCATGGCCGGGCTTCTCCATAGACGCTTCGCTTGAGTTGTTCACGGGCGCGAAACAACCGTGAGCGCACGGTGCCGATGGGCACGCCCAGCCGTTCGGCGGCATCGCGGTAGCTGCTTTCGGTGTCCACGGCGGTCCACAAGGTGTCGCGCATGTCCTTGGGCAGCGCGTCCATCGCCAACAACGTGCGGTCCAGCAGCCGATGGTTGTCGCACAGTTCACTCAGGTCGATGTCCTCGCTGGATTCGTTGAAATCGCTCTCATCGAACGTGCTCAGCGGCGGTTGCGCATAGAAGCGGCGGAAGTGATTGCGGATCAGGTTCAAGGCGATGCCGCACAGCCAGGTGTCCGGCTTGGCCAGGCCCTTGAATTTCTCCTGGTTGCGCCAGGCTTCCAGATACGTGAGTTGGATGATGTCGTCGGCGTCGTCCTGATTGAGGACGCGCTTTTGCACAAACAGACGCAGCTTGCGCTCCTCGCCGAAGCTGACACCTGGCGCACTGGGGCGTGTCGGTGAGGTTTGCGGGGGGAGCATGAGGTTCAGGCTGTTCATCAATAAATCCCTCTGAATGGGTTCCATGGTGTCGACCCGTCTGTCGACATTCCCCCTTCAGCAGGACCTGTGCCAAGCCGTATTTGCGTGTTAAACGATTGAAAAATAAGTAATTTCCGTTAGTGCTATTACTCTATTTGTGCAAGGTCATGCACGGCGTCCCTGGAGTCCACTGCATGAAATTGCACCGGCCAATTCCTCGAAACAGTGCCGATGGTGAACACCGTCGTTCGCTTCGAAAAAGTGCGTGGCGACGATGGAACCGAATGGTGGATCGCCGCCACCCACTGAGCGTCCGAAACCACGCTCCCGGTCATCATGAAAGTAGAAGCCCCGACAAACGCGCACATTGCCGTCAATCTCGCCCAGGCCGCATCGGCCGTCGCGGGCGTTGGCAGGCCTGTGGAATCGTCGCAGGCCGCCCAGTCCAGTTCGATGGAGGAGGTCGGCATGACCTTCAGCCATCACGTGGAACGCAACACCAAGGCGCTGAGCCAGCGCCGCATCCGCAACGCCCGCAGCGAGGTGGGCCAGGTGCGGGTCGAGACCCGTGAGCAGTTGGAAGAGTGGTACGACCAGCTCGGCCATCCCGGCAAGCAGAGCCTGGGCGCCATGGCGGCCCAGGCCGGCGTGTTGCTCAATGGCCAGCCGGTGCTTGAAGAATTGGTGCAGTCCACGGGCGGTGATCCGGCCCGTACCGACCTGATCCTCAAGCAGGCACTGCTCGATGCCGAGGCGCAGGGCCGTCTCGTCGAAGCCAAGCGTGCTCGTGACTATCTGCAACTCTTGCGCGAGCGATATGGGGCGCAGATCCAGGCGGGCATGAACATCGCCGAGGCCCTGCGCGCCTCCGGCGGCGATCCTGAATTGCGCCAGGCGGTACGGCGCCTTTATTACGACACCGTGGTGCTCAAGCAATCATTGCCCACCATGATGCAGGCACTGCTGGGCCTGTTTGGTGAAGCCTCGTTCGTGTCGGGGCTGGACATGATGCGCCGCGCATTGGCTGACGACATCGCTGCCCATGCGCCTTCGCGGCCTACGGCGTTGCTGCGCACGCTGCTGATCGGCCTGGCGGCGTCGACACAACTGAGCAGCGTGTTGCAAAGCTGCCGGCGACTGCTGGAGCAACTGGCCTACAGCTGCCCGGCGAGCCAGCTCACTGCTGTGTTACTGCTCCAGCGCATGCTGGGGTTTGTCAGCAGCGGCCTGTCTTCGGCAGAAGTGCGTCGCATCGGCCGTGAATTGGGCGGCGACCAGGAGCGCGATCAACTGGTCTCCCTGAACGGCTTGTACCCATTGCTCAAGCGGTTGCCGCTGGCGCTCTGGCGTGACGCGAAAAGCCGCCAGACCGCGCTGAAGAATCTGCTGGTGCTGCTCGATGAACGCTCCCGTGGCGAGACCCGCGGACAGACCGCCGAACCGGTTATTGGAGCGCAGTCATGATCGCCTTGTTGAACAAAGTCGCCAACGCGGCGGTGCGGCGTATCGAAGTGGCCGGGGCGTTTGTGGTACTCGGCATCGTGTTCATGTTGATCCTGCCGTTGCCGACGTCGGTGGTCGATGCGTTGATCGCTATCAACATCTGCATTTCCTGCCTGCTGATCGTGCTCTCGTTGTACCTGCCGCGACCGTTGGCGTTCTCGTCGTTTCCGGCGGTGCTGCTGTTGACGACGCTGTTCCGGTTGGCACTGTCGGTGGCGACCACGCGGCTGATCCTGCTCCAGGGTGACGCCGGCCACATCGTCCAGGCGTTCGGCAATTTTGTGGTCGGAGGCAATCTTGCGGTCGGGCTGGTCATCTTTCTCATCCTGACGGTGGTCAACTTCCTGGTGATCACCAAGGGCTCCGAGCGGGTCGCCGAAGTGGCGGCGCGGTTCACGCTGGACGCGTTGCCGGGCAAGCAGATGTCCATCGACAGCGACCTGCGCGCCAACCTGATCGACGTCAGCGAAGCGCGCCGCCGTCGTGAAGAATTGAACAAGGAAAGCCAACTGTTCGGCGCGATGGACGGCGCGATGAAGTTCGTCAAGGGCGACGCCATCGCCGGCCTGGTAATCGTGGTGATCAACCTCATCGGCGGCTTCTCGGTCGGCATGGTCCAGCACGATATGAGCGCGTCCGATTCGATGCATTTGTATGCCGTATTGACCATTGGTGACGGCCTCATCGCGCAGATTCCTGCACTGCTGATTTCCCTCACCGCCGGCATGATCATTACCCGCGTGTCGCCGGAAGGGCAGCCGGCGGGCAGCAGCGTCGGCAAGGAAATCGCGCAGCAATTGACCGCCGAACCCAAGGCTTGGGTGATCGCTTCGGTAGGCATGCTCGGCTTCGCCGCCTTGCCCGGCATGCCGACGCTGGTGTTCATCGTCATTGCCGTGATCACCGGCACGGCGGGCATCATCCAGCTGTATGGGCGCGCGCGAAAGGCTCGCGAAGGCGAACAACCTGAAGCGACCGTCACGCCGGAACACAATGGCGCCGAAGACCTGCGCAGCTTCGACCCGACCCGTGCCTATCTCTTGCAGTTTTCCAAGTCGATGCAAGGCAACCCGGCCGCCGAAGACGTCATCCAGGCGATCCGCAAGAAGCGCAACGCGCTGGTTGCCGGGTTTGGCCTGACCTTGCCGCCGTTCGAGATCGAGTACAGCGCGCTCCTGGAAGACGATGAGTTCCGCTTCTGCGTGCATGAGGTGCCGATGTTGCGGGCCACCTTCGGTGACCGCGTGGCCGTTGCGCGCGGGCCGCTGCCGTTCGAGCCGCAGGATGCCCAGGTCGGCAGCGAGGTGCGCGACGAGCATCAGTGGCTATGGCTGGCGCCCGGCGACCCGTTATTGGCGGACGAGCGAGTGGAAGCGGTGCCTGCGGGCGAGCTGCTGGTGGAACGCATGAGCCGCGCCATGTTTGCCACCGGCCCGCAGTTCCTCGGCTTGCAGGAGAGCAAGTCGATTCTCAGCTGGCTCGAAGCCGGGCAGCCAGAGCTGGTGCAGGAGTTGCAGAGGACCATGCCGCTGGCCCGTTTCGCCGCCGTGCTGCAGCGCCTGGCGGGCGAAGGCGTGCCGCTGCGGGCGGTGCGCCTGATCGCCGAGTCATTGATCGAGCATGGGCAGCACGAGCGCGACGTCGGTGCGCTGACCGACTACGCGCGCATCGCCCTCAAATCACAAATCTACCACCAGTACCGCGATGAAGACGGCCTGCACGTCTGGCTGTTGACGCCGGAGACCGAAGGCTTGCTGCGCGATGCGCTGCGCCAGACCCAGACGGAAACTTTCTTTGCCCTGGAAAGCGTGCACACCCGCGCCCTGGTCCTGCAACTGCGCGAAGGTTTCCCGCTGCGGGCCAAGCGCACGGCGGTGCTGTTGGTGGCGCAGGACTTGCGCGCACCGCTGCGTGACCTGCTGCGTGACGAGTTCAACCACGTGCCCGTGCTTGCCTTCAGCGAGTTGCACAGCAATGCCCAGGTCACCGTGTTGGGACGTTTTGATCTGGAGCAGGAAAAACTGCAAATCGAGGAGGCCGCATGACGGGTCTTTCCCCTTGGCACGCGAACAGCGCTGCCGCGCGTAACGATGTGATTCCAGGCGCGTTCACTGGCCTGGCTGTGACAGTGGACGAGGGCCACCCGTGCCCCGTCCTTCAAGCGGATTGCCGGCGCACATCTGTCGCGCCTTGAGGAGTTGGCCATGTTCGAGCTGCGTGTATTGAGTGGTCTGCACCGAGGTGCGGCGTTGCCGCTGGTAGGTGAGCAATGGGTGGTCGGGGCGGCGGAGGATGCCGACCTGGCGCTATACGACCCAGGTATCTGCGGCCGTCACGCGACTCTCAGGCAGGTCGAGGGCCAATGGCTGCTGGAATCGCTGGAGGGCGCAGTGTGTGACGGGCAAGGCCAACCTTGGGCATCGCCCGGGCCGTTGCCGGGCAATACGCCTTTTTCCATCGCCGGCATCTGGCTGTGCCTGGCTCCCGCCGATCAACCTTGGCCCGAAGACGCGGCCCTGGATGACGCTGCGCACCTGACAGTCGAGCGCGATGCCCATAAACCTGCAGCGCGGCCGTCATGGCCCAAGCGCGTGGGGATCGCGGTGGCGGTGATCACCGTTGCCTCCAGCGCCTGGGCCTTTACCAGCCAACCGGCACCGACGGTGGCGCCCAGTGCGGTGCAGCAGCACAAGCAGGCCAAGGCTGCTTTGGACACGGTGGAGGCGGTTCGCCTGGAGCTGGATCGCATGCTCCAGGAACGAGACCTGGATGCCAATGTGCGGACCGAGGTACAGGACGGTCGGCTGGCGCTGGTGGGCGAGCTGCCGCGTCAGCGCCTGGCGGTGGTCGAGCGGCTGATGGAGCGTTTCCATGCTCGCTACGATACGTCGGTCGAGATCACCGCCAACGTCAAGGAACGATTGACGCAATTACCGTTTCAGATCGCCCAGATTGTTGGCGGCAAGCGTGGTCACGTCGTCACCTCCGATGGGCGCCGGCTGTTCCTGGGGGATCAGATCGATGGCCTGCGGCTGACCGCCATCGACAGCGGCAAAGTGACGTTCGAAGGCGAGCAACGCTACGAGGTTACGTGGTGATGCAAGCCGCCATCGCCCGTTTGGAGAGCTGGGAGGCCGGGCAGCGGGCACGCCTGCGCCGATTCGCGCCGGTCATGGTGCGTGGACGGGTGCAGCGGGTCAGCGGGATCCTGTTGCAATGCCGGCTGCCAGGGGCGCAGATCGGTGACCTCTGCCAAGTCGAGCGTGATGCACGCGAGCCATTGCTGGCCGAGATCGTCGGCTTCGACCGTCACGACGCCTTGCTCAGCGCCCTCGGCGGCCTGGAGGGCGTTCGTGTCGGCGCGGCCGTGGAACCGTTGGGCATGCCGCATCGGGTGATCGTCGGGCCGCAATTGCTGGGCCAGGTGCTGGATGGCTTTGGTCGGCCTCTGCTGGAGGGCGGCGTTGGGGCGTTCGCCGGACCTCAAGTGCCATATGCCTCGCAAGTGATCGGCGAAGCCCCGCCGCCGACTGCACGGCCGCGCATCCAGCGGCCGCTGATGACAGGCGTGCGCGCCATCGACGCAGCGCTGACCCTCGGCGAAGGCCAACGTGTCGGATTGTTTGCCGGCGCCGGTTGCGGCAAGACGACGCTGTTGGCGGAGATCGCCCGCAACGTCGACTGCGACGTAATCGTTTTCGGCCTGATCGGTGAACGGGGGCGCGAGCTGCGCGAATTCCTCGACCATGAGCTGGATGATGAACTGCGGGCCCGTGCGGTCCTGGTGTGCGCGACGTCCGACCGTTCCAGCATGGAGCGCGCCCGCGCGGCATTCACCGCCACGGCGTTGGCCGAGGGTTTTCGTGCCGAGGGCCGACGCGTCCTGCTGCTCATCGATTCGCTGACCCGGTTCGCCCGTGCGCAACGGGAAATCGGCCTGGCCGCCGGCGAGCCGTTGGGACGCGGCGGCCTGCCTCCTTCGGTGTACAGCCTGTTGCCGCGCCTGGTTGAGCGGGCCGGGCTGAGCAATGACGGCGCGATCACCGCGTTGTACACGGTGCTGATCGAACAGGATTCCATGAACGACCCGGTGGCGGACGAAGTGCGTTCGCTGCTCGACGGTCACATCGTCCTGTCGCGCAAACTCGCCGAACGCGGTCACTACCCGGCCATCGATGTGCTTGCCAGCCTGTCGCGGACCTTGGCCAATGTGGCCGAGGCCGAGCACCTGCGCGCGGGCATCAATCTGCGCCGCTTGCTCTCGGCCTACGATCAAATCGAATTGATGCTGCGCCTGGGCGAATACCAGGCCGGCGCCGATCCCTTGACCGACCTGGCGGTGGAATCGCGCAGCGCCTTGGACGCATTCCTGCGCCAGGACCTGCGCGAGCCGGAGCCGTTTGCGGCGACGTTCGCCCATCTCCAGCAGTTGACCGCTTATGTCCCGGGCTGATCTGGACGCCCTGGCGCCGGTGCGTCGGCACCGCGAAGCGCAAGCCGAACGGGCCTGGCGGCAACAGCGCGACCTGTTGCGCGAGCGTGAAGCAGCGGTCGCCGCCGCGCAGGTGCGCTGGCAGGCCGCGAGCGAACAGCAGGTGACGCAGCGCGAGGCGTTGTACGGCGAGCACCGCGGCCGTGCGCTGAGTGTGTGTGAGCTCAATGCCTGGAGCACCGAGGAACGGCGCCTGATCGGCGAACTGGCCGAGCAAGCGCAGGCCTTGCAGGCGCTCGACGAGGAACAGGCGCAACAGGCGCGCAGCACCGAAGCCGCCCGGCAGCGGTTGCAAAGGCGTAGGCGCGACCTGGAAAAGCTCAGCGCCATGATGGATTACCTGGTGGAGGATCCCAGTGATGAATGAACGCACCCTGCGCGGTGAATCGACATCCTCTCTCGCGCCACCCGTTCGTCACGCCCCTCGAGCGTATGAACAATTGCCGGCCCATGTGAGCCAGGCCAGTCGTCCGGCGGTGCGCGAGCCTGCGCCTGCAACCGGGCGCGACCCGGAACCCGTGGCGGAGCGCAGCGATGGCTACTGGTTCCGCCAGTGGGTCGATGCGCCACAAGGCGGCTGTGAGGACGACACCGCCGGCACCGGTTCCCTGTCGGGGCTGGTGGGCCAGGACAGCGGCGAAGTGGAAGCCTTTGTCGACCAACTGTCGCCACGGCTGCGAGCGACGGTCGACCAGCAACTGGACCTGCTGCTGCACCTTCCCCATCTGGGGCGCATCAGGGTCTCTGCGCAGCGGTTGGGCGGGGCGTCCGGCTGGGACATCGGCCTGAGCGGCGAAACCGAAGGCGCGCATGCGCGGCTGTCGAGTCGATCCGGACGCCTTGAAGAAGCTTTGGCCCAGAGCCTGGGCCAACCGGTGACGGTACGTGTTACCGACGAAGACGAGGCGAGCGTGACATGAGCGTACAGGCATTGGCGTTGCCAACGATGAGCGGCGACGACGCCGTCGCCCGGCAGCTATTGGGAACTGGCGTCAGTTTGCCCTTTCAGGTGGCCGGTGAAGCAGGTCTTGTGCAACTGACCCTGGGCAGCGGCGTCGGGGGAAGTGCGCCGTATGGGCTGGCGTGCGCCCATGGTGTCCTGGCCCTCGACGAGCCCGGCCCGCTACTCAGCTTGTTCGGAGAATGCCCGGTGGTCATGCCTGCCGAGCCGGGTTCGGATGACGCCTGGTTCTGGGCGCTGTTCCAGCAAACCCTGAGCGAGCCCTTGCGCCAGGCATTCGGTTTTCTCCGGCCGCTCGCCGCACCGGTGGCCGAGGGCATTGCCTGCAGGATCGACGTTCAGCTGGGCGCGGCGCATGTCACGAACCAGCTGCACATCGGCGGGGCAACCCTGCTGGGGTTGCTCCGCGCCGCGCCCTGGCAGCGGCGGCTGGCGCCCTGGCGCGAGGATGTTCTGCTGGATGTCCCGCTGCCGCTCGGACACCTGGTGTTGGCTGCCGGGCACTTGGCTGCGCTGCGCCCCGGTGACGTGCTGGTGCCGGAATCCGCGCTGTTCGATTCATCCGGTCAGGGGCTGATTCGCCTGGGCCGGCATTGTTTGCAGGTGCGGGTCGATGATCGTGCCGCACCGTTGCGCCTGACCTTGCTCGCCTTGGAGGAAACCGATATGAGCACCACCGCCGACACCGACATCCTGACGCCCGAGTGGGACGACACCACCGGCTACGAACCCGACGCCGAAGCGCCCATGGCGGCTGATTACCCATTGCCTGGCGATGCGCACGCGCAAGACGCCGATACGCCGGGCTACCAGCCGGCCGCCGTCGGCGAGCGCTTCGATGACCTGCCCGTGGCACTGACGATACGTTGTGGCCGCTTGAGCCTGGCCCTGGGCGAGCTGCGCAACCTGGCCCCCGGTTCGGTGCTTCAGGTCCAAGGCGTGGCGCCGGGCACGGCGGCGTTGTTCCATGGCGAACGTGCCCTGGCCCATGGCGAATTGGTGGACGTGGATGGCCGGCTCGGCCTGCAAATCACCCGCGTGGATGTGGCTGGATGAGCTTCCAGGGGGTCGACCCCTTTCTGCTGGCGCTGTTCATCGGCGGGATTTCGTTGGTTCCCCTGCTGCTGATCATTTGCAGCGCCTTCCTCAAGATCGCCATCGTGCTGACCATCACCCGCAACGCCATCGGTGTGCAGCAGGTGCCGCCGAACATGGCGCTGTATGCCATTGCGTTGGCCGCGACACTGTTCATCATGGCGCCGGTCGGCCATGACATCGCCGAAGAGCTGAAGGAGCGACCCCTGGATTTCAGCAACACCGAGGCACTGCAAGGTTCTGCCTTGAACGCGGTAAAGCCGTTGCAGGCCTTCATGTCGCGCAACACCAACCCGGACATCCTCGCCCACCTGCTGGAAAACACCCAGCGCATGTGGCCCAAGGAGCGTGCCGAGCAAGCCAGTCGCGACGACCTGATGCTGCTGATCCCGGCCTTCATGTTGTCGGAGCTCGAAGCAGGCTTCCAGATGGGATTCCTGATCTATATCCCCTTCATCGTCATCGACCTCATCGTGTCCAACCTGCTGCTCGCGCTGGGCATGCAGATGGTCGCGCCGATGACCATCTCGCTGCCGCTCAAGCTGTTGGTGTTCGTCCTCGTGCAGGGTTGGACGCAACTGCTCGACAGTCTTTTCTACTCCTATCTCTGAGGGCCCGCGATGGACGCGCTGACGTTGTTCAAGGAGGGCATGTTGCTGGTGGTCCTGCTTTCCGCACCGCCCTTGATCGTGGCGGTGATCGTCGGCGTGCTGACTTCCCTGGTGCAGGCCTTGATGCAGATCCAGGACCAGACCTTGCCCTTCGGTATCAAGCTGGTGGCAGTGGGGTTGACCTTGCTGTTTACCGGTCGCTGGATCGGCGGCGAGTTGCTGGGGCTGCTACGCCGGGCATTTGAACTGATGGCCAGCACCTGATGACGGCCCAGGCGTTCGTTCCCTATTTCGACTTGCTGCTGTCGATCGCCCTCGGCATGGCGCGCATTTATCCGGTGGCGTACCTGGTCCCGGTGTTCTGCTTCCAGCACCTGCGAGGCTTGCCACGCCACGCCGTGGTGTTTGCCCTGGGCATGCTGCCCGCACCGGGTATTCGCCAGGCGTTGATGGATGCCCAGGCCAACTGGCTGACCCTGGGCGGGCTGATGTTCAAGGAGGTCTTGCTGGGCCTGCTGCTGGGCGTGCTGCTGGCGATGCCGTTCTGGCTCTACGAATCGGTGGGGGCCTTGCTCGACAACCAGCGTGGCGCGCTCATCGGCGGGCAATTGAACCCTGCACTTGGCACCGACACGACGCCCTTGGGCCATCTGTTCAAGGAAATGACCATCCTGTTGCTGGTCGCCACTCTCGGCATCGGCACGCTGACCCAGGTGATCTGGGACAGCTACCTGGTGTGGTCGCCCACGGTCTGGTTTCCGTTGCCCGGCGCGGATGGCTTCGGCGTGTTTCTCGGGCTGCTTGGCGAGATGTTCATGCACATGATGCTCTACGCAGCGCCCTTCATCGGCTTGCTGTTGCTGGTGGAATTCGCCCTGGCCCTGCTGAGCCTGTACAGCCCGCAATTGCAGGTGTTCGTCCTCGCCATGCCGGCCAAGAGCCTGGTCGGCCTGGGCTTCCTGCTGTTCTACCTGCCCACGCTGTGGGACGCGATGACCGGCCGTCTCAGCCGATATGCAGAGATCCGTCATCTGCTGCATCTGTTAGTGCCGGCGCCCTGAAGGAGGGGCTCGTACATGAGCGAAGACAGCGGCGAAAAGACCAAGCAGGCGACGCCGAAAAAAATCCGCGACGCACGCAAGAAAGGCCAGGTCGGCCAGAGCCAGGACCTGAGCAGCCTGCTTGTGCTCACGGCTGTCACCGAAGTGGCATTGACCCAGGCCGATAACAGCATGCAGGCGCTGGGCGACATGGTCGCGTTCCCGCTGCACCGGCTCGATGGCGACTTTGTCCGCGCCTTCGAGGAAACCCTGGCCCATGCCGGCGGCGTGCTACTGAGTTTTACCTTGATGACCGTGGGGCTGGCCATTGCCACGCGCCTGATCGCCGGTTGGGTGCAGTTCGGCTTCCTGTTCGCACCCGAGGCCCTCCAGCCCGATCCGAATCGCTTGAATCCGTTGAACCAGGCCCAGCAGATGTTTTCCGCCCAGGCGCTGATCCAGCTGTTCATGGGGCTGGTCAAGGCGGTGTTCATTGCCAGTGTGTTGTACCTGGTGACGATGCCTGCCCTCGGGTCGTTGATCAGTCTGGTCAATGGAGACCTCGACAGCTATTGGCGCGGGCTTGCCGGCTTGTTCCGGCACATCATGCACATCTGCCTGGGCGTGTTGCTGGTGTTGGCGATTCTCGATTTCGGCTTGCAGAAGTATTTCTTCGCCAAGCGCTTGCGCATGAGCGAGGAAGAGGTGCGCAAGGAGTTCAAGGAAATGGAGGGCGACCCCCACGTCAAGATGCACCGCCGCAGCCTGGCCCGGCAATTGATCGACCAACCCGCCGGCAAGGAAACCAAGCCGGTGGAGGAGGCCGACGTGGTGGTGGTCAACCCCACTCACTTCGCCGTCGCACTGCTCTACCGACCGGAAGAAACACCGTTGCCGCAGTTGATCACCAAAGGGGTCGACGCCGATGCCCGCGCGCTGATCGAGCGGGCGAAGGCGGCGCGGATCCCGGTCATCCAATGTATCTGGCTGGCGCGGACGATTTACCGCGAAGACGTTGGTGGTTACATCCCGAGGGAGACGCTCCAGGCCGTTGCGCACATCTATCGGGTGCTGCGCGAGCTGGATGACGAAGCCAAGGGCGACGTGATCGAAATCCCCGAACTGAACCTGCGCTGAGAACGATGGAACCGCCGCACCGGGAGATACCACTCAGCTAGGGAGCGAGGCTCGCCCGAGCGATGCCTGCTTGCCGACAGTGCACCTTGCACGCCCATCGACTCGTGGAGATTTCCCATGCCTGAACCCAATCCGCTATCCATAAGGAGCACCGGTGCCCTGCATGGCACCGAAGGCTTGCACTCATCGCGCTCACCCTCGCTGAGCCAGCAGCCTCGCGAGGCCCAGCAGCGCACCGGCACCCAAAGCCTGCACGAGCGAGGGCGTTCGTCGTCGATGCCCCCTGCGGTGCATCAACGTGGCCGGCCCCGCACCCGGGGCGCGAACCGCACGGCAAGGGCCGAGGATCGGCCGCTGGATGACACGCAAGGGTCCAGCTCAACGCCGGCACCTCGCACGCCCGACTCGTTCATGAATGAAATGGAGACCCGTCAAAGGCAATTGATGGAAAGGCAGTTCGACATGCAAATGCAAATGGAGGAGCGCCAGAGCGCCATGGTGCTGGTCAAAAGCTCCGCCGACATGGCCAAGCTGATGAGCGATACGGTGACGGAGGTCACCAAGGGCTTCATGGACACCGCACGTAAAGTCATGCAGGAGGGTGGCGAGGCGATGAAGCTTCGGTAGGATTCGTGATCACTTTGCAGGAACAACCCGTGGCGAGGGATAAATCCCTCGCCACGTTCTGTCTAGACCAGTCGCGGGCGGCTCGCATTGAGCGAGGCTGGACGTGAAGCCGTTGGCGTTGCGGACGCTACCAAGCGTGTACGCACCTCGCCGACCTGCGCGATGAAGCCCACGATCCAATGGCAGAACTGCGCTTCATCCAGCATCGACAACGGGCAGTGGGCACACAAGCGAACGCTGCCCTGGTCGTCCAGGGCCAGCCAACTGCCGGCGAGCAAGTCCAGGCGAAAGTTGAGTTCCAGCAAGCGCTTGTGCAGGCCGGGCATGTGCAGGGGCACCTCGATCGAACAATGCAGGATGGCGACGTCGCCGTGATCAGGCAGCTCGATGATCACGGCCTCGCGATTGTTCGTGTCGTACAGTGCGCACACGCCGCCCTCCAGCTGAAGATCGGTATGCAGATGTTCCGCCAGCGCCGCGATCAGGCGTTGGGCGAGCGGTGTGGCCATTATGAAGCCTCCCTTAATAAGTGACGCAATAGTCGTCAAGGTCCTCCAGGCCCAGCAGCGATAACTGCCTGGACTGGATCTCATCGAGCAGTTCCGAGGATATCGGCGCCTCGGGCAGCGCTTGCCAGACCACCAATGCCCGCTGCGGATCGAGAAACAGGAACAGCTGCGCATAGTCACTCGGCTGGGCGAAGCGGCGTTCGAGCGCGCGCTGGAGTTGATTGACGCCCAGTGCCTGGCTTTGTACCTGCAAGGCGAGCCCCACGCTGTGGGGCTCGCGTCGCAAGCAAAACTCGATGCCCGGGGCTATTTCCCAATACGTCGCGATGCCGGCGATGATGTTTTTCTGAAAAGCCTGGCGCGTGCTTACGCTGTGTACCGAAAAAGACATACCGTTTCAGTTCTCCAGTGGAACGACCGTGTGGTCGAGCGGGTGTTCGGGGGAGCCCAGGCCACCGCGCATGCCCGGCGACCACCAGATCACCAGGCGGCCGGTATCGGGTTCGGCGCGGTCACAGGCATCGCCCTCGCAGCCCCAGCGGTTTGCACAGCCGGCGAATACCGGCAGGCTCAGCAACAAGACAAGCAGCTTCAGCGTGCGACTCATGGCGCGGTCCTCGCACTGGTTTGCAAGAGGGAAGCGCGTCCGCCGCCTGGCGTGCGCTTGGGTTGTTTCATGACGACGAACACTTCCGTTTCTTCACCGGGCTCGAGCCACACCTTCGGCCAGGCGGAACTCGCCAGGGTCCAGCGGGTGCTGCAGCTCGCTTCGTCGAAGCGCAACCGCCGGTCGCCGTCATTGCGTACCACGCCCACGGCGATGCCGTAGTCCGGGCCGGCGAACCATTGGGCGCGGCCGGCATCCAGGGACAAGCCCGGTTGCAACGCGCACAGGGTGTCGGGTGAGTAAGGAATCGAGGTGGCCTGCTTGAACGTCGCCGGAATGTTGCCATCGGCCAGTTGCGCCAAGACATCGCTGACCTCGACGCGACCGATGGGGCGGGTGCCGTTGCGCCGTTCTTCCAGGCGCGCCATGGCGCTGTCCACCTGTTCGCGGTCGAGCGCGGAGATGTAGCGCGCCGGGTCGACCTGGTCGCCGATCAGGCGGGGCGTCAGGATGAATACCCGTTCGCGGCGGCTGGTCTCGCGCGTGGTTGACGAGAACAGCAGCGGCCCGATCAGCGGGATGCGCCCCAGCCACGGCACTCGCTCAAGGTTGTCGCCGGTTTCCTCGGTATGAAAACCGCCCACCACCAACGAGCGGCTTTCACCCATCACCGCTTGGGTGCTGACCACGCCGCGGCGTACGCTGGGGGTCTGCTGGCCGACCTCCGAGGGTTCGATGCGGCCGTCTTCGATGTCCAGGAACATCTGGATCTGATTGCGACCGCCAGTCTCGATGGTGTGGGGCACGACCTGCAGGCTGGTGCCCGCCGTGATGGGCTCGACGGTGGCCACGCGTTCGCCGATGGCGGAGATGTATTCGGTCCGGCTGAAGTCGATGACCGCCGGTTGGTTTTCCAGGGTCAGCACCGATGGGTTCGCCACCACCGAGGCCAGGCCACGACCTTCCAGGGCTCGCAATTGTGCGGAGAAGTCGCCGTAGTCCTGGATGAACACCGTCGAGCTGGCGCCAGGACGAATCATCGAGGCGCCGCCGATCAGGTCGCCGCTCTCGACGTTCCAGTTGGAGGCGAGCTCGGCCAGTTGGGTGCGGTCGATGTCGAGGATGATTGCATCGATCTCGACGAGTTTGCGTGGGACGTCGACATCACGAATCAGCGGTGTGTAGATCTCCCGCCGTTTGGGTGAGTCGTAGATGAGCACCGCATTGTTGCGCACATCGGCTTCGACGCGGATCCGCCCCCGGCCGCCGGAACTCGTGTTCCCTCCCGGTTGTACGCGATTGGTGTTCGGCCGTCCCATGCCGTTCAACGCCAACTGCTCGATGTTGCCCATGCTCATGGACTGCTGGGCCTGCATGTTCTGGAACGCGCCTTGCGGCGAAGTGGCCTGCATTCCCCCCGAAACCGCGCTGCGGCTTTCCAGCAGGCCTTTGAGGATAGTCGCGACCCCGGGGATCACCAGCGTATCGCCGCGGTAATTGACGCTGCGGTCGGCGGCAGTGGCATAACGCAGCGGGAAGCTGATCACTTCCTGCTTTTCTTCAGGCGTCTTGCGCGCTTCGGCAAATCGCGCCACCAGGCGTACGTAGCGTTCCGGGCCGGAGACCAGCACCACACCTTCGTCGGGCAACTCGCCCCAACCGAAACGTGAGTCGAGCAGACCGATGTCGGTCAGGGCTTGTTTCATGTCCGGTGCCGCGTCGGCGGACACTTCCAGGCGCTTTGAGGTCTGGTTTTGCAGTGGGCTGACGTACATGGTGTTGCCGTATATGAACCATTGGAAACGGTTTTCCAGGCCGAGCCGATCGAGGAACGCCTGGGGGCTGTCGGCGCGCATCCGGCCATCGACAGTGCCCTTCACCGTACCGTCGAGCACCAGTTGCACGCCGAAGGTATTGGCAAAGTCGCCGAGGACCTTGGGCAACGGCGTGTTCTGCGCGTCGTAGGCGTATGGCGTGTTCTTCCAGTCGGTCGGGACCGCCGCCTCGACCGGCATGCCTGCGCCTAGGGCAGCAGCCAGCGCCAGCGCGAGCAGCGAGGTTTTGGTCCAGCGATGCGCGATCGACCGGCCAAGGCTCACCTTGCCTGAGGCCATCGAGCAGTACGGTGCAAGCCACCTGTTAGGCATGGCGGATTCCTGTTCCGAGCAAGTGAAAGTGCGAGGGGCGTCGCGCCACGGCACGTTGTTCTTTATGGAGAATCGATTGCCAGGTATCCCGCTGGTTGAGCAGGGCTTCGAGCACTTCGACCAGGTCGTCGACGTGGGCGTCCGGCGGCAGGTGCGCCAGTAGCCATAACCGCTCGTCCTGGGGCGAGCGGGCCAGCGCTCCGGGAAATCGCGAGAGGCTTGGTTGCGCCAGTCGCAAAATGTCCTCCAGGGAGGCTTCGTTGCTTTGCGGGGCGTTCAACTCGACCGATACCAGCAGGCCGTCCTCAAGCTTGTCGAAAGCTGCTTCGCCATCGTCGACGACGACGGCGAAATGCTCCGGGCCATCGACGCTGGCGCTCCAGCGGGCGAGCTGTGAGCGCAGCTCATGGCATTGCATCGATGATCGCCTTGGCGAGATTGTGGTGGGCGGCGGTTTGTTGAGTCGCCGCGTTCACCGCCACCGACATGCCGTTCATGCTGGTCACGAACGAATGCATATCGTCGAGTGATTGGCTCTGCGCGGCGTTGATTGCCGCGTTGTTGACGTTATCGGTCGCGCGCTGGAAATAGGTGTCGAGGCGGCGCTGGATGGCATCGATAGAAGACATGGACGGTTCCTCCGAGGTAGACGTATTCACCGGATGAGTGGTGGTTACGCCAGTGGCGGTTCCGCGAAAAGTGAGGAAAAAGAAACGGGAGGGGAGACGCGCGGTTCTTCAGGGGCGCGCAATCCCCCGTGGCGAGTGAGCAAGCTCCCTCGCCACGGGATCTTGGTGCTATTGCTGCGATTCAGGCAGGCGCAAGGCCTCGACGGCTGTTTCCCAGTCGAGCAGGAACGTACCTCCTGGCGTTTCCAGCCTCAGCTGGTGAACATCCATGTTGGCGTCCGCCATGGGCGTCCAAGGACGTTCGCCAGCCGTGCCCAAGCTTTGCGTCAAGCGAGGCAGGTCTGCGGGGTGGCAGCGAAGGGTGGCTTCGATGGGGTCGTCCTGGCGCGTCGCAAGCTGACGCACGAGCGCATCGATGCGTGACTGCGCTGGAATCTCCTCCAGAAGCGTCCCCAGGGCCTCGTTGACCAGCTGCGCGGCGCTGGTCTCGATCCGTTCCCACATGGCCTGGCGCTGGGTTTCCCAGGCGGCGAGCACGGTTTCGGCTTTCTTCCAGAACTGTGCTTGCGCCTCGATCACTGCTGCGTCGGCCTGTTCGGCGGCGCGCGCAATCAGCTGTGCGGCCTGGGCCTGGGCTTGTTCGAGCACAACCTGTGCCCGGCCGCAGTCGGCCAGGGTTTCTCGAGGGATGTAGGACTGTTGCAGGCCTTGACCGTCGGGGCGTAGTTCAAGCGAGCGCCGGGCGAGCATCGTGAGTCTCCGTTGGGGTGGTGGAGGGCGCCAGGCTTTGCTCGGCTTTCCAGCAGGCGGATTGCCAGAGCGTATTGAGCTTGGCGCCAGGCGCCTGCGGGGAGGGTTGCGATTGGAGGGCGATAATCCTGCTGCGAGGGAAGGCCAGGCGCGCCCGCTCCCACGTCCGTTCTCCCAGCCAGGCGCGCAGCAGCGCGAGCGAATCCTGGCCTTGTTCAAGCCAATGGCCGGGACGCAGCGCCTTGGCGGTGCGCTCGCACCAGGCTCGGTCCTGTGGGCAAAGCTCATCGGATGCCGTTGACGGCGAGCACGTGTTCGCCACCAATTGGCAAGCAAGGTGCACGGTTCGGGGCGTGCCGCAGCATAGCGACAGCACCGAAGGGCTGGGCTGCGGCGGCATGCAGGGCGTGATGCCGAAACTGCGCGCCAGTGCAGCATGGTGCCCTCGCGCCAAGGCGTCCATTTGTGCTGCGGTCAACAGGCGAAGCGCTGGCGGATACCAGTCTGGGTCGGCTTCGCGCCACGCGTGGCTCCACCAGCGAACCCAATCGAGCGCCGTTTTCATGCTGCCGTCCCCTTGCTGTCAGGCTTGGCTCCCGGGTTCTTTACCGCAAACAGCGACGGTGTTGCACCGCTCGGTTGCGGCGTCGGCGTTCCGGTCTTGCGATCGAAAAAGCGCGGCAGCACCAGCACGCCGTTGCGCCACAACCGGTAGAGGCTGTACATGGCGCCCGCCAGAAGTGCGAACAACGTGATGCCGGCCGCCACGGTCATGCCCCTCCAGTAGCCGATGTCATCGGCCTGCATCAGGAACGGACCGAAATAGGCCATCTTGCGCCGTTCCTGATAAGCCGCGGCGGGCACGAAGACCACCGACAGCTTGGCCGGGTTCTGGGCGGCGTCGGCCATGCCAGGAATCCCGCTGGCGACCAGGTTGCGCACTCGCGGCGTGATGCTGTCGGGATCGAGCGCGCTGGTGTGCTTGATGAATACCGAGGCCGATGCCGGCTGCACCGGCTCGCCTGGCGCGACCCGTTCCGGAAGGACCACATGGACCCGTGCGAGCACCACGCCGTCGATTTGCGACAGCGTCGATTCGAGCTCCTGGGACAATGCGTAGATGTAGCGGGCACGCTCTTCCATCGGCGTGGAGATCACGCCTTCCTTGCGGAAGATTTCCCCCAGGCTGGAGCGCGATCTTCGCGGTAGCCCGGCCGCTTCCAGCACTTGCACGGCGCTGTTCATGTCGGCCGGTTCGACCAGCACGGTCAAGCCATCCTTGTCGACCTGCTTGCTGGCCTCGACGTTCTTGTCCGCCAGCTCGGCGATCACTTCATTGGCATCCTGCTCGGAAAGGTGGCTGTGCAGCGCAGTCCTTTCGTCGCAACCGGCGAGCAACAGGCACAGCACTAGAGGGGAGAATGCGCGCGCGAACATGGCTGGCGTCCCTTTATTGGAGATTGGTGAGCTTCTCGATCGCCTGGGAGCCCTTGCTGACGATCTTCGCGGTCATCAGGCTTTCCAGGTGAAAGGAAGACAGCGATCGGTTCGACTGCAACATGTCCTGGGGATCGGCGGTGCGAATGGCCTTGAGCATGTCCCGGTTGGCGCGGTCCTCCAGGCGCTGCAACTCGCCGGAGCGGCTGGACAGCGAATCGATGATCCTCGCCGCGACGTTGTTTTCGCTGTCCGGAACGGGGGTTTTTTCGTGCATTTGCGCGTTGAACCAGCTGACATCGCTGGTCTCGGCCCGCGCGTGCGGGCTGCCGCCGGGTTTGGTGGCGGTGGAGGCAACGCTGGTGGTGTCGATGGCTTGCAGGGTCATGGATGTTCTCCAGGTTCAGGGTGATGCTTTAGGCGTACATCAGCCTCAAGACGTTGCGAGTGCTTGCGGTGACGCTCAGGTGAAATTCGATTTCTTCCCGGTTGCGTCGGCCGCGCCGCTGCATCGGGGCGTGCTGGCCGGCCAAGCGGGCCAGGGCGAGGTCCAGTTCCTCCAGGGCAAGTTGCAATAGCCGCGTCTCGCGAGCGTCCAGCCATGCGCCACAGGCAATGCGTTCGGTCCATGTCCACTTCTGTGCATCGAGGCTTGCCGGTGGCGGGTATCGCGCCGGGTGCTGGTCCATGAATGCCGCGACCTCGAACAGCAGGTCCAGGTCGTCCTGCTCGTAGCGCGCCAGGCCTTCGTCTTCGTCGACGTCCAGCAGCGTCAGCAGCTTCCTTCGGCCCAACACTGCGATGATCTTGAGTAGCAGGGCCAGGCTCGTGTCATGGCGATTTCGCCGCGTGGCGCACTCGCCTTCCAGTTCCCAGGCGCCGAACAGCGCGCCGCAGAATGGGTTGTTGGCATTGCCGAAATCACTCTGGCTGTCGACGTCGTTGTCACCGATGGGTTGCCGGCGATGGGCGAGCATCTGCGCCAGATCGTTTAACAAGTCTTCGTGGGAGAAGGCATCGTCGCTGTCGACATCAAGCGTCGAGCCGGTACCGCCGTTGATCTCTTCGAGGATATCTTCGAGCACCAGGTGCAAGGGCGCTTCGGTCTGCGCGGCCCACTTGTCCTGTGGGCTCGGCATGCCTGGCCGGGATTGCCCGCCTGTCGAGCCCTGCTCACTGCTCCATCGAACGAGCGACTCCTGCAGGCGGTTGCCTGCGCCATGCAGCGTCAGGTGTTCGACGACCAGATTCGCCAGGCCAGTCGCGGTCGAGGCGTGGCGCGGCGTCGGCTCGTCACCGAGCGAATCCCTGGCAATACGAAGGCTGTCTGGCGAATGGATCTGCATAGGGCCTCCTCTCCAACGCGCGTGAGGTTCCCCGCCGGAGCGGGGCTGGAGCGAGAGGGTCAGAATCGTATGTTCTTCGATGCCTCCCCCATGGCGGTGATGGCCTTGGTCGCGCTGTCCATCGACTCCGCTGAAATGGCGTTCATGGTGTCGGCAACCAGTTTCTGCTGGTCGAACTGGGATTTCATGGTCGTCATCGCCGCCGACGTGGCGTCCATCTGCTGCATGGCAGCCATGGAGGCGGCGAGAGAAGCTCCACCAAAACTCATAGTCGTATCTCCGGATTGTGGAATGGCAAGACGCTCGTGAACGTCTCGACGATTGAGTGGCGACCGCTGGGAAAACGGTTCCACCGATCTACTCAAGTCGTCGATATTTGCAGGCACTTCATCCGGTAATACAGTGTGCGGCGGGCGATGCCCAACTCAGCGATGACTTTGTCGATGCAGTGATGGTGGCGGCGCATGCAGTCCTCGATGAGGATCTTTTCGAACTGCTGCAGATGTTCTTTCAATTTCAATGTCGAGCTGTTGTTCTCCAGCTGCTCGGCGCGGGGCAGCGCCGGCAGGCCCAGCACGTAGCGCTTGGCAGCCGATTGCAGCTCTCGGATGTTTCCGGGCCAGGCGTAGCCGAGCAACTGGCGCAGCAGCGCGGGCGAAGGCGCGACGTAGGGCCGGTCCAGGGCCTGGGCTTCACGGCGCACCAGCGACTGGAACAGCGGCACGATGCGCTCCTTGCGGCTGCGCAATGGCGGCAATTTGAGGCTGATGATATTCAGTCGGAAATAAAGGTCCCGGCGAAACTCGCCCCGCTCGACCATGTCCGCCAACGGGCTCTGGGCCGAAGCGATGACACGCATGTCCACCGGGATGTTCTGGGTCGAGCCCAGCCGTTGCACCATCCTCGATTCGAGGACTCGCAGCAGCTTGGCTTGCAGCCCCAGCGGCATGCTGTCGATTTCATCCAGGTAGAGCGTGCCGTTGTGCGCGGCTTCGACGAACCCGGCGCGATTCTGGCTGGCACCGGTAAACGCACCGGTATTGGCGCCGAAGAGCTGGCTCTCCGCGAGGGATTCGGGAATGGCGGCGCAATTGATTGCAACGAACTTGCCGGAGCGGCCAGACATACGATGGATTTTTTCCGCCAACGTATCCTTGCCGGTGCCGGTCTCGCCGCGCAACAGCACATCGACCCCCAGCGGGGCCACGCACTGGGCAAATGCCTCAAGATTGAGAGCATCCTCTTTAGTGGGAGTGGAAAGTGCAGCGCATAGCAACTTTTGCATCACTGACGATTCCATTTTTTGTTTGGTTTAGGAGGGTCGACAAGTAAAACGATGAAAAGGGCGTGTACAACTTCCTCGGTATCTAGCGCCGCCGCGCAATCGAACGGGTAACCAACATCTTCTGTACGGGTTTAGAGAACCGATTAAAGAAAAGTTCACGTTGCGCCGACGGTTGTTAAACGATTCAGCTCAACGGTGAGATCACTCTGAAAGTCCCTGAAAGTCCCTGAAAGTCCGGTTTTACGGGGGTTCATGGCAGAAAAGCAGCCCGGTCGGCAGCTTTTCGAAAAATTGGATCCGACAAACGGTTCAGTGCCGGCTCGCTGTTCGAGCAAGGACTCTAGAAAAGAGCAATAGCTCCAACTTAGCGAGATCAAGGAAAGCATCTAAGCAATACGTATCGTAGTTTGCCTGGGTCAATTTGAAGTCGGCCACGGACAGTAACAGCCAACCGCCAACGTATGCGTCGCGTTAACTTTCCGGTCAACACTTAGTGCTTCAAGTATCGGTTCGATAAAGCTATTGCTCGAGTTGCAGGTCAAGCCTTCGCTGTACGGACCGAAATACGCGAGCTTGCCGCTGCGGTCCCAGATCGCCACCGCGGGGCTTGCAGGAATCTGTTCCGAACCGGGGAGCGCCGGCAGTGCCTCTAGGCTGTTCAGCGTGGCAGGCAGGCGGCCTTGGCTGCCGGTTTTCTGTACTGCATAGAACTCCACGCCCTGCGGTGCGTATTTATCGACCAGCTCGGCGAGGTGCTGTTGATTGCCAACGTTGCATGGGCAGGCCGGGTCCCAGAAATGCACCAGGCGGATCGCGCCCGGGCCGGCCAGTTCGGGAGGCAGGCGCAAGGGGTCGCCGGAAAATACCGCCGTGTGTTGGCTGAATGTCCTCAGGAATCGGCCCTGGAACCAGTCGTAGGCGAGCCACAGCACGACGGCGCACGCGAGGGCGAGGAGGCTGGCAAGCAAGGTCGTGCGATGGGATGGGCGCATGGGGTCGATCCTCTGAGGCCGCGTAGCTTGCCATGCCCGGCGCGACAGATGAATATCGCAGGCTTATAAAGCTTGTTTCGCGCGATGCGCTTCTGCCTGGAATACCGATGCCCGCTTCTTTCGACCCTGATCATCTGCGCGCCAGCCTGCAACCCTTGGCGCAGTGGCAGCCGCTGTCTGCGCAAGCGCAGGCCTACCAGCGATTCTATGGACTTGATTTCCCCGCACGCGCATTGCGCAGGGGCTTGGGTCGTTTCGACGTCGCGGGCTATGAGCTGGTCGGCCAGGTCTGGTGGCCGCAAAACGCCGTGGCGACTGTGTTCGTCTTTCATGGTTATTACGATCACATGGGCCTTTACCGGCATTTGATCGAATGGGCCCTGGAGCAGCGGTTCGTGGTGATCAGCTGCGACTTGCCGGGCCATGGGCTGTCCAGTGGCGAACGCGCCAGCATCGGCGATTTCGCCGATTACCAGGCGACATTGCAAGGCCTGCTGGTCGAAGCGCGAACCCTGGGCTTGCCGCAGCCGTGGCACCTGTGCGGCCAAAGCACTGGCGGGGCGATTGTGGTGGACCATGTTCTCAGCCAGGGCGCTGACAGCCCGGCCCAGGGCCAGGTCATCCTGCTATCGCCCCTGGTCCGGCCTCGCGCCTGGGGCTGGTCGCGCCTCAGTTATTACCTGCTCAAGCCGTTCGTGACCGGCATCGCCCGGCGGTTCACCGAGAACTCCACCGATCCGGATTTCTTGCCGTTCCTGCAGGCTGATCCGCTGCAACCGTTGCGCCTGCCCACCGCATGGGTCGGCGCGCTCGCGCAGTGGATCAAGCGTATCGAGGCGGCGCCGAGCAGCCCGCGCCAACCCCTGATTGTGCAGGGGCAGGCGGACATGACAGTGGATTGGCGGCACAACTTGCAAGTGCTGCGGGGCAAGTTCGATCGGCCGCAAGTGTTGATGTTGCCTGAAGGGCGGCATCACCTGGCGAATGAAGCGTTGGCGATGCGCCAGGAGATGTTTGAGTTCTTGAGCAAGCGGATGAGCCGGATACGGCGCTGAGCGGGCTATTGCCACCGCGAGCTTGCCCGCGATGGCGGTGCCGAACTACTGCCCCAGATTCTGCCCCACCGCCAACCCCGCCCGAATCGCCGCCAGCGCCGCCTGGTAATAAGCCTGCCCCTCGGCCGACTCGGCGAAGGTCGCGAACTCTTCCAGCTCGGTGTCGCTCAAGTCGCGGTAGACGTACAGCAACGTGTTGTTCAGGTCCGTACCGATCTGGTCCATCAGGCGCTGGCGCTGGCCGTTCAACATGCCTTGGGCCTGTCCACCGCCCAGCAAGCCGGGAATCATCGAACTCAGGCTGTCGGCGGCCACGCCGGCGATCGCCAGGCTGACTTCGGCACCGGCTTCACGGGCGGGCAGGGCCTGGGCCAGATGACCGATGATCAGCAGGCGATTGTCGCTGGCTTGCATTTTCGGCAGGCCCTTGGCGTTCTTTGCCAATTGGTCGCGCCGGGTCGCCAGCAGTTCGGCCGCGACAACTTTGCGGCCCAGCGGCGATTGGAAGAAACTCAGGGCCGGATTCGGATCGCCAAGATGCTTGCGCAACTGGGCCTCGGCCCGTTGGTCCATGGCCTGGGGCGCGAACCGTTGGTTGCTGTTGTTCACCAACGCCTGGAACACCGCAGGCGGCAGGCTGTTTTGGTAGCGCTGCTGCGCGGCGTTCAAGGCGTCATTGAAATGCGCCCGTTGTTCCGGCCAGCCGGCGACCTTGTACAACTGGTCGTAGCTGTCTGCCCAGGCGGGCAATACGCAGAACATCAACAGTGAGAAAAGCAAACGGCGCATAGGGACTCCTGTCAGCAGCCGACTATTCTCCGTGGGGGGCGGGGACTTGTCGAGAATTCGTATCAAGTTCGTACTGCAGTGCAACAGGGGCGATCAACCCGCTGCGCGGCGCTGTCGGTTTTGCAGGCACAGGAATACTATGCGCGCCATGCAAATACCTTCTGATCATCCGTTGCTGTTACGTATCGTCGACGACCTGGCCGAGCGTGGCTGGTCGCAGCAGAACATCTTCCTGCCGGATGCGCTGACGCGCGCCCTGGCGGCTGAATGCCGCCAGCGCGCCGCTGAAGGTGAACTGGCCCCGGCCGCCGTTGGGCGCGGGCCTTTTTCGGAGATCCGCGAGGGGATTCGTGGCGATCGCATCCAATGGATCGAGCCCGGCCAGGTTGAAGCCTGCGACCGTTACCTGGGTCTGATGGACAGCCTGCGCGAGGCCCTTAACCGGGGGCTCTTCCTTGGCCTGGAAGACTTTGAGAGCCACTTCGCCCTGTACCCGCCTGGCGCGTTCTATCTCAAGCACGTCGACCGTTTTCGCGACGATGATCGGCGCATGGTCTCGGCGGTGCTCTATCTCAATGACGCTTGGTTGCCGGAGCACGGCGGTCAGTTGCGCATGTACCTGGACGAAAGCGCGGAGCACGACGTAGTGCCCACGGGCGGCTGCCTGGTGGTGTTTCTCTCGGGGGACATTCCCCATGAAGTGTTGCCGGCGACGCGTGAGCGGCTGTCCTTGACCGGTTGGTTCCGACGCCGCGGCAACGAGTTGTTCTGAACATGGACAAGATCCTCGTCAGCCGCTGTCTGCTCGGTCACCGCGTGCGTTATGACGCAGGTGCCAGCGGGCCATTCGATCAGCTCCAGCAATGGCTCGACGAGGGTCGGATCGTGCCCCTGTGTCCGGAAGTCGCCGGTGGTTTGCCCACGCCTCGGGCGGCAGCGGAGATCCCCGGAGGGCAGGGTGCGCAGGTGCTCGATGGCGACGCGGCCGTCATAACCTCCGATGGCGAGGACGTGACCGTGCAGTTTCTGTCGGGCGCCTATCAAGCGCTGGAATTGGTGCGCGAGCACGGCATTCGCATCGCCGTGCTCAAGGCCAACAGCCCCTCGTGCGGCAACCTGCTGACCTATGACGGCACGTTCAGCGGCGTGAAGGTCCCTGGCGAGGGCGTGACGGCGGCGTTGCTCAGGCGCCATGGCGTGCGGGTGTTCAGCGAACTGGAGCTGGCTGAAGCGGCATCGGCGCTAAAAGCGTTGGCCGCAGAATAGTTGCGGCGAACCGCTTTTTTGTAGCGAGGGGATAAATCCCCTCGCCACAAAAGAGGGCTCAGGCTGGTGGTCTAAAGCTGCCCGGCCAGCTGCTCGATCTGTTCCTGTCGCTCAGCCTGGCTCAAGCGAGGATTGGCATTGAGCGACGACCACTGCGGATACGCTCGAGCCTTGCTCAAGGCCTCGGGCAGCTTGCCTTCGCGCCAGGTCTTGTCCTGGGGCGTGGCGATGCGGATGCTGTCCATCGCCGCATGACCGCGTTGATTGATCGCTTGCAGCAATTGCCGTTGGCGCAAGGCCAGCAGGCGCAGCACGCTGTCGTCCACGGTCAGTTCACGCTGGCCCTTGAGCTTGCCCATCAATCGGTTGCCATAGCTGCGGGCGGTTTGCAGTGCACCGCCGGCAATCGCTCCGGCCAGGGCGGCGGCGCCAAGGGTCAGGCCTCCCACCAGCAAGTCCACGCCGGCGCCGGCCGCAGCCCCCGCCGCGATTCCGCCACCGACCCGCACGCCCAGTTGCTTGAGGGTGTCGGGATTGAACAAGTCATCACCCCAGCGACCGTCCAGCAAGGGCAAGTCGCTGGCGGCTGCGTCCTGGGCACGGAAGGCGTAGAGCTTGAGCAAGGCCTCGACGCAGCGTTGCTCGCGCTGACGGACGGCGTCGCGCAATTGGCTGATGGCTTGGTGCTCCAGATCGGCATCGCTGGCGACACTGCGGCGGCAGGCGGCGCAGTCGATCAACAGCTCGGCGATCAGGCGCTTCGCGCTCTGCTGGCGCGCCAGGCGCTGGGCCTGTTGATCGACGATCAGGCGCTCCAGTTGTCCGCGCGCGCTTTCCAGCAACAGCGCCAGGCTTTCGTACAGGCGTCGTTCGCCATCTTCCGGCGGGGCAACACTGTCGAAGCGCACCAGCGCATGCAGGCCCAATCGCGCCAAGGCTTCGCGCCACTCGGGCTCGCGATGCTGGGCACTGCTGACGAAGTTGAGCACCGGCAGCAGCGGCTTGCCGCAGCTGGCGAGGACCTCCAATTCATCACGGTATTTGGCCAGCACCGGTTCGCGGGCATCGATGACGTACAGCCCGGCATCGCTGGCGAGCAACTGCCGCAGCACTTTGGCTTCCTGCTCGAAACGTTGCCGGGCCTCGCTGCCGTCAAGGAAGCGCGCCAGGCGTGCCGGGCCGTCCAGGCGCTCACCGGGACGCTCGAGACGTTCGAGGTAATCGAGCAAGGCGATGGCGTCTTCCAGTCCCGGCGTGTCGTACAGTTCCAGCAGCGCCTGGCCATCCACTGACAAGCGAGCGCCTTCGACGTGACGCGTAGTGCTCGGGCGATGGGAGACCTCGCCGAAGCCGACATCGCGGGTCAGGGTCCGCAGCAACGAGGTCTTGCCGACATTGGTGTGGCCGACCACCGCGAGCTTCAACGGCTTGAAGGGTTCAGTCATGGCCGGTCTCCAGCCAGTTCATCGGGGCGCAGTCGGCGAATGGCAATTGCAGTTGTTGCAGCGCGTTGTGCCAGTCCCCCAGGCGCTCGCCGTCCAGTGCTTCGCCGGGCGGCGCCTGCAACAACCAGACGCGGGTAGCGCCGGCGCTGCGGGCCAGTTCGGCAATCAACGCAAGGCTGCCGCGATCCGGCGAACGCCGAGGGTCGCAGGCAATCGCCAGGCGCGCGGGAGGGAAGCGTGAGAGTTGTTCCAAGAGTTTGTGGCGAGACTCGCGGCTGTCGAGGATGCCCGCGTTTTTAACAGAGTCGGGCAGCTTTGGCGGCCAGGGACGTTCGTCCAGCTCGATCGCCACCAGCAACGCGCCGTCGCTTTCCATTGCGCCGATGGCGCTGTCGATTCGGTGCAGTTGCGCGGGCGCGGCGTCGTTGACTCCCAGGCGTTCGCTGCTGGGCATCAATCGCTCGCGCAACTGCGCGTAGCCGGGCAGGTTCAAGTCCAGGCGAAGTCTGGCGCGGCCACGACGCCAACGCCACAGGCACAGCAACGCCAGGCACAGGCGCGGCAGCAAGCCGTAGACCAACAGGACGCCGACCAGCCAGCCGGCCCAGGCCTGGCGAGCGCTTTCGATATTCAACGCGGCGTCGCCGCTGGCACGGATCATCTCGACGGTCGGCACGCTGAAGCCGAGCAAGGCGGGCAGCGCACCGAGGACCTGGGTCATGGTGACAAAGGTCTCGCCGCCAAGAATCGTGGTTTCCCAGACGAAGCCATAACGCCGGGTCGCCATCAGCATCAATACGATCACCAGCGCGCTGAGCATCGCCAGCAGCCACAAGCCGTTGACCAGCACGCCGAGGGCCCAGCGATTGAGTCGGTGCCGTTGCAGCAATAGCAGCAGGGCTGGCGCCAATTGGGCGGCCTTGGCATCGCGGGCGAGTTTTTCGCTGAGCCACAGCCAAAGGCGTCCCAGCGTGGCGCCTTGTTCCCCGGCGAATATCAAGCCCAGGGCCCAACCGATGAGCAGGAGCACGTTCAGCCCCAACAAGCTACCCAAGGCCCAGAAGACATTCACCGGCGTACGTCCATCGCCGAGCGCGGCAAACCCCAGGCCGGCGCCGCTCGCGACGGCGAGCACCGCCAATACCAACAGTGCCAGGCGCGCGCCTTGCAGCCAGTGGCGCAGGGCTTGGACGAGGCCGTCGCGGTCGGCCAGCCAGCGGGCGCGGTGGCGGATGCGGGTGGATAGATCACCTCCTGCCGCGCGGGCCAGGCGATTGGCTTCCTGGTCCTCGAGCGGGCCGGCGTGTTCTTCACGCAGGCGTATCGTCTCGGTCAACCAGAGGTTCTGCAGTTCTGTCACGGGGGCTTCCGTTGCTCGAATGAGCAAAGAGCATAACCGCTGTGGCGCCGGTCCGGGCCTCTGGTATCCTCGCCGTCATGAAAAAAACTCTTCCCTTAAGCCTGATCGCAGCCCTCGGTGAAAACCGTGTGATCGGCATCGACAACAGCATGCCCTGGCACTTGCCGGGGGATTTCAAATACTTCAAGGCCACTACCCTGGGCAAGCCGATCATCATGGGCCGCAAGACCTGGGATTCCCTGGGGCGACCGTTGCCGGGTCGCTTGAACATCGTGGTCAGTCGCCAGTCCGGTCTGATTCTGGAAGGCGCGGAGGTTTATTCCACACTTGAAGCCGCAGTGGAGCGGGCCGAAGCCTGGGCGTTGGAGCAGGGTGTGGATGAGCTGATGCTGATCGGCGGGGCCCAGCTCTATGGGCAGGCGCTGGATCAGGCGGATCGGCTATACCTGACCCGCGTGGCGCTGAGCCCGGAAGGGGATGCGTGGTTCCCGGCGTTTGATTCGAGCCAATGGAAATTGGTCTCGAACCAGCCGAATCCGGCGGAAGGGGACAAGCCGGCCTACAGTTTCGAAATCTGGGAAAAGCTGTAAAGAAAAAGCTTCGCGAGCAGGCGCCACGCGTCAAGCGTGCGCCAACTCCCCATGCTCCTCGGCATCGAGCAGCGCCTTGTCAGTCTGCTGCATCACCTGGCTGGTAATCGCCCCCGCAGTGATCGAACCACTGACATTCAACGCGGTGCGGCCCATGTCGATCAGCGGCTCCACCGAGATCAGCAGCGCCACCAGCGAGACCGGCAAACCCATCGCCGGAAGCACGATCAGCGCGGCGAACGTCGCGCCGCCACCGACACCGGCCACGCCGGCCGAACTCAAGGTCACGATGGCCACCAGCGTTGCGATCCACATCGGATCCAGCGGATTGATGCCCACGGTTGGTGCGACCATCACCGCCAGCATCGCGGGATAAAGCCCGGCACAACCGTTCTGGCCGATGGTGGCGCCGAACGAGGCGCTGAAACTGGCGATCGACCGGGGAATGCCGAGGCGGCTGGTCTGGGCTTCGATGCTCAGCGGGATGGTCGCGGCGCTGGAGCGGCTGGTGAAGGCGAACGTCAGCACTGGCCAGATCTTGCGAAAGAAACGCAGCGGATTGATCCCGGCGGCCGATACCAGCAGGCCATGGACGACGAACATCAAGCCCAGCCCCAGGTACGACACCACCACGAAACTGCCGAGCTTGATGATGTCTTGCAGGTTGGAACCGGCGACCACTTTGGTCATCAGCGCCAGCACGCCGTAGGGCGTCAACTTCATCACCAGGCGCACCAGGCGCGTCACCCAGCTTTGCAGGGTGTCGATGGCGTTGATCACCTTCTGGCCTTTCTCGGCGTCATCCTTGAGCAGCTGCAACGCGGCGACACCAAGGAACGCGGCGAAGATCACCACGCTGATGATCGACGTTGGTTTCGCCCGGGCCAGGTCGGCAAACGGGTTCTGCGGAATGAACGAAAGCAACAGCTGCGGGATATTCAAGTCGGCGACCTTGCCGGCGTAATCACTCTGGATCACTTGCAGCCTTGCCAGCTCTTGCGTGCCGGCCACCAGGCCCTCGGCGGTGAGGCCGAACAGGTTGGTCAGGCCGATGCCGATCAGCGCGGCGATGGCGGTGGTGAGCAGCAGCGTGCCAATGGTCAGGAAACTGATCTTGCCCAGGGACGCGGCGTTATGCAGGCGGGCTACAGCGCTGAGGATCGAGGCGAAGACCAGCGGGATCACGATCATCTGCAACAACTGCACGTAGCCATTGCCCACCAGGTCGAACCAACCGATCGACGCCTTGAGCACCGGATTTCCTGCGCCGTAAATCGTATGCAGGGCGATACCGAACAGCACGCCCAGCGTCAGCGCCAACAAGACCTTCTTGGCCAGGCTCCAGGTGCCGTGGCGGGTTTGCGCCAGGCCGAACAGCAGGCCAATGAACACCAGCAGATTGAGTATCAGCGGTACATTCATGAAAAACTCCGATAAGACTTTGCCAGCCGCCAAGCGCCGCGACTGTGAGCCGGAAAGCCTAACAGCCTGAAATCTAAAGAATTAATACTAAAAAAGAATGTTTACTGTCGCTTTTGGAATAAGGCGCTGGCGCCCACGGACATGCCGCTGCCGTTATCGAGACGCAAGCGGTCGCCCACAGGCGGGATCTGTCACAGGCATTTGTTAGCGTCGAACCCCTACAACCTGGGAGTAAACGCCGATGAAGCTCGTAACTCATTTGCTCGCTGTCGCGCTAGGCTTGGGCCTCGCCGGCCAAGCGCTTGCCACCGATCTCAAGCATTGGCCGGCGGAACAGGCCAAGGCGCTGGAGGCGATGATCGCGGCCAACGCCAACAAGGGTAACTACGCGGTGTTCGACATGGACAACACCAGTTACCGCTATGACCTGGAAGAGTCATTGTTGCCGTTCATGGAGAACAAGGGCCTCATCAGCCGCGAAACCCTCGACCCGTCCTTGAAGCTGATGCCGTTCAAGGACACGGCGGATCACAAGGAAAGCCTGTTCAGCTACTACTATCGCCTGTGCGAAGTGGATGACATGGTCTGCTACCCGTGGGTGGCCCAGGTATTCTCCGGCTTCACCCTCAAGGAATTGAAAGGGTATGTCGACGAATTGATGGCTTCCGGCAAGCCGGTGCCGACGACTTATTACGATGGCGACAAGGTGGTCCAGTACAACGTCAACCCGCCGAAAATCTTCACCGGCCAGGCCGAGCTTTACAACAAGCTGATGGAAAACGGCATCGAGGTCTATGTCATGACCGCCGCTTCCGAAGAGTTGGTGCGCATGGTCGCCTCCGATCCGAAATACGGCTACAACCTCAAGCCGCAGAACGTGATCGGCGTGACCACGCTGCTCAAGGACCGCAAGACCGGCGAGCTGACCACTGCGCGTAAACAGATCACGAACGGCAAATATGACGAGAAGGCCAACCTGGACCTGGAGTACACACCGTACCTGTGGACCCCGGCGACCTGGATGGCCGGCAAGCATGCGGCGATCCTGACCTACATCGACGAATGGAAAAAACCTGTGCTCGTCGCCGGCGATACGCCGAGCAGCGACGGCTACATGCTGTTCCATGATGTGGACGTGGCCAAGGGCGGCATTCACTTGTGGGTCAACCGCAAGGACAAATACATGACCCAGATAAACGGCATGATGGCCAAGCACGCCGCGGCCCAGGCCAAGGAAGGGCTGCCGGTGACGGCGGACAAGAACTGGGTGATCGTCAAGCCGGAAGATATCCAGTAAGCCCTGGCCCCCTGTGTGCGAGCTTGCTCCCATCCAGGGATACCAACGAACCCTGTGGCGAGGGGATAAACCCCCAAGGGCCGAACTGGAATCAAAAAAAGCCCCGCACTTTGGCGGGGCATTTTATTGTCGCTGTCGACGGTTACAACCCGTCCAGCATCGCCTTGTTGCGCACCGCACCCTTGTCGGCGCTGGTGGCGAGCAGGGCGTAGGCCTTGAGGGCGGTGGTGACTTTGCGCGGACGCACTTCCACCGGCTTCCAACCTTTCTTGTCCTGTTCGATGCGGCGTTCGGCCAGTTCTTCGTCGCTGATCAACAGGTTGATCGAGCGGTTGGGAATGTCGATCAAGACCTTGTCGCCATCGCGCACCAGGCCAATGGCGCCGCCGGCCGCTGCTTCCGGCGAAGCGTGGCCAATGGACAGGCCCGAGGTGCCGCCGGAGAAACGGCCATCGGTCAGCAAGGCGCAGGCTTTGCCCAGGCCTTTGGACTTCAGGTAGGACGTCGGGTAGAGCATTTCCTGCATGCCCGGGCCGCCCTTCGGACCTTCATAGCGAATGATCACGATGTCGCCGGCCTTCACTTCATCGGCAAGGATGCCGCGCACCGCGCTGTCCTGGCTTTCGAAAATCTTCGCGTTGCCTTCGAAGACGTGGATCGACTCGTCGACGCCTGCGGTTTTCACCACGCAGCCATCCAGGGCGATGTTGCCGTACAACACAGCCAGGCCGCCTTCCTTGGAGTAAGCGTGCTCGACGCTGCGAATGCAGCCGTTCTCGCGATCGTCGTCCAAGGTTTCCCAACGAGTCGATTGGCTGAATGCGGTTTGCGTCGGAATGCCCGCCGGGCCAGCCTTGAAAAAGTGATGCACGGTTTCGTCAGTGGTCTGGGTGATGTCCCACTGGGCGATGGCCTCGGCCATGGTCTTGCTGTGCACCGTCGGCAGGTCGGTGTGCAACAAGCCGCCACGGGCCAGCGAGCCGAGGATGCTGAAGATGCCACCGGCGCGGTGCACGTCTTCCATGTGGTACTTCTGGATGTTCGGCGCGACCTTGCACAGTTGCGGTACGTGGCGGGACAGGCGGTCGATGTCGCGCAGGTCGAAATCGATCTCGGCTTCCTGGGCGGCAGCGAGCAAGTGCAGGATGGTGTTGGTGGAACCGCCCATGGCGATGTCCAGGGTCATGGCGTTTTCGAACGCCTTGAAGTTGGCAATGTTGCGTGGCAGCACCGACTCATCGTTTTCGCCGTAGTAACGCTTGCACAGCTCGACGATGGTCCGGCCCGCCTGCAGGAACAATTGTTCGCGGTCGCTGTGAGTGGCCAGGGTGGAACCGTTGCCCGGCAATGCCAGGCCCAGCGCTTCGGTCAGGCAGTTCATCGAGTTGGCGGTGAACATGCCGGAGCACGAACCGCAGGTCGGGCAAGCACTGCGCTCGTACTCGGCGACCTTCTCGTCAGAGGCGCTGGAGTCAGCGGCGATGACCATGGCATCCACCAAGTCCAGGCCGTGACTGGCGAGCTTGGTCTTGCCGGCTTCCATCGGCCCGCCGGAAACGAAGATCACCGGGATGTTCAGGCGCAGGGCGGCCATGAGCATGCCAGGGGTGATCTTGTCGCAGTTGGAGATACAGACGATGGCGTCGGCGCAGTGGGCGTTGACCATGTATTCGACGGAGTCGGCGATGATTTCGCGGCTCGGCAGCGAATACAGCATGCCGTCGTGACCCATGGCGATGCCGTCATCCACGGCGATGGTGTTGAATTCCTTGGCAACGCCGCCGACGCGTTCGATTTCCCGGGCAACCAGTTGGCCGAGGTCCTTGAGGTGGACGTGGCCTGGTACGAACTGGGTGAAGGAGTTGGCAATGGCGATGATCGGCTTCTTGAAGTCGTCATCCTTCATCCCCGTGGCGCGCCACAAGGCTCGGGCGCCGGCCATGTTGCGGCCATGGGTGGATGTTTTCGAGCGGTAATCAGGCATGGAGCACTCCGGGCGGCTAATCAAGTATCAAATGGGAAGTGAGCTTCTATTGATCTCTGGAACACTCGGGATTGGCGGTGTGTCCGGAAATGGCCGATGACTTTGCAGGATCGCTGCGCGCCTCAGCATGAGCTCATAAACCCGCCGGGGATGAATGGCGATGAATGTCGCGATTCTACACCGCTGGCGTCAGGATGAAATGACGCAAAGCGCTGATCTGTCACCAATGTCACGCTTGGAATGACGACTGGCAACGTTCAGCCGGGCATTAACGCTCTGTGACGATGCCTGACCAGGGCATTGAGCGTTATGCCAAGGAGGCTGAACGCTATCAGGCACAGCGCCAGCGTGAGCGGCAGGGCGAACGGAGAAAGGCTGATGGCGGCGCTGGTCAGTCCGCCCGTGACAAAAATCAGCACGCTGCCCGCCGAGGCGGAAGTACCGGCCTGCTCCGGAAAAATGTTCATCGCCTGGGTATGGGCTGCCGCGCGCGCAATCGTTGTGCCAGCGGTACAGACAACCATGGGCAGCAGCACGGTAGTGATGGAAAGGCCCAAGATGTTGAAGAGCACCAGCATTGTTAAACCTGCCGCCAGGATCAGGCCCAGGCCGGTGATGATCTGCGCGTGCGAGTCGATTCGGTTGCTGAGTACGGTCGCGCATGCGCCCCCGCCGATGTAGGCCAGCCCATAGCCCAGCAATGTCATTGAGAAAGCCTCCTGGGAGAGCTGTAACTGTTCGATAAAGATCAGTGGCGAAATGACGATGAACGAAAAGTGGCAGGAGAACGCAAACGCCGACGTCAGCCAATAGGCGACGAAACCGAAATGACCGCAGACGTTTCGATAAGACGCCAAGAGGCTCATCCGCCTGGATCGGCAGCCTTGTACCGCGCCTTCGAGGAGCAAACAGGCGCCGGCAAATGCGCCGATGGCCAGGACGATGAACACGATGAAACTGCCGCGCCAACCCATCCAGCTCTGTAGGCCGGTGCCGGCCAGTGGCGAAACGGAAATGAAGATGCCGCCGCAGGTGACCAGGAAAATACGCAGGCGCTGTTGTTGCGCCCCGGTGAACAAATCCTGGATCAGGGCCTGGGAAATGACAAAACAACCGCAACCCAATGCCTGGATGATACGAAATAACAGGAACAGCCAGAAATTGTCCGTGAATACACATCCCGTTGCACCGATGGCAGAGACGGCAATGCCGATCAACAACAGTTTCTTTCGACCCAAGGCATCGCAAAGCGGGCCTATCAATAGCTGGGAGAGCGCAATGCCGACCGCGAACAGGCTGACGGACAGGGCAATGTCAGACGATGAGTTGCGAAAGTGTTCAGACAGTGCCGGGAATGAGGGCAGCACAACATCGATTGGGAATACGCCCAGCAGCGTCAGCATCGACAGCAGGCCGACAATGGCTCGCTTGTGAATCGAAGGGCGTTCGGATAGGTCAGGCATCGATGAACCCCGCCTCGCAGAAAAGCGCACGGTTGTGGTCATCGTCAAAGAAACCGGCCCTTCTCATGGCCAGCAATGTCGATACCGCGCCTGACCTGACCCGTGCGGCATGAGCGTGTGGCAGCACGATCCCGGCAACGATCTGGCGCGATGCCGGCTCATCGAATCCCACGCTGGCGAGGCTGCGCATCAGCCAGGGCATATCCGGTTCGAAATAGAGCGCGATGATCTCCAGCAGGAGCCTTGCGGCCAGTTGGCGTTGCGTTACGTCGAGGATCGGCCAGAGGTAGCTGAAAACCTCGCTGAAGTAGCGGCTGTGGCGCGCCTCGTCCTCCAAGTGGGTCCGGAGCATCCGATAGACCGTGCTTACCAGGGTTTTTCGGGTAAGGGTCAGCAGCTCCCTGGCGATAATCGTTTCGGAGACGAATCCCAGCAGGAACCATGCGAGAGGGCGGTTTGGGAGGGGGCACCTCTGGATCACTTCCAGCAGCCGGCCGATTCGCCGGGCTGGAGGGCGCTCATGAATGCCATAGAAGGTAGCGATCTGTTCAGCCACCTCATGGGAAAACAGTGCATGGTAGCCTTCGTCGGTATAAAGCTGCAGCGCCGCAGTTTTCATTTGCCTCGGAATCGGCACGGCAAGTTCGCCATGGACAAGAGTTTCAACAGAGCGGTTGACGACCCGGTGCTCCAGCATCGTCGTGTAATCGAGGAAGTACACCAGGTGATTGGCCGCGAGGCGTTGGCCAACGGAGTGGCCCGCCTGTATGACCAATGGATGTTCGATGTAGGGAATGAAGGCCGGGGGAAACCAGTTCCGACTCGACAGTTGCCGCTCAAGATCGTCAGGCAAGCGATAGTCGTCTTGACGTGCTCGCACGGCCGCCTTGCCGTCCCAATCGCCCAAGGTATAACGCGATGCCCGGGCAGAGGTCGGGCCGCTCATGGCATGACGTCCTGTTTGTCGAGCAACGCCATCAGCTCGGGGCAGTGGACCTGGCTGTCACCGTGGCCGCAGCCGACAAAAAACAGCGGTTGTTCGGGGGCTTGCTCAAGGTCGAGCAGGCGCTCCACCTGGTGATCGGCCAAGGCCCCGGTCAGCCAGGTATCCAGGCCCAGGGCGGTCGCAACCATCAGGAAGCTCTGGGAGACGTGGCCTGTCTCGACAAAAGCCATCCGATAGGCGCGGGAGTGCCCGTATTTCCACCAGAGTTTGTCGAAGCGCGAAGTAATGAACAGTCCGAATGGCAGGGAATTGATGAAATGCTGCCCGCACAACAATTGGCCCAGTGGTTCATCCGGCAGCCTCCGGACCAGGCTTATCGCATGTTCGTCCGGGTGATAGGCATAGATGCCCGTATCGAGTCCCTTGACGTTACGTACGTATAAATATCCTTCGCAGGCATTGAGGCCGCCACCCGAGGGGCTGCTTCGTCGCGCGTCGAATCCAGCGTCGGGGCATGATCGTTCGTTCAGGTATCCCAAGGTCAGGTAAAGAAGGGTGCTGACCTGGTCGAGGGAAATGGGGCGATTGTCGAATGAGCGGGAGGTGCGTCGGTTGAGCAGTGTTCGTAACAGGGAGACCTCTCCGAGCTCGCCCCATGAAGGGCGCTCCAGGGCGATTCGCTCGACGGGATACTGCTTTGTCCTGGCTGGAGGCGGTGGAGAGGAAAGCACTTCGGCGCAATGGTGGAGATAGAGCGTTGCCCATTCATTCACATTCCGGGGGACGTTTTCGCAAGGAATGTTCTTCGTCCCGATATGAAATATCTTCGAGAGCTCATCCCATTTCCATTCAATGTGCTTCTCTGGTCCCTCGACCAATATCCCTTTGTCTGCCAGTTCCATATCGATGGGGTTTGAACGGTCGAATCGGGAAGGGTCGTTTACAAGTTGCGCCAGTCGAGTGGTGTAATAGATGTCCAGCTCGTATTGAGTGTGTTGTTCATAGTTCCATACTATTTGATGCGGAGGGCGCGCCAGGATGAACAGGCAAGGGTTTATATGCATGGCATTGTTTCCGCTGTGATTGAAAAGATGGGGCCGAGGTGCCGGCGATCCGCGGCCCCGTCGTCTTGCTTAGCGGACTTTTGGCGTTATCAAACCTGCCAGGTTGGCGATTTTGTTAACTTCCAGGGTGATAGCTTTCATGATGGGGCTCCTTGCTTGATAAGTGTTGTTTTCTTCTAAGGGTTGTCACTTCCGGTGTGACAGTTCAATGATAGTTTCTAGCGAGGGCTTGGCAAGCGAATATCAGGTAGGACGGCTCCAGTAATTGCGTGGGATAGTTCATACAAATAGTGTAAGTGTCGGCTTTGTCTTCGTGCTGCGGTAACTTTTCTTACATGGCGCGCAAAAAAAAACGCAGCCTGGGCTGCGTCGGGAATTGCACTGTTCAAGTGCTGGGCGCGACAGTGGCTACGCCCAGCGGTGACTTAGCTGTTAGGCAGCAAGCGGCACGTAATGCTCTTGATGTAGCGTGTTTCCGCGATGGCCGGGTGCACCGGATGGTCAGGTCCCTGGCCGCCGCGTTCGAGCAGTTGGATGTTGCGATCCAAGTGACGGGCGCTGGTCAGCAAGATGTTTTGCAGATCGTCTTCGGGCAAGTGCATCGAGCACGAAGCGCTGACCAGGATGCCGTCCTTGCTGAGCAGGCGCATGGCTTGCTCATTGAGGCGGCGATAGGCACCTTCGCCATTCTTCAGGTCCTTCTTGCGCTTGATGAAGGCGGGCGGGTCGGCCACGATGACATCGAAACGCTCTTCAGAGGCCTTGAGTTCTTTCAGGGCTTCGAACACGTCGCCTTCAATGCAGGTCAGCTTTTCGGCGAAACCGTTCAGGGCCGCGTTGCGTTCCACGCCGTCGAGGGCGAAGGCCGATGCGTCGACGCAGAACACTTCACTGGCCCCGAACGCCGCGGCTTGCACGCCCCAGCCGCCGATATAGCTGAACAGGTCCAGTACGCGCTTGCCCTTGGCGTAGGGGGCCAGGCGTGCGCGGTTCATGCGGTGGTCGTAGAACCAGCCGGTTTTCTGGCCCTCCATGACCGGCGCTTCGAATTTCACACCGTTCTCTTCCAGGGCAACCCATTCCGGCACGAGGCCAAATACGGTTTCGACGTAGCGCTCCAGGCCTTCGGCATCGCGGGCGGCGGAGTCATTCTTGAACAGGATGCCGCTGGGCTTGAGCACTTGGGTCAGGGCGGCGATCACGTCGTCCTTATGGGCTTCCATGGTGGCGGAGGCGATCTGCACCACCAGGATATCGCCGAAGCGGTCCACCACCAGGCCAGGCAACAGGTCGGAGTCCCCGTAGACCAGGCGGTAGAACGGCTTGTCGAACAGGCGTTCGCGCAGGGACAACGCTACATTGAGGCGGTGGACCAGCAGGGACTTGTCCAATGGCAGCTTCGCATCGCGGGACAGCAAGCGCGCGCAGATCAGGTTGTTCGGGCTCATCGCGACGATGCCCAACGGCTTGCCGCCCGCGGCTTCGAGGAGGGCTTGGTCGCCGGCCTTGAAACCGTGCAGCGGGGTGGCGGCCACGTCGATTTCGTTACTGTAGACCCACAAGTGGCCGGCGCGCAGGCGACGGTCGGCGTTGGCTTTGAGGCGCAGGCTAGGCAGGGACATGACGTCGCTCCGGAAAAAAGAGCGGGAGTATACCGTGTTGCAACCTTTGCGGGGCTTGTGCTGGACATGCGGCGAGGAAGCGTCGCTCGCCTCGCCGTCATGGCTTTACGCAGACAATGCGCTGATCAACTCGCGATTGAAGGCAGGAATGTCATCGGGCTGGCGGCTGCTGATCAGCTTGCCATCCGTGACGACTTCCTGATCAACCCAGTTCGCGCCGGCATTGGTCAAGTCGTCCTTGAGCGTCTTGTAGCTGGTCATGGTCTTGCCTTTGACGAGCCCGCTCGACACCAGCAACCAGCCACCGTGGCAAATCACCGCGATGGGTTTGCCGGCCGCCTCGAAGCCTTTGACGAGGTCCTGTGCGTCGGGATCGATGCGGATCGTGTCGGAGTTCTGGACTCCGCCGGGCAGCACCACAGCGTCGTATTGATCGACATTGGCGGCCTTGAAGGTCAGGTCGACCTGGAAATCGTCCGCCGGCTGGTCATGGTTCCAGCCTTTGACCTGTCCTTCGCTGGCCGAAACGATCTCCACCTTGGCCCCGGCCTGTTCCAGCGCCTGTTTCGGACCGGTCAGTTCGGCCTGCTCAAAACCATTTGTCACCAGGATGGCTACGCGTTTTTCATTCAGGGAGCCGGGCATGAAAGAATCTCCTCAAGCTGAGTGGGTGGGCTGCCGACCTAGGCCTGTATGCAGGCTTGGCTGTCGGCTCTACAAAATCCGAAGCCGAGGCTTGAATGAAAGTTCCGCCGGACTACCCGGCGGTGTGTCGGATTCATCTTTAAGGGTTAGAATCCCCGCCTGGCCCAGAGTGCGTATCCATGTCCAAAGAGCTTTCCGCCGAACAGATCCAACACTCCCTGCAAGGCATCAGTGTCCCGCCCCAGCCGCAAATCATGGTGGATTTGCAGATGGAGCAGTACATGCCCGACCCGGACCTTGAGACCATCGCCAAGCTGATCTCCCAGGACCCCGGCCTCTCGGGGGCCTTGCTCAAGATCGTCAACTCGCCGTATTACGGCTTGAGCAACAAGATCACCTCGATCCAGCGCGCGGTGAACCTCTTGGGCAGTCGTTCGATCATCAACCTGATCAACGCCCAATCGATCAAGGGTGAGTTGCACGACGACACCATCGTCACCCTGAATCGCTTCTGGGACACGGCCCAGGACGTGGCGATGACCTGCCTGACCCTGGCCAAGCGCGTCGGTCTGCAAAATGGTGATGAAGCCTACGCCCTCGGGTTGTTCCACGACTGTGGTGTGCCGCTGATGCTCAAGCAGTTCCCCACCTACATGAGCGTGCTGGAGGAAGCCTACGCCAACGCCAGTGCCGAATGCCGCGTGGTGGACACCGAGAACCGCGTGTTCAATACCAACCATGCCGTGGTCGGTTACTACACTTCCAAATCCTGGCGCCTGCCGGACCACGTCAGCCAGGCCATCGCCAATCACCACAACGCCCTGGCCATTTTCAGCGATGAGACTTCGCGCAATAACAGCCCACTGAAAAACCTGTTGGCGATCCTGAAAATGTCGGAAAACATCTGCGCTTCCCACCGCGTGCTGGGTAACCAGGCCGATGATCACGAATGGGAATGTGTTGGACCGCTGGTGCTCGATTACATCGGGTTGTCGGAATATGACTTCCAGACCCAGAAACAGGAAATACGCGACCTGGCCACTCGTTGAACGCCAGTCTTCGCCTTAGTCGAGAGCCTCATGCCAGAACTGCCGGAAGTCGAAACTACGCGCCGCGGAATCGCGCCACACCTCGAAGGGCAGCGGGTCAGTCGCGTCGTGGTACGCGATCGCCGCTTGCGCTGGCCGATTCCTGAAGACCTCGATGTGCGCCTTTCCGGGCAGCGCATCGTGCAGGTGGAGCGGCGGGCCAAGTATTTGCTGATCAATGCCGAAGTCGGCACGTTGATCAGCCATCTGGGCATGTCCGGCAATCTACGGCTGGTTGAAATCGGCATGCCCGCGGCCAAGCATGAACACGTGGATATCGAACTGGAGTCCGGCCTGGCCCTGCGCTACACCGACCCCCGCCGTTTTGGAGCGATGCTCTGGAGCCTCGATCCGCTCAACCATGAGTTGCTGGTCCGCCTTGGGCCGGAGCCGCTGACCGATCTGTTCGATGGCGAGCGACTTTTCCAGCTTTCGCGGGGCCGTTCCATGGCGGTCAAGCCGTTCATCATGGATAACGCGGTCGTCGTCGGCGTGGGTAATATTTATGCGACCGAAGCGCTGTTTGCCGCCGGGATCGACCCGCGTCGCGAAGCGGGGGGCATCTCCCGGGCGCGCTATCTGAAACTGGCGATCGAGATCAAGCGCATCCTCGCCCATGCCATTGAGCGCGGCGGAACCACGCTGCGGGATTTCATCGGCGGAGACGGGCAGCCTGGTTATTTCCAGCAGGAACTGTTCGTCTACGGACGAGGCGGGCAGACCTGCAAGATCTGCGGCACGGGACTGCGGGAGATACGCCTGGGGCAGCGCGCCAGCGTCTGGTGTCCACGCTGCCAGAAGTGATTTGTCCTACGGTCTATAGTCAGTAATCAACTGATTTAGCCGAAGGATGGCCTCATGAATCTGCTTCGACCTTTCGTTCTGGCGCTCTTGCTGGGTGTCAGTTTGCCTGCCGCGGCAAACACCGAGAGCGGTGATCCGCGCTACACCATCCAGAACCCACCCGCCTACGCCATGATCGGCGACTTGCTGATTGCGCGGCCTTTGCTGCTCGCCGCCACCGTGATCGGTGCCGGGGCGTTTGTCGTATCGTTGCCCTTTACCGCGCTGGGTGGCGGTGTTGGCGATGCGGGCAAGGCATTGGTGGTGGACCCGGCAAAAGCCACGTTCGTGCGATGCCTGGGGTGCGTGGGGGAGGGGTTCGAGCGGCAGGAATAGAGGTCGACAATTAAATCTTCGCAGCGGCTGAGAGCCCCTTCGCGAGCCAGCTCGCGAAGGGGTCGGTATGGACGCTACAAATTACCGGCTCAAGCCTTGCCGGTAATCTTGCGATACTTCGCCATCAACTGTTCTTCAGTCTCCGGATGAGCCTCGTCCAGCGGGATGCAATCCACCGGGCAGACTTGCTGGCACTGGGGTTCGTCGTAATGGCCGACGCACTGGGTGCACAGGTTCGGGTCGATGACGTAGATCTCTTCGCCTTGGGAAATGGCCTCGTTCGGGCATTCGGGTTCGCAGACGTCGCAGTTGATGCAGTCGTCGGTGATGATAAGGGACATGCAGGCTCCGGCCGGGGCGTTGGGCCCGGGCAGTTGAAAACGAATAGGCGCAATTGTGCCGCAATCACGCGCACAGTGCACGCGGGCGCGATGGACTGCGCTGTGCTGCGGGGCTGGCCCGCGGCACAGCCGGCTACTTCTTGAAGCGCAGGGTCAGCGCATCGGCGACGGCCGGGTGGACGAACTTGGTAATATCGCCGCCCAACGCCGCAATTTCGCGCACCAGGGTCGAGGAAATGAAGGAGTAGCGTTCCGACGGCGTCAGGAAGAGGCTTTCGACGTCCGGCGCCAATTGACGGTTCATGTTCGCCAGTTGGAACTCGTATTCGAAATCCGAGACCGCACGCAGGCCGCGCAGGAACACGTTGGCATTTTTTTCCTTGGCGAAGTGCGCCAGCAGTGTCGAAAAGCCGACCACTTCCACGTTGGGCAGGTGCTTGGTGACTTCGCGAGCCAATTCCACCCGTTGTTCCAGCGGGAACAGTGGGTTTTTCTTAGGGCTGGCAGCGACGGCAATGATCACATGATCGAACAAGCGCGAAGCGCGTTCGACCAGATCGCCATGGCCCTTGGTAATAGGGTCGAAGGTACCTGGGTACAACACTCGGTTCATCGCGTCGTCCTGGCGGGAATCCGTTGGGGAGTCGGATGGTATCGCAGCCTTCTCGGTCGGCCAAGTCGACTGTTGGTCAGGAAAGCACTATAGACGCTGCGAATAATCCATGTTTTCAAGGTTTTCCCAGGCGTTCGACCAGGGATGTCGCCAATTGTGCCGTCAATGCATACACCGACAACTGTGGGTTCGCGCCGATGCTGGTGGGGAACAGCGAGCCGTCGTGGATGGAAAGATTGCCCAGTTGATGATGGCGGCCGAGACTATCGGCCACCGCAGTCTCCGGGTCTTCACCCATGGCGCAGCCGCCCATGACATGGGCGCTGCCCAGGCGTGTGCGGTAGAGGGAAAGCTCGAGCCCGTCGATCATCGCGCGGGCCTCGGCCAGGGTTTGCACATAACGGGCATCGCTGTGCATCGGCATGACGGCCCGGGCCCCGCCGGCGAACTGAATCTCGGCCATGCTGTGGAAGGCCCGGCGCAGGCCATCCCAGGCGTAGGGCGAAACCTGATAGTCGAGCACCGGCGTGCCATCGCTGCGCAACTCAACGCTGCCGCCCGGGCTATCGGGGTGAAAACCGTCGCGCAGCAACGCCAGCATGGCATGGGTATGGGGCAGCTGCGCCATGTGCATGGCGTTCTCTGGGCCGAAGCCACCCAATAGCGTGGCGGCGAGTGCCGGATGCAGCGGCGGCACCTCCAGCTTGTAGGACATCTTGCCGGTGACACCGTCCTGCCATTGGAAATGGTCCGAGTAAATCGACTGCGGTGCGCCGTAGAACGGGTTGATTACGTCGTCGAACTGGCCGGCCGACATGTTTACCAGGTGCAGGAACGTGCGCTTGCCCAAGCGTTGGTGCGGGTCCGGTGCCGCGGAGCGCAGCAACAGGGCAGGGCTGTTGATACCGCCCCCAGCCAATACGTAGTGCCGCGCCTTGATCTTGATGCGCCGCCCGGTTGGTGCCACGCAACGCTCATCCATGGCCAGGCAATCCAAGCCGATGACCTTGTCATCCTTGATGACCAGACGTTCGGCCCGCGCCAGGTAAAGCAACGTCCCGCCCTTGTCCAAGGTGGCGGGTATGGTGGTGACGAGCATCGACTGCTTGGCGTTGGTCGGGCAGCCCATGCCGCAATAACCCAGGTTCCAACAGCCCCGCACGTTGCGGGGAATGACGTGCCAGGCGTAGCCCAGTTGTTCGCAGCCTTTGCGGACCACGTCGTTGTTGGCGTTGGGTGGAATCATCCAGGGCGCCACCCCGAGGCGTTGTTCCATGCGTTCGAACCAGGGCGCCATCTCGGCGGGACTGTGGCCCTTGACGTTGTGCTCGGTCGCCCAATGTTCGAGGGTCTGCGGCGGTGTGCGGAAGCTTGAAGTCCAGTTGATCAACGTCGTGCCACCGACAGCGCGTCCCTGGAGAATGGTGATGGCGCCGTCCTTGCTCATGCGCCCGAGGCCTTCCTGGTACAGGCTGGTGTAGGCCTCGTCCTCGCGCAGCGTGAAGTCGTGGCTGGTTTTGAGCGGCCCTTCCTCGATGAGCAATACCTTGTAGCCAGCAGCGCTGAGAATTTCCGCCGTGGTGCCGCCGCCGGCGCCGCTGCCGATGATCGCCACGTCCGCCTCCAACACGAGGTCCTGGGTCAGTTGCGCGCCGTTGTAGGTAGTCCAGCCACGGGCGAGGCCTTCGCGGAACGGGTCGGGTAAGGGCATGTTCAGGTGCTCGTTGTTATTTTTGGGCGACCAGTCACCTGTGGGAGCGGGCTTGCTCGCGAAGGCGGTGGATCAGCTTGCATAGGTGTTGAATGTGCAACTGCATTGGCGAGCAAACCCGCTCCACAGGACGGCGGCGCTAGCTTGAAATCAACGGTGGTCCTGGATACCCGCAATGGGCCCAGGACTCCGGCCGGCTGTACCACGCCATCATCACCATTTGCAGCAATGAGCCGTGGCCTTGGCGCAACAAGCTCAGCGAGCTATTTTCCCACCGGCTCAGGAACTGCCGGATGTCATCGGCGCTGGCGTTTTCCCACGCGCCCCAGATTCCGGTCAGCGGCCCACGGGTAACGCCCAGCGTCAGCACATCGAACAACTGGCGGGTGAGCTTGAGCATGGCTGGCGACAGGTGCGCCAGCCCTCGATCCAGGCTCTGCAGCGTGGCATCGGTGGCGACGAGGCGTGTTCCAGCTGTCGTCGCGCCATCGAGCATGACGGGGATCACCGCGCGCAGGAATGGCAGGTCGCTGTCGCGCAATGCCGCCAGCCCGCGGGCCGGTTCGCCGGAGGAGCAGCCGCTCAGGCTGGCGCCCAATCCGACGGTGACCAGGAAGGCGCTGGCGCCGAAGCTCAGTTGCAGCAAGCCACGTCGGGACAGGGTGGGCGTATCGGTCAGGCTTGGGTTCATTATTGTTATTACCCGGGAAGACGCTGGTTAGCGGATGAACAGCTTCTGGATCAGTTTCTGCAACGGTTTTCCATAAGGCGGGTAGATCAGTTTCGCCGCGTTGAACCGCTGCTTGACCAGCACGCCCTTGGCTTTGCTGAAGGTCAGGAAACCTTCGTGTCCGTGATAATGCCCCATCCCCGAAGCGCCAATGCCGCCGAACGGCATATCGTCCTGAGCCACGTGCAACAGTGTGTCGTTGAGGCAGACGCCGCCGGAATGGGTTTCGTTGAGCACGCGATTCTGTTCCGTCTTGTTGTAGCCGAAATAGTAAAGCGCCAGCGGACGAGGTCGCTGATTGATGTAGGCAAATGCCTGGTCGAGCGTTTCATAGGGGACGATAGGCAGCAGCGGCCCGAAAATTTCGTCCTGCATGACCGTCATTTCATCCGTGACGTTCAGCAGAAGGCTGTGGGCCATGCGTCGGCCCTGGCTTTGCTCGAACAACTCGATCATCAACGCCCCCTTGCTGGTTGCGTCGGCGATGTAGCCGTTGAGCCGCGCCAGTTGTCGTTCGTTGATGACGGCGGTGTAGTCCGGATTGTCGATCAACGTCGGATAAAACCCGCGCACGGCCTCGCGATACGCCTCGACGAACGCCCCGACACGGTTTTGCGGCACCAGCACATAATCCGGTGCGACACAGGTCTGTCCGGCGTTGAGCGTCTTGCCGAAGGCGATGCGCTCGGCGGCGTGTTCAAGCGGGACGTCACTGGAAACGATGGCGGGGGATTTTCCGCCCAGTTCGAGAGTAACGGGTGTCAGGTTCTGCGCAGCGGCACGCATCACGTGCTTGCCCACGCTGGTTGCGCCGGTGAACAGCAGGTGATCGAACGGCAGCCTGGAAAATGCGATGCCAACGTCCGCTTCGCCAAGCACGACGGACACCAGGTCCTGGGGAAATATCCGGGCCAGCAATTGCTTGAGCAATAAGCCAGTGGCAGGGGTCGATTCGCTGAGTTTGAGCATCACCCGGTTGCCCGCCGACAGCGCCCCGACCAGGGGGCCGATCGCCAGGAAAAGCGGATAGTTCCAGGGTACGATGACCCCGACCACCCCCAGCGGCTGGTAGACCACCTTGGCCGACGCTGGCTGGAAAGCCACGCCAACCTTGCGCCGGGAGGGCTTCATCCAGCCTTTGAGGTGCCGGCTGGCGTAGTGGATACCGTGCAGGCTCGGCATCAGCTCGGCCAACAACGTTTCGTCCGCACTGCGGTGGCTGAAATCCTCGCTGATGGCATCGATCAGGGCCTGCCGTTCAGTACTCAACAATTCGGCCAATGCCTTGAGCCATTGCCGTCGCTGCTCGGCCGGCGGCATCGGGTGAGCCGCGTAGGCCTGGCGCTGGGCGTTGAAGAGCGCCTGGAGTTCGTCCAGGTGCTGTTGGGACTCGTGCAGGTAAGCAACGTCAGCGGGCATGGCGGGCACCGGATTTTTATTGGAGTCGGTGCTTTCTAGAGCTTATGCTCTAAAAAGTCAAATGAGCCTCTGTAGATCGCTTGGGTTTTATCCTGTGACCGATAGGTCGTAAGATGCCCTTCGATCACTTTTTCAGTAAAGCCCAAGCCATGGCCCCACGAATGAAAACCAGCGAGCGCATCGTGCAGAACAGCCTCGAGCTGTTCAATCGGCAGGGCGAGCGCAGCGTTAGTACCAACCATATTGCCGCTCATATGGAGATGTCCCCGGGCAACCTCTATTACCACTTCCCCAACAAGCAGGCGATCATCGCCGTGCTGTTCAGTGAGTACGAAAACCTGGTGGACAGCTTCTTGCGCCCGCCCCAGGGCCGCCTGTCCACGGTGGATGACAAGCGCTTTTACCTGCAGGAATTGCTATCGGCGATGTGGCGCTACCGATTCCTGCATCGGGACCTGGAGCACCTGCTCGACAGTGACCCGGAACTAGCGGCTCGTTATCGACGATTTTCCCAGCGCTGCCTGATTCATGGCACCGCGATCTACGAGGGGTTCGTCGCTGCCGGCATCTTGAAAATGGACCGCGTGCAGATCGAATCACTGACCCTTAACGCATGGATCATCCTCACGTCCTGGGTACGGTTCCTGTGTACGACCCGGGAAAATTCCAACCACCTGAGCGAACAAGCCATCAAGCGTGGCGTGTATCAGGTCTTGGTGCTCGAAGCGGGTTTCGTGACCGACCAGGCCCGTGAAGCGGTGGATGCGTTGTTCAAAGAATTCTACGTCCCCCTGGCCCAGACCCTGGAAGAAGGGCAGTAAGGGTCGGACCTGCTTGATTCAGCCACAGGAGCTCGCCATGCCCATCGCGCAACTCATCAGCCCCCAAGCCCTCGAACAGAGGCGATCACGGCCCGGGCTGGTGATTCTTGATTGTCGTTTTGCCCTCGAAGATCCGGACTACGGCCAGCGCAGCTACGCCGAAGGCCATATTGCCGGTGCGTCCCACGCCGACCTTGAGCGCGATCTGAGCGGCTCGGTCGTCAGGGGTGTGACCGGGCGACATCCTCTGCCTGAGCCTGACGCGTTGATTGCGCGCCTGCGGGCCTGGGGGATCAATAACGACAGTGACGTCGTGCTGTATGACGATGGCCCCGGTGCCTACGCCGCGCGGGCCTGGTGGTTGCTGGCCTGGCTGGGCAAGCGTGAGGGCGTCCACATCCTCGACGGCGGGCTCAAGGCCTGGCACGCGGCGGGTTTGCCCCTGAGTCTCGATCCGCCTGCCATCGCGCCCGGCACCTTCAATGGTTCGCCGGACGCGGATTTGCTGGTGGACGCGCAAGCGCTGCAGCAACGCCTCGGCCAACCGCAAATGACCTTGCTGGACGCGCGGGCATTGCCGCGATTCAAGGGGGAAGTCGAGCCGATCGACCCGGTGGCCGGGCATATTCCGGGCGCGCAATGCGCGGCGTTCACCGACAACCTGGGCGCCGATGGACGTTTCCTGCCGGCCGACCAGCTCGAGCAGCGCTTTGCCGGAAAACTCGGTGATCGCTCGCCGACCGGTTTGGTGGCCTATTGCGGCTCCGGCGTAACGGCATGCCATAACCTGTTCGCGCTGTGCCTGGCAGGATATCCGTTGGGCAAGCTATATGCCGGTTCCTGGAGTGAGTGGATCACGGATCCACAGCGGGGCGTGGCGAAGGGCGAGTAATGCTCAACCGTGTCCCAGGCTCGCCAGCCATTTGGGGATGCGCCTTTCCAGATAGTAGCCGGGGCGCCGCAACGTCCCGTCGACGAACCCGACGTGTCCGCCCCGGGTATGCAGTTCGAGCCGGGTCGACGCAGATAGCTCATCGGGCTCGGGCAAGCTGTGGGGAAATACGAACGGATCGTCGGCTGCCTGGATAAGCAAGGTCGGTGTTTTGACCCCCGCCATGAAATAGCGGCTGGAGGCGCGTCGATAATAGTCCGCCGCGTCCGAAAACCCGTGCAGCGGCGCAGTGACTCGCCCATCGAAATCCCAGAACGTGCGCATGTTGTCCAGCGAGCCCAGCGCGGCCAGGGCCGCAAGCCCTTCGTGGCGTCCGTCATGCTGGAACTGGCGTTGTTTGTTGCGTACGTAGGCCACCATCTCGCGCATGAAGTGCGCTTGGTAGAACCGGGAAAACCCCTGTCCGATACGGTCGGCGCACTGGTCCAGGCGAAACGGCACTGAAACGGCCACCGCGCCCTGCAGTTGGCTGTCGTTGCCGGTCTCGCCCAAGTGCTTGAGCAAGACGTTGCCGCCGAGGGAATAGCCCACTGCAAACAGGGGGGCCAATGGTCGTCGGCTCCGCAGGTGGGTCAGGGTGGCTGCCAAGTCTTCGCTGACGCCTGAATGATAGCTGCGGGGCAGCAGGTTCGGCTCCCCCGAGCACCCGCGCCAGTTCAGCGCGACACTGGCCCAGCCTTGGTCGTCGAGTGCTCGTTGCAAGCCCGTCACGTAGGGCGAGCTGGAAGAACCGGTCAGCCCGTGAAGCACCAGCACCAACGGCGCGTCGGCACTATGGGGCCCGTACCAGTCGAGATCGAGGAAGTCGCCATCTTCCAGCCACAGCCGCTCTCGTTCACGGTTGAGGGGGTAGGATTTTCGCCATAATGGCCCCCACAAGGTTTGCAGGTGTGGATTGGCCAGGCCAAAGGCCGGTGTAAATTGCTGGCTGGACATGGAGGAAGCTGCAAGCACGTAGGATCTCGTTATTTCAAGCATAGGCGCCAGGCGTAAAGGTGCGCCTGGCGCTGCAGCGTTAAATTGCCATAAAGGTCTGCGTGGCGCGACATATGTCCTGTTGGAGCGGATCGGCCGACGGCGACACTGGCGCAGGCAAAGGTTGCTGCTCAGCCGTGGGGCCCACCGTCAGAACGTGCCAGCCATCGGCTTCAAGGTGCCGATTCAGTGCGTCCTTTATTTGCTTGGGGGTCAGTTTCTGCATTTGTTGGACGGTGTGGTCCAGATCCAGCGGCAGGTCATATCGGTTTATCTTGATCAACTGATCGAGAATCTGTGAATTGTTGGCGGTGTCATGAGCAATCGAACTCTTCATCCGGCGTTTCAGTTGGTCAACTTCCTGTTGCGTTGGTCCGTCGCGCAGATAGTCGGTGAACATTGAACGCAGCAACGTCTGAGTGCCCTGGCTGAAGTGTGGACTGGTCCGAAGCGAGATGACAGCCAGGGCGCCATCGGCCCAGTCCCACTGCAGAATCTCGGTGCCATACACCAGGCCGCGTTTTTCCCTCAGCTCCGTCATCAATCGGTTTTCGAAAATCATATTTGCTGCGTCCAGCGCAAGGTAGTCGGCATGCTTGCGCGGCACGGTGGACTGGGCGAGCAAAAGTTGGGTTTGTTGCAGCTCCCGTTCTATATGGCTGTTTTTTGGCGTGCCAGCCGAGGAGGAGCTGTTGGGACCGGCGACGGCGTGGCGGCTGCCGGGCAAGGCGCTGCTGATCTGCTGGCTGATCAGTTGCGCCTGTTCGAGCGTGAGGTCGCCGACCAAGGTGATCTGCGCCGTTGGAGCCGAGTAGGCTTGCCGATGGAAGTCCTGTACCGCTTGGCGCGTTAGGGATTCCAACGCCTCGTTTGTGCCGAACGTCGGTTGAGCATAGGGACGTTCGGGGGCCAGTTGTTCCTTGAGGGTTTGGAACGCGAAGCTCGTCGGGTTCTGTATGCCACGCAGCAGTATGTCTTTCGCCTCGTTTTTTGCCCTTACCAATGCGTCGTCACTAAGGAGAGGACTGCCCAACATTTGCGAAAACAGCCGCAGGGCTGGAGCGCGCTTTTCCACTTCGCTCAAGCTGCGCAAGGAAAATTCGCTGCGGTGCAGACCTATATCCATGCTGAGCCTCGCCCCCAGACTCTGGAAGGTGCCGATGATTGCTTGATGGCTTTCCATACCTGGCACGCCTTCGCTGAGCATGTTGTAGGTTGCGCCGGCGAGGCCAGGGATATTGCTGCGGGCGCTTCCCGCCTCGAAGCTGACATGGACATCGAACATCGGCGCTGCCGTCGTACGGATGAACAAGACCTTGCTGCCTGCCGTTGTTTTCCAACCCTTGACGGTCAGGGCGCGCGGCTGGGGTGCGACAATGTCTGGCTCAAGAAGTGATTGCAGACGCACATTGGAGCTATGAGAAACGGTATCGGCCAAAGCCTGTGCGCAACAACCCAACAGTGCGATGACCAACAACGCATGACAACCTACGTGAGCTGGTTTATTCATGGGTTTGCTCCCGGTGGACTTGAGCTATGGCCAGGCGATCGCGGGTCAGATAGGTCGCGGCGGCTTGTCGGATGTCATCCGGAGTCACTTTTTTCAGGTCGGCAATTTCGTCGTTCATCGATCGCCAGGGCAGACCGTTGCTTACCAGGGCGCCGAGGTAATAGCTCTGCCCTTCTATCGAGTCCTGGCCGTAAATGTTTTGCGCGATCAGTTGCGTGCGGGCTCGTTCCAGTTCATCAGCCGCGGGGGGATGGGTTCGTAGCTTTTCAATTTCTTGCCACACGCGCGCCTCCGCGTCATCGAGCGAGCCGGTGTAGGCATTGGAGATATGGCCGTCGATCAACAAAAGACCGTCGCCACGTGCCAGCCAGTTGTACTGGGAAGATAGAGTGGAGAACAGCGAGGTCTTGAATTGAAGCTGCGATTGCAGGCGGGCACTGCTTGAACCCGCCAGTAGCGTTTGCAGCAAGCGCAGGGCGTGCACGGTTCGTGGAGGCTCGGCGGTCACCAGCACCGGGACATTGAACGCAATCAGTAATTGCCGAGAGGCGTCGGGTACATTAAGGATGAGCCTGCGCTCGCCGGGTCGGTCCAGCTCCAGTGGTGCGCGCGCCATGGTGAAAGGACGGGCGGCTACCGCACCGAAGTACTTTTGTGCCAGCCGCTTGACCTGTTCAAGCGTGACATCGCCAACCACGACCAACACGGCATTTCCCGGCGCATAGCGGGTTTGATACCAGTCGCGCAAGTCAGCGATGTCGAGTCGCTGCAGGTCGTGTGCCCAGCCGATGGTGGGCGTGCGGTAGCCACTTGAAAGGTGGGCCAGGCTAAGAAAGCGTTCCAGGGCCAGCTCCCCAGGTTGGTCCTGGCCCTCGCGCCGTTCTTCCTGGATGACGGCGATTTCCGGCAACCAGTCTTCGGCGCGCAGGTGCGCAGTTGACATGAGGTCTGCCATCAGTTCGAACGCGACGCCCAAGTGACGAGGCTCAAGAGTTTGATGATGTACGGTGACATCTTTCCCGGTAAAGGCATTGTATTGAGCGCCCAGGGAACCCAGGATTTCCATGGCCTCGCCCGCACAACTCTTGTGGCTACCTTTGTAGACCATGTGTTCCAGTGCGTGAGACAGCCCTGAACGGCTTGGCGCTTCGTCGGCCGAACCCACTCTGAACCAGAGTTGCGAGCTGACCAGTGGCGCACGATGATCTTCGCGTACCACCACCTTCAGGCCATTGTCCAGGGTGAATTCGTGGGGCGGTGGGGAGTCGGCCTGGGCGATTAGTGGCGCCAGCCAAAAAACAAGCAGCATCCGGCTGCGGAAAAAGTCCATGGATGTATCGTCCTCAGTGAATTACAGAAATTGTGTAATCACTGTGGCGTTTCCAGGTTGGTGATGGGCGGTAACTATGTACCGCACTTTTCAAGTTCTCTACTGTTCAGTCCGGGACGATGGTCCCAGCACTACGCTGCCAAAGTGCATAGAAGACCTGTCCGGATTTCTGCTCGCGATGCAGGCGCCAATTGCTCGGCAGTCCCAGGGTGGACGGGGCGGTCTCGCTTTCAGTGTAGACCCAGGCATCCTCGGCCAGCCACTGACGTTCCTCGAGCAAGGCGCAGACTGTCGGCAGCAGGTTTTGATTGAACGGCGGGTCGAGGAACACGAGGTCGAAGCGGGTCGCCGGTTGGCTGTCGAGGTAACGCAGCGCGTCGGCCGTCTGCACCTGGCCGACGGTGCAGCGCAGGGTGCCGAGGTGTTCCTTCAGGCTGGAAACCGCCAGGCTGCTGGCGTCCAGCGCCTGGCCCATGGCGGCACCACGGGACAGCGCTTCGAGAAACAACGCGCCGCTGCCGGCAAACGGGTCGAGCACCTTGGCGCCCGCGACGTAGGGTGCGAGCCAGTTGAACAGGGTTTCGCGCACCCGGTCCGGTGTCGGCCGCAGTCCTGGGGCATCCGGGAAGCTCAAGCGTCGGCTGCGCCATTCACCGCCAATGATGCGAAGTTGGTTCACACCGTTGTGCGTGGGTTTGCGGGTGGAACTCGATGAACGGGCCATTAGTGCTCCGGAACCCCGAGCGGCTGCTCGGCAGGTTTGTCAGTGGGCGCCGGCAACGGCTTTTGCGGGACGGTCGGGCCAGCGGTGACGATGACCATCTTGTCGGTGCTCAGGTGTTTGTTCAAAGCTGCCTTGACCTGCTCGACCGTCAGTTCCTGGGACTGGCGCATGAAATCTTCCAGGTAGCTCAGCGGCAAATCATAGAAGCCCATGGCGCCAAGCTGGCCAACGATGTCGGCGTTACTGGCGGTGGACAGCGGGAAACTCCCGGCCAACTCGCGCTTGGCGTCATCGAGTTCTTTCTGGGTCGGGCCGTTCTTGAGGTAATCGGCAAACACGTCCTGCACCAGCTTGAGCGTGCCTTCACTCATCTCGGCGCGGGTTTGCAGATTGATCATGAACGGACCGCGAGCTTGCATCGCCGTGAAACCTGAGTAAACGCCATAGGTCAGGCCGCGTTTTTCCCGTACTTCCGTCATCAATCGCGTACCGAAGCCTCCGCCGCCGAGGATCTGGTTGCCCAGGGACACTGCGGCATAATCCGGATCGTCGCGGTCGATGCCCAACTGCGCAAGCATCAGGTTGGTCTGCTTGGACGGGAACTCGATGTGGCTGATGCTCGCCTTCGGCTCTACCGGTGGCGGGGTTTTCGCCAGCGCCGGGCCTTTGGGCAGCGCGGCGGATATCTGGCTGGCGATCGCTTCGGCTTCGGCGCGGGACAAGTCCCCCACCAGCGCGATCACAGCGTTGCCGGCGGCATAGGCCTTGGCATGGAAGGCCTTGGCCTGGGCCAGGGTTATCGGTGGAATGCTCTTTTCGGTGCCATCGCTGGAGTGGGCGTACGGATGATCCCCATACAGGCGTTTCATAAGCTCCAGGCCCGCCAGTTTGCCGGGGTTCTGTTTCTGGTACTCGAAACCGGCAAGCATCTGGTTCTTGATGCGGGCGAACGAGTCGGCGGGGAAGGTCGGGTTGCCGACGACTTCGGCGAACAGCTTCAGTGCCGGCTCACGCTTTTCCGTCGCGCTGAGGCTGCGCAACGAGGCCACCGCCATGTCCCGGTAGGCGCCGTTGCCGAAGTCCGCGCCGAGGCCCTCGAAGCCTTGGGCAATGGCGCTGACGTCCTTGCCGGCCACGCCTTCGTTGAGCATGGCATTGGTCAGCAGGGCAAGGCCTGGGGCATCGCCGTCCTGGCTGCTGCCGGCGGCGAAGGTCAGGCGCAGGTCGAACATCGGCAATTCCCGGGCTTCGACAAACAGGACCTTGGCGCCGTCGGCGGTTTTCCAGGTTTGCACATCGAGCTGGCGCCGGCTCGGCGCCTTATCGTCCAGTTCGGCCAGCGATTGCAATTTGTTGCCTGACTTGGCCTGGTCCAGCGCCTGGCTGGCGTTGGAACTGTTCGTAGGCGACAGGTAAAAGGCCAGCGCGGCGACCGAGGCGACCAGCGCCAGGCCGATCAGCGCCGGGCGCGATGATTTGCGCTCACTCATTGAGCTTTCTCCTCAGGCAGGACATGCGCGACGCTCAAGCGCGGGCGGGTGAAATACAGCTGGGCTGCCTTCTGGATATCCTGCGGGGTCACGCTTTGCAGTTCGGCGAGCTCGGTGTCCATCAGTTTCCAGGACAAGCCGACGGTTTCCAGTTGGCCGATCGCAGTGGCCTGGCTGGTAATGGAGTCGCGCTCATACACCAGGCCGGCGATCACCTGGGCGCGGACGCGTTCCAGTTCCTCGGCGGTCGGGGCGGTCGTCTTCAGCGCTTCCAACAAGCGCCACAGCCCGGCTTCAGCCTGGGCGAGGGTCTTGTTTTTCTGTGTGTTAGGCGTTGCCGACAGGGTGAACAACGTATCGCCACGGGTAAACGCGTCGTAGTTCGACGACCCGCCCGAGACCAGTTCTTCGCCACGTTCCAGCTGGGTCGGGATCCGGCCGCTGTAGCCGCCGTCCAGCAGGGCCGAAATCAAGCGCAGGGCGTTGACCGAGGCCTTGTCCGTCGCGGTGGCGATGCTCGGTACGTTGAATGCCAGCATGACGCTCGGCAACTGGGTCCGTACATGCAGGGTGATCTTGCGTTCGCCGGGCTCGGCCAGCTCCAGCGGGATTTTCGCCGCCGGTACGTCGCGCCGGGCAATCGGGCCAAAGTAGCGCTGGGCCAGGGTCTTCACCTCGTCCGGCGTCACGTCGCCGACGACGACCAGGGTCGCGTTGTTCGGGGCGTACCAGGATTCGTACCAATGACGCAGTTCGCCGACGGTCATGCGGTCCAGGTCGGCCATCCAGCCGATGGTCGGCGTGTGGTAACCGCTGGCCGGATAGGCCATGGCCTTGAAGCGCTCGAAGGCCTTGGACATCGGCTTGTCGTCGGTGCGCATGCGGCGCTCTTCCTTGATCACCTCGATCTCGCGACTGAACTCCTCCGGCGGCAAGCGCAGGCTCGCCATGCGGTCGGCTTCGAGCTCGAAGGCCACGCCCAGGCGATCCCGGGCCAGTACCTGGTAATAGGCGGTAAAGTCATCGCTGGTGAAGGCGTTCTCTTCGGCACCGAGGTCGCGCAGGATCAGCGACGCTTCGCCGGGGCCGATTTTATCGCTGCCCTTGAACATCATATGTTCCAGGGCATGGGACAAACCGGTATGGCCCGGCGTTTCGTAGCTGGAACCGACCTTGTACCAGACTTGGGAAACCACCACCGGTGCGCGATGGTCTTCGCGCACGACGACCTTCAGGCCGTTGTCGAGGGTGAATTCATGGGTAGGTTGTGGATCGGCAGCCAAGGCTGAGAAGGGCAGACAAACCGTGCTGAGCAGCAGGCCTGCGGCGCGGCGGGCAAGAGCATTCATTCGTGTTTAAACCTGTCGGGCTGCCTGCCGGGTCTTAGCCTCAGCAGGCGAGGAGGTGCTAGGATAACGGTCCGTTTTACTGGCGGCCACGCCTATCGGGTCTTTTATCGGCCCTGGGTTGTCTGGGTTCTGCGCAGAAACGTCGGGTTTTCTTCTCTATCCCTGCGTTTTCGCCGACGATGCCGTACCAGTCCTTCGAAAAAATCGACCATGAGGTGTCCTGGGGACATTTCGACAATCTGTTGCGCGTGAACAAGCTCGATGAAACGCAGTCTGTTCAGCATCGAATATTTATCACCGAGGCGCCCTCCAGGCGCGTCGCTACCGTGAGATAGCCGTCCTCCATGTTTGGTTCCAACGACGACAAGAAGACCCCAGCTGCGGCTGGCGAGAAAAAAAGCCTGTTCGGATGGCTGCGCAAGAAGCCGCAGGAAACCGTAGTCGAACAGCCTCAACCGCAGCCTGGGCCTGCCGAAGAACCGGTGGTCGAAGAGGCTGCGCCCATTGTCCTGCCGATTGCCGAGCCGGTGTTGCAACCGGCCGAGGCTGAAGCCGAGCCCGTGCATGGGCCAGTGCATGAGCAACCCCTGACCCCGCCAGCCGGGCAGACACCCTGGCTGACCCTGCCCGTGGCGGAAGAGCCGGTCGCATTGGTCGAGGACGCCCAAGCGCCCCACGTCACCCCACCAATTCCTGCCCCGACGCAATCGGAGGAAACACCGGTCGCCGTGGTCGTGCCTCCGGTTCCTGAGCTTGTTTCCGAGCCAGAGCCAGAGGTTGCCCCGACAGAGGTTCCGGCATCGGCCGAGCCGCCGCGTCCTGCCGAAGAGAACAGGGTCGGCTTCTTCGCCCGCCTCAAGCAGGGCCTGTCCAAGACCAGTGCCAGCATTGGCGAAGGCATGGCCAGCCTGTTCCTCGGCAAGAAGGTCATTGATGACGAATTGCTCGAAGACATCGAGACCCGCCTGCTGACCGCCGATGTCGGCGTCGAGGCCACCTCGGTGATCATCCAGAGCCTGACCCAGAAGGTCGCCCGCAAACAGCTGACCGATGCCGATGCGCTGTACAAATCCCTGCAGGGCGAACTGACCAACCTGCTCAAGCCGGTGGAAAAACCGCTGGTGGTTGCCTCGCAGAACAAGCCGTTCGTGATCCTGGTCGTTGGCGTCAATGGTGCCGGCAAGACCACCACCATCGGCAAGCTGGCCAAGAAGCTGCAGCTCGAAGGCAAGAAAGTCATGCTCGCCGCGGGCGACACCTTCCGCGCCGCCGCGGTCGAACAGCTGCAAGTGTGGGGCGAACGCAACAAGATCCCGGTGATCGCCCAGCACACCGGCGCCGACTCCGCTTCGGTGATCTTCGACGCCGTGCAAGCGGCCAAGGCCCGTGGCATCGATGTGCTGATCGCCGACACGGCCGGTCGCCTGCACACCAAAGACAACCTGATGGAAGAGTTGAAAAAGGTTCGCCGGGTGATCGGCAAGCTCGATGCCGACGCGCCCCATGAAGTGCTGCTGGTACTGGACGCTGGTACTGGCCAGAACGCTATCAACCAGGCCAAGCAGTTCAACCAGACCGTCGAACTGACCGGGCTGGCCCTGACCAAGCTTGACGGTACCGCCAAGGGCGGGGTGATCTTTGCCCTCGCCAAGCAATTTGGCCTGCCGATTCGCTACATCGGCGTGGGGGAAGGCATCGATGATTTGCGCACCTTCGAAGCCGAGCCGTTTGTCCAGGCATTGTTTGCCGAGCGGGAGCATTCATGATTCGTTTCGAACAGGTCGGTAAACGCTATCCGAACGGTCACGTCGGCTTGCATGAGCTGAGCTTTCGGGTCCGTCGTGGCGAATTTCTGTTTGTTACCGGCCATTCCGGTGCCGGTAAAAGTACCTTGCTGCGCCTGCTATTGGCGATGGAACGGCCCACTACCGGCAAATTGTTGCTGGCCGGCCAGGACCTGAGCACCATCAGCAACGCCCAGATTCCCTATCTGCGGCGCCAGATTGGCGTGGTATTCCAGAATCACCAGTTGCTGTTCGATCGCACGGTGTTCAACAACGTGGCGCTACCGTTGCAGATTCTTGGATTGTCCAAGGCTGAAATCAACAAGCGCGTGGACTCGGCGCTGGAGCGCGTGGCCCTATCGGACAAGACCGACCTGTACCCGGGCGACCTGTCCACCGGCCAGCAACAGCGCGTCGGTATCGCCCGCGCTATTGTCCATCGTCCGGCCTTGCTGCTGGCGGATGAACCCACCGGTAACCTCGACCCGCGCCTGGCGGCGGAAATCATGGGCGTATTCGAAGACATCAACCGCTTGGGCACCAGCGTGCTGATCGCCAGCCATGACCTGGCGCTCATCGCACGCATGCGCCATCGCATGCTCACGTTGCAACGCGGCCGATTGATTGGCGACGGGGAGGCAGGCGTATGAGTGCTACCCGCAGCCCGAAAGTGGCCGAACGCGTTGCCCCGAAGGGCACCGATCCGCAGCCGCAAAAGAAAAAGCGCGACGATGACGACGGCCCGGATTTCACCACGCTGTTGCACGCCTGGATCGAAAGCCATCGCGCCAGCCTGCTCGACAGCCTGCGGCGCCTGGGCAAGCAGCCGATCGGCAGCTTCTTTACTTGCCTGGTCATGGCAGTGGCCTTGAGCCTGCCCATGGGCTTGTCGCTCCTGCTGAGTAATGTGGAGCGCTTGGGCGGCTCCTGGCAGCGAGCAGCGCAGATCTCCCTTTATTTGCAACTGGATGCGACGCCGGGTGAAGGCGAGGCACTGCGTGAACAGATCAAGGCCATGCCGGGCGTGGCCGATGCCGAATACGTGGGGCGCGAGCAGGCGCTTGAAGAGTTCCAGCAGCAATCCGGCCTGGGCGAAGCCCTCAAGGAACTGCCCGAGAACCCCCTTCCGGGCGTGGTGCTGGTTACCCCGAATGAGGTCGACAAGCCGACCCTTGAAGCATTAAGACAAAGACTTTCCGAATTGCCGAAGGTACAACAAGCGCAACTTGATCTAGTCTGGGTCGAGCGTCTTGCGGCGATCCTCAAGCTCGGCGACCGCTTTGTCTTCGGTCTGACGGTGCTTCTGGTTTCCGCATTACTTTTGGTGATAGGCAATACCATTCGTCTTCATATTGAAAACCGCCGCACCGAGATAGAAGTGATTAAACTCGTCGGCGGGACGGACAGTTATGTGCGCAGGCCCTTTCTTTATATGGGAGCGCTGTATGGCTTCGGTGCCGGCATCCTGTCCTGGGGCGTATTGGCGTTCGGCCTGGACTGGCTGAACGATGCGGTAGTGGGGTTGGCCGGTTTGTACGGCAGCGATTTCTCGCTGGCCGGTGTGCCAGCCGCCGACGGTCTGTCGCTCTTGCTTGGCGCGGTGCTGTTGGGTTATATCGGTGCATGGATTGCGGTAGCACGCCACCTGCGTGAGCTTGCTCCAAAATAGTATTTGTTGCGCGTATTGACCTTTCAGTTTTTGTGGGAACTTGTCCTACGGTTCCCGGTCAATTTTCGCAGTGCTGAACTGCACGAGTTATGTGAGTCGGAGGTTTTTTCGTATGACCACTTCTTTGCAACCTGCTTATGCTCTAGTCCCGGGTGCGAACCTCGAGGCTTATGTGCATACGGTGAACAGCATTCCATTGCTGACGCCCGAGCAGGAGCGTGAACTGGCCGAGAGTCTCTATTATGAGCAGGATCTTGAGGCGGCTCGGCAGATGGTGCTCGCCCACCTGCGTTTTGTCGTACATATCGCCCGCAGCTATTCCGGCTACGGGCTGGCCCAGGCCGACCTGATCCAGGAAGGTAACGTTGGCCTGATGAAGGCGGTCAAGCGTTTCAACCCGGAAATGGGTGTACGCCTGGTGTCGTTTGCAGTGCACTGGATCAAGGCGGAAATCCACGAATTCATCCTGCGCAACTGGCGGATCGTGAAAGTCGCGACCACCAAGGCCCAGCGCAAGCTGTTCTTCAACTTGCGCAGCCAGAAGAAACGCTTGGCTTGGCTGAGCAACGACGAAGTCCATCGCGTGGCTGAAAGCCTTGGCGTAGAGCCTCGGGAAGTGCGCGAGATGGAAAGCCGCCTGACGGGCCATGACATGGCCTTCGATCCGGCCGCCGAAGCGGACGACGACAGCGCTTTCCAATCGCCAGCCAACTACCTGGAAGACCACCGGTATGACCCGGCGCGACAACTGGAGGACGCTGATTGGAGTGACAACTCCAACACCAACCTGCACGAAGCGCTGGAAGTGCTTGACGAGCGCAGCCGTGACATTCTCTACCAGCGCTGGCTGGCCGAGGAGAAAGCCACGCTGCACGACCTGGCGCAGAAGTACAACGTCTCGGCCGAGCGGATTCGCCAGCTTGAGAAGAGCGCGATGAACAAGCTCAAGGTGTCGATCGCGGCTTGACCTGCGGTAGCAGCTATAAAAAACGCCCCGATCAGTGATGATCGGGGCGTTTTTGTTTGTGTGATGCAAACGTCAACTTCATCCCTGTGGGAACGGTGCTGGGTTACTGCGCCCAAGGCGCCCGTCGCGCCCGATCGAGCTCCAGCAGATAACTGTCGCCGCCCAATTGGTTCATCTGCTGGCGAATCCACCCCGCCCGCCTAAGCACATAGGGGCTCGGCCGGCTGGCGCTCCATTTCCGCGGGTTGGGCAATACCGCGGCCAGCAGGCTGGCCTGTTGCCGTGACAAGCCGTCGGCACCGATGCGAAAGTGATGCCGCGCCGCCGCTTCGGCCCCGAACACCCCGTCATCCCACTCGACACTGTTGAGGTACACCTCGAGGATCCGTTGCTTGGGCCAGAACACCTCGATCAGTGCAGTGAACCAAGCTTCCAGCCCCTTGCGCAGCCAACTGCGGCCCGACCACAGGAAAAGGTTTTTTGAGACTTGCTGGCTAAGGGTGCTGGCGCCACGAATCGAACCGCCGCGCCCGTTATGGGCGAATGCGGCCTGGATCGCGCCGATGTCGAAGCCCCAGTGCTCGGGGAATTTCTGGTCTTCGCCAGCGATCACAGCGACCTTGAGGCTGTTGGAGATCCGGTCCCAAGGCTGCCAGTCACGCTGCAGGTCGATCGGCTCGCCGCCGAACCAGGACTCAACCTTGCGCTCGATCATCAGCGCGGTGAACGGCGGCGGCACCACGCGAAACAGCAGCACCAGCACAACGCTGCCGACGGCGAACCAGAGCAGGGCTTTGAGAAATCGTCGAAACAATGTACGCAGCATAGAGATGGCTTGGCCGAACCCGTCGAGCGGGCCATTATACAGACCCTGCCCACCGAGTCTGACTGGAGTTCCCATGTTGCGTAGCTTTCTGATGCTGGCGGCTTTTTTTGGCTTCACCGGCGTCGCGCTGGGAGCATTTGCCGCCCATGGCCTGAAAAACCGCCTGAGCGCCGATTACCTGGCGATTTTCCACACCGGGGTTACCTACCAACTGGTGCATACACTGGCGCTGCTCGGCGTCGCATTGTTGGCTACGCACATCCCTGGCCGTATCGTCACATGGGCCGGGATTTCGTTTGTGGTCGGCATCCTGCTGTTCTCCGGCAGCCTTTATTTGCTGACGCTCACCGGGATCAGCAAGCTGGGCATCATCACCCCGTTCGGCGGCGTGGCGTTTTTGATTGGCTGGCTGTGCCTGGGCCTTGCCGCCTGGCGGCTGAGCTGACCAGCAAGTCCATTTCATGACGAATGGCTTGGGTCGTCCAGACTGATCGGGCTAGAATGCCAGCCCCTAAAAATGATGGCGGCATCCGGCATGCGCATTCAATTGAACGGCGAACCCCTTGAACTGCCCGACGGCGAAACCGTTGCGGCCCTGCTCACCCGTCTGGAACTCGCCGGACGCCGTGTCGCAGTGGAACTCAACCTGGATATCGTCCCGCGCAGCCAGCATGCCGACACCACGTTGAACGATGGCGACAGCGTCGAAGTGGTCCATGCCATCGGCGGCGGCTAGGCGCCTCGGTTTCGCAGCCTTTCGCAAGAACCTCACCCCTACAGAGGATTTCCCATGAGCATCGTTCGTAGCGACAAGCCCTTCGTCCTGGCCGGTCGTACCTACCAGTCGCGCTTGCTGGTAGGCACCGGCAAATACCGCGACATGGAAGAAACCCGCCTGGCCATCGAAGCCTCGGGCGCCGAGATCGTGACCGTGGCCGTGCGCCGCACCAACATCGGCCAGAACCCGGGCGAACCTAACCTGCTGGATATCCTGCCGCCGGATCGCTACACCATCCTGCCGAACACTGCCGGTTGCTTCGACGCCATCGAGGCCGTGCGCACCTGTCGCCTGGCCCGTGAGCTGCTCGATGGCCACAACCTGGTGAAGCTGGAAGTGCTGGCGGACCAGAAAACCCTGTTCCCCAACGTGATCGAGACCCTCAAGGCTGCCGAGACCCTGGTCAAGGAAGGTTTCGACGTGATGGTCTACACCAGCGATGACCCGATCATCGCCCGTCAACTGGCGGAAATCGGCTGCATCGCGGTGATGCCGCTGGCCGGCCTGATCGGCACCGGCCTGGGGATCTGCAACCCGTACAACCTGCAGATCATCCTGGAAGAAGCCAAGATCCCGGTATTGGTGGATGCCGGTGTCGGTACTGCCTCCGACGCCACCATCGCCATGGAGCTGGGTTGCGAAGCGGTGCTGATGAACTCGGCCATCGCCCACGCCCAGCAGCCGATCCTGATGGCCGAAGCCATGAAGCACGCCATTGTCGCCGGTCGCCTGGCGTACCTGGCCGGTCGTATGCCGAAAAAACTATACGCCAGCGCGTCCTCGCCGCTGGATGGTCTGATCAAGTAAGAGCCATTGATGACTGAATCGAACGACACGCCGGTCCTTCCGGAAGACGGCGAAGAGCGCCAGCACCGCCGCATCAAGAGTTTCGTGATGCGCGCCGGGCGCATGACGGAAGGCCAGCAACGCGGCCTGGAGCAGGGCGCTCCGCTGTACGTCCTGCCTCTGGCGGACGCACCGGTCGACTTCGACCAGGTTTTCGGCCGCTCAGCGCCGCGCTCGCTGGAAATCGGTTTCGGCATGGGCCACTCGCTGTTGGAGATGGCGGCTGCCGCGCCGGAGCAGGATTTCATTGGCGTGGAGGTTCATCGTCCGGGCGTGGGTGCGCTGCTCAATGGCGTCCTGACTCAAGGGCTGACCAACCTGCGGGTCTACGATTGCGATGCCATCGAAGTGCTCAACCGCTGCGTGGCTGACAATAGTCTCGACCGGCTGATGCTGTTCTTTCCGGATCCGTGGCACAAAAGCCGCCATCACAAGCGCCGGATCGTCCAGGCGTCGTTCGCCGAGCTGGTGCGTAGCAAGTTGAAGGTCGGCGGTGTGCTGCACATGGCCACCGACTGGGAACCCTATGCCGAATACATGCTGGAAGTCATGAACGTCGCCCCGGGTTATCGCAACCTGGCCGAAGACGGCAAGTGCGTGCCGCGCCCGGCCGAACGGCCGATCACCAAGTTCGAACGCCGTGGCGAACGGCTTGGGCACGGGGTTTGGGATTTGAAGTTCGAGAAGCTGTCCTAAACACCGCGCGATAAAAACTGTGGGAGCGCCGAACCGTCGCTCCCACATTGTTTTGAGGTGTAGGCGGGGTTCAGCGCCGATCCGCCACCACACCAATCAACACCAATACCACCAGCAATACCGGCGCCAGGCTGTAGTTGTTGAACTGGCTCAAGCCCCGGACGATCCACGGCGTGGCGTAGATCAACGCGGCGCCGCTGCCGATCATGCACAGCAGGGCAATCAGCGGGACGCGCAACGCGCCGGCGATGCTGCCCAGGCGTTGTTCGACCCAGCCCTTGATATCGGCACCAAACAGCACCAGCAAGCAACCTACCAATGCCAGGGAGATTTCCGACAGGTTGCTGCGGCTCCAGCGGGACACGGTGGCGAGCAGGTCGAGTACCAGATCCATTCGATTTCCTTGTATTGATCAGCTCAGAAATTTCTGCAGCAAGTCGTTGAGAAACAGCTGTCCGCGCTCGGTCGCCGCCAGACGTGACGGTTCGACCTGCAACAACCCACTTTGTTCGGCCTCGCGCCGGCCTTCGGCCAGGCTTTGAAGTGGCAGCCCGGTGCGCTCCGGGTACAGCCGCGCTTCCACGCCTGCGGTCAGGCGCAGGGCGTTCATCAGGAACTCGAATGGCAGCTCTTCGTTGGCGAGGTTTTTTTCGCCGGCCAGGAAACGCTTGGCCGGGTTGAGGTAATCCTTGGGCAAGCGGGTCTTCCAGGTGCGCACGATGCGCCCGTCCGGATGGCTGAGCTTGCCGTGGGCGCCGGCGCCGATGCCGATGAAGTCGCCGAAGCTCCAGTAATTGAGGTTGTGCCGCGCCGCTCGCCCGGGCTGGGCATAGGCCGAGACTTCGTATTGGGCGTAGCCGTGTTTGGCGAGCAGGGCTTGCCCGGCTTCCTGGATGTCCCACAGCGTGTCGTCTTCCGGCAAGGTCGGCGGCTGGTTCCAGAACACCGTGTTCGGCTCCAGCGTCAGCTGATACCAGGACAAATGGGTGGGCTTGAGGGCGATAGCCTGGCGCAGATCGCTCAGCGCGTCTTCGAGGGACTGGTCGGGCAGGCCATGCATCAAGTCGAGATTGAAGTTATCGAACCCGGCCTGGCGAGCCATGCCGGCGGCGCGCACCGCCTCGTCACCGTTATGGATCCGGCCCAGCGCTTCTAGCTTGGCCTGCTGGAAGCTCTGGATGCCGATGGACAGGCGATTGATGCCCAGCGCCCGGTAGGCGAGGAATTTTTCTTGCTCGAACGTGCCGGGGTTGGCTTCCAGGGTGATCTCGATGTCCTGGGCGAACGGTATCCGCGCCTCGACCCCCTTGAGCAATCGGCCCAGGGCTTGGGCGCTGAACAGGCTCGGGGTGCCTCCTCCGAAAAAAATCGAGCTCAGCGGGCGACCGTAGACCGCATGCAAGTCCTGGTCGAGGTCGGCCAACAGGGCGTCGACGTATTCCTCTTCCGGCAACTGCGGGCTGGCGGTGTGGGAGTTGAAGTCGCAATACGGGCACTTGCGCACGCACCACGGGATGTGGATGTACAACGCCAGGGGCGGCAGCACCGGCAGCGGCGCCCGAGGTGTTTGTGCACCGCCGTGGATCAGCGGTGCGGGAGAGTCGGTGGTCATTGCAGGCCCAGGCGTTGACGCAGCAGGGCCATGGCGCGGGCGCGGTGGCTCAGTTGGTTCTTTTCCACCGGTCCCAGCTCGGCGCTGGAGCAATTGCGCTCCGGTACCCAGAACAATGGGTCGTACCCGAAACCGTGCTCGCCGCTGGCTTCAGTGAGAATGCGCCCGTGCCACAAGCCTTCGCAGAGGATCGGCAGCGGATCGTCGGCATGGCGCACCAGGGCCAGCACGCAAACGAACTGTGCGCCGCGCTCGGCTTCAGGCACCTCCTTGAGGGCTTCGAGCAGCTTGGCGTTGTTCGCCGCGTCACCTTTGCCGTCGGCGTAACGGGCCGAATAGATGCCTGGCGCGCCGCCGAGGAAATCCACCGCCAGGCCGGAATCGTCGGCCAGCGCCGGCAGGCCGGAGATGCGTGCTGCATTGCGGGCCTTGAGGATGGCGTTCTCGACGAACGACAAGCCGGTTTCTTCCGGCTCGACCTGGCTGAATTCGCCGATCGAGCGCAGTTGCACCGATCCGCCGAGCATCGCCTGCAGTTCCTTGAGCTTGCCTGCGTTGTGGCTGGCCAGTACGAGTTGGGTAAGGTTCATCATTGGCCCGGGAACAGTTCCTGGTTGAAGTTGATCGTGTTGATCTTGTCGCCCGTCTGCACCTTGATTTCAAAAGTGCGGGTTTCCTGCTGGTCCACCGGGTATTGGGCGATGTAGTAGATCGCGCCGGCTTCGGTGATCTGGCGGAAGGTGAGCGGGACCGTCTTGCTGGTCAAGTCCTTCACCGTCCCGCTGACTTGGGCGATCAGTGGCTTGCCGCCCTTGATGACCGAGACATTGATCACGCCCTGGTTCTTGCTGCGGATCAACTCGGCGGCCTTGGCGATGTCGGGCGTCAGGAAGGTGGAGTTGAACGTGTTGTAGTGCACGGTGACGTCACCGAACACTTCCTTGCGCTCGGCCTTGATGACATCGGCGGCCATGGCGCCGACGCTCAGGCAGGTGGTGATTAACAGCAACGCTAGACGTTTCATGTCGTGCTCCTGAAAAGGCTGGTGCTCATACGGCGACCCGGTGGTCGGCGAGGCCCGGGCTGCTGACCCGATAGATGCCTATTTCACCTAACAGATTAGGCCATAGCTTGCTGGCCCACCCGTGGCGGTGCTGCTGGTCCACCGCCAGACGGTCGATGACCTTGGCTTTGCGCTCGCGGCACAGTTCTTCGAAATCCTCGAACGTACAGAAATGAATGTTCGGTGTGTTGTACCAGGTGTAGGGCAAGAACTCCGACACCGGCATCCGCCCCTTGCTCGCCAGGTACCAGCGGCAGCGCCAGTGGCCGAAGTTGGGGAAGGTGATGATGCACTGGCGACCGACGCGCAGCATTTCGCCGAGGATCTTGTCCGGGTAATGCACGGCTTGCAGGGCCTGGGTCATGACCACGATGTCGAAGCTGTTGCTGGCAAAATTGCCCAGCCCCTTGTCCAGGTCCTGCTCGATGACGTTGATGCCCTTGGCCACGCATTCGGCGATGTTGTCCGGGTCGTTTTCCAAGCCGTAGCCGGTGACTTGCTTGTTGTCGCGCAGCCAGGTCAGCAGTTCGCCGTTGCCGCAGCCCAGGTCGAGCACGCGGCTGCCGGCGGGGATCCATTCCTGGATGATGTCCAGATCGGCTCTCATGGCGTCCTCACAGCGTAATACGGTTCATGTAGTTGCCGAACGCCTGCAGGTAGCGCGGGATCGGGATCAAAAAGGCGTCGTGGCCCTGGGGGGCGTCGATTTCCAGATAGCAGACGTCCTTGCGCGCGGCCATCAGCGCGTCCACCAGCTCCCGCGAACGGGCCGGGGAGAAGCGCCAGTCGGTGGTGAACGACATCACGCAGAACTTGGCGGTGGCATTGGCGAAGGTCTTCGCCAGGTCATCGTCGAAGTTCGCCGCCGGGTCGAAGTAGTCCAGCGCCTTGGTCATCAGCAGGTAGGTGTTGGCGTCGAAACGTCCCGAGAACTCCTCGCCCTGGTAACGCAGGTAGCTTTCGACCTGGAATTCGACGCTGTGGAAGTCGTAGTTGAGCTTCTCGCTCTTGAGGCCACGGCCGAATTTCTCACCCATGGAATCGTCGGACAGATAAGTGATATGCCCGACCATCCGCGCCAGCATCAGCCCGCGCTTGGGGATCACGCCGTGTTCCTGGAACGAACCGCCGTGGAATTCGGGGTCGGTGAGGATCGCCTGGCGCGCCACTTCGTTGAAGGCGATGTTCTGCGCCGACAACTTGGGCGCCGAGGCGATTGCCAGGCAATGGCGCACGCGGTCCGGGTAGGTGATCGTCCATTGCAGGGCCTGCATGCCGCCGAGGCTGCCGCCGATCACCGCCGCCCATTGGCCAATGCCGAGGCGGTCGGCCAGGCGCGCCTGGCTGTGGACCCAGTCTTCCACGGTCAACACCGGGAAATCGGCGCCGAAGGGCTTGCCGGTCTCCGGGTTGATACTGCTCGGGCCGGTGGAGCCGTTGCAACCGCCGAGGTTGTTCAGGCTGACCACGAAGAAACGGTTGGTGTCGATGGGCTTGCCCGGACCGATACAACTGTCCCACCAGCCGGGCTTGCGGTCGTCGGCGCTGTGGTAGCCGGCGGCGTGGTGATGCCCCGACAAGGCGTGGCAAATCAGCACGGCGTTGCTCGCCGTGGCATTGAGGGTGCCGTAGGTTTCGTAGATCAGGTCATAGGCTGGCAACGAACGGCCGCAGGCCAGGGCCAGGGGCTCGCTGAAATGCGCCATTTGCGGCGTCACCAGACCAACGGAATCGGGGGGAAAGGCAGCTGGCATCGACCCTGCTCTCGTTGAAATGAGGCGTAAGTCTAAAGACCGCTGTGGCAGGCGGCAAGCAAACGGCGGCGCTGATTGTCCGCTGATACAAACCCTGTGGTGACTGGATCTATCTGTGGCGAGGAAGCTTGCCCCCTCGCCACAGGAAAAGTTGCAGCGTGCTTTAGATCAGCACCCGCAGGATCTCCGGCATCATGGTGATCGCCGCCAGGTTGTTGATCACCAGCATGTCGATCAGCTTGATCACCATGAACGCCAGGATTGGCGAGATGTCCAGGCCACCCAGGTTCGGCACGATGCGGCGGAACGGCGCGAGGGCCGGCTCGCAGATCTGGTTCACCAGCTCGGCGCCTGGGTTGTGGCTGCCCGGCGCGACCCAGGACAGGATCACGCTGATGATCATCGCGAAGAAGAATATGTTCAGGAACAGCGCAGTCACACCAATGAGCGACCAGATCAGCAATTGCAGCGGATTGCCGGTGGTGCCGTAGGTCAGCAGCAGGGTCAGGGCCATCAGCGCCAGCTGCACCAGGATCGCCAACACCAGTGAAGACATGTCCAGGCCGAACAGGCTCGGAATGATCCGGCGCAACGGCTTGAGCAGTGGCTGGGTAGCCTTGACGACGAATTGGCACAGCGGGTTGTAGAAGTTGGCGCGCACCAGTTGCAGCACGAAGCGCATAAGCACGATCAGCAGGTACAGGCTGCCGAGGGTTTGCAGGACATAGACCGCTGCAGTGTTCAATCCAATCATGAATGGCTCCTTATTGGCCCAGTTGTTCGGCCATTTCGGCCGAGCGGTGCGCGGCGGCGCCGAGTGCTTTTTCCACGAGGGCTTCGAAGCCGCCAGCCTGGAATGATTTGATGGCCGCTTCCGTGGTGCCGGCCGGCGAGGTCACGCGGCGACGCAGCTCCGCCGCATCGACATCACTGGACACCGCCATGTGCGCGGCGCCGAGAGCAGTCTGCAAGGTCAATTGCGCAGCGGTTTCCCGTGGCAAGCCGAGTTTTTCGCCGGCGGCGGTCATGGCTTCGATCAGCAGGAAGAAATACGCCGGGCCCGAGCCGGAGACGGCGGTGACGGCGTCCAGTTGCTGCTCGGTGTCCAGCCACACTGCCAGGCCCACGGCCGATAGCAATTGTTCGGCCTGCTGGCGTTGCGCGGTGGTCACTTGTTCGGTGGCGAACAGGCCGCTGACGCCCTGGCGCAGCAGCGCTGGGGTGTTGGGCATGCAGCGTACGATCGGCTGGGCACCGAGCCAGTTGTTCATGCTCGCGCAGGTAATCCCGGCGGCAATCGACACGATCAGTTGATGCGGCTGTAGATTCGGGCGAAGGGCTTCGCAGACGCTTTTCATCGCTTGCGGCTTGACCGCCAGCACTACGACGTCCGCGCCATCGATGGCCTTCGCATTGTCGGCGAAGGTTTCGATGCCGTGCTCGGCGCTCACCCGGTTGCGGGTCTCTTCACCCGGATCGCTGGCGCGAATCTGCGCAGCTTCCAGGCCCTTGGCCCGCAAGCCGCCGATCAGGCTGGCGGCCATGTTGCCGGCGCCGATAAAGGCAATACGCGTGTTGCTCATGACGGGTCCTTATAAAAAGTGAGTGAGTCAGCTGGGCGATTGGCCATAGTCGCGAGCCCCGAACAGCGCAGTACCGATGCGCACCCAGGTGGCGCCTTGGGCAATGGCGGATTCGAGGTCGTGGCTCATGCCCATCGATAACGTATCCAGGGGCAGGTCCAGGCTGGCTTGCAGGCGCTGGACGGCGGCAAATGAGGCATCCTGTTCGGTGCGGTCGTCGGTCGGTTCGGGAATGGCCATCAACCCGCGCAACTTGAGGCGCGGCAAGGCACTGATGGCGTTTGCCAGGGCGGGCAAGTCTGCGGGCGTGCAGCCGGATTTGCTGGCTTCGCCGCTGACGTTGACCTGGATGCAGATGTTCAACGGTGGCAGCTCGGCTGGCCGCTGCTCGGACAAACGCTGTGCAATTTTCAAGCGATCCACGGAATGCACCCAGTCGAAATGTTCAGCGATAGCGCGCGTCTTGTTCGATTGAATGGGGCCGATGAAGTGCCAGATCAAGGGCAGGTCGGTCAGTTCGGCCTGTTTGCCCAGTGCTTCCTGCAGGTAGTTCTCGCCGAAGTCACGCAGGCCGGCGGCATAGGCTTCGCGCAGGGCCTGGGCGGGCTTGGTCTTGCTCACGGCCAGCAGTTGAACGCTGTGTCCGGTGCGCTGCGCGGCCTGTTCCGCCGCATGGATGCGCGATCTAACCTGAGCAATGTTGTCTGCTATCGTGGTCATAAAGAAAGGCCAGCGGGTCTGAGGTTCGCGGCATTCTACTGGAATTGAGGAGCGCTATGGATATCACTGAACTGCTGGCGTTCAGCGCCAAACAAGGGGCGTCGGACCTGCACTTGTCTGCCGGGCTGCCGCCGATGATCCGTGTCGACGGCGATGTGCGGCGGATCAACCTGCCGGCGTTGGACCACAAGCAGGTCCATGAATTGATCTACGACATCATGAATGACCGGCAGCGAGTGGATTACGAAAAATTCCTGGAAACCGATTTTTCCTTCGACGTGCCGGGCGTGGCACGGTTTCGGGTCAATGCCTTCAATCAGAATCGTGGCGCGGGAGCGGTGTTCCGGACCATCCCTTCGAAAGTCCTGACCATGGAAGACCTGGGGATGGGCGAGGTGTTTCGCAAGATCACCGAGGCCCCACGCGGGCTCGTGCTGGTGACCGGGCCGACCGGTTCAGGCAAGTCCACCACCCTGGCGGCAATGATCGACTACCTCAACAGCCACAAGCACCATCACATCCTTACCATCGAGGACCCGATCGAGTTCGTCCATGAGCCGCGCAAATGCCTGATCAACCAACGCGAGGTGCACCGTGACACCCAGGGGTTCTCGACGGCCCTGCGCTCGGCCCTGCGTGAAGATCCGGATGTGATCCTGGTGGGGGAGATGCGCGACCTGGAAACCATTCGCCTGGCGCTGACCGCCGCTGAAACCGGGCACTTGGTGTTTGGTACGTTGCACACCACATCGGCAGCCAAGACCATCGACCGGGTGGTGGACGTGTTCCCCGGTGACGAGAAATCCATGGTTCGCTCGATGTTGTCGGAGTCGTTGCAGGCGGTGATTTCCCAGACGCTGGTCAAGAAGATCGGCGGCGGCCGGGTCGCGGCGCACGAAATCATGCTCGGCACCTCAGCCATCCGCAATCTCATCCGGGAAGACAAGATCGCGCAGATGTATTCGTCGATCCAGACCGGTGGCTCGCTGGGGATGCAGACGCTGGACATGTGCCTGAAGGAGCTGCTGAACAAGGGATTGATCAGCCGCGAGCACGCGCGGGAGCGGGCGCGTACGCCGGACAATTTCTAGAGGGGCGCAAGGCAAGCCCTGTGGCGAGGGGATAAATCCCCTCGCCACAGGGGCCGGTGATCAGCGCTGAACCACGCGCATCGCACCCGGTTCTTTCGGCAGCACCCGCTTGGCAACCACGTAATGGGTGTTCCAATACGGCTTGTTCAGCGTGTCGATGGTCACCGATTTGCCACGGCGAGGGGCGTGGATGAAGCGGTCGTTGCCCAGGTAGATGGCCACATGGTTGACCCGGCGGCTCTTGAGCTTGAAGAAAATCAGGTCGCCGGGCTTCAAGTCCTTGCGCTCGACTTTCTCGCCGTGGCCGGCCGCCATTGCATTAGACGTGCGCGGCAGGTCGAACGTGGAGTCGTTGAAGGCGTATTTCACCAGGCCGCTGCAATCGAAACCTTTACTTGGGCTGCTGCCGCCCCAACGATAAGGTGTACCGAGGACATTCACGGCGCGGCTCAACACGTTGCTGGTGGTCTTGGTCGCCATGGGAGGCACCAACCGGCTGTGAGCCGTGCTCACGCGCTGGACGCCTTGCTTGTTCTTGCTCGACGGAGCAGAAACATGGGATTTCGGGGTGTAGCCATTGATGTTGGGAAGACGTTGCTCACGATTGGTGGCGTGGGCGGCCAGTGGCAATAATAGGCAAAGGGTCAGCCATGTCTTGAAAAATGGACGCATTAGGCAGGGCTCATAAAGGTTAGCGCGCAACTTTATAACAGCTTTTTTTCGCATTCCGAGGCCGTTTGTCGATCCGAAACCCAGCGTGTACCGCGCACAATTGCGACAATTTGGCCCGATTTTCAGACACAAGCCCCGTACTACGGGCGTTTCCCCGACTCGGGTCGCCCAGTGCCGCTTGTCGGCGAGACACAAAAAAGTCACAAAAAGTCCGAACAAATTTTTCTATCGAGGCAAAAGAGACCACTCATGAACAGCTATCAGCAGGAAGCAATCCGCGATACCCACAGCAAAGTCATTGGGTATCTGCTGTGGATTTTCGGATTTACCGGCGCTCACCGTTTTTACTACGGCAAGCCGGTCACCGGCACGATCTGGTTTTTCACCTTCGGCCTGCTGGGTATCGGTTGGTTGATCGACCTGTTCTTGATCCCGGCCATGGACCGCGAAGCGGACCTGCGATTCACCCCTGGGCCGATCGAGTACAGCGTGGCGTGGATCCTGCTCACGTTCCTCGGGGTACTTGGCGTACATCGGATGTATCAGGGCAAATGGCTCAGCGGGATTCTGTATCTGCTGACCGGCGGGGTATTTTTCCTGGGCGTGCTGTATGACTTCTGGACGCTGAACGACCAGGTGTCGATTCGTAACGCGCAGAAGCGTGGGGCATTTCACTAAGACAGGCAGATCGAGTCGCCTGCATTCGCGAGCAAGCCCGCTCCCACAGGGATTGTCGGTGAACACATGATTGTGAGCACCTCGGATCAAGTGTGGGAGCGGGCTTGCTCGCGAAGCAGGCGACGCAGATTTTCAGGCCTGGTGGGTAATCCGCCCATCCATCAGCGTATAGCGCACCACACCCGGCAGGCTATGGCCGAGGAACGGGCAGTTGTCACCCTTGGAACGCCAAGCCTCACCGGCTATGGTGGACGCGCCAGGGTCGAACAGCACCAGGTCCGCCGCTGCGCCTACCGCGAGTTTCCCCGCCGGCAGCTGCAATGCCTTAGCCGGGCCGGCGCTCAGGCGGTCCAGCAAGGTCGGCAAATCCAGCAAACCGTCTTCCACCAGCGTCAGGGCCAGCGGCAGCAGCAGCTCGACGCTGCTGATACCCGGCTCGGTGGCGCCGAACGGTGCCAGCTTGGCGTCGCGCTCGTGGGGTTGGTGATGGCTGGAGATGGCCGAGATCACCCCTGATTTCACTGCCTCGCGCAAGCCATCGCGGTCGGCGCGGGTGCGCAGTGGTGGCTGGACGTGATAGACGCTGTTGAAATCGATCAGCGCTTCGTCGGTCAGGATCAGTTGGTACAGCGCCACGTCGGCGGTCACTGGCAAGCCACGGGCCTGGGCCTGGGCGATCAGCGCCGCGCCGCGGGCGCTGGTCAGTTGGCTGAAGTGGGCGCGCACGCCGCTTTGTTCCACCAACAGCAGGTCCCGGGCCAGGGCCACGGTCTCGGCGGTTTCCGGAATGCCCGGCAGGCCGAGGAAACTGGCGGTCGGGCCTTCATGAGCGAGGCCGCCTTCGGCCAGGTCGTGGTCCTGGGAGTTGAAGATCACCGTCAGGCCGAACGTCGCTGCATATTCCAGGGCGCGGCACAGGGTGCGGGTGTTGCGGAAACTGTTCAGGCCGTTGCCGAACGCTACGCAACCGGCGTCACGCAGGGCGATGAGTTCGGCCAGTTGTTCGCCTTCCAGGCCTTTGCTCAGTGCGCCAATCGGGAAGACCTTGGTGTTGCCGGCCTCGCGGGCGCGGTCGAGGATCAGTTCGGCCACGGCCGAGGTGTCCAGCACCGGCTTGGTCTGCGGCGGGCAGCACAGGCTGGTCACGCCACCGGCGGCGGCGGCGCGGGTTTCGCTGACGATACTGCCTTTGCGGCTGTAGCCCGGCTCGCGCAGGGCTACGTTGAGGTCCACCAGACCGGGGGCTGCCACCAAGCCTTTCGCGTCGAGGATTTCGACCGCCGCGAAACCTGCCGGCGCGGCGCCAAGGGCGACGATCTTGCAGGCATCGATATGAATATCAGTCACTTGATCCAGGCCGCTGGCTGGATCGATCACGCGTGCGCCGAGAATGCTGAGCTTCACTGGGCGTTCTCCTGGTCGAATTGGCGCTGGGCCGTTTGCCCGCTCATGGCCATGGACAGCACGGCCATGCGGATGGCGATGCCGTAGGTCACCTGGTTGAGAATCACCGAATGCGGCCCGTCAGCCACCGCCGACTCGATCTCCACGCCGCGGTTGATCGGCCCCGGGTGCATGACGATGGCATCCGGCTTGGCCCCGGCCAGGCGTGCCGTGGTCAGGCCGAACAGGCGATAGAACTCGCCTTCGCTGGGCAGCAGGCCACCGGTCATGCGCTCGCGTTGCAGGCGCAGCATGATCACCACATCCACATCCTTGAGGCCTTCGGTCATGTCGGTGTAGACCTTCACGCCGTATTGCTCGACGCCGATGGGCAGCAGGGTCTTCGGCGCGATCACGCGGATGTCCGGGCAACCGAGGGTCTTGAGGGCCAGCATGTTGGAGCGGGCCACTCGCGAGTGCAGGATGTCGCCAACGATGGCCACCGACAGGTTCTCGAAGCTGCCCTTGTGCCGACGGATGGTCAGCATGTCCAGCATGCCCTGGGTCGGGTGGGCGTGCCGGCCGTCGCCGCCGTTGATGATCGCCACTTGCGGGCACACGTGTTCGGCAATGAAGTGCGCCGCACCGGAGTCGCCGTGGCGCACGACGAACATGTCGGCGGCCATGGCTTCGAGGTTGCGCAAGGTGTCGAGCAGGGTTTCGCCCTTGCTCGCCGAGGACGTGGACACGTTGAGGGTAATCACGTCCGCCGACAGGCGTTGGGCCGCCAGTTCGAAGGTGGTGCGGGTGCGGGTGGAGTTTTCGAAGAACACGTTGCACACGGTCTTGCCGCGCAGCAACGGGACTTTCTTCACCGCCCGGGCACCGACTTCGAGGAACGAGTCGGCGGTGTCGAGGATTTCTGTCAGCAGCTCGCGGCGCAGGCCGTCGAGGGACAGGAAGTGCCGCAGCTGGCCCTGATCGTTGAGCTGCAGCGGGCGCTTGGTTTCGAGAGGCGTCATCGCGATGGACTCTTACAAGGGCAGTTAAAGGGCAAGGTCTTGCAGTTCGAGTTGTAGCGGCGACGGCCCGGAGAGCTTGACCCGCTCGTGGGCGGCCAGCGCCAGCGTCGCTCCGACCACGTTCGGGCGGATCGGCAGCTCGGCGGCGTCCAGGTCCAGCAGGCACACCAGCGTCACGCTGGCCGGGCGACCGTAGTCGAACAGTTCGTTCATGGCGGCGCGAATGGTCCGGCCGCTCATCAGCACGTCGTCGATCAGCACCAGGTGCTGGCCTTCGATCTCGAACGGCAGGGCCGAAGGACGCACCTGCGGATGCAGGCCGTTCTGGCTGAAGTCGTCGCGGTAGAAGGACACGTCCAGGGTGCCCAGCGGCGAATCGCTGCCCAGTTCATCGAGCAAGGCCTGGGCGACCCAGACGCCGCCGGTGCGAATGCCGATATAGCGCGGTTCGCTGATGCCGCGTTGTTCCAGGTGCGCCGTGAGACGGATCGCCATCTGGCTGATCAGTTCGGCAGGATTGGGCAGGCTCATGCTGGCTCCTTCAGGTTTCCGGGTCGGTGCTCGTGACTCGGTTTATCGCTAGAAGAAAGCGCCTTGGCGGCGCTTTCAAAAAAATCAGGTTTCGAACAGGGCGGTATTTGCATCAAGCCAGCCCTGCAGCAGCAGGGCGGCGGCGATGGCGTCCACCGGGTTGTCGCGGTAACTGCCTTTCTGCCCGCCGCGCACCAGGCGCTCGCCCTTGGCCTCGAAGGTGGTCAGGCGCTCGTCATGGGTATAGAAGGGCAGGTTGTAGCGGCCATTGAGTCGGCGGGCGAACTTTTCGGCGCGCAGGCACATGTCGCTGGGCGTGCCGTCCATGTTCAGCGGCAGGCCGACCACCACGGCGTCGGGTTTCCATTCCTTGATCAGCGCTTCGACCTGGTTCCAGTCCGGGACGCCATTCTGCGCCTTCAAGGTGCATAACTCGCGGGCCTGGCCGGTAATGACCTGACCGACCGCTACGCCGATCTGTTTGGTGCCGTAATCGAAGCCCAGCAGCAGGCGCAGGGCCATCAGGCGTGTCCCGCCTGGCTGGTGAGCAGGCTGAGGTTGACCCCCAGCCGACTGGCCGCCGCTTCAAGTCGCAGTTCGCTGCTGGTGTCGAACAGGATGTCGGCGTCGAACGGACAGGTCAGCCAGGCGTTGTCGGCCAGTTCGGCTTCCAGTTGCCCGGGTTCCCAGCCGGCATAGCCGAGGGCGATCAGGCTTTTTGCCGGGCCGACGCCGTCGGCGATGGCGAACAGCACGTCCTGGGAAGTGGACAGCGACAAGCCGTCCAGGTCTACAGTCGCTTGGTATTTGGGGCCCGACGGATGGAGCACGAAGCCGCGATCGGTCTGCACCGGACCGCCGATGAAAATCGGCACGTGCTGGCACAGCAGTGGCGGTTCTACGTCGGGGCGCAACTGCTCAAGGATGTCCGCCAGGTTCAGTTCCTGCGGGCGGTTGACCACCAATCCCATGGCCCCATTGGCCGTGTGCTCGACGATATAGGTCAAGGTGTGGGCAAAGTTCGGATCGGCCATGTGCGGCATGGCGATCAGGAAGTGATGCTTGAGGTAGGTGGGGCTGACGTTTTTCATAAGCGCTAGTGTGGCGGCGCAGGGCCGAACTGACAAGCTGGGGATGTGCAGCAAATGCCTCGATCTGGAAGGTGACACCGCTCCCACAAGGGGGCTGCGGCGAGTCCAGGTTCCGTGTCCACCATCGATGTGGATCAGTTACTGGACAGCCGATCACCCCGGGCGAACTTCCAGGTGCGGATGATTTCCAGCCGATCGATGTCCGACAGGTCCCCGGTAAACGGTGCGAACGGTGCCGCCAGGCGCACGATCCGCTGGGCCGCCTGGTCCAGCAGTGGCTGCCCGGAAGATTCGAGCACCAGCACTTCATACAGCGAGCCGTCACGGTTGATCGAGACCATTAGCCGCAGATTGCCGTAGATCTGCTTGCGCCGGGCTTCTTCGGGGTAGTTCAGGTTGCCGATGCGCTCGACCTTCTTGCGCCATTCGTCCTTGTACCAAGCGCCCTTGTCGCGCATGGTCGAGGCGGCGCTCAGGCGGTGGATGCGCGGGCGCTTGGCGTACAGCTGCTGTTCTTGGGCCAGTTCGGCTTCCAGGCTGGCGATGTCGCTGGATAACTGCGCGCTGTCGAACGTCGGTTCCGGCGCCTTGGGCTTCGGATCGGGCTTGACCTCTTCCTTGACCGGGGCCTTTTTCGGTTTCGGTGCCACGGTGGTGACGGCAGCCTTGGGCGTCGTCTCCTGGACCTCGGGCTTGGCGGCGGGCGGCGGGGTCACCTTTTGCACTTTATTGTCTTGGAACGGCGCGATCTCGGTGGTCTTGGGAATCGCTTTCTCTTCCAGGGTGCCGCTGCCCTGCTGGTTTTCCTGGGCCAGGAAGTCCGCCTTCTGTGGCTTGGTTTCGCTCTTGAAGGTGGCCAGGGTGATTTCCAGGGTCTGGCTGATCTGCTTGGGTTCGACCGTGGCAAACCCGACGCCCAGCAGCACCGCCAGATGGATGAGCGCGGCCAGGAACAGGGTGAAGCCGAGACGATCAGCCGGGCGCACACCACGATGGGCGAGCTCTTGGGGCAGATCGGACGGGAGTGTCATGACAAGGAAACCAACATCACGTTTTTTCAGGCCGGGCATGATAACGCAATGTGGGTTTCCTTCATCAGGATCTGGATCAACGTGCCTTGAGCTTCTGATCGATGGCATCCATCAGCATGCCGCCAATGTCGGTGCCGAAGGCATTGTCGATCTCGCGGATGCAGGTCGGGCTGGTGACGTTGATTTCCGTCAGGTGCTCGCCAATCACGTCCAGGCCGACAAACAACAAGCCTTTTTCCCGCAATGTCGGGCCGACCTGGGCGGCGATCCAGCGGTCCTTGTCGGTCAGCGGACGGGCTTCGCCGCGACCACCGGCCGCCAGGTTGCCACGGGTTTCGCCAGCAGCCGGGATGCGCGCCAGGCAGTAATCCACGGGCTCGCCGTCAATCATCAGGATGCGCTTGTCGCCGTCGACGATGGCTGGGAGGTAACCCTGGATCATGATCTGCTGCTGGCCATGCAAGGTCAGGGTTTCCAGGATCACCGACAGGTTCGGGTGGCCGGCGGTGTGACGGAAGATCGAAGAGCCGCCCATGCCGTCCAGAGGCTTGAGGATGACGTCGCCGTGATGGTCGGCAAATTCGCGCAACACGTCCGGGCGACGGCTGACGATGGTCGGCGGCGTGCACTGCGGGAACAGCGTGGCGAAGAGTTTTTCGTTGCAATCGCGCAGGCTCTGCGGCTTGTTGACCACCAGCACGCCCGCGCTTTCGGCCTGCTCCAGCAGATAGGTCGAATACACGAATTCCATGTCGAACGGCGGATCCTTGCGCATCAGGATCACGTCCAGGTCGCTCAGCAGCGCGTCGCTTTCCCGGCCCAGTTCGTACCATTTCTCGGGGTTGGCGAAGACTTCCAGCGGTTTCATCCGCGCCCTTGCCTGGCCTTCGGCCTGGTAGAGGTCGCGCTGTTCCATGTAGAACAGCTCCCAGCCGCGCTTTTGAGCGGCCAGCAGCATGGCCAGCGAGCTATCCTTTTTATAGGAAATGCTGGCGATTGGGTCCATGACAATGCCGACGCGTACGCTCATGGCTTGGTTCCTCGAAAATTGGATGGGCACGAAATGGCATGAAAAAGTGGCGTCAGAGTGGCGCCCCGAAGATTGCCGGTCAAGGAAAAACCGCCGTACCGAGCGGCTGATAGATCGTTGCTGGAGACTGTGCTAAAAAGGCTGCCATGCGACGCGCGGGCCTTGAACATCAAGGGTTTGCGCTGTCGATCAATCTTATGCGTTAAAAACCGGTTCGCAGTGGCAATGGCAGAGCATCTTACGCAGCAGCAACCCAGCGCCTTGAAAGTCATGGTCATCGACGACTCGAAGACCATTCGCCGCACCGCCGAAACCTTGCTGCGCAACGTCGGTTGCGAGGTGATAACGGCGATCGACGGCTTCGATGCCCTGGCCAAGATCGTCGATTATCATCCAGGCATTATCTTTGTCGACATCATGATGCCGCGCCTGGACGGTTACCAGACCTGCGCCCTGATCAAGAACAACAGCGCCTTCAAGGCGACACCGGTGATCATGCTGTCGTCCCGCGATGGCCTGTTCGACAAGGCCAAGGGGCGCATCGTCGGCTCCGATCAATTCCTGACCAAGCCTTTCAGCAAGGAAGAACTGCTGGGCGCGATACAGGCCCATGTCCCGGGCTTTGCCGCTGTCCAGTCGCACCAGGCACATTAATGACGCTCGGCCTCGGGCCCGAGGTCCAGAAGAATGGGGAACACCATGGCACGAGTTCTGATCGTCGATGATTCGCCGACTGAAATGTACAAGTTGACAGGCATGCTGGAAAAGCACGGCCACCAGGTCCTGAAGGCCGAGAATGGTGCCGATGGCGTGGCGCTGGCCCGCCAGGAAAAACCCGATGCGGTACTGATGGACATCGTCATGCCCGGCCTCAACGGTTTCCAGGCCACGCGCCAGCTGACCAAGGATCCTGAAACCGGGCACATTCCCGTGATCATCATCACCACCAAGGATCAGGATACCGACAAGGTCTGGGGGACGCGCCAGGGGGCGAAGGACTACCTGACCAAGCCGGTGGATGAAGAAACCCTGATCAAGACCTTGAATAACGTACTGGCAGGTTGAACGCACGGCCATGAGCCACTCCCTGACCGCATTCGAGCTGCTGCTCCAGATCGATCGACGCTGTCGGCTGCTGGGCGCGGAGCTGCCGTCCCAGCCCGCACATCGCGACAGTTGGAGCGGCATCGGTTTTCGCCTGGGCGAACACTGGTACGTGGCGCCGATGGGCGAGGTCAGCGAAGTGCTGCATGAGCCACGCCACACCTCATTGCCCGGCGTCAAGCCATGGGTACGCGGAGTGGCTAACCTGCGCGGGCGCTTGTTGCCGCTGATGGACCTGTGCGGTTTCTTCGGCCACGAACTGTCCAGCGTGCGCAAGCAGCGGCGGGTGCTGGTGGTGGATCATGACGAAGTCTTTGCCGGATTGCTGGTGGACGAAGTACTTGGCCTGCAGCATTTCCCCAAGGACAGCCTCGAAGCGATTCCCCCGGTCCCCCTGGAAGGCCCGGAATCGGCGTTCGTCCAGGGCCGTTTCGCCGGCGAGCGGCAATGGCAGGTGTTCAGCCCGTTTGCCCTGGCGCGGTCGCCGGGGTTCATGGATGTGGCGGTTTGAAAGAACGCAACGCAGGCCATTGTGGGAGTGAGCCTGCTCGCGGAGGCGGTGGATCAGTTGCATCAATGCCGACTGATCCGACGCGATCGCGAGCAGGTTCGCTCCCGCTTGAAGGCTGCGGTGGCTGGTTTGGGGTTTCGAGCAGGACAGGCGAGTACCGATGATCAAAGCAAAAACAGGCAAGCCACTGGAAGCGTCGCGCAGTCGTTCGCAGATCATCGTGCTGTTCGTCGCGCTGATTGTCTTCATCATGCTGCTGTTCGCCAACTTTGCGTACCTCAACACCCAATCTACCTATGACAAGCAGTACATCGGCCATGCTGGCGAGCTGCGGGTGTTGTCCCAGCGCATCGCCAAGAACGCCACCGAGGCGGCGGCCGGCAAGGCGGCTGCGTTCAAGCTGCTGAGTGATGCGCGCAACGACTTCGCCCAGCGCTGGGGCTACCTTAAACAGGGCGACCCCGTGACCGGCCTGCCACCGGCGCCTGCAACCCTGCGCCCGCAGATGCGTGCCGTGCAGTTGGACTGGGAGCGGCTGCTGAAGAACACCGATGCCATCCTCTCCAGCGAACAAACCGTCCTGTCGTTGCATCAGGTCGCGGCGACCCTGGCCGAAACCGTGCCACAGCTGCAGGTCGAGTACGAAAAAGTCGTCGAGATCCTCCTGCAACGTGGCGCACCGGCCGCCCAGGTCGCCATGGCCCAGCGCCAGTCGCTGCTGGCCGAGCGGATCCTCGGCGCGGTGAACACCGTATTGGCCGGGGACGAGAATGCCAGCCAGGCCGCCGATACCTTTGGCCGTGACGCTGCGCGTTTTGGCCAGGTGCTCAATGGCATGCTGCAAGGCGACCCGACCTTGAAGATCTCCCAGGTCCAGGATCGCGACGCCCGGGCGCGCCTGTCGGACATCAGCGAACTGTTCGAGTTTGTCTCCGGCTCGGTGGATGAAATCCTCGAAACTTCACCGGAGCTGTTCAAGGTCCGTGAGTCGGCGGGCAATATCTTCAACCTGTCGCAAACCCTGCTCGATGAAGCCTCGCACCTGGCCACCGCGTTCGAAAACCTGGCGGGCGGGCGTTCCGTCAACACCATCGGCGGCTACGTATTGGGCCTGCTGGCGTTGATGTCGATCATCCTCATCGGCCTGGTCATGGTTCGCGAGACCAACCGCCAACTGAGGGAGACGGCGGAAAAGAACGAGCGCAACCAGAACGCGATCATGCGCTTGCTGGACGAAATCGAGGACTTGGCCGACGGTGACCTGACCGTCACAGCCTCGGTCACCGAGGATTTCACCGGGACCATCGCCGACTCCATCAACTATTCGGTGGACCAACTGCGTGATCTGGTGGCGACGATCAACCTCACCGCCGGCCAGGTCGCCGCTGCCGTGCAGGAAACCCAGGCCACGGCGATGCACCTGGCCCAGGCGTCCGAGCACCAGGCCCAGCAAATTTCCGAAGCATCGACTTCAATCAATGAAATGGCCCAGTCCATCGACCAGGTGTCGGCCAATGCCGCCGAGTCGTCGGCGGTGGCCGAGCGCTCCGTGGAAATCGCCAACAAGGGCAACGAGGTGGTGCACAACACCATTCATGGCATGGACAACATTCGCGAACAGATCCAGGACACCGCCAAGCGCATCAAGCGCCTGGGCGAATCGTCCCAGGAAATTGGCGACATTGTCAGCCTGATCGACGACATCGCCGACCAGACCAACATCCTGGCGCTCAACGCCGCGATCCAGGCGTCCATGGCCGGCGATGCCGGGCGCGGCTTTGCAGTGGTGGCCGATGAAGTGCAGCGGTTGGCCGAGCGTTCTTCGGCAGCGACCCGGCAAATCGAGACGCTGGTGCGGGCGATCCAGGCCGACACCAACGAAGCGGTGATCTCCATGGAGCAGACCACCACCGAAGTGGTGCGCGGTGCCCGGCTGGCCCAGGATGCCGGCGTTGCCCTGGAAGAAATCGAAGGGGTTTCCAAGACCCTGGCTGCGCTTATCCAGAGCATTTCCAACGCGGCGCAGCAACAGACCACCTCGGCAGGGCAGATTTCCCTGACCATGAACGTGATCCAGCAGATCACCTCGCAGACCTCCTCCGGCTCTACCGCCACCGCCGAGAGCATCGGCAACCTGGCGAAAATGGCCAGCCAGCTGCGTCGTTCGGTGTCGGGGTTTACCTTGCCGCCAGCAACTGTGGCGGATGGGGATAAGGGCTGATGTGCTCTGCGGCATATGACTGTTGATTTGGAGTGGTTATGGGTGATCGGCACGACTACGTGGCCCTGGAATGGGTCAAGGGCGAGATTGCCGAAACGCTGAAGCAGGCTCATCTGGCACTCAATCGCCCGGAGGACGACCCGCAGGCGTCGGATGCCCTTGCCCAATGCCTGGCCTGTATCCATCAGGTCCATGGTGGCCTGCAGATGGTCGAGTTCTATGGCGCGGCGTTGCTCGCCGAAGAAATGGAGCAACTGTGCATCGCGCTGCAGGACAACCGTATTGCCCACCGCGACGAGGCCATCAGCCTGTTGCGCCAGGCCCTGGGCCAATTGCCGGTCTATCTTGAGCGTGTGCAAGGTGCCCGTCGCGACCTGCCGTTGGTGGTGCTGCCGTTGATAAACGACTTGCGCAGTGCCCGGGGCGAAAGCCTGTTGTCGGAGACCAGCCTGTTCAGTCCGCAGCTGCCGGATGTCGCGCCACTCAACGATGACGCCTTGAAACGGCTCGAACCGGCCGACTTGCCAGGCACCCTGCGCAAGCTGCGCCAAACCTTGCAAGTCGCCTTGGTGGGGTTGCTTCGTGAACAGGACGACGCCACTCACCTTGGCTACCTGGCGAAGGTCTTCCACCGTTTGGAGACGCTGTGCGCCGGGGCGCCGCTCAATGCGTTGTGGCAGGTCGCTTCGGCGTTGGTCGAGGGTATGCGCGAGGGGCGTATCGCCAACAGCCCGGCGCTGCGCAGTCTGTTCAAGGACGCCGACAAGGAACTCAAGCGCCTGCTGGTGCAAGGCATGCCAGGCGTCAATCAACCGGCCCCGTCACACTTGGTCAAGAGCCTGTTGTTCTATATTGCCAAGGCCGAACATCCCAGCGGGCAGATGCAGATCATGAAAGAACGCTACTCACTGGACGACGCGCTGCCCGACAGCGCGATGGTCGACGAAGAACGCGCGCGCCTGGCCGGGCCCGACCGCGATGCCATGCGCTCGGTGCTGGCCGCGCTCTGCGAGGAACTGGTGCGGGTCAAGGAGCGCCTGGACCTGTTCGTGCGCAGCGATCGACAGCACGTCACCGAGCTCGACAGCCTGCTGGCGCCTTTGCGACAGATCGCGGACACCTTAGCGGTGTTGGGTTTCGGCCAGCCGCGCAAAGTGATCATCGACCAACTGGCCGTGGTGCTGAGCATCGCCCAGGGCCAGCGTGAGCCGGATGATGCAACGCTGATGGACGTCGCCGGGGCCTTGCTCTACGTCGAGGCGACCCTGGCCGGCATGGTCGGCACCGTCGAACCCGAGAGCCGCGAAGACAACCGCCTGCCGACCACCGACCTGACCCAGATCCACCAGATCGTCATCAAGGAAGCCCACACTTGCCTGCAACAGGCCAAGGACATGATCGTCGACTACATCGACGCGGACTGGAACAGCGAGCAACTCCAGCCTTTACCGGCGCTGCTGACCCAGGTGCGCGGTGCGCTGGCGATGATTCCGTTGACCCGTGCCGCCAGCCTCGTGGAGGCGTGCCACGGTTTCATCCACGAGCATCTGTTGCTCGAACATGCCCGGCCGGGCTGGGAAGAGCTGGATCATCTGGCCGATGTGATCACCGGCCTGGAATATTACCTGGAGCGCTTGAGCGAGGACCCGCTCAAGCCTGCCGAGAGCCTGCTCGATGGGGTCGAACGCAGCCTGGGCGCCCTCGGGTATTTCCCCGACGAAGCCCGCGTGCCATTGCTCGACGATGTGCTCAGCCCCAATGAAGCGCAGGTCATGCAGGACCTGCAGGAGCTGGACGATCCGCAGACCGTGCAATCCTTGGCCGAAGTCCTGGCCAGCCCGGTCTCGGCGGTCAACCCGCCAGCGAGGAACATGCCCGCCAGCCTGCTACCGCCCCCGGCGGATGAAACTCCGGTGGACGATGAGCTGCGCGAAGTGTTCCTCGAGGAGACCGCCGAAGTACTGGATGTGCTGAATGAATACCTGCCGCGCTGGGCTGCCCATCCCGACGACCACGGCGCGCTGACGGAACTGCGCCGGGCCTTCCACACCCTCAAGGGCAGCGGCCGGATGGTGCGGGCGTTGATCCTGGGGGAGTTGGCCTGGGCGGTGGAAAACCTGCTCAATCGGGTGCTGGAGCGTAGTGTGGAACCGGGCGCGTCAGTCCTTCGGTTAATTGAAGAAACCGTGCAATTGCTGCCGGCGCTGATCACCGAATTCGCCGATCATCGCCAATCCCAGCGTGACGACGTCGATCGCCTGGCCGCTCGCGCCCATGCCCTCGCCAAGGGCCGCGAAGAAGAGGATGACGACGAGCAGGACGTGACTGCCCTCGATCCGCTGCTCTTGAAGATTTTCGACAACGAAGCCCAGGGTCATCTCGCCACGCTCGATCGCTTCCTTGATCACGCCGCCGAACAACTGCCGCTGCAGGCCAGCGACGAACTGCAACGGGCGTTGCACACCCTCAAGGGCAGCGCATCGATGGCCGGTGTGCAGCCCATCGCCGAACTCGCCGGGGCGTTGGACGAACTGGCCCGGGAATACAAGGCTCATCTGCTGGCATTGGACCTGGATGAGATTGAACTGCTGCTGGAGGGCGAGGGGTTGCTGCGACGCGGCCTGCGCCAGTTACACAGCCAACCGCTGGCACCGATTGCCGGTGCCGAGGACTTGATCCAGCGGGCCCGGTCGCTGCTGGTCGAGCGCTTGCAGGCAGTGGCTGGCGCGGCGGATCAAGGCGCGCGGACCAAGCGTGATCCGCAGTTGATCAACAACTTCCTCGCCCAAGGCATGGACATCCTGCTGGACGCGGAAAACCTGTTGCAACGTTGGCAGCAACACCCCGCCGAAGGCCAGGAGTTGAGTGCCTTGCTCGACGAGCTGACCACCCTGGGCGAAGGTGCGCACCTGGCTGACCTGCACCCGGTGGACGAGCTCTGCGAAGCGCTGCTGGACCTTTACGGTGCGGTCGAGGAAAGCAGCCTGGCGGTCAGCGACGCCTTTTTCCAGGAGGCTCAGCGCGCCCACGAAGCGTTGATCGACATGCTCGACGAGTTGGCGGCCGGCCAGCATGTGCATTCGCGGCCCGAGCGGGTGCAGGCCCTTCGCAAACTGCTTGAGGACAGCCTCGACCCAGCCGCTACGGGGCTGATCCGCAGCGACGGCAGCCGCACCCTGAGCATCCGCGAGCTGAGCCAGGCGACCGCCGAAATGGAACACGGCGCAACCACCGATACCTCGGTCGACGATGACATCGCTTCGATCTTTCTCGAAGAGGCGCAGGACATCCTGGAAAGCGCCGCCCAGGCCTTGCAGCGCTGGCTCGCCGATCCGGACAACGGCGCGCCGCTGTCATCGCTGCAGCGTGATTTGCATACGCTCAAGGGTGGCGCGCGCATGGCGGGCATCCGACCGGTCAGTGACTTGGCCCAAGAGTTGGAAAACCTTTATGAGGGGCTGGTGGACCGCCGCTACAGCTACAGCGAGGAACTGGCGCAACTGCTCGAAAGCAGCCACGAGCGCCTGGATCTGTTGCTCGGGCAACTGCAACAAGGCCAGCCGTTGGGTGATCCCGTTGCGCTGATCGACGCCATTCACCGGTTCCGCCAGGACCGGCCGAATGCCATCGAGACACCGACTGCGACGGGCGATGCCTCGGGGCACGACCCCGAGTTGCTGGAGATCTTTCTCGAGGAAGGTTTCGACATCCTCGACAGCTCCGGCGCAGCGTTGCTGCGCTGGCAGGAAGACCCGGCCAATCGCCAGGCCGTGGAGACCTTGCTGAGAGATCTGCACACCCTCAAGGGCGGCGCGCGGATGGTGGAAATTTCCCCCATCGGCGATCTCGCCCATGAGCTCGAGAATCTTTATGAAGGCCTGTCGGCGGGCCTGCTGCAACCGAGCCCCGAGCTATTTGTCCTGCTGCAAAGCAGTCACGACCGACTGGCGCAGATGCTCGATGCGGTCCGCGCCGGTCAGCCGTGCCCGCCGGGCGATCGATTGATTGCGCGGATCCAGGCGGTGAGCCATCCGCAGGAGCGCGACGCGCCTGAACCTGTTGCAGCACCGGAGCCAGCTTCGGTCCAGGCGCCGGCGTCCCTGCCGGCGCGACCCGAGCCCTCGGTATCGGGCGACGGCGCGGACACGGTCAAGGTCTCCGCCGAATTGCTCGACGACCTGGTCAACCTCGCTGGCGAAACGTCGATCTTCCGGGGCCGTATCGAACAACAGGTCAATGACGCGCGCATTGCCCTGGGCGAGATGGAAACCACCATCGAGCGCATGCGCGACCAACTACGCCGCCTCGACACCGAAACCCAGGGGCGGATTCTCAGCCGCCAGCAAGTGGAGGCCGAGCGGCTGGGCTACGAAGAGTTCGATCCCCTGGAGATGGACCGCCACTCCCAACTGCAGCAATTGTCCCGGGCGCTGTTCGAGTCCGCCTCGGACTTGCTCGACCTCAAGGAAACCCTCGACCGCAGCAACCACGACGCGGAAAACCTGCTGCAGCAGCAGGGGCGCATCAATACCGAACTCCAGGAAGGCCTGATGCGTACGCGCATGGTGCCGTTCGAACGCATGCTGCCGCGGCTCAAGCGCATCGTCCGGCAAGTCGCCCAAGAGCTGGGCAAGGATGTGGAGTTCGTGGTCGGCAATGCCGAGGGCGAGATGGATCGCAACGTGCTCGAACGCATGGCTGCGCCTCTGGAACACATGCTGCGCAACGCCGTGGACCACGGCCTGGAGGCTGCCGACGTGCGTATCGCCGCCGGAAAACCGGCCAAGGGGCGGATCAGCCTCGACTTGTCCCGCGAGGGAGGCGACATCATCTTCGACATCCGCGACGACGGCGCCGGGGTGCCGCTGGACGCGGTTCGGCGCAAGGCGATCAAGCGTGGCTTGCTGACACCCGACAGCGACATCAGCGACCGTGACGTACTGCAATTCATTCTCCAGCCAGGCTTTTCCACGGCTGAGAAGATCACTCAGATTTCCGGGCGCGGCGTCGGCATGGACGTGGTCCACGAAGAGGTGCGGCAGTTGGGGGGCAGCATGTCCATCGACTCGACGCCGGGGCAGGGCGTGCACTTCCGCATTCGCCTGCCGTTCACGGTGTCGGTCAACCGCGCGCTGATGGTCCAGTGCCATGAAGACCAGTATGCGATTCCATTGAACACCATCGAGAGCATCGTCCGGGTATTGCCCGCCGAACTGGACGGCTATTACCAGCTCGATCCGCCGACCTACACCTACGCCGGGCAACGCTACGAGCTGTGTTACCTGGGCGAGCTGCTGAAAACCGGCACCCGGCCGAAATTGCTGGGGCAGAGCCAGCCTTTGCCAGTGCTGCTGGTGCAGTGCAACGAACGGCATGTCGCGGTGCAAGTCGACGCCACCACCGGCACTCGCGAGATCGTGGTCAAGAGCCTTGGCCCGCAGTTCTCGGCGGTGCAAGGCCTGTCCGGGGCGACGATCCTGGGGGACGGCCGGGTGGTGTTGATTCTCGACCTGCTCGCACCGATCCGCGCCTTGCCCCACCAGGTCCCGCGCCGCCAGGTGTCGACTGAAGGCGAGGGCGAACCGCAACGGCCATTGCTGGTACTGGTGGTGGACGACTCGGTAACGGTGCGCAAGGTCACCAGTCGTCTGCTGGAGCGTCATGGCATGCACGTCCTCACCGCCAAGGACGGCGTGGATGCCATCGCCTTGTTGAGCGAACACACGCCGGACCTGATGTTGCTGGACATCGAGATGCCGCGCATGGATGGCTTCGAAGTGGCGACCCACGTGCGCAACGACCCGCGCCTGGCGCACCTGCCGATCATCATGATCACCTCCCGCACCGGCCAGAAACACCGCGACCGCGCCATGGCCATCGGCGTCAACGACTACCTGGGCAAGCCGTACCAGGAATCGGTGCTGCTCGACAGCATCGCGTACTGGAGCAAAAAACATGGATGAATTTCGCGCCAGCCATCTCACGGGGCTGTTGCTGCCCTTGGCCGACCGGCATTTGATTCTGCCCAACGTGGCGGTGGCGGAGCTGATCGACTACCAAAGCAGCGCGTTCGACATGGACACTCCGCCGTGGTTCTTGGGCTGGGTGAGCTGGCGCGAGCGACAAATTCCGCTGTTGAGCTTCGAGTCGGCCTGCGGCCAGAAAACCGCAGTCGGCGAGCGCGCCCGCATCGTCGTGCTCAACGCCTTGGGCGGGCGACCGGAACTGCGCTTCATGGCCCTGCTGGTGCAAGGCATTCCACGCTCCTGCAAGCTCGACAGCCAGCTGAGCTACGTCGACGTGCCACTGTGCGGGTTGGAGCAAGCGGCGGTGCAGGTGGGGGAGCATGTGGCGAAAGTGCCGGATCTGTTGGCGTTGGAGGAGTTGGTGGTGGCGGCGGGGTTGACTTAGCAACTCATGGACTAAAACGAGTTCAGACGGGTTGATCGTACCTGAGTCGGTACGATCAACTAAATCAAGAAAAGATGTTCAGTAAAGTTTTCAGCGCAAACTGATTAAACGAAGGAACTCAATTGAACGGTGATGAACGTTCCGAATCGTAATATTATCAATATCAATTTTTCGGTGGCGATCGTCGGGCCTCGAGCCTAGTGTGCCGATCCAAAGAACCGGTGAAGGGCCGAACCAGCGTGCTGGCTTCACCACCACCTTTATCCATTGGTTAATTTCAGTTTCATTGTCTATCCAAGCGACAATCTCCTCAAAATGGACATTTCCAGGGCACATAGCGATGGTTATTTCGCCCGCTTCGCCCGCTTGGCGTTCCTGGATACGGTAGTGAAATATTATGTCGTAGTACTTATTTCGCTCTTCAACTGATAAATCAAACGTTTTCATAAGAGAAGGTTGGATCATTGGCCATGCCTGGGAAGAAACTTCCAGATTACCTCTCCAAAAGTAATTTCCTTTCTCGAGTTCGATTGTCCCATCGGGTAAGTCAGGGCCGTTCTCCCACCCGTTCCGCTGTCCATTTTTGAAATCGGTGACGTCTTCATAGAAGGGCATGCTGTTCTCCTAAGCGGCGTTTTTGAGCAGGGATCGGAACAATATCGAGTTGCCGCAATCGAGATTGGGCGCTGAAAAAAACTGTTCGCCTACTGTCAAGGTTGACAGGTCGACGTCTCTATCGGACCAGGGGACCCAAAGCCCAGCATAAACAATTACTCCCACCGTAACGATCCGCCATCGGGCGTGATTGATGCCCTCGCCGCAACACGCCTAAGGTAAGCCCCACGACAGCGAACCCGTGGAGTGGTCATGACAACAACAATATCCCCCGACTCGCGCTGGACGCGGCGGCGCAGCGAAAAGCAGCGGCGGCTCGGGCTGGTGAAGGGGCTGGCCGATGGTGTGGTGTTGCCCACCGACAAGATCGTCGCGGCGCTGGAGGCGTTGATCCTGCCCGGCGACCGTGTGGTGCTGGAGGGCAATAACCAGAAACAGGCGGATTTCCTTTCGCGCTCCTTGGCCAAGGCCGACCCGGGCAAGCTGCATGACTTGCACATGATCATGCCCAGCGTTGGTCGTTCCGAGCACCTGGACTTATTCGAACGCGGCATCGCCCGCAAGCTCGATTTTTCCTTTGCCGGCACCCAGAGCCTGCGCATCAGCCAGTTGCTCGAAGACGGTCTGCTGGAAATCGGCGCGATCCATACCTACATCGAACTCTATGCCCGGTTGGTGGTGGACCTGATTCCCAATGTGGTGCTTTCGGCCGGTTTCATGGCCGACCGCGCCGGCAATATCTACACCGGCCCCAGCACCGAAGACACGCCGGCGCTGATCGAGCCGGCGGCCTTCAGCGACGGCATCGTCATCGTCCAGGTCAACCAGTTGGTGGACGACGTCAGCGACCTGCCCCGCGTGGACATTCCGGCGTCCTGGGTCGATTTCGTGGTGGTGGCCGACAAGCCGTTCTACATCGAGCCGCTGTTCACCCGCGACCCGCGCCACATCAAGCCTGTGCATGTGCTGATGGCGATGATGGCGATCCGCGGGATCTACGAAAAACACAACGTCCAGTCTCTCAATCACGGCATCGGTTTCAACACCGCCGCCATCGAATTGATCCTGCCCACCTACGGCGAATCCCTCGGCCTGAAGGGCAAGATCTGCCGCAACTGGACCCTCAATCCGCACCCGACCTTGATCCCCGCCATCGAAAGCGGCTGGGTCGAAAGCGTGCATTGCTTTGGCACCGAGCTCGGCATGGAAAACTACATCGCCGCCCGGCCGGATGTGTTCTTCACCGGCCACGACGGCTCGCTGCGCTCCAACCGCATGGTCTGCCAACTGGCCGGGCAGTACGCGGTGGACCTGTTCATCGGCGCCACCCTGCAAGTGGACGGCGACGGTCATTCCTCCACCGTGACCCGTGGCCGACTCGCGGGCTTCGGTGGTGCACCGAACATGGGCCACGACCCGCGCGGTCGTCGTCACGGCACGCCGGCCTGGCTCGACATGCGCCACGGCGATGGCGAGGCGCCGTTGCTCGAACGCGGCAAGAAGCTCGTGGTGCAGATGGTCGAGACATTCCAGGAGGGCGGCAAACCGACCTTCGTCGACACCCTCGACGCCGTGGAGGTGGCGAAGAAAGCCGGCATGCCCCTGGCGCCGATCATGATCTACGGCGACGACGTTACCCATTTGCTGACCGAAGAAGGCATCGCCTACCTGTACAAGGCCCGCTCGCTGGAAGAGCGCCAGGCGATGATCGCCGCCGTGGCCGGGGTCACTGCCATCGGCTTGCGCCACGACCCGAAGGAAACCGCGCGCATGCGCCGCGAAGGGCTGATCGCCTTGCCGGAAGACCTTGGTATCCGCCGCACCGACGCCACCCGCGAGTTGCTCGCGGCCAAGAGCGTGGCCGATCTGGTGGAGTGGTCCGGTGGCCTCTACAACCCGCCCGCCAAGTTCAGGAGCTGGTAAATGCGCGCCCTAAATCTGCAACCCAAGCCGATACCTCTCGCTGAGCGCCTGGCCGACCTGGCGGTGGATGCGTTGATCGACGAGGCCGACCTCTCGCCCAAACCGGCGCTGGTGGACCGGCGCGGCAGCGGCGCCCATACCGATTTGCACCTGGGCCTGATGCACGCTTCGGCGTTGTCGCTGTGGCCGGCCTTCAAGGAAATGGCCGAGGCCGCCCTCGACTGTGGCGAGATCGGCCTGCCGCTGCGCGAAGCCCTCGGCCGCATCGGTCGTGAAGGCGAAGCCGCCATGCTGGTGACCACGGGTGGCGTGAACACCCACCGTGGCGCGATCTGGGCCTTGGGCTTGCTCGTCGCTGCGGCGGCGCTGGAACCTGAAGCCAACGCCGCGGGCGCCGTCACTCTACGCGCTGCTCGCCTGGCCTTGCTCAACGACCGCTATGCACCGCAACCCCTGAGTCATGGCGCCCAGGTCGCCCAACGCTACGGCGTGCGCGGTGCCCGTGAAGAAGCGCAACTGGCGTTTCCGGCGGTGACCGGCCTGGGCCTGCCGCAACTCAAGCGCAGTCGGGCGGCGGGTGCGGGCGAACAGAACGCCCGGCTTGATGCCTTGCTGGCGATCATGACCAACCTGGCCGACACCTGCGTGCTCTACCGCGCTGGCGAAGCCGGTTTACACGCCATGCAGCACGGCGCCAGAGCGGTGCTCGACGCCGGCGGCAGCGCGAGCCTCGGCGGTCGCCGCCAGTTGCATGCGCTGGACCAACAATTGATTGCCTTGAACGCCTCGCCCGGCGGCGCTGCCGACTTGCTCGCCGCCTGCCTGTTCCTCGATCGCATCGAACGCGGCGATGGCCTCTTCCCTGGAGTGTGCTGATGGAAACCTTATCCTTTGAATTCCCTGCCGGGCAGCCGCCACGGGGCCGGGCGCTGGTGGGCTGCGTCGGCTCGGGCGACCTGGAAGTGCTGATCGAACCCGGTCTGGCGGGCAAATTGACCATCCAGGTGCAGACCTCGGTCAACGGCAGCGAACAACGCTGGCAGCATTTGTTCACCCGCATGTTCGACGGCCAGACGCCCCCGGCGATGAGTATCGACATCCATGATTTCGGCGCCACCCCCGGCGTGGTGCGTCTGCGCCTGGAACAAGGTTTCGAGGAGATCGGCCATGACTGACAGCGCAGCGCTGCTCAACAAGCACAGCTTCGTCGAACTCGGTGCCCGGCAACGGGCCAAGGCCTTGCTCGACGACGGAACGTTCCGCGAATTGCTCGACCCGTTCCAGCGGGTCATGTCGCCGTGGCTGTTGCGCCAGGGCGTGGTGCCACAGAGCGATGACGGCGTGGTGATCGCCAAGGGCAACCTCGACGGATTGCCGGTTGTCGTGGCTGCCATCGAAGGCGCGTTCCAGGGCGGAAGCCTCGGTGAAGTCGGCGGGGCAAAAATCGCCGGAGCATTGGAGCTGGCCGCCGAGGACAACCGCAAAGGGATTCCGACCCGCGCTGTGTTGCTGCTGGAAACCGGCGGCGTGCGGTTGCAAGAGGCCAACCTCGGCCTCGCGGCGATTGCCGAGATTCACTCGGCGATTGTCGATTTGCGTCAGTACCAGCCGGTGGTTGGTGTAGTCGCTGGTAGCGTCGGATGTTTTGGTGGCATGTCCATCGCCGCCGGGTTGTGCAGTTACCTGCTGGTGACCCAGGAAGCGCGGCTGGGCCTGAACGGTCCGCAAGTGATCGAGCAGGAAGCCGGCCTCGACGAATACGACTCCCGCGACCGGCCATTCATCTGGAGCCTGACCGGTGGCGCGCAGCGCTACGCGACCGGGCTGGTGGACCGCTACGTCGCCGATGACGTCGAGCAGATCCGCCGACAAGTCGGCGAACTGTTGCATCTAGGTGTGCCCAACGAACACCGCAGCGGCCAGGCCGAACTGTTCCTGCAACGCCTGGCTCGCTTGGACACTGACGTGCAAATCGAACCGGCAGCGGTTCGCCAGCTGTATCAGGGAGAACGCCCATGACTTCGTACTCATTGAGAGGCCTGCGCTGGTTCGAGGCCCTGAGCGGCGGCGCCGAACCTTTGGCCGGTCTGCCTGCTTCGCTGAAAGCTGCTGACGTCCAACTGGGCGACCAAACCGCGCGCCTGCTCGCCGTGGTGGCTGATCCCGTCAACCGTTTCCCTCGGGCGCGCAACGGCGAAGTCGGCTTGCTCGAAGGCTGGGGCCTGGCCAAGGCTGTTGACGATGCCATCGAAGCCGACCGCAATGCGCCGCGCAAACGTGCGCTGATCGCCATCGTCGATGTGCCCAGCCAGGCCTATGGCCGGCGCGAAGAAGCCTTGGGCATTCATCAGGCCTTGGCCGGCGCGGCGGACAGTTATGCCCGCGCCCGATTGGCCGGGCATCCGGTGATTGGTTTGCTGGTGGGCAAGGCCATGTCCGGTGCGTTCCTGGCCCACGGCTACCAGGCCAACCGCTTGATCGCCCTGCGCGACCCGGGTGTGATGGTCCATGCCATGGGCAAGGCTTCGGCGGCGCGGGTCACCCTGCGCAGCGTCGAAGAGCTTGAAGCCCTGGCCGCCAGCGTGCCGCCGATGGCCTATGACATCGACAGCTACGCCAGCCTCGGTTTGCTCTGGGAAACCTTGTCGGTGGAACAGATCGAGCAACCGACGGTGGCGGATCTGGGCCGGGTGATTGATTGCCTGCAACAAGCGATCAACGAGGCGGCCGGTGCGCCTCGGGATCTCAGCGGACGTTTGGGGGCCGCCAATCGCGCAGCTTCCAGCCATGTTCGCCAATTGCTGAGGGCGCAGTGGTGAGCACGTTCCTGGCCCATGACCTGCTCTGGGGAATGACTGCCTTGCAGTTGCCTGCGGATGCGCCGGGCTGGGCTGTCGAGTCCCTCGACCTCGGGCAACCGATGGTGGTGCGTCGTGCGCTGGCCTCGCCTGGTCACATCGCGGTGGGCTTGCGTGGTCGATCCCGGGAGCAGCGTTACGCCTCGTCGATGCCAGTAGCTGCGATCAAGCGCCGGGTGCGCCCGGAAGACCTTTGCCATGTCGAATCCCGTCGCGACCTGCCGGCCTTGCACGCGCTGGCCCGGCTGCGGCCGCTGCTCGATGCCAGCGGTTGGGCCTGGGGCATCGGCGGCAGCGCCGGGTTCGAGCTTGCCACCGGCATCGAGGCGTTGCATGAACGCAGTGACCTGGATTTGATCCTGCGTACGCCGCGTCGTCTGAATCGTCTCCAGGCCAAGGAACTGCTGGCGCTGCTGGATGCCTCGGTCTGCGCCGTGGACATGCAGTTGCAAACCCCTTGCGGCGCCGTCGCCTTGCGCGAGTGGGCGGGTTCGTCGCGGCGGGTCTTGCTCAAGAACGAAATCCAGGCCCGCCTGGTGAGCGATCCTTGGCAATCTTCAATGGAGCAGGTCGCGTGAGCAGCCTCTTCGTCTTTCCCGGCCAGGGTGCGCAGCGCGTGGGCATGCTCCATGGGTTGGCGCCGCTGATCCTGGAAGAGGCGAGTGATGTACTTGGCGAGGATGTCTTGCTGTTGGACTCTGCCCAAGCGTTGCAATCGACGCGCGCCGTGCAGCTGTGCCTGCTGATTGCCGGCGTGGCGGCGGCCCGTCGGTTGCTGGAGCAGGCTCCCGCACCGGATTACGTGGCGGGGTTGTCCATCGGCGCTTATCCAGCGGCAGTCGTGGCCGGGGCGCTGGATTTTGCGGATGCGCTGCGACTGGTGAGCCTGCGCGGCGAATTGATGCAGCAGGCGTATCCACATGGCTATGGCATGACCGCCATCATTGGCCTGGACCTCGCCGCCGTGGAAGCCTTGCTCGCCCAGGTGCACCGTGAAACAACGCCGGTCTACCTGGCCAATATCAATGCCGATAACCAGGTGGTTATTGCCGGCTGCGACGAAGCCATGAGCCTCGTTGCTGGAATGGCGCGTCGCCAGGGCGCGGGCAAGGCCTGTCGGTTGGCGCTCAGCGTGCCATCCCATTGCCCGTTGTTGGAGGCTCCGGCGCGGACATTGTCCGAGGCATTCGCCAACGTGTCGTTGAAGGCGCCATCCCTGGGCTATCTCAGCGGCAGCCGCGCCCGGCCGGTGCTCAAGACCGAAGCCCTGCGCGACGACCTGGCTTTCAACATGTGCCGGGTCGTCGATTGGCGCGGCACGGTGCAGAGCGCCTACGAGCGAGGCGTGCGGCTGCAAATCGAACTACCACCCGGCGCGGTGCTGACCGGGCTGGCGCGCCGGGTGTTCGAGCAGGGCACCGTCATGGCGTTTGACGGCGCGCGGCTCGACACCCTGCAAGCGCTGTTGCATGAGGAGGGACACCGCCAACCCTAGACACCGACTCAAGCTGGCGAAGCACAAAAACAACAACTTCGACGATGCACTTTGAGGACTACGACAATGATTATCTACGGTGTGGCGTTCCTGGCCTTTTGTACCCTGGCGGGTATTTTCATCGGTGAGCTGCTGGGCAAATTGATCGGCGTGCCGGCCAACGTCGGCGGCGTCGGCATTGCGATGCTGCTGTTGATCGGCCTGGGCAGCTACCTGAACAAGCGCGGCCTGTTCACGGGCAAATCCGAGGCAGGCGTGGAATTCTGGAGCGCCATCTATATCCCGATCGTGGTGGCGATGGCCGCGCAGCAAAACGTTTATGGCGCCTTGAAGGGCGGGCCGATGGCGATCCTGGCCGGGACGCTGGCGGTGGTGATCGCCTTTGCGTTGGTGCCGGTGCTGGTGCGCATCGGCAACAAGGACCCTCAATCCAACGTGTCCGTGAAAACGGTAGGGTGACCGCCATGTACGAATCCTTGATGAAAGTCATCACCGGCTACGGCCTGATCAGCGGTTTTGCCATCGTCGGCATCACCATGTGGGTGTCCTACTGGATCAGCGACACGTTCACCAAAGGGCGCCTGCACGGCTCGGCCATCGCCATCCTGCTGGGGCTGGTGCTCTCGTACATCGGCGGGGCCATGACCGGTGGGCAGAAAGGCGTGGTGGACATCCCGCTGCTGTCCGGGATCGGTCTTCTGGGCGGCGCCATGCTGCGGGACTTCGCCATCGTCGCCACGGCGTTCGGCGTCAGTGTCGAGGAGCTCAAGCGTGCCGGTTTCGTTGGCGTGCTGGCCTTGTTCGTCGGGGTCGGGACTTCATTCATTGCCGGCGTTGGCGTGGCGATGGCCTTCGGTTACACCGATGTGGTGAGCCTCACCACCATCGGCGCCGGGGCGGTGACTTATATTGTCGGACCGGTGACCGGGGCGGCGATTGGCGCCAGCTCCGAGGTCATGGCGCTGTCCATTGCCGCCGGGCTGATCAAGGCGATCCTGGTGATGGTGGCGACGCCGTTCGTGGCGCCCTTCATCGGCCTCAACAACCCGCGCAGCGCGGTGATCTTCGGCGGGCTGATGGGCACTTCCAGTGGCGTGGCCGGCGGCCTGGCGGCGACCGATCCGAAGCTGGTGCCGTATGGCTGCCTGACGGCGGCGTTCTATACGGCACTTGGGTGCTTGCTCGGGCCTTCGCTGTTGTTTTTGATCATGCGGGGGTTGATGGGGTAGGGCTTCGGCTCTTCGCTAACCGCGCTGGCCTCTTCGCGAGCAGGCCCGCTGCCACAGTCGACCGCGTGTCCCTGTGGGAGGGGGCTTGTTCGCGAAGGGCGAGACTCGGTCTCAGGCCTGGCGATTGGCATACATCCGGCACTCGGCCAACAGCGCCAGCAGGTTAGGATCACGCTCCTTGGCCTTCAGGAACACCACGCCAATGTGCTGTTGCAACCGGTACTTTTCCTGCAACGGGATCAGTTTCACGCGGTTTTCATACACCGCCGCAATCCTGCCCGGCAGCAAGGCATAACCCACCCCGGAGCTGACCATGCTCAGCAGGGTGAAGATGTCGTTGACCTGCATCGCCACCTTCGGCTCGAACCCCGCTTGCTTGAACACCCGGACACCGTCCTGATGCGTGGCGAAGCCTTGGGTCAGGGTGATGAAAGTCTCGTTGCGCACGTCGGCCAGGTCGACTTCGCTGCGCTGGGCGAAGGGGGAGTCGGCCGGAGTGGCGAGGAAGATGTCATCGGAAAACAGCGCGATTTGCTCGCAGTCCGGGTCGTTGACGCTGTCGTCCAGCGACACCAGGATCGCGTCGACTTCCATGTTCTTGAGCTTGTACAACAGGTCGATGTTCGAGCCCATGATCAGGTCGATGTTGAGTTCGCTGCGGCGGATTTTCAGGCCCATGATCAGTTGGGGCACGGTCTTGACCGTCAGCGAGTACAGCGAGCCGAGCTTGAAGCGCTCAGCGGAAAAACCCGCCGCCTCGCGGGTCAATCGAACGCTTTCGATCACATCCTGGATCAGCCTCTGCGCACGCTCTTCCAAAACATAGGCGCTTTCCAAAGGCGTGAGATTGCGGCCTTCATGCTTGAACAGCGGGCAACGCAGGGCGCTCTCCAAGGAATGAATGGCCCGGTGCACGCTGACATTGCTGGTCTGCAACTCGGCCGCCGCCCGCGCGAGGTTGCCGGTGCGCATGAAGGCCAGGAACACCTCGAGTTTTTTCAGGGTCAATTCTTCGTCGATCAGCATAGGAGGATGGACTCTTATTCGTATGGGCTGATTGTGCCCCATGTCTTCCCGGCGACGCGATTTAAGTGGCTTGGGAGCTGTTATGGCGAGGGAGCGTTATCGCGAGTTAAAAAAAGCCAAGGCATTGCACTTTGCCGCGCCAGGCCTGAGCCTTGGCGCCAGTTTCGGAATGTGGGGTGGGATTGGGATGTATCACGGGGAACGACTCAACGCCTGGACACACCTGGTGGGGGCTGTCGCGGCGTTTATCGGCGCGGTGTGGTTGCTGGTGATTGCCGGGATGGCCGGTGATCCCTGGAAGATCGTCAGCGTGGCGATCTATGGGTTCACCTTGCTGGCGCTCTACAGCGCCTCGACGGTTTATCACAGCGTGCGCGGACGCAAGAAAGAGATCATGCAGAAGGTCGATCATTTTTCGATCTACCTGTTGATCGCCGGCAGCTACACGCCGTTCTGCCTGGTGACCCTGCGCGGGCCGTGGGGCTGGACGTTGTTCGGGATTGTCTGGGGGCTGGCCCTGATCGGCATCCTGCAGGAAATCAAGCCGCGCTCTGAAGCGAGGATCCTGTCGATCGTCATTTATGCGGTAATGGGCTGGATCGTCCTGGTGGCGGTCAAGCCGTTGCTGGCGGCGCTGGGCAGCACCGGGTTTGCCTGGCTGGCTTCGGGCGGCGTGTTGTACACCGTCGGCATCATTTTCTTCGCGCTGGACCATCGCCTGCGCCATGCCCATGGCATCTGGCACCTGTTTGTCATCGCCGGCAGCCTGCTGCATTTCGTGGCGATTCTGTTCTACGTGCTTTGAGCCGTTCCAAACAGGCGATCCAGCTGCCCCTGGGCCTGGCTGGCAAAGATCTCCAGCAGGGCACCCATCGTATGGGCTGGGGCCTCGTTGGCCCGGGTCACGGCGTACAGGGAAATGGGCAGCGGCGGCGACAAGGGCCGGATGGCCGTGCGGGCGCTCGAAGCGCCCAAAGCCGTGAACGGGTCGATGACCGCCAGCCCGGCGCCGGATTCGACCATGGCCCGGGCCAGTGAATAGGTCTGCACGGAAATGCTCACGCGTGGCGACGGCTCCACTGACTTGAGGTAACCGTCCAACCTGGCCGAGAGCGGGTCGGTACTGGACAGGCCGATCAATGGCGCATCGGCCAAGGCTTGCAACGGCATGGGCGTGCCGATCGTCGCCTCGGGCCAGTGACCATTTGGTGCCAAGGCTACCAACACGCCACTGGCGAGGGCCTGGGCCTTGAGGCCAGGGTGATCGGGCGCTTGCAAGGTCAGGGCGACGTCGATTTCGCGCATCAGCAGGTTTTGCGTCAATTCGCGGCTGTGGGCACTGGATAACTCGCAGACGATGTCGGGGTATCGTCGGGTCCATTGATGGATCGCCGCCGGCATCAACGACAGGGCCAAGGCTGGCGTGGCGCCGATCCGCAGGCTGTGGCCCGGCTCGCGGCGCAGGCTCTGGGCCAGGCGCCGCACGCCTTGAAGGCTTTCGCTGACCTTGTCGACCTCGCGCTCCAGTTCCAGCGCCTCAGGCGTGGCCTGCAACTTGCCGCGCACTCGCAGGAATAGCGCAAAGCCCAATTGCTGCTCGGCATGCTGCAACACCTTGGTCACGGCCGGCTGGGAGACGTGCAGCAACTGCGCGGCGCCGCTGATGGAGCCGGTCTGGCGGATGGCCTGGAAAATCTCGATATGACGAAGGCGCATGGCGAGCCCATAACCTTTGTTTATAGGAAGCCCATCTTTATTCATTGTTCGAACGCTGTCATCCGATCCTAACCTTGGGCCATTCGAAACAGGTGTGAGATGGACATGGCTCAGCGGGTTTGCATTATCGGTGGCGGCGTGATCGGGCTGGCGACGGCTTATGCGCTGGTTCGCGAAGGCATCGACGTCACGCTCGTCGAAGCCCGGGACGCGCTGGGCAGCGAAACCAGCTTCGCCAATGGCGGCCAGTTGTCCTATCGCTACGTCTCGCCGCTGGCGGATGCCGGGGTGCCCTGGCAGGCCCTGGGCTGGATGTTGCGCGCGGATTCGCCACTGAAGTTGCACCCGCGCCTCGACCCGGCCCAGTGGCGCTGGATGGCGTCGTTTGTCGCCGCGTGCCGGACCTCGGTCAACCGCCGCAACGGTGCGCATCTGTTGCGCCTGGCGCTGTTGAGCCAGGCGACGTTGCAGACCTGGCGCGAAGACGATCATCTCGATGGCTTTGACTGGCGGCGCAACGGCAAATTGGTGACGTTTCGAAACGGCCGCCACTTCGAGCATGCTCGGCGGCGAGTGACTGATCTGGAGCATCAGCAAGTACTTGGCCCTGCCCAATGCGCCAGCCTGGAGCCCGCGCTGGCAGGCGTGCCGTTCGTGGGCGGGATCTACACGCCGGACGAGGAGGTCGCCGATTGCCATGCTTTCTGCCTCCAATTGGCGGCGCGGCTACGGGCTTCGGGGCGCTGCGAGTTCCTCCTGGGGCGTGCGGTGACTGCTGTCCATCATGCTAACGGTACGGTGCAGGCGATCAACCTGGGCGCAGATCGCCTGGACGTGGGCGCCGTGGTGATAGCCGCCGGCCATCGCAGTGCAGCGCTTGCAGTGCCTGGGCTGCGACTGCCGCTGTATCCGCTCAAGGGCTACAGCCTGACGGTTCCGATCGAGGCGCGACATCGGGCGCCGGAGCTGAGCATCACCGACTATGATCGCAAGGTCGTCTACGCTCGCATCGGTGAGCAGTTGCGAGTGGCGGCGATGGTCGACATCGTCGGTTTTGATCCGGCACCGGACCCCAGGCGCCTGGCCCTGATCCGTCGCCAGGCCATGGAAACCTTCCCCCTGGCTGGAAATTACGAGCGCGCCATCGAGTGGGCGGGCATGCGCCCGGCCACGCCCAGCGGGGTGCCGCTGATTGGCGCCACCGGCTATCGCAACCTGTGGCTCAACCTGGGCCATGGCGCCTTAGGCTTTACCCTGGCGTGCGGCAGCGGCCGCTTGCTCAGTGAACTGATCCGCCAACGTACACCTTCCATCGACATGCGAGGCCTCACGCCCCGCGCCGCCTGACCCACCCGCAACGGAGAATAACAATGCAAAAAATCACGTTGATCGGCTGCACCCTGAGCCTGTTGCTGAGCGCCTCGGCTTTCGCCAATGAAGCGCCACCGACCGGCACCCTGGACAAGATCGCCAGCAGCAAGAGCATCACCTTGGGCTACCGCGACGCCTCCGTGCCGTTTTCCTACATTGCGGACAACAGCGGCAAACCGATGGGCTACTCGGTGGAGCTGGCAAGCAAGATCGTCGCGCGCATCCAGCACCAACTGACGTTGCCGCAACTGAACGTGAAGTACAACCTCGTCACGTCCCAGACCCGCATCCCACTGGTGCAGAACGGCACCGTGGACCTGGAATGCGGCTCCACCGGCGTAACGGCCGAGCGGCAGAAGCAGGTGGCGTTTTCCTACGGTTTCATTTACGTGAAGGGCCAACTGCTGACCGCCAAGGACAGCGGTATCCACAGCTTCGCCGACCTGCGCGGCAAGAATGTGGTGACCACTGCCGGCACCACCAATGAGCGATTCCTCAAGAGCTACAACCAGGACAACAAAGTCGACATGTTCGTCATCAGCGCCAAGGACCACGGCGAAGCCTTCCAGATGCTCGAGACCGGCCGGGCAGCGGCGTTCTACATGGACGACGCGCTGCTCTACGGCGAGCGGGCCAAGGCGCGTGATCCGCATAAATGGGTCGTGGTCGGGGAAGAACAATCGCGGGAAATCTACAGCTGCATGGTGCGCAAGGACGATCCGCAGTTCCTGGCGCTGGTCAACTCGACCCTGGCGGACCTGTACAAGTCTGGGGAAATCAACGCGATCTACGATCGCTGGTTCCAGAAGCCGATCCCACCCAAGGGCCTGAACCTGGAATTCCCGATGACCAGCGAATTGAAGGCGATCATTGCCAAGCCGACCAGTGAGCCGGTGCAGTAAGTCGCAAGGACATCCGCGATCTACTGTGGGAGCTACATCAGACTTTTAGAAATCCCCCCATAACTGCTGCGCTACTGCCAACGCCACCACTGGCGCGGTTTCGGTGCGCAGCACTCGGGGGCCGAGGCGGGCGGCGTGGTAGCCGGCGGTCTTGGCCTGCTCTACTTCAGCGTCCGACAACCCGCCCTCGGGCCCGATCAGGAATGCCAGGGACGATGGCTTGGGGTGGCTGGTCAGCGGATCGGCCACCGGGTGCAGCACCAGTTTCAATTCGGCTTCGGCCTGCTTCAACCAGTCGGCCAACAGCAATGGCGGGTGGATCACCGGCACGGTGGAGCGTCCGCATTGCTCGCAGGCACTGATCGCCACCTGCCGCCAATGCAGCAGGCGCTTGTCGGCGCGCTCGTCCTTGAGGCGCACTTCGCAGCGCTCGGTGAAGATCGGTGTGATCTCATTGACGCCCAGTTCGGTGGCCTTCTGGATCGCCCAATCCATGCGCTCGCCGCGGGACAGGCCCTGGCCGAGGTGGATGCACAGCGGCGATTCGGCCTGCCCGGCAAATTGCTCGTCGAGCTGCACGCGCACGCGTTTCTTGCCGACCTCGGCCAGGGTCCCGCGAAACTCCTGGCCGGAGCCGTCGAACACCTGCACCGCATCGCCCTCGGCCATGCGCAGCACCCGGCCGATGTAGTGGGCCTGGGCTTCGGGCAGCTCGTGGTCGCCGAGGCTCAGGGGTGTGTCGATAAAGAAGCGGGACAGTCTCATGTTTCGTTCTCTGGATACGGGTGCATTGCTGCTGGGTCTAGTGCTGTTGTGGCGAGGGAGCTTGCTCCCGCTCGATTGCGCAGCAATCGCAAAAATGGGGCCGCTACGCAGCCCAGCGGGAGCAAGCTCCCTCGCCACAGAGAAATTTGTCGTCAGCCCGGATCGCGATAGCCAGGATGGAAGTCCTTCGGCACCGCCACGCTGACCTTGTCCCGGGTGGCAATGTCGATGCCTTCGCTGGCCACTTCGGCGAGGAAATCGATCTGCTCCGGGGTGATGACATACGGTGGCAGAAAATAGACCACGCTGCCCAGCGGCCGCAGTAAAGCACCGCGCTCCAGGGCATGCTGGAACACCGCCAGGCCACGGCGTTCCTGCCACGGGTAAGCGGTTTTGCTGGCCTTGTCCTTGACCATCTCGATGGCCAGCACCATGCCGGTCTGGCGGACTTCTGCCACGTTCGGGTGATCGGCCAGGTGCGCGGTGGCGCTCGCCATGCGCTGGGCCAGGGCCAGGTTGGTCTGGATGACGTTGTCTTCTTCGAAGATGTCGAGGGTCGCCAGGGCCGCCGCGCAGGCCAGCGGGTTACCGGTGTAGCTGTGGGAATGCAGGAAGGCGCGCAACGTCGGATAGTCGTCGTAGAACGCGTTGTAGACGTCATCGGTGGTCACGCACGCCGCCAGCGGCAAATAGCCGCCCGTCAGGGCCTTGGACAGGCAAAGGAAGTCCGGTGTGATACCGGCCTGTTCACAGGCGAACATCGTCCCGGTGCGACCGAAGCCGACAGCGATTTCATCGTGGATCAGGTGCACGCCATAGCGGTCGCAGGCTTCGCGTAGCAACTTCAGGTACACCGGGTGATACATGCGCATGCCACCGGCGCCCTGGATCAGCGGCTCGACGATCACGGCGGCGACGCTGCCGTGGTGTTCGGCGAGGGTCTGTTCCATGGCCGCGAACATGTTTCGCGAATGTTCTTCCCAGCCCATGCCCTCGGGACGGTGGTAGCAGTCGGGGCTGGGCACCTTGATCGTGTCCAGCAGCAGCGCCTTGTAGGTTTCGGTGAACAACGGCACGTCGCCCACCGACATCGCCGCGATGGTTTCGCCGTGGTAGCTGTTGCTCAGGGTGACGAAGCGTTTCTTGGCGGGCTGGCCGCGATTGATCCAGTAGTGAAAGCTCATCTTCATCGCGACTTCGATGCAGGACGAGCCGTTGTCGGCATAAAAACACCGGGTCAGGCCTTCGGGCGTCATTTTCACCAGGCGCTCGGACAGCTCGATCACCGGTTGGTGGCTGAAACCGGCGAGGATCACATGCTCCAGCTGATCGACCTGGTCCTTGATGCGCTGGTTGATGCGCGGGTTGGCGTGGCCAAACACGTTGACCCACCAGGAGCTGACGGCATCGAGGTAGCGCTTGCCTTCGAAGTCTTCCAGCCACACGCCTTCGCCGCGCTTGATAGGGATCAACGGCAGTTGTTCGTGATCTTTCATCTGGGTGCAGGGGTGCCACAGCACCGCGAGGTCGCGTTGCATCCACTGGTTATTCAGGCCCATGTACAGTCTCCTCGAGGCAGCTCGCGGCGGGCGCGGGCAAAACAATCGCGCAAGCCTATGCAATGGCGGACGTGGGGACAACCCATTGTGTCGTTCCGGCTACTATGGACAAGGCGATAGACGTCGCTGGCGGCGCTTTGATGGCTGACGTATTCTTCGCCGTTCCCGGAGCCGACTGGCTCGAAAAACCGAGAGCCGACTGGCTCGAAAGCTGAAATTTCCTACGTTTTAATCCGGAGTTCGTTGAATGTCTGCTGGTTGGCTGCGCGCCTGTGCGCTGGTGATGATAGGGCTGTTCAGCGTTTCGGCGCTGGCCAAGGACAAACAACCGACGGCCATCGTCATCGGCGGTGGGTTGGCCGGGCTGACGGCGGCCTACGAGCTGCAGAACAAGGGCTGGGCCGTGACCCTGCTGGAAGCCAAGCCGAGCCTGGGTGGCCGGTCGGGCATGGCCACCAGCGAGTGGATCGGCAACGAAAAGACCCAGCCCGTGCTGAACAAGTACGTTTCCACCTTCAAGCTGGGCACCACGCCGGCACCGGAATTCGTGCGGACTCCCAGCTACCTGATCGACGGCACTTATTTCACCGCCGCCGACCTGGCGACCAAACAGCCCGCCACAGCCGAAGCGCTCAAGCGCTATGAAACCACCCTGGATGAGCTGGCGCGGTCCATCGACGATCCGCTGAACCCGGCGGCCACCAACACGCTGCACGCCCTCGACCAGATCACTGTGTCCAACTGGCTCGACCGTTTGCAATTGCCCGCCACCGCGCGGCAATTGGTCAATCAGGAAATACGCACGCGCTATGACGAGCCTTCGCGCCTGTCGCTGCTGTATTTTGCCCAGCAGAACCGCGTCTATCGCGGCGTGTCCGACCGTGACCGGCGCGCCTCGCGCCTGCTGGGTGGCAGCCCGGTATTGGCCCAGGCGTTCGTCAAGCAACTGAAGACCATCAAGACCGGTTCACCGGTCTCGGCCATTTCCCAGGACAAGGACGGCGTCACCGTCAAGGTCGGCAGCGTCGGTTACCAGGCTGACTACGTGGTACTCGCCGTGCCGCTGCGCGCACTGAACAAGATCCAGCTGACGCCGGCCCTGGATGCCCAGCACCAGGGGGCGATCAAAGGCACCAACTACGGTTGGCGCGACCAGATCATGCTCAAGTTCAAGACCCCGGTCTGGGACAGCAAGGCGCGCATGTCGGGTGAGATCTACAGCAACACCGGCCTGGGCATGATGTGGATCGAGCCGGCCATGAAGGGCGGCGCCAACGTGGTCATCAACCTGTCCGGCGACAACGCGCGGGTGATGCAGGCCTTCGGCGACAAGCAGATGGTCGACCAGGTGCTGATTCGCCTGCACGCGTTTTATCCACAGGCCCGTGGCGCATTCACCGGTTATGAAATCCGGCGCTACAGCACCGACCCGTCCATGGGCGGCGCTTACCTGGCGTTTGGTCCGGGCCAGATCAGCAAATACTGGCGTTTGTGGGAAAAGCCATTGCAGCGCGTAGCCTTTGCCGGTGAACACACTGACGCTATGTATCCAGGCACTTTGGAAGGCGCGCTGCGCAGTGGCCAACGTGCCGCCAGCCAGGTAGAAGACCTGGCCGCTGGCAAATCCTTCGAACCGCCGAAGGTCGCCCCAGCCGCAGCGGCGGCTGCTGGCGCGGTGGCAGCGAAGAAGGGCAACTTCTTCAGCAACCTGTTCGGTGGCTCGGATGACGACAAGAAGCCCGAGCCGGCCAAGGCCCCCGAGCCGGTAGCACCGCCTCCAGCGCCCGCACCGGCACCTGCTCCAGCGCCGGCCCCGGTAGCACCACCCGCGCCGGCCCCGGCGAAAGTCGAGCCGGCCAAGAAAACTGCGGCCAAGCCTGCGGCGAAAAAACCGGCCGCCAAGGCACCGGCCAAAAAATCCCCGGCCAAGGCCCCGGTGAAGAAGGCCGAGCCGGTCAAGAAGCCGGTCGCCAAACCGGCGACGACCACTGAGACCAAGGCTCAGTAACGTTCAGGCATAAAAAACGCGGCCCAAGGGCCGCTTTTTTTTTCGACATTCAGGCGCGCCGACGCTGTCTTCCAGCGCCCAGCGTCGTATAGCGAACGCTGACGTCCTACACGTCTTTACGATATATCGGAAACTTCCCACCCGTTAACCGGAAGCAGGCGATAGAACGCACCCCGCCATAAGTCTAGGCTCCTCGAAAAACAGGAGCGACGTATGAAAATACTGATGGGTGTGGTCGTACTGGTTTCCATGTATGGGTGTGTCTATGGCGAAGGCCATGATCCCCTGATGGTTCCGGTGACTCCGAAGCGGGACCCTCAAATGGATTACAAGTGCGTGTTCGATCCCTACAAGCCTGAGTGTTCGGTGAATTAATAGTTCGCAACTTTAACCTCGTAGAAGCTGGAGTTGATATGAAATTAATAGCGGCTTTAATGCTATTGGCAGTATTTGGTGTCGGTGGCTGTGCTGATGGCCGTACGGTGCTAAAAAAGCACGATCCTCAATTGGTTTATAGATGTGACATAGACCCTTATAGGGCTGAATGCATCAACAAGTGACTCCAGGAGGCGGTGGGCCATAAGTGGCTTTGGCAAGAACGAGCCTGCTCGCGAAGAGGCCTCCAAGCCCAAGCTGACCTCCTGCACCCGCCTCGCCATCACGCAGTTCATCGCTTTAATCTTTCCTTAACGCACAGCTCCCAGACTGATCATCGTATTTCTCGATATTTCAAAGCAAAAATTTCCGCTTTAAATCGATAGATAACTCGCTAGTCTTGGTCACAGTTTTTACAGGATATGAGCAATGCAGCTACGCAACTCTTCTTCTCGCTATGGCTGGGTCAGCATCGTTTCGCACTGGGCCGTTGCCCTCGCGGTGTACGGGTTGTTTGCGTTGGGCCTGTGGATGGTCGGGCTGGATTACTACAGCACTTGGCGTAAAGACGCGCCGGAGCTGCACAAGAGCATCGGCCTGGTGTTGTTGGCGGTGATGGTGCTGCGGGTGATCTGGCGTTTCGTCAGCCCGCCGCCGCCGACACTGGAAACCTACGGACGCCTGACTCGCGTCGGCGCCAAGCTTGGTCATAGCGCACTGTATCTCGGGCTGTTCGCCGTGATGATCGCCGGTTACCTGATTTCCACCGCAGACGGTGTCGGGATCTCGGTGTTTGGTCTGTTTGAAGTACCCGCGCTGGTGTCTGGACTGCCCGATCAGGCAGACGTCGCCGGCCAGATCCACCTGTATCTCGCATGGGCGCTGGTAATTTTTTCCGGCCTTCATGCGTTGGCAGCATTGAAGCATCACTTTATCGACCGTGACGCGACCCTCAAGCGAATGCTGGGGCGCCAAGCCTGATGTTCAACCTCGACTCCAAAGGAATAGAAAGCATGTTGAAAAAGACGCTCGCCGCCCTGGCAATCGGTTCTGCCCTGCTGTCCGCCGGCCAGGCCATGGCTGCAGACTATGTGGTCGACAAGGAAGGCCAGCACGCCTTCGTTGATTTCAAGATCAGCCACCTGGGCTATAGCTACATCACCGGTACTTTCAAGGACATCGACGGCAAGTTCAGCTTTGACGCCGCCAAGCCTGAAGACAGCAAGATCGAATTCAACGTCAACACCGCCAGCGTGTTTACCAACCACGCCGAACGCGACAAGCACATCGCCAGCGCTGACTTCCTGGACGCCAGCAAATTCGGCAAGGCCACCTTCGTGTCCACCAGCGTCAAGTCCACCGGTAAGAACACTGCCGACGTGACCGGCGACCTGACCCTGCTGGGCGTGACCAAGCCGGTCGTGGTCAAGGCGACTTTCCTGGGCGAAGGTAAGGACCCGTGGGGCGGCTACCGTGCCGGCTTCGAAGGCACCACCACCATCAAGCGTTCCGACTTCGGCAAGCAGAAGGACCTGGGCCCAGCGTCCGACGTGGTCGAGCTGTACGTGACATTTGAAGGCGTCAAAGCGAAGTAACGTTCGCGCCTGACAAAAAACGCCCCTGGTCTTGCGGCCAGGGGCGTTTTTTTACAACTTGGAAAAACTCAGCGATTGCGCGTCAGCAACGCCGGTTTTTCGCCACGGGGACGGCTTGGCAATTGATCCAGCTGTTCAGGCGTCGGGAAACGATCGGTTTTCGATTCCTTGTGGATGATTTTAGGCTGGTTGCCACGCGGGTTCTGCACGGCGGGTTCCTGGCGTGGTTGGTCATCACCACGGGCCTGGCGGCGAGGACGGGACTCTTCGCGGCGGGCCTGGCCGTCACGTGGGGCGCCGTTACGCGGGCCACTGCGTTTGGCTGGCGGGGTGCCGGTGGACGAGCCGTTGCTGTTTCGCGGACCGTTCTGGCGCCCTTGTGGCTGGCCACCGCGTGGTGCGCCCGAACCTGCGCCTTGTGCCGGGGCGCCAGGACGACGACCGCGTCCCTGGGCCGGTTTCTGCTGTGGCACATAGTCGACACGGTTGCCGAAGTTATCGATATCGTCGTCGAGGAACTCGTCCGGGGCACGATCCGCCGCGGCGCGAGGAGCAGGGCGCTGCTGTTCGCGGGCCGGCGTACCTTCGCGAGGCTTCTGCTCGCGGGCCGGGCGTTCGCCGCGACCGTTGGTGGCCGATTTTTCCTTGCCCTTGTCCTTGCCTTTATCCTTGCGACCGCCACCGCCGCCATTCGGGCCATCGCCCCGCGGGCCGCGTGGGTTGCGCGGATTGCGCACATCCGGACGCTCGCGTACTTCCGGCTTCTCGGCCTCGATCGTGCTGGCATCGAAGCCCATCAGATCGCCGTCGGGAATCTTCTGCTTGGTCATGCGCTCGATGCTCTTGAGCAGCTTTTCCTCGTCCGGCGCGACCAGGGAAATCGCTTCGCCCGAACGACCGGCCCGGCCGGTACGGCCGATACGGTGCACGTAGTCTTCATCGACGTTCGGCAGCTCGAAGTTGACCACATGGGGCAGTTGGTCGATATCCAGGCCTCGGGCGGCGATGTCGGTGGCGACCAGGATGCGCACTTCGCCAGCCTTGAAGTCGGCCAGGGCCTTGGTGCGGGCGTTCTGGCTCTTGTTGCCGTGGATCGCCACGGCTGGCAGGCCATGTTTGTCGAGGTATTCAGCCAGGCGGTTGGCGCCATGCTTGGTGCGGGTGAACACCAGGACCTGTTCCCAGGCGCCTGTGGTGATCAAATGCGCCAGCAGGGCACGCTTGTGGCTGGCCGGCAGGCGGAAAACCCGTTGCTCGATGCGCTCGACCGTGGTGTTCGGCGGGGTGACTTCGATACGTTCCGGGTTGTGCAACAGCTTGCCGGCAAGGTCGGTAATGTCCTTGGAGAAGGTCGCCGAGAACAGCAGGTTCTGGCGCTTGGCCGGCAGGCGCGCCAGCACTTTCTTCACGTCATGGACAAACCCCATGTCGAGCATGCGGTCAGCTTCGTCCAGCACGAGGATTTCCACGTGGGACAGATCGACACTGCCTTGCCCGGCCAGGTCCAGGAGACGGCCGGGGCAGGCCACCAGCACATCGACGCCACGCGCCATGGCCTGGACCTGCGGGTTCATGCCGACACCGCCGAAAATGCAGGCGCTGACGAACTTCAGGTCGCGAGCGTAGACCTTGAAACTCTCGTGCACCTGGGCGGCCAGTTCGCGGGTGGGGGTCAGGACCAGTACGCGCGGTTGGCGCGGGCCGTGGCGCTGGGATTTGTCTGGATGACCGTTGGGGAACAGCCGCTCCAGGATGGGAAGGGCGAAACCGCCGGTCTTGCCAGTACCTGTCTGTGCAGCGACCATCAGGTCGCGACCTTGCAACACGGCGGGGATGGCCCGCTGTTGCACCGGGGTAGGCTGGGTGTAGCCGGCGGCTTCGATGGCGCCAACTAAAGCCTCGGAGAGACCGAGGGAAGCAAAGGACATGAGTAATCCTGTTTTAGTGAGGGCTTGGCCCAATGGGATAGTCTTGCCTGGCGCGAATGCGGTCGATCAGAGACCTCATCCCGTCCGGTCCTGCCGGGTCTGGAAGACAGGTCCGGACAGGGCTCGCGCGGGCTGGAAGCTGCGCTGTAGCGGTGTCGGGATGCCTTTTGCAAGACCGGGCGTCCGGGCGTGAGCCTGGCGGGAAGGCCGGAGTATAACAGAGCAATCGTGTTGCGCTGCTTTCCTGCTGCTCAACGGTGCATTTCAGCGCGATGCCGCGTCTTGCCCCGCCGCCTTGGCTACCGGAATGGCGCCATAACGTGCACTCAATTCAGCATAGGCCGGTTCATGCTTGAAACGCTTGAGTTCAGCGCCGAAGCGTTGCACGAGCAAATCCATGCCGGCCCTGCGCCGTACCGCCAGGTATTGGCTCTGGCGGCTGACGACCACTGGATTCTCGGTGATCTGGTCGCCGAGTCGCAGCTCATTGAGCACATGCCGGCCAACCCGGCGATCGGTGATGAGCAGGTCGATCCGACCCAGCTGCAGTTTGCCGAAGTTGGCTTCATGGGTGGGGGCCGTTTCGCGCTTGAACCGTGTCGACTCTCGGAACGCCTGGCTATACAGGTAACCGGGCGAAGTGCCGATGGTCAGGCCGTCCAAGTCATCGAGCGTACGAAAAGGATGGGGGCGGGCATTGGCGTAGAACATGACGAACTCCACGTCCGACAGCGGTTCGCTGGGGTAAAGCAGCAGGGCATCGCGCTCATCGCTCTGGAAGATGTCCAGCGCGCCGTCCGCCAGCCCCTGCTCAAGCATGGCCAGGCAGCGTTTCCACGGCAGCAGTTGCCATTCCACATCGATGCCCAGGCGCTTGAAGACAATGGCCGTGGTTTCATAATCCAGGCCAAGGATCTTGCCGTTTTCCTCGTAGACATAGGGTGCCCAGGGTTCAGTGACGATGCGCAACTTCTCGGCCTGGGCAGTGAAGCTCAGGCACAAGAGAAGGAGGATTGTCGTCAGCTGGGCGAATACAGGCATGACCGGAGGTTACGACGAGAGCCTGTCAAATAGCTAGAGCGCTCTGGCACGCGGGCTGGGTGTGCTCGGTTTGCACAGGCGCAAAAAAAGACCCTGGTTGTCCCAGGGCCTTTGTGTACCGTACATCAGGCTGGGCTCAACGCGGCAGCTTGAGGTTGTTCCATACCGCGAGGCTAGGCTCGGCCTGGTTCAGGGTATAGAAGTGCAGCCCCGGTGCGCCGCCCTGCAGCAAGCGTTCACACATTTGCGTGATGACCTCTTCACCGAAGCGCTGGATGCTGGCCGTGTCGTCGCCGTAGGCTTCCAGTTGCTTGCGGATCCAGCGCGGGATTTCCGCGCCGCAGGCGTCAGAGAAACGCGCCAGTTTGCTGTAGTTGGTGATTGGCATGATTCCCGGCACCACAGGAATGTCCACGCCCATCTGGCGAACCCGCTCGACGAAATAGAAATAGCTGTCGGCGTTGAAGAAGTACTGGGTGATGGCGCTGTTGGCGCCGGCGTTGGCCTTGCGAACGAAATTGCGCAGGTCATCTTCAAAATTGCGCGCCTGCGGATGCATCTCCGGATAGGCGGCGATTTCGATGTGGAAGTGTTCGCCGGTTTCTTCGCGAATGAATTCAACCAGTTCATTGGCGTGGCGCAGCTCTCCGCTGGCCATGCCCATGCCCGACGGCAAGTCGCCGCGCAGGGCTACGATGCGCTTGATTCCTGCAGCCTTGTATTGGGTCAGCAGGCTGCGCAGGTCGTCCTTGCTGTCGCCCACGCAAGACAGATGCGGAGCGGCCGGGACTTTGACTTCGCTTTCGAGCTGCAACACGGTGTTCATCGTGCGGTCGCGGGTCGAACCGCCGGCGCCGTAGGTGCAGGAGAAAAAATCAGGGTTGTAGCTTGCCAACTGGCGGGCAGTGGCGATCAGCTTTTCATGCCCAGCATCGGTCTTCGTCGGGAAGAACTCGAAGCTGTAGCGACGGTCTTGGGACATGGTCATATCCTTGGAAACTCGTAGGCTTGGAGCCGTGCGCAACACAATGTGGGAGCGGGCTTGCTCGCGAAAGCGGTTCATCATTCGGCATTGATGCGCCTGGAGTTCCGTCTTCGCGAGCAAGCCCGCTCCCACAAGGAGAGCAGGCGACGCCGATCAGTAGCGGTAAGCGTGCGGCTTGAACGGGCCTTCGACGCTAACGCCGATGTAGTCAGCCTGTTGCTTGGTCAGCTGGGTGACCACGCCGCCGAAGCCGCGGACCATTTCCAGGGCCACTTCTTCGTCGAGTTTCTTCGGCAGCACTTCCACGGTCAGGCGCTCGGCTTTCTGGGCCGGCGACAGGTCGGCGTATTTCTGGCCGAACAGGAAGATCTGGGCCAGGACCTGGTTGGCGAACGAGCCGTCCATGATGCGGCTTGGGTGGCCGGTGGCGTTGCCCAGGTTGACCAGGCGGCCTTCGGCCAGCAGGATCAGGTAGTCGTCGTTCTGTGGGTCGAAGCTGCCAGCGCCGGTGCGGTGCACCTTGTGGACCTGTGGCTTGACTTCTTCCCATGCCCAGTTCTTGCGCATGAAAGCGGTGTCGATTTCATTGTCGAAGTGACCGATGTTGCAGACCACGGCGCGCTTCTTCAGGGCCTTGAGCATGTTGGCATCGCAGACATTGACGTTACCGGTGGTGGTCACGATCAGGTCGATCTTGCCCAGCAGTGCCTTGTCGATGCTGCCTTCGGTGCCGTCGTTGATCCCGTCGATGAACGGCGAAACCAGTTCGAAACCGTCCATGCAGGCTTGCATTGCACAGATCGGGTCGACTTCCGATACCTTGACGATCATGCCTTCCTGGCGCAGGGACTGGGCCGAGCCCTTGCCCACGTCACCGTAGCCGATCACCAGGGCCTGCTTGCCGGACAGCAAGTGGTCGGTGCCGCGCTTGATGGCATCGTTGAGGCTGTGACGGCAGCCGTACTTGTTGTCGTTCTTGCTCTTGGTCACCGAGTCGTTGACGTTGATGGCCGGGATCTTCAGCTCGCCCTTGGCCAGCATGTCCAGCAAGCGGTGTACGCCAGTGGTGGTTTCTTCGGTCACGCCGTGGACCTTGTCCAGCACGGCCGGGTATTTCTTGTGCAGCAGCTCGGTCAGGTCGCCACCGTCGTCAAGAATCATGTTGGTGTCCCACGGCTGGCCATCCTTGAGGATGGTCTGCTCCAGGCACCACTCGTACTCTTGTTCAGTCTCGCCTTTCCAGGCGAAGACCGGGATGCCGGCAGCAGCGATGGCGGCAGCGGCCTGGTCCTGGGTCGAGAAAATGTTGCAGGACGACCAGCGAACTTCGGCACCCAGGGCAACCAGGGTCTCGATCAGCACGGCGGTCTGGATGGTCATGTGGATGCAGCCGAGGATCTTGGCGCCTTTCAATGGCTGTTCGCCAGAGTACTTGCGACGCAGACCCATCAGGGCTGGCATTTCGGATTCGGCGATGATGATTTCGCGGCGGCCCCAGGCAGCCAGGGACATGTCGGCGACTTTGTAGTCGGAAAAAGCAGCAGGCGTGATTACAGCGCTCATGAAGAGCCTCCATTCGTAATGTATGCGAATGGGCGCCGTTGTGCGTTTAGTGCCTGTGCGGACAAACCCGTACAAGCAACGCCCCATCCGAGCCTGACAGGTCGAGCCTGCTGCAGCGCCCCTCGGACAGGTGGCGGGACCGGTCCAAAGGGTGGACCGGATAAAGCGGTGGCGATTATAACGGGCTAATCGGATCTTCCAAAGGGTTTCCGTCGGCAAATCAAAATTGCCGATGATCGTTATAGGTGCCGCAGCGTAGAGCGTATCTGCCCGGTCTGCCATGATGCGGACATTCATCGGCCAGACGCGCAGGAGTGATCATGAATTTCCATACCCGCAAATGGGTCAAGCCCGAAGACCTCAACCCCAATGGCACGCTGTTCGGCGGCAGCCTGTTGCGCTGGATCGACGAGGAAGCGGCCATTTACGCCATCGTCCAGCTGGGTAACCAGCGTGTGGTGACCAAGTACATCTCAGAGATCAATTTCGTCAGCGCTTCGCGCCAGGGCGACATCATCGAACTGGGCATCACCGCCACCGAGTTCGGTCGCACCTCCATCACCCTGACCTGTGAAGTTCGTAACAAGATCACCCGCAAAAGCATCCTGACGGTGGAAAAAATGGTTTTCGTCAATCTCGGCGAAGACGGCTTGCCCGCGCCCCATGGCCGGACCGAGATCAAGTACGTCAAGGACCAGTTCAAGGACGATGCCGTCGAGTGAGGTCGGCGGCGCGCGCTTCGCGAGCGGGCAGTATGCCTCTCATTTGCGGGCACCACTGAACAGCTCCTGACGCCGTGTGTCGTAGGTACATCACGCCACCGGTTCAGGAGCTGTATGGACACTCAAAAAGACGGCAAGACCCCTGATCTCTCGGCAGAGGAACAGCACGAGGTCGACCGCAACCAGCCGCCCCGGGCGGCGGTATTGCATGAAATCATCCGCACCCAGGGCGACCAGGAGTTGGAGCGCAGCGTGGCGGCGCTGTGGTGGTCGGCCCTGGCAGCCGGGTTGACCATGGGGTTGTCGTTGATGGCGATGGGGTTGCTCAACTCTCGGTTGCCGGATCACGAAGGTTTCAAGGTGATCGCCAGTCTCGGCTATTGCGCGGGCTTCCTGGCGGTGATCCTCGCACGCCAGCAACTGTTCACCGAAAACACGCTGACCGCTGTGCTGCCGATCATGAGCAAACCAACCTTGGGCAATTTTGGCCGGTTGTTCCGGTTATGGGGCGTGGTCTTGGTGGGCAACCTGTGCGGCACGTTGCTGGTGGCCTACGTGATGCTGCACCTGCCGATTTTCGACCAGCGCACCGACCTGGCCTTCCTGGATATCGGTCGCAAGGTGATGGAAAACGACACCGGCCAGATGTTCGCCAAGGGCATCATTTCCGGCTGGATGATCGCCACGATGGTCTGGATGATCCCGTCCATGGAAAGCGCCAAGATGTGGATCATCGTAATGATCACTTACCTCATGGCGCTTGGGGATTTCACCCACATCGTCGTCGGCTCGGCCGAAGTGTCTTACCTGGTGTTTGCCGGCCAGCTGTCCTGGGAGGACTTCTGGATGGTGTTTGCCGTGCCAACCTTGGCGGGGAACATCATCGGTGGCAGTTTCATCTTCGCCCTGATCAGCCACGCGCAGGTGCGCAGCGAAACCAATACACCCCTCAGTCGGCAAAGCCTGCCACGGCGTCCAGGCGACGCTGCCGAAAAATAAAATAAAGGGCGGTCGATACGGTCAGCCCGCCGACCAGGGCGCCGGTCCATGGCAGATCGGCGAGGTCGGCACCGCTGGCGACGACCAGCCCGCCGATCCAGGCACCGGCGGCGTTGCCGAGGTTGAAGGCGCTCTGGTTCAGGGTCGAGCCGAGATTGGGGGCCTCGTGGGCCTGGTCAATGATCAGCAATTGCAGGATCGGGCACAGTGCAAAGGCGAAAACGCCCCATAGCACCAGAGTGATCGCTGCCGGAACCACCGATCGGCTGGTCTGGCTAAAGGCGGCGAGCACCAGCACCACGGCCAGCGCCATGCCCACCAGGGACGGCAACAGGCGCCGGTCCGCCAGGCGTCCACCGAGGAAACTGCCCGCTGTCAGGCCGACCCCGAAAAGCAACAACATGACGGTGACGCCATGAGGGCTGACGCCGGTGATGTCCTGCAGGATCGGCGCGATGTAGGTGAATACGCTGAACAGGCTGGTGGAGGCCAGTACACTCATGCCCAGGGCCAGTAACACGCTGGCCTTGCCCAGCACCTTGAACTCACTGGCGAGGTTGGCCTTGTCCATGGGGATTTCCTTGGGCAGCCAGACCCACTGGGCGATGGCTGCAATCACACCGATCACCGATACCGCCCAGAACGTCGATCGCCAGCCGGCGTATTGACCCAAGGCCGTACCCAGCGGCACGCCCAGGACATTCGCCAGGGTCAGGCCGGTGAACATCATCGCGATGGCCTGGGCCCGTTTGTTCGGCGCCACCAAACCGGCCGCCACCACCGAGCCAATACCAAAAAACGCGCCGTGGCATAAGGCGGTAATGACCCGGGCTGCCATGAGCGTGGTGTAGTTCGGCGCCAGGGCGCAGAGCACATTGCCGAGAATGAACATCAGGGTCATGCCCAACAGCGTGGCCTTGCGCGGCATGTTCGCGGTGCCGATCGCCAGGATCGGCGCGCCAAATACCACGCCCAAGGCATAACCGGTGATCAGCAGCCCCGCGTGAGGGATACTTACCGCCAGGTCTCGGGCGACGTCGGGCAGCAGGCCCATGATGACAAATTCAGTCGTGCCGATGCCGAAAGCGGCAACGGCCAAAGCAAGCAAGGCGAGTGGCATGCGCAAGGTCTCTGTCTATAGTCTTGACGCTCGGATCAGGCATACGCATGCCGACGCTTTGGTTCGAGCGAACGGGGGCGGCAGCAGAATTATTGGAATTGATCTATGCGCAACTGAGTGCGGCGTGGTCGAGTGCAGTATAAACAGCTGCTACTGGATCGCGAGTCAATTCTACAGGCGCAATGTAAGGTGGTGACGGTGCCGGGGCTGGCGGTCGGTTGCGGGGGCCAGGTTCAGCTACGCTCTGGTGTCATGGGCGATGCGGCTGGGTTCGATCGCCGAAGCGACGGCGCTGCCCAGGATCAGTGCAAACCGCGCTGCGCTCTTCGGGCTGCGTCACCGCAAAGAACCTTTCGGCCGGTCGCGACTCTTAGCCTGCGGGCTGGTGCTGGTTGGCATGCTGGTAATAACTCCTGAGACGCTTGCCCTCGATTCTCTAAAATCAAATAAGGAAAATGCGGTATGACGGTTGCCCTGTGGTGTGTTTTGATCGCTTTCCTCCTGCCTTACCTGTGTATCGGCATCGCCAAGGCAGGCGGGAGATATAGGCTGCAAGATAACCACGATCCCCGGGACTTTCTCGATTCACTCGAAGGCGCTCCCCGGCGAGCCTACGCCGCGCAGCTGAACAGCTTCGAGATCTCCCCGTTCTTTGCCGCCGCCGTGATCGTCGCCCACCTGGCCGGCAATGCCGAACTGGTGACCATCAACGTGCTGGCGGTGCTGTTTATCACCAGCCGCCTGCTGTACATCATTTGCTATTTGGCGGACTGGGCGATCCTGCGTTCGCTGGTGTGGTTCGTGGGGGTGGGATTGGTCTTGAGTTTCTTCTTTGTTTCGGCCTGAGCCTGACTACTGAATATTTGAGATTTGTGCGGGCCTCTTCGCGAGCATGCTCGCTCCCATATGGGCTCCGGTTTACGGAGTTCCATCAAGGGAGTGAGCTTGCTCGCTGAAGGGCCCGCCAATTCAGCTCATTCGTCAATGATTGGCGCTGATTGCATTCGCCACCTGCGGCACCTGAGGCAGCGGCATGCCCTTGGGCCACAGCATCCAGATCTGGCCTTGTTGCTTCATGTCCCCGGCCAGTTGCCCGGCGGCGTCGCCCGTTCCCCAGAACAGGTCAGCCCGCACTTCGCCGGCAATCGCCCCGCCGGTGTCCTGGGCGGCGACGGGGCGGTTCAAGGCGCTGCCGTCCGGGCGAGTCGTGGATAGCCACAACAGGCTGCCCAGGGGAATCACCTTGCGGTCAACCGCCACGCTGTACCCTGCGGTGAGTGGGACGTTCAACGAGCCTCTCGGGCCTTCGTTGCTGTCGGGGTTGCGGTTGAAGAATACATAACTCGGATTGCTCGCCAGCAGTTCGGGAATACGGTTCGGGTTGGCCTTGGCCCAGGCACTGATGGTGCCCATGGTCACGTCTTCCTTCTTCAGCTCACCCTGCTCGACCAGCCAGCGGCCAATGGGGCGATACGGATGGCCGTTCTGGTCGGCATAGCCGATGCGCAGTTGGCGGCCATCGTCGAGGCGAATGCGTCCCGAACCCTGGATCTGCAGGAATTGCAGGTTCATCGGGTCCGTCAGCCAGGCGATGACAGGCGCCTTCACGCCGTTGTTTTCGATGGTGGCCGCGTCGTCGTAGGGCTTGAGCACTCGGCCTTCAAGGCGGCCACGCAGGCGTTTGCCCTTGAGCTCAGGGTAAATGCTGTCCAGCGCCACGATGATCATGTCTTCCGGAACGCCATAGACCGGCACATTGGCAGTGGCGGTCTGTGTGAGACTGCCGGGGTATACCGGTTCGTAGTAGCCGGTGATCAGGCCGTTGGGGCTGTTGTCCCCCGAGCGCAAACCATAGACGTCCAGGGTTCGCCTGAGAAAGTCGCGCACTGCCTGTGGGGTCTGCGACACATTGGCTGCCGCCGCACAGGTTGGGCCCCAGGTCGCGTCGGCCTTGAGTCGGGTGCACGCGCTGCGCCATGAGCCGAAGCCGGCCAGCAAGTCCTCATCGGACACCGAAGGCAATGCTTCCCAGGGAGCGCTGACATAAGTGGCGAGGGCATGGGTCTTGGGCTCTTCGACCTTTTCACCGCGATTGCAGCCGGCCAGCAGTGCGATCAACGGCAGGGTCAACGCCAGGCGTTTGTGCCATGGCTTGAAGCGGCTATTCATGAAGATGTCCTTTGCAGTCGTTGAGTGCCTTCGCGCGCTCGACAACCCGTATTGTTGATAGGGCCATTGGTCTTTTCTGACGACCCCGGGGATACTAACGGCCATTTCCTGCCCCGAGGCAAAGATGTTTGTAAGACGATTTTCCATGGCCGTGCTGGCCTGCCTGGTGTTATCCGGCTGCGGTGGTGTGGATCCCAACTCCCCCCTCGGCCAACGCAAGGCTATTTTCAAACAGATGCTCAAGACCAACGAAGAGTTGGGCGGCATGCTGCGTGGACGTGTTCCGTTCGACGGCGCGCGTTTCGCCGACGGCGCGGTCAAGCTGGACCAACTGTCTCGCGAGCCCTGGAAGCACTTCCCGCCGGTTCGTGAAGAAGACCATACCAGCGCCACGGATGAGGTCTGGCAAAAACAGGCACGCTTCCAGGAGATGGCCCGCAATCTTGAGACCGCTACCGCTGAGTTGGTGACGATCAGCAAGGTCCAGCCCTACAGGGCCAGCCAGTTGGGACCGGCGGTGCAAAAGGTCGAAGACGCCTGCAGTGCCTGCCACAAGGAGTTTCGGGATTACTGAATGAAAACAGCCGCAAGGGTGGAGCTTATTTGTCCAACTCATCCACCGCTTCCTGCAATTCCTTGCGGGAAGCTGCCAGTTTGTCCTTGCGCTTGTTGATCCGTTCAGCGTCGCCTTTTTTCATGGCTTTTTCCAGGTCGGCCTGGCGTCGACTCACCTCGTGCTTGGCCTCGAGCACCTTGTTTTCCCGCTCCTTGCGCAAGGACGCGTCCGTGCAATGGGTGGTGACTTCGTTCAGCGCTGTCTCGAGGCCGGCTTGCTGGTCCGGGTTGCCTCGCGACTTGGCCAGTTCGATCTGATTGATGATGCCCTGGCGCTTTGCCGCGCAACCGGTCAGTTCCGGGGGCTGCTCAGTCGCCATCAAAGGCGTAGCCATGACGCCGCACAAGGCGAGCAGGGCAACGGGGGACAGGAAATTCATAGCAACTCCGTATAAAGACTTGCGGGCGGTCTGTGTCGATGCGCTGTTGGAGCGCGTTTCCGCCCTTTGGGTTCAACCGCCCCAGGGTGATTTAAAAACCGTCGATCCCGGCGGTGTGTAGTGTTTCTCTCAAGGCCAGCACCTGCGGGTCGCGAAAAAAAGCGCTCAGTTGCGCCGCGCGTCCCGGCCCGATACCGGCTTCGGCTTGCCATTGTTCGGTGCTGCGCTCGGCCAACGCCTGCCATGATCCACCCAGCCTGGCCTGCGCTGTAGGCGGCAGGCCAAGGGCCTTGAGCCACAGGTGAAAGGGCCGCTGCCGGGCGCTGCCCAGGCTGGCAAGCAGGCGGGCGCTGCTGCGTTCTCCGAAACCGGCAATGTTAGCAAGCTCGGCGGCATCGAGGGTCAACCAATCCAGTAATCCGTCGAGTCGACCGGCGGCCAGCAGCTTTTCCCAAGTCCCAGGGCCGACATGGGGGAGGGCGAGACCGTGCTTGCCGCTGAGCCAGTTCAGTCGCGCCAGAAACTGGCTTTCGCAACCGGGCGTGGGTTGCCAGCAACTCAGCAGATGGTGGTCGGCTACTGCGGGCGCGTTGACGGCTTGGCGTTCGAGGCTGCGAAGCACGACTCCATCGAGGCGCGGAATGGTCAAGCCGGCCAGGCTGATGGCGACCCGATCGCCGGGGCGAATGTCCATCTCTTCCCAGCGCTTGAGCGAGCTGACGCTTACACGGCGAATCCACCGGTCGTCGAGCCGGATGCGTTCAAGTTCCAGGACGGGCGTGATACGCCCAGTGCGTCCGATCTTGAAGTTCACCTGGCGTACCTCGGCCATGGCTTGGGCATACGGATATTTCCAGGCGACGCTCCAGAACGACGCCCGGGCCTTCCAGCGATCGGCGGGAGGACGACGACTTTGGCGTAGAACGATTCCGTCGCTGGCAAACGGCAGCGGGGTGCGATACCAGTGGTCGCGCCACCGCTCGGCATCGGCCAGGCCCCGGACAGGTTGGTTGTAGTCGAGGGTGTCAGCGAAGCCCAGCTCACCCAGCGCAACCATTCGGTCGGTCAGGGTGTCTGGCCCCTCTGGCCATTCCCAGACAAACAGGCCTATATAGATCCCGTCTTGCGTCGTCAGGTTGGTACGTGCCATCAGGCCCGCCATGGTCCCGCGGGCGTTCATGCTGCCGCGGTCGGCCTGGACGTGGCCCTCCTGGCGCCAGTACAACTCCCCCTGGACGACCAGGTCCACGGCTTGGCGCAGCCGTTGCGGGATGGCGCGAATCTTTCGCGCGTTAACGGTCCAGTCATGCCCCAGTACCCCATCGCCGCGACTGATCGCCTGGTACAGGTGGCCCTTTCGATACACCAGCGTCACCGCCACGCCATCGACTTTCGGTTGGGCCCAGACCTCCTCGCGACCGTGCAGCCAAGCACCGACGGCGTCGGCATCCTTCAGTTTTTCCAGGCCCGTATGGACGACAGGGTGGCGCACCGTTCCGCCCGCTGAGCGCAGGGGATCATCGATTGTCGGAAGATTGAAGCAGCCGCGCCAATGGCTCAACTGCGTGCGGGATTGATCGTAGAGTTCGTCGGCCACCTGGGATTGGCCGATGCGGTGATAGCTGTCGTCCCAGATATCGATTTGTTGCTGCAGCGCGGTGATCTCTGCGCGCGCACGTTCCGTGGGCCAGTCGGGACAAGGCGCGGCCATTGCGGGTATGGCGATGAATAAAAGACAGGCGAGTGCGTACAAAAACGGTGGCATCGAAGCATCCTTGCTCGGTTGAGTCCCTGAAGGCTAGCCACTGTGCGAAAAGATGCGAGACCCAGAGGGTTACCGGGTTTTGCGAAACCTGAAGGCGAAGTGCGGACGGTACAGTCCAAGGTGATTTGGTTGCACAACTGTCCCTTGAACACGTCGTTGGCCGGTGCAGAATGGACGCTCGATCCGATATGCCAGGAGTGCAACCGATGGACGTGACGACACTCGCTGTCTTCATCCCGGCCTGCTTTGCGCTAAACATGGCGCCGGGCCCGAACAACCTGCTGTCCATCAGCAATGCCTCGCGTTATGGCTTTGTCAGAGCGTGCAGCGGCGGTATCGGTCGACTGCTGGCATTTGCAATCATGATTGCCTTGGCAGCGGTGGGGCTGACCGCCGTGTTGCACACCTCGGAATTGTTATTCCTGGGCATCAAGCTGGTTGGTGCCGGCTATCTGTTTTATCTCGCCGTGCAGTTGTGGCGTGCGCAGCCCGAGTCCGGGGGCGAGGCGGCGACCGTTTCCATGAGCATGGCCAGCCTGGCGCGCCAGGAGTTCCTGGTGGCGATCGGCAATCCCAAGGCGATTCTGTTGTTTACCGCTTTCTTGCCGCAGTTCGTTGATCGTGCGGGCACCGTCACCCAACAGTTCGCCGTATTGGGCGGGCTGTTCCTGGCCTTGGAGTGCGTGGCGATCGGCTTGTACTGCTATATGGGAATTTATGCGCGGCGACTGTTTGCACGGCCAAGCGGCAAGCGCTTGTTCAATCGGATGTGTGCGGGGCTGTTGGCGAGCGCGGCTTCGTTCTTGTTGGTGGCGCGGCGAACGTAGCAGCACCCCTCGCCATAAAGGCGAAAAAAAGCCCCTGGCGACTCTGCATCGCCAGGGGCTTTTTTATCGCAGCGGGTATTACAGGCCGGCAGCGGCGCGCAGGGCGTCGGCGCGGTCGGTTTTTTCCCAGGTGAACGTGGTGAAGGTGTCGTCGCCCACGGTCTTGGTCTGCGGCGTGCGACCGAAGTGGCCGTAGGCTGCGGTGTCCTGGTACATCGGGTGCAGCAGGTCGAGCATGGTGGTGATCGCGTACGGACGCAGGTCGAACACTTCACGCACCAGCTGGATGATCTTGTCGTCGCCAATCTTGCCGGTGCCGAAGGTATTCAGCGAGATGGACGTAGGCTGGGCGACGCCGATGGCGTAGGACACCTGGATCTCGCAGCGCTCGGCCAGGCCGGCGGCAACGATGTTCTTGGCGACATAACGACCGGCGTAGGCCGCCGAACGGTCAACCTTGGATGGATCCTTGCCGGAGAACGCGCCGCCGCCGTGACGGGCCATGCCGCCGTAGCTGTCGACAATGATCTTGCGGCCGGTCAGGCCGCAGTCGCCGACCGGGCCGCCAATGATGAACTGGCCAGTCGGGTTGATGTGGAACTGGGTGTCCTTGGACAGCAATTCGGCAGGCAGCACGTGCTTGACGATCAGCTCCATCACGCCTTCGCGCAGGTCCTTGTAGGACACTTCCGGGTTGTGCTGGGTCGACAGCACGACGGCGTCGATGCCAACGACCTTGCCGCCTTCGTAGCGGCAGGTCACTTGCGACTTGGCGTCCGGGCGCAGCCAAGGCAGCAGGCCGGATTTGCGAGCCTCGGCCTGGCGCTGGACCAACTGGTGCGAGAAGGTGATCGGGGCCGGCATCAACACGTCGGTTTCGTTGCTGGCGTAGCCGAACATCAGGCCCTGGTCGCCCGCGCCCTGGTCTTCCGGCTTGGCGCGGTCAACGCCCTGGTTGATGTCCGGGGACTGCTTGCCGATGATGTTCATCACGCCGCAGGTCGCGCCGTCGAAACCGACGTCGGAGCTGTTGTAGCCGATGCCCAGGATCACATCGCGAACGATCTGTTCCAGGTCGACCCAGGCCGAAGTGGTGACTTCGCCGGCGATGATCGCCACGCCCGTTTTCACCAGAGTCTCGCACGCCACCCGGGCGAACTTGTCTTCAGCAATGATGGCGTCCAGCACCGCATCAGAAATCTGGTCGGCGATTTTGTCCGGATGCCCTTCAGACACGGACTCGGAGGTGAAAAGGGAGTATTCGCTCATCTCGATGTTTTCCTACAAGTTACCGATGGTGAGTGTCGCCAGCCGGCCGCTGAAAATGGCGGACCTGAATCTGGAAACCATTACGTAAGCCTACATAGAGGCTTTCCCCGGGCACGAGACCCGCAGCGGTGGCCCAACGGGCCAGATCGTCCTGTTCAAACCCCAGCCAGAGATCACCGCAGGCCTCCTTGGCCCAACTCTGGTTGTGGCTGCATAACTCTGTCACCAACAGGCTACCGCCCGGTTGCAGCAGGTTGGCCATGTGCTTGAGCGCATCGGCCGGTGCGGCAAAATGGTGAAGTACCATGTTCAATACAACGCAATCGGCTCGCAGGCCTACGCCGTTCAGGGCATCGGCCAGTTGCAGGCTGACATTAGCCAGGGATTGGCGCTCGCACACCTGGCGGGCCAGTTCGAGCATGGCCGGGCTGTTGTCCAGCGCCGTCACCTGGCTGAAGCGTCGCGCCAGTTCCGGCAGGAAAGCGCCGTCGCCGGGGCCGACTTCCATCGCCGTGGCGCAGGGCTCGAAGCTCAGCTTGTCGAGCAGCGCCACGACGCTATCACGGTATTGCGGCAGCCCGGCGATCAGGTCCTGCTGGGCGCGAAATTTCTCGGCGACCCGTGCGAAAAAATCCTGGCTGGCGGCGGCACGTTGCCCGTGGACCTGGGCGATGCGGTCCTGCACCTCCATCGGCAGGTCCAGCTCGTCCACTTCCTCAAGCAGCGCGGCGTGCAGTTTGCCACCCAGCAGGTCGCTGTGGGGCAGGGCGCGCCGGTAGAAAATCGCATTGCCTTCGCGCCGCGTCGCCACCAGGTCGGCCTGGGCCAGTACCTTGAGGTGATGACTCATGCCTGACTGGCCGATGCCGAAGATCTGCGCCAGTTCCAATACCCCGAATGAGTCGTTGGCCAGGGCGCGCAATACATTGAGCCGCAACGGATCGCCGCCGGCCTTGCAAAGGGCCGCCAGTTCATCGCTGTCATCATGGCGAATGGAAGGCACGCGTAAATTCATGGGCGGCAGTCTAGTGACGGGTCTGGCGCATCGCAAGGTCAATATCAAAAAGTTTTGATATTGGTCGATAAATGGCACTTCCTCGGGTGTGCTTGACTCTATCCACCATCAGCGGAAAGGTTTCACCTGGCCGATGGGGGTTTATCCGCCGCAAATATCGCCTTTGGACGAGTATCTGATTGCCCCGGGGCGGGTGGGTGAGGGAAAATGCTCGCCTTTTTTCAGTTTCGTTATTCAAAACCCAGGAGATCAGCGATGCCCAGCCGTCGTGAGCGTGCCAATGCCATTCGTGCCCTCAGCATGGATGCCGTGCAAAAAGCCAACAGCGGCCATCCCGGCGCCCCCATGGGTATGGCGGATATCGCCGAGGTGCTTTGGCGCGACTACCTCAAGCACAACCCGAGCAACCCTTCGTTCGCCGACCGTGACCGCTTCGTGCTGTCCAACGGCCACGGCTCGATGTTGATCTACTCGCTGCTGCACCTGACCGGCTATGACCTGTCGATCGACGACCTGAAGAATTTCCGCCAGCTGCACAGCCGCACCCCGGGCCACCCGGAATATGGCTATACCCCAGGCGTGGAAACCACCACCGGTCCGCTGGGCCAAGGCCTGGCCAACGCCGTGGGCTTCGCCCTGGCGGAAAAGGTCCTGGCAGCGCAGTTCAACCGCCCAGGTCATGACGTTGTCGACCACCACACCTACGTGTTCCTGGGTGATGGCTGCATGATGGAAGGCATTTCCCACGAGGTCGCTTCCCTGGCCGGAACCCTGGGCCTGAACAAGCTGATCGCCTTCTACGACGACAACGGCATCTCCATCGACGGCGAAGTCGAAGGCTGGTTTACCGATGACACGCCCAAGCGTTTCGAAGCCTACAACTGGCTGGTGATCCGCAACGTCGACGGTCACGACCCGGAAGAAATCAAGATCGCCATCGAGACGGCCCGCAAGAGCGCGCAGCCAACCTTGATCTGCTGCAAGACCACCATCGGTTTCGGTTCGCCGAACAAGCAGGGCAAGGAAGACTGCCACGGCGCGCCATTGGGCGCCGAGGAAATCGCCCTGACCCGTGCCGCGCTGAAGTGGGAGCACGGGCCTTTCGAAATCCCGGCCGACATCTATGCCGAATGGGACGCCAAGGAAAAAGGTCGCGCCGCCGAAGCCGAGTGGGACCAGCGCTTTGCCGCCTATTCCGCCGAATTCCCTGAACTGGCCAACGAGCTGGTGCGTCGCCTCAGCGGCGAACTGCCGGCCGACTTCGCCGAAAAAGCTTCTGCCTACATTGCCGAGGTTGCCGCCAAGGGCGAAACCATCGCCAGCCGCAAGGCCAGCCAGAACACCTTGAATGCCTTTGGTCCGCTGCTGCCGGAACTGCTGGGCGGTTCGGCCGACCTGGCCGGTTCCAACCTGACCCTGTGGAAAGGCTGCAAGGGTGTAACGGCCGAAGACGCCAGCGGCAACTACATGTACTACGGCGTTCGCGAGTTCGGCATGAGCGCGATCATGAACGGTGTCGCCCTGCACGGTGGCCTGGTGCCTTACGGCGCGACCTTCCTGATGTTCATGGAATACGCCCGCAACGCGGTGCGCATGTCGGCCCTGATGAAAAAACGCATCCTGTATGTGTTCACCCACGACTCCATCGGCCTGGGCGAAGACGGCCCGACGCACCAGCCGATCGAGCAACTGGCGAGCCTGCGCTGCACACCGAACCTGGATACCTGGCGCCCGTGCGACGCCGTGGAATCGGCGGTGGCCTGGAAATACGCCATCGAGCGTAATGATGGCCCGTCGGCGCTGATCTTCTCCCGCCAGAACCTGCAGCATCAAACCCGCGATGCCGGCCAGATCGGCGACATCAGCCGTGGCGGCTACGTGCTCAAGGATTGCATCGGCGAACCTGAGCTGATCCTGATCGCCACTGGTTCGGAAGTCGGCCTGGCCGTCCAGGCCTACGACAAGCTGACCGAGCAGGGCCGCAACGTGCGCGTGGTGTCCATGCCATGCACCAGCGTGTTCGACGCCCAGGACGCCGGCTACAAGCAAGCAGTGTTGCCGCTGCAAGTCAGCGCGCGGATCGCCATCGAAGCCGCCCATGCCGACTACTGGTACAAGTACGTAGGCCTGGAAGGTCGCGTGATCGGCATGACCACCTATGGCGAATCGGCCCCTGCGTCGGCGCTGTTCGAGGAATTCGGCTTCACCCTGGATAACATCCTGGGGCAGGCTGAAGAGCTGCTGGAAGACTGATCCGCATAGGTTGTCTCCGGCGCCCTCGCGAGCAAGCTCGCTCCCACAAGGTTTTTCAACGGACCCTGTGGGGGCGAGCTTGCTTGTGATAGCGGCGGTTCAGGCACCGTAGCCTTAAATGGACTCACAGGTCAGAGAACCCCCATGCCCCAACCGCGTCCCTACAAAGTTGCACTCAACGGCTACGGCCGCATTGGTCGTTGCGTCTTGCGTGCGTTGTTCGAGCGAGGGGCGAAGGCTGGGTTCGAGATCGTGGCCATCAACGATCTGGCTGACATGGCCAGCATCGAATACCTGACACGCTTTGACTCCACCCACGGCCGGTTCCCGGGCGAAGTACGGGTCGAGGGCGATTGTCTGCATATCAATGGCGACTGCGTGAAGGTCCTGCGCAGTGCCACCCCCGAAGGCATCGATTGGGCGTCGCTGGGCGTCGATCTGGTGCTTGAGTGCTCCGGCGCCTATAACACTCGCGACGATGGCCAACGTTTCATTGCGGCGGGCGCGCCACGGGTGCTGTTTTCCCAGCCGATGGCCAGTGAAGCGGACGTGGATGCCACCATTGTCTATGGCGTGAACCAGGATTGCCTGACCGGCGAAGAGTTGCTGGTCTCCAACGCGTCCTGCACCACCAACTGCGGCGTGCCGCTGTTGCGCCTGCTGGACCAGGCCATCGGCCTGGAATACGTGTCCATTACCACGATCCACTCGGCAATGAACGACCAACCGGTGATCGACGCCTATCACCATGAGGACCTGCGGCGTACCCGCTCGGCCTTCCAGTCGGTGATTCCGGTGTCCACTGGTCTGGCGCGTGGCATAGAAAGACTGCTGCCGGAACTTGCCGGGCGAATTCAGGCCAAAGCCGTGCGGGTGCCGACGGTCAACGTGTCCTGCCTCGACATCACGATGCAGACCGTGAGCGATACCGACGCCACCGAGGTCAACCGGATCCTGCGCGAAGCCGCCACCCGCGGCCCGCTAAAAGGCCTATTGGCCTATACCGAGTTGCCTCATGCCAGCTGTGATTTTAACCACGACCCACATTCGGCCATCGTCGATGCCAGCCAGACCCGCGTTTCCGGGCCGAGGCTTGTGAATATCCTGGCCTGGTTCGACAACGAATGGGGTTTTGCCAATCGAATGCTGGACGTTGCCGAGCACTACCTGCAAACAGCTTCCAATAAACCTGCTCTCTAAACAGTTACCCAGGAATTGCGACCCATGACCGTGTTGAAGATGTCCGACCTCGATCTGCAAGGTAAGCGCGTACTGATCCGCGAAGACCTCAACGTCCCCGTCAAGGACGGTGTCGTCACCAGCGACGCGCGCATCCTGGCCTCGCTGCCGACCATCAAGCTGGCCCTGGAAAAAGGCGCGGCGGTGATGGTCTGCTCGCACCTGGGCCGTCCGACCGAGGGCGAATTCTCCGCCGAGAACAGCCTAAAGCCTGTCTCCGATTACCTGAGCAAGGCCTTGGGCCGTGACGTGCCCCTGGTGGCCGATTACCTGGGCGGTGTCGACGTCAAGGCCGGTGATGTCGTGCTGTTCGAAAACGTGCGCTTCAACAAGGGCGAGAAAAAGAACGCCGATGAACTGGCCCAGCAATACGCTGCCCTGTGCGACGTGTTCGTGATGGACGCGTTCGGCACCGCGCACCGCGCCGAGGGCTCGACCCACGGTGTGGCGAAATTCGCCAAAGTCGCCGCCGCCGGCCCGCTGCTTGCGGCTGAGTTGGAAGCGCTGGGCAAGGCCCTGGGCTCGCCGGCCCAACCGATGGCTGCCATCGTCGCCGGCTCCAAGGTTTCCACCAAGCTGGACGTGCTCAACAGCCTGAGCCAGGTCTGCAACCAGTTGATCGTCGGTGGCGGCATCGCCAACACTTTCCTCGCAGCCGCTGGTCACCCGGTCGGCAAATCGCTGTACGAGCCGGACCTGCTGGACACCGCCCGTGAAATCGCCGCCAAGGTCAGCGTACCGTTGCCGGTGGACGTGGTCGTCGCCAAGGAATTCGCCGAAAGCGCCACCGCCACCGTCAAGCTGATTGCCGACGTGGCCGAGGACGATATGATCCTCGACATCGGTCCGCAAACCGCAGCCAACTTCGCCGAACTGCTGAAATCCTCCAAGACCATCCTGTGGAACGGTCCGGTCGGCGTGTTCGAGTTCGACCAGTTCGGCAACGGCACCAAGGTGCTGGCCCAAGCCATCGCCGATAGCGCTGCGTTTTCCATCGCGGGCGGTGGCGACACCCTGGCGGCCATCGATAAATATGGCGTAGCCGAGCAGATCTCCTACATTTCTACCGGCGGTGGCGCGTTCCTCGAATTTGTCGAGGGCAAAGTGCTGCCAGCCGTGGAAGTCCTGGAAAGCCGGGCCAAGGCCTGAGGCGACGTTGACCAGGCAAAGGAGTGTTCCGATGGTCAAGACGTTCATGGCGCTGATGGCCGCGACGTTGCTGGTCGCCTGTTCCAGCAGCCCGAAAGGCACGGCGCCGGATGATACGGCGCCCGCGCCCGAGGAAGGTTGCTACCAGGCTGACTGGCAGGCCGAGACCAATCCGGTGCTGAACAAGCGCTCCGGGCCGGATGGCCTGGATAAATACGAGACGCAAGCGCCGGTCAAGGAACATGGTTGCCCTTGACGGGTCAGACTCATTAACTCAAGGCCGGCGGCCTGCGCCGTCGGTTGGGGAACACGGATGAAAGGCTTTGTCGCCGTCATGGCGTTGGCATTGTTGGCCGGTTGCTCGCAACTGGGGTTTTTGCAGTCGTCCGAACCCGTTGCAGAGGGCTGGACGAGTTGGACATGTGACAGCGAAGCCAAGGTGCTCTGGCGTTATACCGACGCTGCGCGCAAGGAAGTCGATGTACGCTTGGGCGGCGCCGAGAAGGTTTATCGGCTCAAGCTGGAGCCGGGCGCTGAAGGCTCGCTGTACAGCGATGACATGCTGGCGCTGCACGTCAAGGGCGAGGAAGGCCTGGTGTACTGGGTCGCCACCAATGACCTGATTGGGCGTGGTTGCAGGGCGCAGTAACAGACACATCGCAGGCCCGCTCCCACGGGGATCTGTGCAAGACGTTGGATTTGCGACACCGAACACGCGGGCCGGGGCCAACCCCCGATCCGCAATGACTTGAATAGCCGCCGCCGCTCCGGCAGGCTGGCACGATTAACGACCCTCGACCGGGAGAGATACACACAATGGCACTTATCAGCATGCGTCAGATGCTGGACCACGCAGCCGAGTTCGGCTACGGCGTCCCAGCCTTTAACGTCAACAACCTTGAGCAGATGCGCGCCATCATGGAAGCCGCTGACAAGACTGACTCCCCGGTGATCGTCCAGGCTTCGGCCGGTGCCCGCAAATACGCCGGCGCGCCGTTCCTGCGTCACCTGATCCTGGCGGCGATCGAAGAGTTCCCGCACATCCCGGTGTGCATGCACCAGGACCACGGCACCAGCCCTGACGTCTGCCAGCGCTCCATCCAGTTGGGCTTCAGCTCGGTGATGATGGACGGTTCCCTGGGCGAAGACGGCAAGACCCCGACCGACTACGAGTACAACGTGCGCGTCACCCAGCAGACCGTCGCCATGGCCCACGCCTGCGGCGTCTCGGTGGAAGGTGAACTGGGTTGCCTGGGCTCGCTGGAAACCGGCATGGCCGGCGAAGAAGACGGCATCGGTGCTGAAGGCGTGCTGGATCACAGCCAGATGCTGACCGACCCGGAAGAAGCCGCGGACTTCGTCAAGAAAACCCAGGTCGACGCCTTGGCCATCGCCATCGGCACCAGCCACGGCGCCTACAAGTTCACCAAGCCGCCTACCGGCGACGTGCTGGCGATCGATCGCATCAAGGAAATCCACAAGCGCATCCCCAACACTCACCTGGTGATGCACGGCTCGTCCTCGGTACCGCAGGAATGGCTGGCGATCATCAACCAGTACGGCGGCGACATCAAGGAAACCTACGGCGTGCCGGTTGAGGAAATCGTCGAAGGCATCAAGTATGGCGTGCGCAAGGTCAACATCGACACCGACCTGCGTCTGGCTTCTACCGGTGCGATGCGTCGCCTGATGGCGACCAACCCGAGCGAGTTCGACCCGCGCAAGTTCTTTGGCGCGACTGTAACGGCGATGCGGGATGTGTGTATTGCGCGTTATGAGGCGTTTGGTACGGCGGGTAATGCTTCCAAGATCAAGCCGATTTCTTTGGAAGCGATGTATCAGCGGTATTTGAAAGGTGAGTTGAACGCTAAGGTTAATTGATGTTTTAGCGTTGTGAGAAAACCCGCAGTGATGCGGGTTTTTTTATGTTTGGGATTTGGGTGTATACACACAGATTCTGATAGCACTGTGTCAGTCGACATCCATGCTGCTGACCCAGCGCTATCGCGAGCAAGCTCGCTGCCACAGGGGGGCATCTCCCACAGGGTGAACATCTCCCGTCGGGAGGGCTTTATTGGTCCTGGAGGCCGCGTTGTTCGATGACGCCGAACACGTCGGTGACATCCTGGACCAGAATCCGGGCGACGTTGGTGAGGGTGTTGAGGTCGCTGGCGGCCGAATCGTGCAGGGTGGCGCAGGCCATGAGTGTCAGGTAATCGAGGGTAGCGTGCAGGCGTTCGCTGGCGCAGGCGTGAAGCTCAGTCAGTGGGGCGGTGCTGTCGATGAACAGGATGGGTTGGGTGGTGGCGATCGGAGTGAGTGGGCTGAAGCGGCTAAGCGATTGTTCAGTTTTCATGACAAGCCTCTAACTCAAGAAAAAGTACTCGCCACCGTTTGCTGCGAAACAAATTGGGTGGCAGCCATGTGCGGGTTCGCAGACCGAGGAGTTAGAAACCCGGCAGACCCGAAGATCTCCCACACACAGCCGCCATGAAAAGCCGAGTGTAGGCCGGAGTGCCTAAGTCGGTTTCTGACGGTCGTGATTCTAACTCACCAGGGCTGCGAAACCCTCGCCCACTGACCAACGCCAGCAGACCCACCGAACTATAGAGGAGATTTTCGAGACCAAAATCGACCTGTAGGACGCACCGCCCCCTGTGGCGAGGGAGCTTGCTCCCGCTCGGGGGGCGCAGCCGCCGTAAAGTCGGCACATGCGGTGGGGCTGACGGAAAAGAGGGGCTGCTTCACAGCCCAACGGGGATAAATCCCCTCGCCACAAGAGGGGGTTTCCTACGAGATTATCGGAAGTGAAATCTCAGGTGTTGTGATCGATATCCAACGCGCTGAACGTCACTTTCCCGCCTTCGCTGGTATAGCCCGTGTTGTCTTGCACATACACCCCGGCCTTGAAGTACAACGGCTTGTCGCGCCAGGCGGCGCCGACCGTGGTGTACCAACTATTGCCAGCGGCGGTAATGCCCAGGTCGCCGGTCCGATCCAGGTGGATCCGGTAGGAGAACGACCGGTTGAGCTTCACCCCCGTGGCGACGGTGATAACCCTGCCTTCGCTGTCATCGGGACGCATGCGGACCTTGGCCACGATGTTGCCGGTGGCGCTGTCGTCCTTGTATTGGTATTCCAGCTTGACCATGGGCTTGCTGCTGTCCTTCGCATGGATCTGGCCAATCACGATCTTGCCGCTGCTGGGCACTTGATTGACGGCGAGCGTTGCCCGCAAGAAATTGTCGGCGTCTGGATAAACCCAGTTACGCAACCTTCCGTCCTTGTAGGTTTCACGCAATTCGCTGCGGGGGTAGATCGCATTTTCAGTCTTGGTGCCGGTGACGGGAGACCAGAAGTACACCGTGCTGCCTTCGGAGTTGAAATATTTATCCCTGAACCCGTCGACCAGGCGAGGGGTTTCGATGGTTTTCGGCGGGCTGCCTTCGGGAATGCTCAGGTTCCAGGTTGCCATATCGACCATGTTCGGATCCTTTCTGAGAAGAAGAAATGATTTACGCCACAGCCGGAGGCTTTAAGACGCGCGTTTGCTGAGGCTCAAGGCGGTCGCAGACGAGAAATTGGCACGATCGTACGGCGGAGCGTTGGCGCCAGCAGACCGTCAGAGTAGGAATTAGCGGTTTTGTGCCGCAGATAATCGACCGTTAGTCGGGAGCGTCAAAATTTTATTGAACGATGGCTTTTTGGCGATGCCATTGCGACGTTGAACGGAGGGAGGCGAGTCGGTCGCGGGCAGGCAGCGATCCATGCTGCTGCTCGGTAGGGAAGGGCTTAGAGGTTGTGATCGATATCCAGCAAGCTGAACGTCACTTTGCCGCCTTCGGTGGCGTAGCCGGTGTTGTCTTGCACATAGACACCTGCCTTGAAATACAGCGGCTTGGTGCTCCAGGTGCTGCTGACGGTGCTGCTCCACTGATATCCAGCGCCATTGATGGTCAAGAGACCTGCGCGGTTGAGATGGATCAGGTACGAAAATGGCTGGTTGAGCTTGATGCCCGTGGCAATGGTAATCACTTGGCCCGTTGCGTCGTCGGGGCGCATGCGCACTTTGGCGACGATGTTGCCGGTCGAGCTATAGGTCTTGTACTGGTATTCCAGCTTCACCATGGGGCTGTTGCTGTCCTTGGCGTGGATCTGGCCAATCACCAGCTTGCCGGTGCTGGGCACTTGGCCGACGGTCAAGGTGGCGGCCAGCTTGTTATCCGCCGCTGGGTAAAGCCAGTTGCGCAACGTGCCGTCGCTGTTGGTTTCGCGCAGTTCGCTGCGAGGGTAAATGGCGTTGGCCGTGGTGGCGCCCGTCACCGGAGCCCAAAAGAATACGGTGCCGGTTTCAGAGTTGAAGTACTGGTTCTTGAAGCCTTGGACCAGTTGCGAGGTTTGAATGGTTGCCGGTGGGGCGCCTTCAGGAATGCTCAAGTTCCAGGTTGCGAGATCGATCATGTCCAGGTTCCTACGTATCGGATGTAAAAGGTGTACGCCGCGTCGGGAGGCTTTAAACCGCCCTTTTGAAGCGTGTCGAAACGCTGGATAGGGGCTTTTCTTGTTGACCGCTCGGCGATTGTTTGACGTCAATTGACTGTCAGCGGTGTCGTTGCAGCTTTTGTGCCTGAGAGGGGTGACCGTTAGTCGGCTATTTCGGGCTTTGTCTGGATGATGGCGCGATGACACCTACTGCTTTTCAAAATCCCGGTCTAGAGTGAGATCACTGTATGTTGTCCGTCTTGCGAGCAAGACGGACATGGCGCCCCGATAAGAGAAGCAGCATGGAATGCGCGCAACCCCCGTTTGGCGAAGACAGCTCTGTCCTTTTGATTGTCGATGACTACCCTGAAAACCTGCTCAGCATGCGAGCGTTATTGCAGCGTCAGGATTGGCAGGTGATGACCGCGTCCTCGGGTGTGGAGGCCCTTAACCTGCTGCTCGAACACGATATCGACCTGGTGCTGCTGGATGTGCAGATGCCGGACATGGACGGCTTCGAAGTGGCGCGCCTGATGCGCGGCAGCCAGCGCACGCGGCTCACGCCGATCATCTTCCTGACGGCCAATGAACAATCCCAGGATGCGGTGATCAAGGGCTACGCCAGTGGCGCGGTGGACTACCTGTTCAAGCCATTCGACCCGCAGATCCTCAAGCCCAAGGTGCACGCCCTGCTGGAGCATCAGCGCAATCGTCGGGCCTTGCAGCGTCTGAGTCAGGATTTGGAGGCCGCCCGTGCCTTCAACGCCTCGGTGCTGGATAACGCCGCCGAAGGAATCCTGGTAGTGGACGAGAGCGGGTGTATCCGTTTCGCCAACCCTTCCACCTGCCGCTTGCTCAACGCCACCGCCGAGCGATTGCAAGGCATGGCGTTCCTCGATTTCCTGCAGAAGCCTCATATCCCGGAATGGCTTGATTCCGCGATCCATACCGCCTATCGGCGTGGCGAAACCTGGCGGCTGCACGATGCCGTCTTGCGCACCGCGCCTGGCCAGCAGGTGTCGGTGGCCTTGTCCTGCGCGCCGCTGCCGATGGAACAGAAGGCCATGGTTGTCACGCTCCAGGACATGTCTGTGGTACGCCACCTGCACCAGCAGCTCGAGTTCCAGGCCGTCACGGATCCCCTCACCGGCCTGCTTAATCGTCGCGGGTTCTATCAGACGGCCGAAAACCTGCTGATGCGCAGCGAGCGTCTGGAAAGCAACTGGGTGTTGTTGTACCTGGACCTCGATGGTTTCAAGCGGGTCAATGATTCCTTGGGCCATGATGCCGGTGACCGAGTGCTGCGCTGGGTCTCGGAACAGCTGAAGGCGTGCCTGCGTCCGTTCGACATCCTGGCGCGGCTCGGCGGTGATGAATTCACGGCGCTGTTGGATCTGGAACTGCCCGAACAGGCGGCGAAAATCGCCGAAAAGCTCATCGAGCGGGTTTCGGTCTGCCAGCAGATCGACGGCATGGACGTGGCGCTGGGGGCCAGCATTGGTATCGCGACCTATCCGGACTGCGGGTCCAACCTCGACGGTTTGCTGCGCGCCTCCGACATTGCCATGTACGAAGCCAAGCGCGCCGGTCGCCAGCAGTATCGTTTCTACGACCACGAAATGAACGGTCGGGCCCGTTCACGCCTGATGCTGGAAGAGAGCGTGCGTTCGGCTATCGAGAACCGCGACTTCAATATGGTCTACCAGCCGCAGGTGAGCATCCGCGATGGACGCACCCGCGGCTTCGAGGCGCTGTTGCGCTGGCAGCATCCGAGCGTCGGCGATGTGCCGCCGGGCTTGTTCCTGCCGTTGCTGGAAGAGGTGCGGTTGATCAGCCGGCTGGGTAGCTGGATTTATCATCGCAGCGCGGCCCAGCGTAAAGTCTGGGAACGCGTATTCGCGGATGATCTGGTCTTGGGCGTGAGCTTGAGCAGCACCCAGTTCGGCATGCCCAACCTGGTCACCGAATTGCGCCAGGTCCTGGAGCGCCATGCGTTGAAGCCCCGGCAACTGGAAGTCGAGGTGACTGAAGATGCGCTGATGCGCAACCCTGACGAGACGCACAAACAGTTGCGGCTGCTGCGTCACCTCGGGGTGCGGGTGGCGTTGGACGATTTTGGCTCGGGCCCTTGCTCGCTGGCGCATCTGCGAGACCTCGAGATCGATACGCTCAAGCTCGACCGGCATTTGATCGCACGCTTGCCGGACTCGCCACGGGATGCCGCGTTGGCCGCCTCGGTCATCGATCTATGCGGGCAGTTGGGCTTGAGAGTCATCGCCGAGGGGGTTGAAACAGCGGCGCAATACCAGTGGCTCAAGAATCACGGTTGTGAATATGTTCAGGGCTTTTTAGTGGCGAGGCCCTTGATGGCCGAGGATACCGATGCGTTTGCCCGTCCATTCGACTGGAGCGCGATACAGGCCTGAATTCGCTACACTGGCGGCCTTTCGTGATTGTGTTGGCGCCCGATGACCCCGCTCAAGTACCTCCAGGCCTATCCCGCCGCGCTGCAAGCCCAGGTGGAGCAATTGATTGCCCAGGATCGGCTGGGCGATTACCTGCACCAGCGTTATCCCGGTCGCCACCCCATCCAGAGCGACAAGGCATTGTACGGTTATGCGCTGGATCTCAAGCAGCAATACCTGCGAAACGCACCGGCGATCGACAAGGTGCTGTTCGACAACCGTCTCGACCTGACCCACCGCGCACTCGGCCTGCACACGGCGGTGTCGCGGGTGCAGGGCGGCAAGCTCAAGGCCAAGAAGGAAATCCGCATTGCCTCGTTGTTCAAGGACGCGGCGCCCGAGTTCCTGAAGATGATCGTGGTGCACGAACTGGCCCACTTCAAGGAGTCGGACCACAACAAGGCGTTCTATAAACTCTGCGAACACATGCTGCCGGGCTATCACCAGTTGGAATTCGACCTGCGGGTGTACCTGACCTGGCGAGACCTGCAACAAGACGAGGAATGAGCGGATGGACGTCAGCAAAACCAAGAGCAGCTTTTATCGCCGCCTGTATGTGGCTTACCTGATCGACAGCGGTCTGGCCAGCAACATCCCGGCCCTTACCGAAGCCACCGGCATGCCCCGGCGTACGGCCCAGGACACTGTTGCGGCGTTGGCGGACCTGGACATCATTTGTGAATTCGAGCAAGAGAAAGGCGCGCGCAACCATGCCGGGCAGTATCGGATTCGTGATTGGGGGGCGATCGATCGGGGATGGATCGAGCAGAACCTGGAGCCGATCAAGACGGTGCTTGGTTATCCCTGAATGTTGAGAATGGCTCGCCTGGCGCCTTCGTCGGATCGCCGCCCGGAGCAGGCCCCCACATTTGAAATGCGTACTCCTGTGGGAGCGGGCTCCCTCGCGAAGCGGACCTCAGGGACGATGCATGCCTATATGTGGAATCCCATCCTCCAGATATTCCACCCCCACCACCTCAAACCCATACCGCCCGTAATACCCCTGCAGATGCGCCTGGGCCGATAATGAGATCGACGTCCCCGGCCAGTGCTTTTCCGCTTGCTGGAGGGCGTGCTCCATCAGCATATGCCCCAGCCCTTGGCCGCGCGCTTCTGGCGCGATGACCACCCGGCCGATGACGACGTCGCTGTTTTGCGAATGTGGATCGAGCAAGCGCAGGTAGGCAATCAGGCGATTGTCCCGCCAAGCCATCAGGTGGCAGGTGTCGCCTTCCAGGTCCAGCCCGTCGACATCCTGGTAGGCGCAGTTCTGTTCCACCACGAAGACCTCGGCGCGCAACTTGAGGATGGCGTACAGCTGTTCCTTGTTCAGGTCGTTGTGATGTTTGCAGACCCAGTCGATGTCCATTTTTTTGAATTTCCTTGAGAACCTGATGCCGATATTAGGCGCCCTTGCGTCGGAAGTCTCTTGCGGGGTTAGACGAAAAATCTGCGACAAAGGCCAAAATGCCATCATGGATGTGTCGCGGCCCTGTCTTCTTTGTGTAATCTTGATTTCAGCACTGCGCAACGGTTTCGATGAGCTAACGTTAGGACCGGATGTCCCAGGACATCCTTGGGTTTCGGCTAAAAACAAACCGGGCTTTGAACCCGTCAAGGATGTTTGGCATGCCGCGATTGCATCGAGCTCTTGCTTTGGTCGGATTGCTGTTGCTGAGCCACCACGCTTGCGCGCAGAAATTGCGTCTGGTCGCGGATGCCTGGCCACCTTTCACCGATTCGACGCTGGTCAATGGCGGCTTGGCCACCGACATCGTCACCACTGCGCTGGCGCGGGCCGGTTATGCCAGCGACTTCGAGCAGGTGCCCTGGGCCCGGGCGATGCTGGGTATCGGCGAAGGGCGCTATGACGTGCTGATCAATGCCTGGTACGCCGAAGACCGCACCCATATCGGTCAGTTTTCCGCAGAGTACCTCGTCAATCGCGTGCGCTTCATCAAGCGCAAGGACGCGGCCATCGAGTTCGACAATCTCCAGCAGCTGTACGCCTACCCCATCGCCGTGGTGCGCGGCTACGCCTACGCCAAGGCGTTCGATGAGGATGCGCAGATGCAGAAGGTCCCTGTGCATAATTTCGCGATGGCCGTGCGCATGCTGGCCGCCGACCGGGTGAAGCTGACCCTGGAGGATGAGTACGTCGCCCGTTACTACCTGGCCCATGAGTCCCCCAAGGTGCGCAATGCCGTGGAGTTCCTGCCCAAGCCGTTGAGCGAAAACAGCCTGCACATCCTGGTCAGCCTGAAGAACCCCGAGCATGAGCAGATCGTGGCCGGCTTTGATCGCGAGATCGCGGCGATGAAGGCCGATGGGAGTTATCAGCGGCTATTGAAGGCGCATGGGATGTGAGACCGCAGCGTGGCTGATAGCCCTTCGCGAGCCTACAGGCGAAGGGGCCGGTTTGGCCGTCGCAACGCTCAAGCCCCACTGGTGTCCTTGATCAGATGCGCCGCCAAGGTGCGCAACGGCCCCAACTGGCGGCAGATCAATGCCAGTTGCGTCTGCACCAGCCGCTGGCCTTCGTCGATTTCATCGGGCATTTGCTCAAGCTTGCTGGCGAGGGCTTCTTCTTCGTCACTCTGGATGGCGATCGGCTGTTTGCTCGCCAGCCCCTGGGCGATTTCATCGATGCTGGCCGCCAGTTTTACGCCCGCGCCGTCGATCAGGTACTCGCGCACCTCAGTCGGTAGCTCAGTGCCCCGGTGGGCGCCCAAGCCCGACAGGTAGCTGAGCAGGGTATGGGAGAGCACCAGGAAGCGGAACCCGACATCGGCTTCCTTACGGAAATGGCCAGGCTCCATCAGCATGTTCGCCAACGTGGTGGACAGCGCCGCGTCGGCGTTATGGGCGTTGCGCCGGGCCAGGCGATAGGCCAGGTCATCGCTTTTCCCTGCCGCGTATTGCTGCATGATCTGCCGCAAATAGATGCTGTTGCAGGTCAGGGTGTTGGCCAGCACTTTGTTCAGCCGCCGACCTTGCCAGTCAGGCAGGAACAGGAACACCGCCAGCCCGGCAATCAGGCTGCCCAGCAAGGTATCGAACAGCCGTGGCAACAGCAGTCCGTAGCCGTCGCCCACCTGGTTGAAACAGAACAGCACCATGATCGTGATCGCGGCAGTCGCGAGGGTGTAGCGGGTGGTGCGGTTGGTAAAGAAGATGACGCCGGCGACGATGGCGAAGCACGATTGCACCAGCGGGTTGGGAAACAGGTCGAACAGTGCCCAGGCCACCGTCAGGCCGATGGCGGTGCCGATGATCCGCTGGCCGAGCTTGCGTCGGGTGGCGCCGTAGTTGGGTTGGCAGACGAACAATGTGGTGAGGATGATCCAGTAGCCCTGGGAAGGGTGGATCAAGTGCACCATGGCGTAGCCGACGCTCAGCGCCAGCGGCAGGCGCAGGGCATGGCGAAACAACAGCGAAGTGGGGGTGAGTTGTGTGCGCAGGCGTAGCCAGACGTCCTTGAGGTTGCGCGGAGAACGGTCCAGCAGGCTGCTATCGGTAGCATCGGCCAGGGCGTCGGGGTTGCTTGCGTCGCTGAGCAGGCGGTCCATCGTGCCCAGGTTCACCGACAGCGCCCGCAACGAGCGCAGCAACCCGCGCCAGGCCGGGTTGCTCTGGATGCGCAGGTGTTCAAGGGACGCATGCAGATCGTTCAGGGCATCGGCGAAGCTGTCGTCGTACACGAACGGTTGGCGTAGTTGGATCGACTCGGCCAGTGCCTGGCAGGCCTTGCCCTGTTGGCGCAGCAGGCGCTGGCAGCGGAACAGCACATCGCTGTGGAAGAAGGCTTCGGCCAGCGCGTTATAGGGGTAATGGGAAGAGCTCGCGCGTTCATGGATGTCTTGCGCGAGAAAATAGAGTTTCAGGTAGCGGCTGACTTTCGAACCCGGCCGGCCATTGCCAACGCGGTGCAGGATGATTTCCTTCGCACTGTTGAGTGCGGCGACCACCCGGCCGTTCTGCTGGGCCAGCTCCAGGCGTCGCGCTTCGATGTCCAGCTGGCGGACCGGTTCGAGCAGCAATGACTTGAGCTTCAGGTAGCGCCCCAGCTCACGGAAAAGGCGCGCCAGGCTCTGCTGCACGGGCTGGTTGGAAAACAGCGCTTGCCACAGCACCGAGAGGAGGCCGTACCAGGCGGCGCCCGCCACCAGGAGCAAGGGTTCATGCCAGAAATCGGTGACCGCGCCACCGCGCTGGTCCACGCCGATCATGGTGTAGACCGAGAGAATCAGGGTCGCCGAGGCAATCGCCCCATAACGCTCACCCAGCGCGCCGAGCATGGTCAGGCCAAATGCCGCCAACGCCAGGGCGACAATGAACAGGATCGGGTAGGGAAACAGTAATTCCACCGACAGCGCGGCAACGCTGAAGCACACTAATGTCACCGCCAGCGCATTGAGACGGCCCTGCCAACTGTCGTCGGTCTCGGCCAAGGCGCTGGCGATAATGCCCAGGAACAGGGGAATCAGCAGCGCCATCTCATCCAGGTACCAGCACAGGCCCATGCTGCCGGTCAGGGCGATGAACACCCGCACGCTATAACTGAACTTGTCCAACGCCCAAAGGCGACGCAGTGATTGGCTAAACGAGGTCGATGACATGAAGTGCAAGGGCCTGACGGGCAATGACGCTAAGTTGAGGCAGTAAGGACGCCGATGCAATGGCGGCGATCACATCTGGCAGCAAAAAGTGTTCCGGCATGCGAAGGACACACCTCTACCCTGTGGCGTGGGAGCTTGCTCCCGCTGGGCTGAAGCAGCCCCTTCCTTATGAGCTGTGTCTATTCAGACAGAGTGTGGTGCCTGTTCTGCGATTACTGCGCAGTCGAGCGAAAGCAAGCTCGCTCGCCTCAGAAGCAGGCTCAACATGGGGAATCAGACGTACTGCGCCGCCGCATACCCCGAAGCCCAGGCCCATTGGAAATTGAACCCGCCGAGGTGCCCGGTGACGTCCAGCACCTCGCCAATGAAATACAGCCCCGGGCTTTTCAGCGACTCCATGGTCTTGGACGACACTTCACGGGTGTCGACGCCGCCAAGGGTGACTTCGGCGGTGCGGTAGCCTTCGGTGCCGGCCGGAACCACGTTCCAGCTCGCCAGCTTCTCGGCGATGTCCGCCAGTTCCGCGTGGGTATACTGCTTCATCGGTTTGGAGGCGAACCAGGTGTCTGCCAGCAGGTTGGCCATTTTCTTTGTGAACAGCTCGCCCAGTAGGGTCTTCAGCTCACTGTTGGGGCGTTCGGCCTGTTGCTGTTGCAGCCATTGCGGCACGTCGTGGTCGGGCAGCAGGTTGATCTGCACCGTGTCCCCTGGCTCCCAAAACGACGAAATCTGCAGGATCGCCGGGCCGCTCAGGCCGCGATGGGTGAACAGGATGTTCTCGCGAAAGCTCTGGTCGTTGCAGCTCACCAGGCAATCCACCGATGTACCCGACAGCTCGGTGCACAGTGCCTTGAGCTGATCGGTAATGGTGAACGGCACCAGCCCGGCGCGGGTCGGCAACAGTTGATGGCCGAACTGCTTCGCTACTTGATAGCCGAAACCGGTCGCGCCCAGGGTCGGGATCGATAGCCCGCCGGTGGCGATCACCAGGGACTGGCAGGCGACGGGCCCAAGGGTGGTCTGCAATTGATAGCCGCCCTCGGTCTTTTCGATCTGCTCGATCGAGGTATCCAAGTGCAGGTTGACGCCGGCCTGGTCGCATTCTTCCAGCAGCAGGCCAAGGATGTCGCTGGACTTGTTATCGCAGAACAGCTGGCCGAGCTTTTTCTCGTGATAGGGCACACCGTGCTTGGCCACCAGCGCGATGAAATCCCACTGGGTGTAGCGGGCCAGGGCGGATTTGCAGAAGTGTGGGTTCTGCGAGAGGAAATTGCCCGGCTCGGTGTACATGTTGGTGAAATTGCAGCGCCCACCGCCCGACATGAGAATTTTCTTGCCGGCCTTGTTGGCGTGGTCCAGCAACATTACCTGGCGCCCGCGTCCGGCAGCGGTCAGCGCGCACATCAAGCCCGCGGCGCCAGCGCCAATGATCACGACTTCGGTAGAGCGCAAAACGGTGTCCTCAAGTTTCGATGGTCGGCGGGGTAGGGGCTTTTGTGGCAAGGGAGTCAACTGGAATCAGAGGATCCGCACCCGCAACGACCGGCCCTTGATCTTGCCATCGTTCAGGCGTTGCAGGGCCTGTTTGGCGATGCCGCGTTCCACCGCCACGTAGGCCTGGAAATCGAAGATCGCAATCTTGCCGACCTGGGCGCCAGGGATGCCGGCCTCGCCGGTCAGGGCGCCGAGGATGTCGCCGGGGCGGACCTTGTCCTTGCGCCCGGCGCCGATGCACAGCGTACTCATGGCCGGTAGCAGCGGGCCGCCGCCCTGGGGCTTGAGGTTGTCCAGTTGGTCCCAGCTCAGCGGCGCCTTCTGCAGTTGCTCGATGGCCTGGGCGCGGTGGGCTTCGGACGGCGCCACCAGGCTGATGGCGATGCCTTTCTCACCGGCGCGACCGGTGCGGCCGACACGGTGGATGTGAATTTCCGAGTCGCGGGCCAGCTCGACGTTGATCACCATGTCCAAGGCATCGATGTCCAGGCCGCGGGCCGCCACGTCGGTGGCCACCAGCACCGAGGTGCTGCGGTTGGCGAACATCGCCAGCACCTGGTCGCGGTCACGCTGTTCCAGGTCGCCGTGCAGGCCCACGGCAGAGATGCCCTTGGCCGTCAGGTGATCGACGGTTTCCTGGACCTGCTGCTTGGTGAAGCAGAACGCCACGCAAGAGGCCGGACGGAAATGCGCCAGCACCTTGACCACCGCGTCCATGCGCTCCTCGGGGGAGATCTCGTAGAAGCGTTGCTCGATCTGCGCGTCGGAGTGGAATGCCTCGGCCTTCACTTGCTGCGGGTCACGCATGAACTTGGAGGCGAGTTGCTTGATGCCCACCGGGTAAGTGGCGGAGAACAGCAGCGTCTGGCGGCGTTCCGGGGTCTGCTGGATGATGTCTTCGATGGCGTCATAAAAACCCATGTCGAGCATGCGGTCGGCTTCGTCGAGGATCAGCGTGTTAAGGCCGTCGAGCACCAGCGAACCCTTGCGCAGGTGCTGCTGGATCCGGCCTGGCGTGCCGACGATGATATGGGCGCCGTGTTCGAGGGAGGCGATCTGCGGGCCGAAGGACACGCCGCCGCACAGGGTCAGGACCTTGATGTTGTCTTCGGCACGGGCCAGGCGGCGGATTTCCTTGGCGACCTGGTCGGCCAGCTCACGGGTCGGGCATATCACCAGGGCCTGGCAGCCGAAATAGCGCGGGTTGATCGGGTTCAGCAGGCCGATGCCGAAGGCTGCGGTCTTGCCGCTGCCGGTCTTGGCCTGGGCGATCAGGTCCATACCCTTGAGGATCACCGGCAAGCTTTGCGCCTGGATCGGCGTCATCTGGGCATAACCGAGTGATTCGAGGTTAGCCAGCATGGCGGCGGACAGCGGCAAAGTATTAAAAGCGGTGGCGATGGTGGTCACGGGACGGGCCTGCAAAACAAAATGTCGCGCAGTGTAACAGCCTCGTGCCACTTTCTTCGAAAGATCTGGACGAGCTGTGTAGCCAGACCGCGGAGCCCTGTGGCGAGGGAGCTTGCTCCCGCTGGGGTGCGAAGCGCCCCCAAACCGGCCTGCCCGCTGAGCTCAGCTTAATGCTCGATGTGCTCATCCGGTCGCTTCTGCCGCCGCCCGTCCTGCTTCGACAGTTGCGAAAAGATCGTCGCCGCCAGCATCGCCATGATCCCCACCGTCACGAAGGTCAATTGGAACGCGCCCAGCACCGTGTCCACGCCGTCATTGCCAACCTGGGCGGTGAAGCCGCCGAGCAAGGCCCCGGCGCAAGCCACGCCCAGGCTCAGGGACAGTTGCGCCACCACCGACAACAAGCTGTTGCCGCTGCTGGCGCTGGCGTCGTCCAGGTCGATCAAGGTCACGGTGTTCATCGCGGTGAATTGAAGCGAGTTGATCGCTCCCAGCACTGCCAGATGCGCGAGCAACAGCCAGTACGGTGTCTGCTCGCTGACCAAGCCCATGCTCGCCAGCATCACGCCCAGGGCCAGGGTATTGGCGGTCAGGACGATGCGATAGCCGAAGCGTTCGATCAGCGGCCGGGCGACCGATTTGGCGACCATCGCTGCGGCCGCCAGGGGCAGCATGCTCATCCCGGCCTGGGAGGGCGAATAACCCAAGGCGACTTGCAACAACAACGGCACCAGGAACGGCAGGGCGCCGCTGCCCAGGCGCGCGAACAGATTGCCGAGGATGCCCACCGCAAAGGTCCGGGTCTTGAACAATGACGGTGGGAACAGCGCGTTCTCGACGTGCCCGGCCCGCAACCAATACGCCGCCAGGCAGGCCATGCCGCCGAACAGCAGCAACATCACCCGCAGGTGCGGCAGGTGCAGTTCCCCCAGGCCTTCCATGGCGATGGTGATCAGCACCATTGCCGCACCGAACAACAGGAAACCCAGGCCATCGAAGCGTGTGCGCTCAGTGCCGCGCAGGTCTGGGATGAACTTCCACACCGCGTAGCAGCCGATCACACCCACCGGCAGATTGATGATGAAGATCCAATGCCAGGTCATGTATTCGACCATCCAGCCGCCCATGGTCGGGCCGATCAGCGGGCCGAGCAGGCCGGGGATGGTGATGAAGCCCATGATCCGCACGAGCTCCGAGCGTGGATAGGCCCGCAATACCACCAGCCGCCCCACCGGCAGCATCAGCGCACCGCCCAGGCCTTGGATCACCCGGGCGCCGATCAGCATGCTCAACGAATTGGACAAGGCGCACAGCAGCGAGCCGAAGCTGAACAGCAGGATCGCGCCGAAGAAAATCTTCTTGGTGCCGAAGCGGTCGGCGATCCAGCCCGAGGCAGGGATCAGCAAGGCGACGGTGAGCATGTAGGCAATGATCACACCCTGCATGCGCAGCGGGTTTTCCGCCAGGTCGTTGGCCATGGCGGGCAGGGCGGTATTGAGGATGGTGCCGTCCAGGGACTGCATGAAGAAAGCGATCGCCACCACCCACGGGAGCCAGCGGGCGGTGACGGCGTCGAGGGGAGCGCGGTTGGGCATGGGACCTCTTGGATGGAAAGTGAACAATTTCCTGTGGCGAAAACGCTTTTTGTGGCGAGAGAGCAAGCTCCCTCGCCGCGGGGGGCCGCGTGTCACAGCGTCAATGTCAACCGTTTGACCAGCGCCCCCGGCAACAACATCGAGGCCGTGGCCCGCTGGCTGTAGGTGCTGGCCGAGAGCAGGAGTTCCCGCTCCCGGGTCAGCGCTTCGAGTTGCGAGCCGAGCAGGCTGTAGACGCTGTCGTCGAAACGCATCGTGCTCACCGGTGCCTGGATCCGACCGTTCTCGACCCAGAACGTGGCAAAGCGGGTCATGCCGGTCAGTCGCGCCGCCGGTTGGTCCGAGTAGTTCAGGTACCAGAGGTTACTGATATACAGCCCGGTGCCGAGTTCTTCGAGGATGTACTTCTGCTCCAGTTGCCCACCCTGCATGTCCAGCGCCGTGGGGTATTCGTAGCTGCTTGCGCCGTTGGCGGCGAGGCCGTATTCGGCGGCGCTGCGGGAGTTGACCAACTGCGCGTTAGCCGTGCCCTTGGCGATCAGCCCCAAGTCATCGCGGGGATAACCTTCGTCGGAAAATGCCGGGCTCAACGAGCCGCTGACTTGCTCGGTCAACCACACGTTGGGGCTGAAGTGGGCTTCGCCGGCATAGAACTTCTGCAGCGGGCTTTGTTTGCTGGCAATTGCCCGGGCCGAGAACCCGCCCCAACTGAGCATGCCCATGATTTCTTCCAGCGCAGCCGGCGCCAGGTAGGCGCGGTATCCGCCAGGCGGTAGGGTGCGCAGCGGGCGACCGAGGAATTCCAGTTGCTCGCGGGCCTGCTCGAAGCGCCGGGCGAATCCGTCGTGGCTCCACTCGTGCCCGGCGTAGCTGGCTTTCACCGCCTGGCCATTTTCATGGAACAGGCTGAAATCGAAGTTGAAACTGTTGGCCTGATGCCAGCCGAACGCGCCAGACGAACTGGCGAAGCCACGGCTGATGGGACCTGCGGCGTAAAAACCGACCAGGTCCAGGCCTTCGGCGGCGCGGGTGATTTCAGCGACGGCCTGGTCGGTGTCCGGCAGCGGATGGTCCTGCACGTTGGTGCTCTGCCAATGGTTGTGGTTGAGCAGCAGGTAGGGATCGGCTGGCAGCAGCGGCAATGTCTCGCGCAATTGTTGCAGCCCGTCGGCCAAGCGTCGCAGGTCGGTCTCGGTGTCGCCGGACAAGGTGATCTGCAGGTCGGCATGACGGCCGTCATTGATCAACTTGAAACTGACATTGGCCTGTTGCACCTGGCCGGCCTGGCGGACCTTGCCATGGTTGAAGCGCACGAAGGCCGACGTTTCGGCGGCGTAGCCCAGGGTGAATTGCTCAGGCTCGTGCAGCGCGTCGCGCAACCAGTCGACCAGTGCCTTGAACGCCCCAGCTTGATTATTGACGGTGCTCATCAGGCATCTCCCCCAAACACATCCACGTTGCTGAATACGCAGGCCGGCGACGCATGGCCGACGCGGATGACCTGGTTCGGTTCGCCCTTGCCGCAATTCGGCGTGCCGAGGACCTGGGAGGTGCTGGCGTCGCCCACGGCGCGCAGGCTTTTCCAGAACTGCGCGGAAATACCTCGGTAGTTGGGGTTCTTCACCACGCCCTTGAGCTCGCCGTTCTCGATCAACTGGCCCCATTCGCAGCCGAACTGGAATTTGTTGCGGGCGTCGTCGATGGACCAGGAACGGTTGGTGCGCATCAGCACGCCGTGCTCGATGCCCTGGATCAGTTGCTCCAGGGATTGGTCGCCGGGCTCGATGTTCAGGTTGGCCATGCGGTCGATGGGCGGCCGATTCCAGCCGCAGGCGCGGCTGTTCGCGACACCGTCGAGGCCGGCACGGAACTGTGAAAGTGCCCCGCCCAGTGGACGCAGCAGCAGGCCTTCGCGGATGAGGAATTGCTTGCTGGCGGCGCTGCCGTCGTCGTCATGGCTGTAACTCGCCAGCTCCTCGGGAATGTCCGGGTCGAAGGTTACGTTCAGCAGGCGGGAGCCGTATTGCAAGTGTCCGAAATCGCTGGTCCTGACGAAACTGGTGCCGGCGTAATTGCGCTCATCACCGAGGATGCGGTCCAGTTCCAGCGGGTGGCCGATGGACTCGTGGATCTGCAGCATCATCTGGTCGGGCATCAGCAGAAGGTCGCGTGGGCCTGCCGGGGTGTTTGGCGCCATCAGCAGCTGCAGGGCCTGGTCGGCGATTTTTGGCCCGGCGCCGATCAGGCCGCAACGGCTGATCACGTCGAAGCCTCCTTGCTGGCCGAAGTTTTCCCGGCCCAGGGTGCGGGTCTGGCTGTCCTGGCCGTCGAAGGCGGTGACGTCCAGGGCCGGATAGATGAAACGTTGGGCCTGGCGCAGTTCAGCGCCGGCGCTATTGAGGTAGATCTGCTCGACCTGGGTCAGGCCGATGCTGGCTTGCCAGTTCACCAGGCGCTCGTCCTGGGGCACTGCGGCGGACTCGTCGCCGAGCAATTGGTAACAATCGCTCAGCGCAGGGAACGCCTGGTCGAAATGCGGCGAAAAGTAATCGGCGCGGTCGCTGGACACCGTCTGCTCGCGCAGGTCGAGCAGGGCGTGGGGCTTGAGCTGGCGAGCGTATTGCTCGGCGCGCTCCAGTGCCGATTGCAGGCCGGTCTGGGACAGGTCGTTGGTAGCAGCGTACGCCTCGACCCCGTTGACCCTCACGGTGAGCATCGCCCCTTCGTCATGGCCCAGGCTGGGCGGTTCGGCGACATTCTTGCGCACCGACAAGTGTTGGCCGGACTCGCGCACGTAACGCAGGGAAAAGAATTCAGCGCCCGTGCGCAAGGCAGCAAAACGCTGCTTGAGCTGGGGGTGGAAGTCGAACATGGAACCTCCTTGTCTGGAGTGGCGATGCAGCGAGGTGCGGCGCAGTGACGCGGTGGCTCTAGAGTAGGCCTGGGGCGGGGGAGGGATCAAGGCAGATGGGAGTTTTGCGATGCGGCAGTCAGAGACCATGCTGGATGGGCTGGCCCCTTCGCGAGCAGGGTCGCTCCCACGTTGGGATCGTCGGTGGTCACAAAACCTGTGTCCACCTCAGAACCCCTGTGGAAGCGAGCCTGCTCCGGGCGGCGATCCGACGAAGACCGCGCCTCGGTCTTGAGTGGTTACTGCACTGCCGTGGTCACTTCACGCAACGGCTTGCCACGCACCGGTGCATCGCCGGCTACGTAGTAAGGCGCGGTGCTGCGAGGCAACGGCTTGCGGCCGCGGATCCTGTCGGCGATTTTCTCGGCCATCATGATCGTCGGCGCGTTGAGGTTGCCGGTGGTGATGATCGGCATGATCGAGGCGTCGACCACGCGCAAGCCTTCCATGCCATGCACGCGGCCTTCGCCGTCCACCACGGCCATGTCGTCGGTGCCCATCTTGCACGAGCAGGATGGGTGGAACGCGGTTTCGGCGTGCTCGCGGATGAACTGGTCCAGTTGCTCGTCCGTCTGCACCTCGATCCCCGGGCTGATTTCCCTGCCGCGGAACGGATCGAGCGCCGGCTGCTGCATGATCTCGCGGGTCAGGCGGATGCCGTCGCGAAATTCCTGCCAGTCCTGCTCGGTCGCCATGTAGTTGAACAGGATGCTCGGGTGCTGGCGCGGGTCCTTGGACTTGGCCTGGATCCGACCACGGCTCGGCGAGCGCATGGAGCCCATGTGCGCCTGGAAACCGTGTTCCTTCACACCGTTGCTGCCGTTGTAGTTAATCGCCACCGGCAAGAAGTGGTACTGGATGTTCGGCCATTCGAAATCCGGGCGTGTGCGGATGAAACCGCCGGCTTCGAACTGGTTGCTGGCGCCGATGCCGGTGCCGTTGAACAGCCACTCGGCACCGATGGCCGGCTGGTTGTACCAGAGCAGCGACGGGTACAGCGAGACCGGTTGGGTGCAGGCGTATTGCAGGTACAGCTCCAGGTGATCCTGGAGGTTTTCACCGACGCCCGGCAGGTCGTGGACGACGGGGATGTCGAGGCGTTCCAGCAGCTTGGCCGGGCCGACGCCGGAGCGTTGCAGGATCTGCGGCGAGGCGATGGCGCCGGAGCACAGCAGCACTTCCTTGCGCGCCCGGGCCTCGACGCGCTCTTCAGCGGCGCCCACCAGGTAACGCACGCCGACCGCGCGCTTGCCTTCGAACAGGATCTTGTCGGTCAGGGCGTGGGTGACGATGGTCAGTGTCGAGCGCTTCTTGGCGACGTCCAGGTAGCCGCGTGCGGTACTGGCGCGACGGCCGTTGGGCGTGACGGTACGGTCCATCGGGCCGAAACCTTCCTGCTGGTAGCCGTTGAGGTCTTCGGTGCGCGGGTAACCGGCCTGCACGCCGGCTTCGACCATGGCGTGGAACAGCGGGTTGTTGCCGGCCTTGGGCGTGGTCACGCTGACCGGGCCGTCGCCGCCGTGGTAGTCATTCGGGCCGATGTCGCGGGTTTCGGCCTTGCGGAAATACGGCAGGCAATCGAGGTAGGTCCAGTCTTCCAGGCCCGGCAGCTTGGCCCAGTTGTCGTAATCCAGGGCGTTGCCGCGGATGTAGCACATGCCGTTGATCAGCGAAGAACCGCCCAGGCCCTTGCCACGACCGCATTCCATGCGGCGGCCGTTCATGTGCGGCTCGGGGTCGGTCTCGTAGGCCCAGTTGTAGCGACGGCCTTGGAGAGGGAATGCCAGGGCAGCGGGCATCTGGGTGCGGAAGTCCAGGCGATAATCCGGGCCGCCGGCTTCGAGCAGCAGGACGGTGACGCCTTCGTCTTCGGTCAGGCGGCTGGCCAGAGTGTTACCGGCCGAGCCGGCACCGATGATGATGTAATCGAATTCTTGGGACATGAAATGCACCCTCTTCGGGAATTGGGTTCAGGTCGCGGTCGCCTGTGCTACCTGTGGCGAGGGGATTTATCCCCGGCCGGCTGCGTAGCAGTCGCAAACAGGGCGACCGTGTTCTGTCTGAATGGTCTGGGACTTGAAGTTGGGGCCGCTTCGCAGCACAGCGGGAGCAAGCTCCCTCGCCACAAAAGCCCCAGCCCCAGGTTCGGTGTCAGATCAGAACACCGACGTGTAGTCGCCCATCTCGACCTGCACCGACTTGATGCGGGTGTAGTTGGTCAGCGAACTGATGCCGTTCTCGCGACCTACACCCGATTGCTTGTAGCCGCCGACGGGCATTTGCGCCGCCGATTCGCCCCAGGCGTTGATCCAGCAGATGCCGGCTTCGAGCTCGTGGATCACGCGGTGGGCGCGGTTGAGGTCGCGGGTCACGACGCCGGCGGCCAGGCCGAAGTCGGTGTCGTTGGCACGACGGATCACTTCTTCTTCGGTTTCATAGGTGAGGATGCTCATCACCGGGCCGAAGATCTCTTCACGCACGATGGTCATGTCATCGGTGCAATCGGTGAACACGGTCGGGGCGACGAACGCGCCCTTGGCGAATTCGCCGTCGGTCAGGCGACCACCGCCGCACAGCAGGCGCGCGCCTTCGGCTTTGCCTTTCTCGATATAGCCCAGCACGCTTTCCATGTGGGCGAAGCTCACCAGCGGGCCGAAATTGGTATTTTCATCTTCTGGATTACCGATGCGGATGCGCGCCACGCGCTCGGCGATCTTGGCTTCGAACGCCGCCTTGAGGTGGCTCGGCACGAACACGCGGGTGCCGTTGGTGCAGACCTGGCCGGAGCTGTAGAAGTTGGCCATCATCGCGGTGTCGGCGGCGCGATCCAGGTCGGCGTCGTCGAAGATGATCAGCGGCGACTTGCCGCCCAGCTCCATGGTCACGTCCTTGAGCGAGGAGCTCGAAGCGCTGGCCATGACTTTCTTGCCGGTATCGGTGCCGCCGGTGAAGGAGATTTTCTCGATGCGCGGGTGTTCGGTCAGCCAGGTGCCGACTTCACGGCCGCTGCCGGTCAACACGTTGAATACACCTGCTGGAACGCCGGCTTCGGTGTAGATCTCGGCCAGTTTCAGAGTGGTCAGCGAGGTGACTTCGCTTGGCTTGAAGATCATCGCGTTACCCGCAGCCAGGGCCGGGGCGGATTTCCAAAGGGCGATCTGGATCGGGTAGTTCCAGGCGCCGATACCGGCCACCACGCCCAGGGGCTCGCGGCGGGTGTAGACGAATGAAGTGGTGCGCAGCGGAACCTGTTCGCCTTCGATGGCAGGCACCAGGCCTGCGTAATATTCCAGCACGTCGGCACCGGTGACGATGTCGACGTAGCGGGTTTCGGAGTAGGCCTTGCCGGTGTCCAGGGTTTCCAGGGCGGCCAGCTCATCGTTGCGTTCGCGCAGAATGTCCACGGCACGACGCAGGATGCGCGAGCGCTGCATGGCGGTCATGGCGGCCCAGACTTTCTGGCCCTTTTCGGCACTGACCACGGCGCGTTCGACGTCTTCTTTCGTCGCGCGTTGCACCAGGGCGAGCACTTCACCATTGGCCGGGTTGATGGCTTCGAAAGTGGCGTCGCCGCTGGCATCGCTGTACGCGCCATCGATGTAGAGTTTTTGCAGTTCGAAACGGGCCATAAAGTCCTCGCAAGTGCATAAGTGGTTGGCTGACCACCGAGCGTGTCGTTTATAGCTGACTACGCGCTGCGGTGGCGGTTCAGGCGTCGAGCGGTTCTGTGTGCTCTGGCGCCCCTGCCTTGGCCAATTGGAAATCCATGTATTCGTAAGCGATCTGGTGTGCCTGGGCGGTATCGAACGCGTCTCCCGACAGCGCGCCGCGCAGCCACAACCCGTCAATCAGGGCGGCCAGGCCCCGAGCCGCACTGCGCGCCTGGTCGACAGGCAACACGCGGCGGAACTGGCAACACAGGTTGGAATACAGACGGTGATCGTTGATCCGCTGCAACCTGTGCAAAGACGGGTGGTGCATGCTGGTGGCCCAGAAGGCCAGCCAGGTTTTCATTGCCGGGCCGTTGACCTGGCTGGCGTCGAAGTTGCCTTCGATGATCACCTTCAGGTGAGCTCGCGGGCTCGAGTCCGTCAGCGCTTGACGACGCGCGGTGACGTTCTCGCTCAGGACAGTCATCAGGTACTGGGCCGTAGCCGCGATCAGGCCGTTCTTGTCCTGAAAGTAGTGACTGATGATGCCGTTCGAAACTCCGGCCAAACGGGCGATCAGCGCAATGCTGGCGTCCCCCATTCCGACCTGATCGACGGCCTGCAAAGTGGCTTCGATCAATTGCTGGCGGCGGATGGGTTGCATACCGACCTTGGGCATCTAGCACATCTCCTTAGGCCATCCGGCGCACGAATGTCGTCTGCCGGAACGAAAGCCAGTCTATTTTGTTTTGATTGAACGTTCAATCAACAAAAAATAAGTTCTATGACAAGTCGTCGCTATTTGCCGGGGCGAGGACTTTTGGGGATGTCTTTATAACACTCGTCGGTTGGCATGTAGGCCAAATGCGCCTGATGGCTGGAAGGCTTGTCAGCAGTTGGCACCCCAAACAAAAACGCCGCGATCATCTCGCGGCGTTCTTGTTTGCGAGGGCTCAGCCCAGGTTCTTGCCGAGCAACGCGTGATACAGCTCGCTGTCACCCAGGATCCCGACCACTTTCTGGTTATCGTGGAGCACCAGTTTGTTGCCGGTCTGGTAGCGGATCTGCAAGGCGTCGCGCATGCCGATGCTGGAGTCGACCAGGGTCGGGAAACGGCCCAGGCCTTCGACGGATTGCCCCGGCGCCCAGTTTTGCAGGTCCAGCGCGGCGCCGTTCTGCCGGGCGCCCTTGATGGTGTTGCCTTCGGCCAGGTCGAGCCAGGAGTCACCGCCCGGGTCCAGGCACACCGAACCGTTGATGCGCTTGCAGTTGTCCAGGGTGCGCATCAGGCTGCGACCGCAGAGCACGTTGAGCGGGTTGGTATGGGCGACGAAGGTGCGCACATAGTCGTCCGCCGGGTTCAGTACGATTTGTTCCGGCTTGCTGTACTGGATGATGCGCCCGTCTTTCATGATGGCGATGCGGCTGCCCAGTTTCAGGGCCTCGTCCAGGTCGTGGCTGACGAACACGATGGTCTTGCTCAGCTTGCGCTGCAGCTCCAGCAGTTCGTCCTGCAGGCCTTGGCGGATCAACGGATCGAGGGCCGAGAACGGTTCGTCCATCAGCAGGATGTCGGCGTCCATCGCCAGGGCGCGGGCCAGGCCGACGCGTTGTTGCATACCGCCGGACAGCTCGTCGGGTTTCTTGTTGCGCCACTGGGTCAGGCCCACAAGCTCAAGTTTCTCATCCACCAGCTTCTTGCGTTCCTTCTCCGGCCGGCCCTGCATTTCCAGGCCGAAGCTGATGTTCTCGCGCACCGTCAGCCAAGGCATCAGGGCGAACTTCTGGAACACCATGGCGATGCGCTTGGTGCGCATCATCTTCAGTTCGGCGGGGGTGCAGGAGGCGATGTCGATCTGCCGGCCTTCGTGCTCGACGAACAGTTTGCCGCGACTCACCGTGTTCAAGCCGTTGATGCAGCGCAGCAGGCTGGATTTGCCGGAGCCGGACAGGCCCATCAGCACACAGATCTCGCCTTTTTCGATGTCGAGGCTGGCCTTTTCCACGCCGACGATCTGCCCGGTCTTCTTCAGGATTTCGTTGCGGGTCATGCCCTTGTCAAGCAGCTTCAGGGCCTCGCGAGGGTCCCGGGCGAAGATCACGTCAACGTCTTCAAAGCGAATTATGCTCATGCGTCACCCCCTACTTTGGCGTCGGGTTGTTTGCAGATTCGGTCGAGCATGATCGCCAGCAATACGATCGCCAGGCCGGCTTCGAAGCCCAGGGCGATATCAGCGGTGTTCAGTGCGTTGACCACGGGTTTACCCAGCCCGTCGGCACCGACCAGCGCCGCGATCACCACCATCGACAACGACAACATGATGCATTGGGTGATGCCTGCGGCGATGCTTGGCATGGCGTGCGGCAATTCGATGCGCGACAGGAGCTGGCGACGGGAACAGCCGAAGGCTTTGCCGGCGTCCATCAGTTCGTCCGGAACGTCGCGGATGCCCAGGTAGGTCAGGCGGATGGGCGCGGCAATTGCGAACACCACCGTGGAGATCAGGCCCGGGACCACACCCAGACCGAAAAGGGTCAGGGTAGGAATGAGGTAGACGAAGGTCGGTACCGTCTGCATCAGATCGAGTACCGGACGCATCATCGTGTAGAACATCGGCTTGTGCGCGGCAACAATGCCCAGCGGCACGCCGATCAAGACGCAGACCAGGGTCGCGAACAGCACCTGGGCGAGGGTTTCCATGGTCTCTTGCCAGTAACCCAGATTGAGGATCAACAAGAAGGACGCGATGACGAAAACGGTCAGGCCCCATTTGCGCTGGATGAAATGCGCCAGTAGCGCGATGAGGCCGATAAGCACCAGTGGATTGAACCAGGTCAGCGCAAACGTCACGCCGTGAATCATCGTTTCCAGGAACATCGCGATTGCGTCGAAGGTGTTGGCGCCGTTTTGCGTCAACCATTCGACAAAGCCCGCGATGTACTGGCCCAAGGGTATTTTCTGATCAATAAGCATGGTAGTGAACGTCCGCATGCAAGGAATAAACAGCCCGGGCGAGCGAACCCGCCCGGCATAAGCTTTTTACTGCGCGAGCTTGGCTTTCACGGCCTCCAGGCCAGGTTTACCGTCAATGGTGGTAACACCGGCCAGCCAGGTATCGAGCACCTGTGGGTTTTTCTTCAGCCAGGCCTTGGCGGCCGCCTCTGGCTTCATCTTGTCGTCCAGCACGTTGCCCATCAGCGTACTTTCCATGTCCAGGGTGAAGACCAGGTTTTTCAACAGCTGGCCGACGTTGCTGCATTCCTGGGCGTAGCCTTTGCGGGTGTTGGTGTAGATGGTCGCCTGGCCGAAGTTCGGGCCGAAGAACTCATCGCCACCGGTGAGGTATTTCATCTTGAAGCGGGTGTTCATCGGATGCGGCTCCCAGCCCAGGAACACCACGGCGGTATTGCGACGCTGGGCGCGATCGACTTGCGACAGCATGCCGGCTTCGCTCGACTCGACGACCTTGAAGCCAGCGTCCTTGAGGCCGAAGGCATTCTTGTCGATCATGCTCTGGATCAAGCGGTTGCCGTCGTTGCCCGGCTCGATGCCGTAGATCTTGCCGTCCAGTTCCTTCTTGAACTTGGCGATGTCGGCAAAATCCTTGAGGCCTTTGTTGTAGAGCTCTTCGGGAACCGCCAGGGTGTACTTGGCGTTTTCGAGGTTGGCGCGCACGGTTTCCACGGTGCCGGCTTCGCGATAGGCCTTGATGTCGTTTTCCATGGTCGGCATCCAGTTGCCGAGGAACACGTCCATGTTCTTGCCATCAGCCAGGGACTTGTAGGTCACCGGCACGGAAATCATCGTGGTCTTGGTCTTGTAGCCGAGGGCGTCGAGTACGACGCTGGTGGTCGCGGTGGTCACGGTGATGTCGGTCCAGCCGACATCGGAGAAGTTGACGGTACTGCATTGTGCGGGTTCTGCAGCGTTGGCCAGCATTGGAAGACTCAGCATGGCGGCCAACAACAACGGCGTGGAACCTTTCATGGGTGGACTCCTGGTGTTTTATCGGCAGTGTCCGGTCGGGACAACCGCGCTTTTTTGCTTTTCTTGAGTTGCGGTTGGTGGCGCGTGGGCACTCTTCGTGGCACGCGGCCTTGCAAACGAGCCGTAACCGATCATGTACCAGTGCAAATCTGACGCCTACAGGGCGCGTCGTATCCAGTACAGGGAGGGTCGCATCCAGTGTTGGTGACGTCGTTTACAGATTTTTTCAGCCCTCGACTGGCTTCTGAGACGCAAAAAACGTCGTAAAACCTGGGCGAAAGGAACGCGGCGTTGCTGGGCATGATTGCGTCGGTGTCAGACGTTGAAACCGAAGGCAAAAGCCCGATGATGCGGCCATCCCGGCGTTGAGCGTAGCAGCTGCGCCACCGGGCGCTCCTGCGCCCGGAAGTGACCGTTCTGGAGAGTCAAGGCAATGGCCATCAGCGTGTTCGACCTGTTCAAGATTGGTATCGGCCCGTCCAGTTCCCACACCGTGGGACCCATGCGCGCAGCGGCGCTGTTTGTCGAAGCGCTGAGGGCCAAGGCGCTGCTGCACGATGTGCGTCGGGTCGAGGTGCAACTGTTCGGTTCGTTGTCGGCCACCGGCATCGGTCACGGCAGCGACAACGCCGTGATCATGGGTTTGATGAGCGAGTGGCCCGACGTGATCGACCCGTCGCAGATCGGCACGCGCATCCAGTTGCTGCGCGAAACCCAGACCCTCTTGCTCGACGGCCGCCTGCCGGTGCCTTTCGTCTGGGACCGCGACATGCGCCTGATTGACGAAAACCTGCCATTCCACCCCAACGCGATGACGCTGGTGGCCGAAGGTGAAAGCGGCGAATTGCATCGCGATACCTACTATTCCGTCGGTGGCGGTTTTGTCGTCGACCAGGCCCAAGCCTCCAGTGGCGTGGTGGATCTGGACGCCACCGAATTACCTTATGATTTTTCCAGCGCCGAAGAACTGCTCACGCTGTGTCGCACGCACAACCTGCGGGTGGCTGAATTGATGATGGCCAACGAGAAGGTCTGGCGTTCGGAAGAAGAGATTCGCAGCGGCTTGATGAAACTCTGGCGGGCCATGCAGGACTGCGTCGAACAGGGCCTCAAGCACGAGGGCATCCTGCCCGGCGGCTTGAATGTCCGTCGGCGTGCGGCGAAGTTGCATCGCAGCCTGCAAGAACTGAACAAACCGAACGTGATCGGCTCGACCCTGAGTGCGATGGAGTGGGTCAACCTGTTTGCCCTGGCCGTCAACGAGGAGAACGCCGCCGGTGGGCGCATGGTCACGGCGCCGACCAACGGTGCGGCGGGGATCATTCCGGCGGTGCTGCACTACTTCATGAAATTCAGCGAAGCGGTGACCGACGCCAATGTCGTGGATTACTTCCTCGGCGCCGCAGCGGTGGGGATCCTGTGCAAGAAGAACGCTTCGATCTCCGGCGCGGAAGTGGGCTGCCAGGGCGAAGTCGGCTCGGCTTGCGCCATGGCGGCGGCGGGGCTGGCGGAAATCCTCGGGGCCACGCCGGAACAACTGTGCAACGCGGCGGAAATCGGCCTGGAGCACAACCTCGGCCTGACCTGCGACCCGGTGGGCGGCCTGGTCCAGGTGCCGTGTATCGAGCGCAATGCCATCGCGGCAGTGAAAGCCATCAACGCTGCGCAGATGGCCCTTCGCGGTGATGGCCAGCATTTTATTTCCCTGGATCGGGTAATCCGCACCATGCGCGATACCGGCGCCGACATGCACGACAAATATAAAGAGACATCACGGGGCGGCTTGGCGGTCAGTGCGGTGGAGTGCTGATTTTGTGGCGAGGGGGATAAATCCCCTCACCATGAAAATGATCGAAAACCGCTCGTAAAATGCACACTGCTATAAAAACTCGCCACGTTTTGGCGCGTCGCAAACAGATAAGACGTGACTTGTCGGTCACGCCTTTGTACGCCGCCCCACCGTTCGTCCCCGCGCTTGCGGTGACAACCATCGCGCACACGGCGCAGCCCAGTTACCACAAGTGCTACCGATCTGCTCACAGCCCGCCCTGGCAGGCGCCTGCCGCCCTTGATGGCAATTAGAACCCAGCCTCGACAGGCCCCTCATATAGACAGGCCGGCATGTCGTTTTCAGGAGTTATTGAACGCCCATTCAAATTTAGGCATGGCATTTGCTCTATTCCGATAAAGGCCCCGTCTCACGCAAGAGAATGATGGGCAATAACAAGAGCCTCCGCCTGAGGCCATCACCCGCTTTGTGTGAGGAGATACCGCGATGACGACGTCCAACTCCGGGGCCCAACCCCAGAACCGTGCGCCTCAATCCATCGGCTTTCTGCTGCTGGACAATTTCACGCTGATTTCCCTGGCGTCCGCGGTGGAACCGCTACGCATGGCCAACCAATTGTCCGGTCGCGAGCTGTACCGCTGGACCACCCTGACCGTCGATGGCGGCCAAGTCTGGGCCAGTGACGGTTTGCAGATCACTCCGGACGCCTCGATGCACAAAGCGCCGTCCCTGGACACCGTCATCGTGTGTGGTGGTATCGGCATCCAGCGCACCGTGACCCGCGAACATGTCTCATGGCTGCAAAGCCAGGCCCGCCAGTCCCGTCGCCTTGGCGCGGTCTGCACCGGTAGCTGGGCCCTGGCGTGCGCCGGCCTGCTGGACGGTTTCGATTGCAGCGTGCATTGGGAATGCCTGGCGGCGATGCAGGAGGCTTTCCCGCGGGTGTCGATGAGCACGCGCCTGTTCACCCTCGACCGCAACCGGTTCACCAGCTCCGGCGGCACCGCGCCGCTGGACATGATGCTGCACCTCATCAGCCGTGATCACGGTCGGGAGCTGTCGGCGGCGATCTCCGAGATGTTCGTCTACGAGCGTATCCGCAACGAGCAGGATCACCAGCGCGTGCCGCTCAAGCACATGCTCGGCACCAATCAGCCGAAGCTGCAGGAAATCGTCGCGCTGATGGAAGCCAACCTCGAAGAGCCGATCGACCTGGACGAGCTGGCGGTGTACGTCGCCGTGTCCCGGCGTCAGTTGGAGCGGTTGTTCCAGAAGTACCTGCACTGCTCGCCGTCGCGCTATTACCTCAAGCTGCGACTGATTCGTGCGCGGCAACTGCTCAAGCAGACGCCGATGTCGATCATCGAAGTGGCCTCGGTGTGCGGCTTCGTCTCCACGCCGCATTTCTCCAAGTGCTACCGCGAATACTTCGGCATTCCACCGCGCGACGAACGCGTCGGCTCCAACACCACGCAACAGGTGGCGATGATGCCGCTGCCGCAAGCGCTGGTGCTGTCGCCATTGTCCGGGCCGCTGTCGGCACTGAGCCAGGCGCGTAATGAATCGACGTTTGCCAGTGTGAGGCTCTAAAACCGAGTCGCGTGTATTCGCGAGCAAGCCCGCTCCCACATTCAACCGAGTTCCCATGGAAGACTCGGCCAAATGTGGGAGCGGGGCTTGCTCAAGAACGGATCGATCAGCCGCTATGGTTCTGCTGGTATTGCGTCAACGCGGGCAACAGCTGCTTGTCGATCGCCTGGCGCACGGCCGGCAGGATGGTGGCGCTGCTGGTGTACATGTCCTTGACCATCCGCCGCAGTTCATTGGCGCGGGCCCTGTCCAGCCCTCGCACAGCGCACTCGCATGCCTGCTCGGCAGTGGCGCCGCTGGGTATCTGCAGCCCCAGGGCCTTGAGGTGGCCCAGCAGGTCTTCCTGGTCGATCAAATCGGCGTACATCATGACGCTTTTCCTTGTTCAGGGATTGGGGTCGTGCCTGGATTCTGGTAGCCCCCCGAAGCGGCGGCAAGGGCGAATCGTCGATCTGTCACGAATGACTATGAGCGGGTCGTTTTCGGCTAACTCGCCGGATCCTGGACTGGGCACACTGGCCCCAAGCTGAATCACGATGGTTTGGTCACCCTCGCGCCACAGCTCCTCCAGTAACGCTCCTGCCCCGATCCTGTCACGGCTTGATCGGGGATTTTTTTGCCTGTGGAAATCCGCAATATCCGGTTGCCCACAAGACGCCTTCGCGAGCGGCTCGCGAAGAACGATGATGTGATTTATCTCTGCAGCACCAGAATCCGCGACAGCAACTCATCCCGATCGACATAACACCCCTGGAAATGCCGCGCCCCCGTCGCCGGGTCGAAGGCGTTGCGGGCGTGGAGAGTGCGGCGGTTGTCGAAGCACCAGAGCTGCCCGGGTTCGAGCCGCTGCACCAAGCGAAATTGCGGCTCGCGGGTCAGGGCGATGAAGCGGCGGTAGGCGCGATACAGCCTGGGCATCTGCTCGACGGAGGTGTCGAAGGGGCCGCGCAGGAAGTTCGCCATGCGGATTTCCGAGACTTGCCCAAGGGCATCCAACGCAATGATCGGCGCCAGGCAGCGGTAGTCGCTGTGGCGGTCCTTGTTGCGAAACTCCACCGGGATCTGGCACAGCGCGTCGAAGGCCTCGGGGTCTTCCTGGCGCAGGGCTTGGGCAATGGCGAAGCCGTCGACGAAAATACTTTCGCCACCCTCGGCGTCGTTCACCAGGCAATGCAGGAACTGCAACCCCGGCTGTAATTCCCGCGTCGGCAAATCGCTGTGCAGCGGCAGGTTGAAAGCGGTGTAGGCATTGCTGTCGGCATCGGCCTTGGATTGCACGTTGAAGAGCACGCCGAAGTTGCTCTCGCGTATGAAGGAAATGCGTTGGGCGATCTGTTTCAGCGAACCGGGTTCGGTGGGCACGCCGCGGACTTGGGTCAGGCCGATGTCGCGTACCGCCAGCAACCACTGGAGCAGCGCGTCGGCGTCCTCCATCAGCGCCTGGTATTCGAATACCGGCAGGTGCAGGTCGCGCTGCCAGAGTTGTCGTTGTGGCTTGCTCGCCAGGCGCTCGGCCCTGGATTGTTCATCATAGGCGTGGGCGCGCAGCCAGCCCGGGTCGAATTGGCTTTGGTGGCCGTCCTGCCAGGCCACGCACAGGCGACCTTCATCATCGACGCCGACTCCGCCGGGCGCCAAATCCTCGGGCACATCGATGATTTCCAGGACTTGCTCGCGGGTGACGCGATAGACGCATTGCGAGCACGGGCAATTATCACGCAGCCACTGGTGATGAAAGGGACTGATCCTGCCATCGGCCCACGTGACATGAACCCGGTCGGCCAACGCTGCCGCAGCGGTCAACGCGTGGACCAGGGGATAGCTGCGGAAGTCGGCAATTGCGGCGACGGGTTGCATGGCGATCTCCTCGGGATTTTATCGGGCGGGGGGCAGTGCAATGACTCGACCGATGTAGGCCGGGGTCGGCAAGTCGGACTGGCTGTCGAGCAGGGCTTTGAGCTGGTCCAGGGTCGGTTCGGTGAACGGCGCCGACCGTGGGCCCGCCAGATCGACGTGCAGCAACATCTGTTCGTTGCCGGCCAGCTCTTTATCACCGCCGACCAGGTGCAGGCTGTGGTAGAGATGCAGGCGTTTGGCGTCGTGGCCGATGATCTGCGTGTGCACCTCGACCTCGGCGCCGAGCTTCACTTCATGCAAGTAATTGAGGTGCAGTTCGAGGGTGAACAACGAGTGGCCGCTGGCTTCGCGGCTCTGGCTGTCGAGGCCGAGCCGGTCCATCAGCGCGTCGGTGGCGTAGCTGAAGATCAGCAGGTAGAAGGCATCGCGCAAGTGGCCGTTGTAGTCGACCCATTCGGGGACGATTCGGGTTTTGTAAGTGGTGAGGGTGGGCATTGTGAAACTCCACGGAGTGTCGCTGGTGTACACAACTGTGGCGAGGGAGCGAGCGCCCTCGCCACAAGGCGGATGTTTATTCGCTGAAGGCCATCCCATGTTTTTCCTTGGTGGTCTTCACCGCCTCCAGCACCGCCATCAGGCAATCATCACGATAGCGCTCCAGCGCCGAAATGCTGTGCTGCCCCAATTGCTCGCTCGTCCCGTCCACCACGTCATCGATCAGTTTTTCGGTCAGCTCCGGTGCTGGCAGATAGGTCCAGGGCAGTTGCAGCGCCGGGCCGAACTGGGCCATGAAGTGCCGCATCCCGGCATCACCGCCGGCCAGGGTGTAGGTCAGGAATGTGCCCATGAACGACCAGCGCAACCCGGCGCCAAAACGGATGGCATCGTCGATTTCGCCAGTAGTCGCCACGCCGTCATTGACCAGATGCAGCGCCTCGCGCCAGAGCGCTTCGAGCAAGCGGTCGGCGATGAAACCGGGCACTTCCTTGCGCACGTGCAGCGGTCGCATGCCGAGAGATTCATAGACTTGCATCGCCGCTTGCACGGCTTCGGGTGCGGTGTTCTTGCCGCCGACCACTTCCACCAGCGGCAACAGGTAGACGGGGTTGAACGGATGCCCGACCACGCAGCGCTCCGGATGGGTCGAGCTTTCATAGAATTCGCTCGGCAGCAGCCCCGAGGTGCTCGAGCCGATCAGCGCGTTCGGCTTGGCGGCGGCGCTGATCTGGCTGTGCAGTTGGAGTTTGAGTTCCAGGCGCTCGGGGGCGCTTTCCTGGATGAAATCGGCGTCGCGCACGCATTCTTCGATGGTGGCGACGAAGCGCAGCCGATCCGGCGAAGCGCCAGGGGCCAGGCCTTGTTTCTCCAGGGCGCCCCAGGCATTGGCGACACGCTTGCGCAGTGCCGCTTCGGCACCCGGCGCAGGGTCCCAGGCGACCACGTCGAGGCCATGGGCCAAGGCACGGCTGACCCAGCCGCTGCCGATGACACCGCTGCCCAGGGCGGCGAAGGTCTTGATGTCGGTGATGAAGCTCATGGTGGTTTCCTGAAAGGTCGGTGATCTGAAAAGGTGAGAGCGGGTCTGCGTGAACATGGGATCTGCCTTCACGGCAGATCCAAGGAACGGATTCGGGTTTAGCCGCGCTGGACCAGGCCCATCTTCTTGCGTCCTTCAGCCGGAGTGAGCACGCGAGCCCCGAGTCGGCTGAGGATTTCGCCAGCGCGCTCCACCAACTGGCCGTTGGTGGCGAGTACGCCTTTGTCCAGCCAGAGGTTGTCTTCCAGCCCGACCCGTACGTTGCCGCCCAGCAGCACCGCCTGGGCGGCCATCGGCATTTGCATGCGACCGATGCCGAAGCCGGCCCACACCGCGTCTGCCGGCAGGTTGTCGACCATGGCTTTCATGGTGGTGGTGTCGGCCGGGGCGCCCCATGGGATGCCCAGGCAGAGTTGGAACAGCGGGTTGTCCAGCAGGCCTTCCTTGATCAGTTGCTTGGCGAACCACAGGTGGCCGGTGTCGAAGATCTCCAGCTCGGCCTTCACGCCGAGCTCGGTGATGCGCTTGGCGCCGGCCCGCAGTTGGGCAGGGGTGGAGACGTAAATGGTGTCGCCGTCGCCGAAGTTCAGGGTGCCGCAATCCAGGGTGCAGATTTCCGGCAGCAGCTCTTCGACGTGGGCCAGGCGGGTCAATGGGCCCACCAGGTCAGTGTTGGGACCGAACTCCATCGGCCGTTCGCCTGCACCGATCTCCAGGTCGCCGCCCATGCCGGCGGTGAGGTTGACGATGATGTCGACATCCGCCTCACGGATGCGCTCCATCACTTCGCGGTACAGCGCCACGTCGCGGCTGAACTTGCCCGTTTGCGGGTCGCGCACGTGGCAATGGACCACCGTGGCCCCGGCTTTCGCCGCCTCGACGGCAGCGGCGGCGATCTGTTTCGGGGTGACCGGCACGTGGGGGCTCTTGGCGGTCGTGTCGCCAGCACCGGTGAGTGCGCAGGTGATGATGACGTCGTGGTTCATGGTGCGGATTCCTTCAGGCGTGGTGAGTCACCGCGCAGTTAATGGCCTGTGTGGCTAATTCGAGCACTCAACTTCGGCGCCAGAACTTGCCAGACTGCGTTGCCATTCCTCGCCGTAGCGGGCTACGACTCGTCATGGCGCCTTGCCTGGCAAGTCCTGACACTCGAATTTGAGTGCTCGAATTAACCGTACAGGCCACAAGCGCTGCGCAGAGGGAGAACGTTCAGTCAGTTACTGGTGAGCTTCAGGTTGTCGGCGGCGGGCTTGCCGTCGAAGGTGGTCACGCCTTCGAGCCAGCGCTGCTTGTCCTGCGGATGGTCCTTGAGCCACTGCCGCGCCGATTCGAGCGGATCCTTGTGATCGAGCAACGGCTGCATCATCCGGCTCTCGTCTTCGGCACTGAACGTCAGGTTGCTCAGCAGGCGGCTGACGTTCGGGCACTGCTCGGCGTAGTTCGGCGCGGTGACGGTCCAGACAGTGGCCATGCCTTCGTTCGGACCGAGGGCATCTTCGCTGCCGGTGAGGTAGGTCATTTGCACGTTGACGTTCATCGGGTGCGGTGCCCAGCCGAAGAACACCACGGCTTCCTTGCGCCGTACGGCACGGTCCACGGCGGCGAGCATGCCGGCCTCGCTGGACTCCACCAGCTGGAATTTGCCCAGGCCGAACTGGTTCTTGGCAATCATTGCCTTGATCTGGGTGTTTGCGCCGGAGCCGGGCTCGATGCCGTAGATCTTGCCGCCTAGCTCTTTCTCGAATTTGGCGATGTCGGCGAAGGTCTTCAGGCCTTTGTCGGCCAGGTAGGTCGGCACGGCCAGGGTGGCGCGGGCATCCTTGAGGCTGGGCTGCTCCAGCACCTTGACCTGCTTGGCCTCGACGAATGGCGTGATGGTCTGGGTCATCAACGGGTTCCAGTAGCCCAGGAACATGTCCAGGCGCTGGTCGCGGATGCCGGCGAAGATGATTTGCTGGGAGGCGCTGGTCTGCTTGGTCTTGTAGCCGAGGCCATCGAGCATCACTTGGGTCAGGGCACTGGTGGCGATGACGTCCGTCCAGTTGACCACGCCCAGGCGCACGTTCTGGCATGCGGCGGGCTCGGCTGCCAGGGTGGCCGAACTGAGGAAAGCGGTACCGCTGAGTGCAAGAACGCAGGAGCTGATCAGTCTTTTCATGTCGGGTTCCTCGGCAGCTTGTTGTTATGGGTTCCGGCGTCTGCGCGCCGGTGATGCCAAAGTACGCAGCCGGGGCTTGCTCAAAACGCACAGCGGCGACGTGCTCTTGCACTGCAGCGACCTGGATGCTTGAACGCTGCTTGCAACTGGCGTATCAAGGTCCGCACGCCACCCGCCAACCGAGTGCGCTCCATGTCCCAGGATTTCTACTTCTTGTTGCTGCCGGGTTTCTCGGCCATCGGTTTCATCTCGGCCATCGAGCCGCTGCGGGTCGCCAATCGCTTTCGCGGCGAGCTGTACCGCTGGCATGTGTTGAGCGCCGATGGCGGGGCGGTGCTGGCGAGCAACGGCATGTCGGTCAACGCCGACGCCGCGCTGGAGCCCTTGAAAAAAGGCGCGACGCTCTGGATCGTGGCGGGCTTCGAGCCGTTGAAGTTCGTCAGCCCGGTGTTGGAGCGCTGGCTGCACCGGCTGGACAACGATGGTGTCATCCTCGGTGGGATCGACACCGGCAGCGTAGTCCTCGCGCAGGCGGGATTGTTGGAAGGGCATCGCGTCACGCTGCACTGGGAAGCGATCGAGGCGTTCAAGGAATCCTATCCGCAGCTCAGCGTGACCCAGGAACTCTTCGAAATCGACCGCCGGCGCATCACCTGTGCGGGCGGCACCGCGTCCATTGATCTGATGCTGGACCTGATCGGCCAGGCCCACGGTTCGGAACTGGCGATCCAGGTCAGCGAACAATTCGTGCTTGGTCGCATCCGCCCCCGCAAAGACCACCAGCGCATGGAAATCGCCAACCGCTACGGCATTCGCAACAAGAAGCTGGTGCACGTCATCGGTGAGATGGAAACCCACAGCGAACCGCCCCTGAGCACCTTGGCCCTGGCCGAATCGATCAGCGTCACCCGACGCCAACTCGAACGGCTGTTCCGCCTGCACCTGAACGACACGCCCAGCAACTTCTACCTGCGCCTGCGCCTGGAAAAGGCCCGGCAGCTGCTGCGCCAGACCGACATGAGCGTGCTGGAGGTGAGCATTGCCTGTGGGTTCGAATCGCCGTCGTACTTCACTCGCAGCTATCGGGCTCGGTTTGCTCGGTGTCCGCGGGAGGATCGGCGGCGGCAGGGGGATGAGCGGGCGGCGGTTTGACAGGCTTTTATACTCAATTATACTCGCGGCTATAAATTATACCTTTCGCCATAATTGAGTATAAAACCATGTCCAAGCACCCCGGTTTTGTCTTCCGGCGTCCGGATCTGGCCCGCAACATTGTCGACGGGCTGATTGGCGCCGGGATCCAGGATTACACCTCAGGCCTGTTCCTGGCCGCGCCAAGGCGCACCGGAAAAAGTACCTTCCTGCGTGAAGACTTGATTCCCGAATGCGAGGCGCGAGGTTGGCTCGCGGTCTACGTCGATCTTTGGGCAAACAAGGAGAAGGACCCTGCCGAACTGATCGCCTCGGCCATTGCCGCCGCGTTGGTGCCTTATGAGAAAGGCATCCGCAAGCTTGCCAAGTCCATTGGCATCGACAAACTCAGCTTCTTGCGCACGTTGTCCTGGGATTTCAGTCAGCCGCAACTGCCCGAAGGGGCGACGCTGACCCAGGCGCTGGAGCTGTTGCACCATGCTGCCGAGAAAACCGTGGTGCTGGTGATCGACGAAGCCCAGCATGCATTGACCACCGAAGCCGGGGGCAACGCGATGTTCGGTCTCAAGGCGGCCCGTGACCAGCTCAATCAGGGGCGTGATGGCGATACCAGCGGCCTGCGGCTGGTGTTCACCGGTTCCAATCGCGATAAGCTCGCCCACTTGGTGCTGAGTCGCAACCAACCGTTCTATGGGTCCAGCATCACGCCGTTTCCTTTGCTGGGCAAAGCCTTCACCCAGGCGTACACCACCCACTTGAACGCACACTTGGCCCAGACCAATCAGTTCAACGCCGATGACCTGGACCAGGCGTTTGAGTTGGTAGGTCGCCGTCCGGAGATGTTGCGCAGCGTCATCGGCGAAATCGCCCTGGAACTGGGTGAGGCGAGCCATTTGGGGGAGTTGCTGCGCAACAGCGCCGAAATGCTGCGCGCCGGCGTCTGGACCGAATTCGAGAGCGCCTGGAACGCCCTGACGGTGCCGCAACGCGCCGTGTTGCAGGTCATGGCCGAGCGCTCGCAGAACAACGAGCCCTTCGCGCCCTTCACCGATTCAACATTGGAGGCGGTGAGCAAGGCACTGAAGAGCATGGGAAGCGAAGTCGTGCCCGGTACCCAGACCATCCAATCGTGTATCGATGCGTTGCGTGAAAAAGAATTGGTGTGGAAATCCAATCGCGGTGGTTATGCGCTCGAGGACAAGGCGTTTGCGGAGTGGTTGAAGGGGTATCGCAAGCAGCGCTGAAACTTGGACTATTTCCTGTGGCGAGGGAGCAAGCTCCCTCGCCACCGGGCGGTGTCGGCAGGTCTATTTCTTCATCAACGCCGAACACGCCGCCTTGTACGCCTCATGCTGATATTTATTCAGCGTCGCTGGCAGGGCGAAGTCGTGCTTCTTGTGTTGCGCATTGATGGTCTGCGGCGACAGCAGCGTCACCTCGCAACCTTCCAGCAACTGCAATATCCCTTCGATCTTGAATGTGGTCGGGCCACCGGCGAACTCACCTTTCTTGCTGCGCTTCTTGATGGCGATGCGTTCGATGCCGTTGTCCGTCACGAACGTCCGCACCTGGGCGGCAAAGGCCTTGACGTTGGCGGCTTCGTCGTCATCGTCCAGGGCGATTTTCTTAGTGCTCAGCGTAACGTGGCTCAACGCCTGCTGGTCCAGCGAGGCAACGGCGATGATCGCTTCGCTGCCTTTGATTTCGATGCCGCACGTTTTCATGTAAATTCCTTTACCAATTGTGCAAGCAGCTTACCGTGCCAAGCGGCTGCTCAAGCATCACTCCTGCCCAATCGACTCCAAAAACTCCGACCTGTCATCGCTCACCTGGGCCATGCAGTCGTTTTCGGCGATCTTGTAGGCGTCGCTGCCGGGTTTGGCCGGGAAGGCGGCGATGGCGCAGTCGGCGTCGCGCTGTTTTTGCCAGAGTTGCTGGGCGGCCTTGACCTTGGCTGTGATGTCGTTGAGCTGGGCCTTGTCGCTGGCGTAGCGGGTTTGCAGGCGCTCATTGAGGCTTTGCAGGTTTTCGCTGAGCAATTGCTCGGCGGCGGCTTTGCCGTAGGCGGAACAGGCGAGGGTCTGGACGTCGTTTTCAACTTCGTCGCAGGGGTTGGGCTCGGTGTCTTCGGTCGCGTGGGCGACGGTGCTGATCAATGCCAGGGCGAGGAAAATCGATTTCATCGGGTTGTCGCTCAAATCCAGTGAAAGCCAGTGGTGCCGCGGATTCTGGCGCAAGCGCCGGGTAAATAACAGATGGGCAGAGGGGGGCCATCGTAGTCCATTGTCGCGGATTGACGCTTTCGGCAATTCCCCTGTCGTTTTTGCACCCGGTCGCCAAGGCCCTCCGGCATATGCTGGCCCCAAAGCGCCGGCACACGATTCGGCGCATGAATCGCCAACAAGGGGACTGCCTGATGAGCCCAGCCGAATTGCACGCCGACAGCATCGTTATCGACGGGCTGATCATTGCCAAGTGGAACCGCGACCTGTTCGAAGACATGCGCAAGGGCGGCCTGACCGCAGCCAACTGCACCGTGTCGGTGTGGGAAGGTTTCCAGGCCACCATCAACAACATCGTTGCCAGCCAGAAACTGATTCGCGAGAACAGCGACCTGGTGATCCCGGTGAAAACCACCGCCGACATCCGTCGCGCCAAGGAGCAGGGCAAGACCGGCATCATCTTCGGCTTCCAGAACGCCCATGCCTTCGAAGACCAGCTCGGCTACGTCGAGATCTTCAAGCAGCTCGGCGTGGGTGTGGTGCAGATGTGCTACAACACCCAGAACCTGGTCGGCACCGGTTGCTACGAGCGCGACGGCGGCCTGTCGGGCTTCGGTCGCGAAATCGTCGCCGAGATGAACCGCGTCGGCATCATGTGCGACCTGTCCCACGTCGGTTCCAAGACCTCCGAAGAAGTCATCCTCGAATCGAAAAAGCCGGTCTGCTACTCCCACTGCCTGCCGTCCGGCCTGAAAGAACACCCGCGCAACAAATCCGATGAAGAGCTGAAGTTCATCGCCGACCACGGTGGTTTCGTCGGCGTGACCATGTTCGCGCCGTTCCTGGCCAAGGGCATCGATTCGACCATCGACGACTACGCCGAGGCCATCGAATACACCATGAACATCGTCGGTGAAGACGCCATCGGCATCGGCACCGACTTCACCCAGGGCCACGGCCAGGATTTCTTCGAAATGCTGACCCACGACAAGGGCTACGCCCGTCGTCTGACCAGCTTCGGCAAGATCATCAACCCCCTGGGCATCCGCACCGTGGGCGAGTTCCCGAACCTCACCGAGACGCTGCTCAAGCGCGGCCATCCTGAGCGGGTGGTGCGCAAGATCATGGGCGAGAACTGGGTGAACGTTCTTAAAGACGTCTGGGGCGAGTAAACCCCGCTGCATCACTGAATCCTTTACCTGCGGCCACTCGCGCCGCAGGCACATCACGAATTTCCGGAGTCAAGTTTTCATGGCCAAGATCGCCCCGCAACTGCCTATCGAAGTCGACAGCGAAACCGGTGTCTGGACGTCCGATGCCCTGCCGATGCTGTACGTGCCGCGTCACTTCTTCGTCAACAACCACATGGGCATCGAGGAAGTGCTGGGCGCCGACGCCTACGCCGAGATTCTCTACAAGGCCGGCTACAAATCCGCCTGGCACTGGTGTGAAAAAGAAGCCGAATGCCACGGCCTGGAAGGCGTCGCGGTGTTCGAGCACTACATGAAGCGCCTGTCCCAGCGTGGCTGGGGCCTGTTCAAGATCCAGGACATCGACCTGGACAAAGGCACCGCCAGCGTCAAGCTCGAGCACTCGGCGTTCGTCTATGTGTACGGCAAGGTCGGGCGCAAGGTCGACTACATGTTCACCGGCTGGTTCGCCGGCGCCATGGACCAGATCCTCGCCGCGCGCGGCAGCCAGATCCGCACCGTGGCCGAGCAGGTCTACGGCGGTTCCGAAGAAGGCCACGACGACGGCCTGTTCATCGTCAAGCCGTTGTAAGTCGAGGATCGCGCCATGGCTTTTGAAGCAATGTTCCAGCCGATCCAGATCGGCAAGCTGACCATCCGCAACCGCGTGCTCAGCACCGCGCACGCCGAGGTCTATGCCACCGACGGCGGCATGACCACCGACCGGTACGTGAAGTATTACGAAGAGAAGGCCAAGGGCGGCATCGGCCTGGCGATTTGCGGCGGCTCGTCGGTAGTCGCCATCGACAGTCCGCAGGAATGGTGGAGCTCGGTGAACCTGTCCACCGACCGCATCATCCCGCATTTCCAGAACTTGGCCGACGCCATGCACAAGCATGGCGCCAAGATCATGATCCAGATTACCCACATGGGTCGTCGCTCGCGCTGGGACGGCTTCAACTGGCCGACCCTAATGTCGCCGTCCGGCGTGCGTGAGCCGGTGCACCGTGCCACCTGCAAGACCATCGAGCCGGAAGAGATCTGGCGGGTGATCGGCAACTACGCCCAGGCCGCGCGCCGGGCCAAGGCCGGTGGCCTGGACGGCGTCGAGCTGTCCGCCGTGCACCAGCACATGATCGACCAGTTCTGGAGCCCGCGGGTCAACAAGCGGACCGACGAATGGGGTGGCAGCTTTGAGGGCCGCATGAAGTTCGGCCTGGAAGTGTTGAAGGCCGTGCGTGCCGAAGTGGGCGACGATTTCTGCGTGGGCATGCGCCTGTGCGGCGACGAGTTCCACCCGGACGGCTTGTCCCACGAGGACATGAAGCAGATCGCCAAGTACTACGACGACACCGGCATGCTCGATTTCATCGGCGTCGTGGGCTCGGGTTGCGACACCCACAACACCCTGGCCAACGTCATCCCGAACATGAGTTATCCACCGGAGCCGTTCCTGCACTTGGCCGCCGGTATCAAGGAAGTGGTCAAGGTCCCGGTGCTGCACGCGCAGAACATCAAGGACCCGAACCAGGCCACGCGGATCCTGGAGGGCGGTTACGTCGACATGGTCGGCATGACCCGTGCCCACATCGCCGACCCGCACCTGATCGCCAAGATCAAGATGGGCCAGATCGACCAGATCAAGCAGTGCGTCGGCGCCAACTACTGCATCGACCGCCAGTACCAAGGCCTGGACGTGCTGTGCATCCAGAACGCCGCGACATCCCGTGAATACATGGGCGTGCCGCACATCATCGAGAAGTCCACCGGGCCCAAGCGCAAAGTCGTGGTGGTCGGTGCCGGCCCGGCCGGGATGGAAGCAGCGCGCGTTGCCGCCGAACGTGGCCACGACGTGACCCTGTTCGAGAAGAAGGAATTCATCGGCGGGCAGATCACCACGGCCTCGAAAGCCCCGCAACGGGACCAGATCGCCGGTATCACCCGCTGGTTCCAGCTGGAACTGGCGCGGCTGAAAGTCGATCTGCGCCTGGGCGTGGCGGCTGACGCGGCGACCATCATGGACCTGCGTCCGGACGTGGTAGTGCTGGCCGTCGGCGGGCATCCGAACCTGGAGCAGAACGAACACTGGGGCGCCGCCGAAGGGCTGGTGGTCAGCAGTTGGGACGTGCTCGACGGCAAGGTTGCGCCGGGCAAGAACGTGCTGGTCTACGACACCATTTGCGAGTTCACCGGTATGTCGGTGGCCGATTTCCTCGCCGACAAGGGCAGCCAGGTCGAGATCGTCACCGACGACATCAAGCCGGGCGTGGCCATTGGCGGGACGTCGTTCCCTACCTACTACCGCAGCATGTACCCCAAGGAAGTGATCATGACCGGGGACATGATGCTGGAGAAGGTCTACCGCGAAGGCGACAAGCTGGTGGCGGTGCTGGAGAACGAATACACCGGTGCCAAGGAAGAGCGCGTCGTGGACCAGGTGGTGGTGGAGAACGGCGTGAGGCCGGACGAAGAAATCTACTACGCGCTCAAGGAGGGTTCGCGCAACAAGGGCCAGATCGACGTCGAAGCCCTGTTCGCGATCAAGCCCCAGCCGTGCCTGGAACAGAGCGGCGATGGCTACTTGCTGTTCCGCATCGGCGACTGCGTGGCCCAGCGTAATACCCACGCGGCCATCTACGACGCCCTGCGGCTGTGCAAGGATTTCTAACGGCTTAACACCATCACCTGTGGCGAGGGAGCTTGCTCCCGCTGGGCCGGCCCGACGTTTCGGGCGAAGCGGCCCCAGATGATCAGTCGAGGAGCGTCAGGTTTACACCTGGGGCTGTTTTGGGAGCGCTTCGCGCTCCAGCGGGAGCAAGCTCCCTCGCCACACGTAGGTGCGTCGCTCTCACTGGCGCGCACATGACCCTGAGGTCTTTGGGAGCAACACCTATGTTGAACACCCTTCTTCCAATCCTGCTGTTCGCCGCCCTGGGCCTCGCGGTCCTGGGCGCCCTGCGGCGGGTGAACATGTGGCGTCGGGGACGACCGTCGAAAGTCGACCTGATCGGCGGCCTCTTCGCCATGCCCAAGCGCTACATGGTGGACTTGCACCACGTGGTGGCGCGGGACAAATACATTGCCAACACCCACGTCGCCACGGCGGGTGGTGCGGTGGCATCGATCGTGTTGGCGATCCTGGTGCACGGTTTTGGCTTGCACAACCGCATCCTTGGCTACGCCTTGCTGCTGATGTCGGCGGTGATGTTCGTGGGCGCGATCTTCATGTATCTGCGCCGGCGCAACCCGCCAGCGCGTCTGTCGAAAGGCCCGTGGATGCGCCTGCCGAAAAGCCTGCTGGCCTTCTCGGCGTCGTTCTTCCTGGTGACCTTGCCGGTGGCGGGCATCCTTCCGGAAAACTTCGGTGGTTGGCTGGTGGCGGCGATCCTGGGTGTCGGCGTGTTGTGGGGCGTGTCGGAGTTGTTATTCGGCATGACCTGGGGCGGGCCGATGAAGCACGCCTTCGCCGGTGCCCTGCACCTGGCCTGGCACCGCCGCGCCGAGCGCTTTGGTGGCGGCCGCTCCACGGGCTTGAAGCCGCTGGACCTGAACGACCCCGCCGCACCACTGGGGGTGGAAAAACCCAAGGATTTCACTTGGAACCAACTGCTCGGTTTCGACGCCTGCGTGCAGTGCGGCAAGTGCGAAGCGGCCTGTCCGGCGTTCGCCGCCGGCCAGCCGTTGAACCCGAAAAAACTCATCCAGGACATGGTCGTCGGCCTGGCCGGCGGCACCGATGCGAAATTCGCCGGCAGCCCGTATCCGGGTAAACCGGTGGGTGAGCACGGCGGCAATCCGCACCAGCCGATCGTCAACGGCCTGGTGGACGCCGAGACCCTGTGGTCCTGCACCACCTGCCGGGCCTGCGTCGAAGAGTGCCCGATGATGATCGAGCACGTCGATGCCATCGTCGACATGCGCCGCCACCTGACCCTGGAAAAAGGCGCGACGCCGAACAAGGGCGCCGAGGTGCTGGAAAACCTCATTGCCACCGACAACCCGGGCGGCTTCGCCCCGGGCGGGCGGATGAACTGGGCGGCGGACCTGAACCTGAACCTGCTCAGCGAGAAGAAATCCACCGACGTGCTGTTCTGGGTCGGCGACGGTGCCTTCGACATGCGCAACCAGCGCACCCTGCGCGCCTTCGTCAAAGTGCTCAAGGCAGCGAAGATCGACTTCGCCGTGCTCGGCCTCGAAGAGCGCGACAGCGGCGATGTGGCCCGGCGCCTGGGTGACGAAGCGACGTTCCAGCTGTTGGCCAAGCGCAACATCCAGACCCTGGCCAAGTACAGCTTCAACCGCATCGTCACCTGCGACCCCCACAGTTTCCATGTGCTGAAAAACGAATACGGCGCCTTCGACGGCAACTACCTGGTGCAGCACCACAGCACCTACCTGGCGGAAATCATCGACGCTGGCGCGCTGAACCTCGGCCAGCACAAGGGCGACAGCGTGACCTATCACGACCCGTGCTACCTGGGCCGCTACAACGGCGAATACGAGGCGCCGCGCCAAGTGCTGCGTGCGCTGGGCATCGAGGTCAAAGAGATGCAGCGTTCCGGGTTCCGTTCGCGTTGCTGCGGCGGTGGCGGCGGTGCGCCGATCACTGACATCCCGGGCAAGCAGCGCATTCCCGACATGCGCATGGACGACATCCGTGAAACCGGCGCCGAACTGGTGGCGGTGGGTTGTCCGCAGTGCACCGCGATGCTCGAAGGCGTGGTCGAACCACGACCGATGATCAAGGACATTGCCGAACTGGTGGCCGATGCGCTGCTGGAAGACGCGGCGCCGAGCAAGCCCGTGGCCCCGGCCAAACGTGAACCTGCGGAGGTGCATTAATGAGCGACATCATCCGCCGCGACCCTCGCGCCGAGTGGATCGCCCGCAACCGCTTGCACCCGCTGCACGCGGCTATGCAACCGTTGCAGCACAGCTGGATGGGGCCCAACGGCGTCATCCGCAAGAATGTGCATGGTGTCGGTTTCATCGGCCCCAACGGCATCAAGCGCATCGACCGCAGCGGCGCCCAGCAAGGTGGGGCGAGCAAGCGCACCGCTGCCGTCGAAGTGCAATTGCCGCTGCATCAGGTGCCGCAACCGGCATTCCATATTTGCGTCGTTCCGGACATGGTCGGTGGCCGCCTCAGCAGCCACGACCGCGATTTGCTCGGCCTGGCCCATCAGTTGGCCGGCAGCGACGGCGCAGTGTTGGCCGTGGTGTTTGGCGAGCATAAGGAAAGCACCTTCGCCACGGCGGGTGTCGACCGCTTGCTGGTACTCGAGGGCGAGGAATTCAGCGGTTATGCACCGGAGCAACGGGTGCAAGGCTTGCGGGCTGTGGATAACCAGTTCAACCCACGCCACTGGCTGCTGCCTGACAGTCGCAGCGGCGGTGGTGAATTGGGCCGGCGCTTTGCCGCAGCCCTGGGCGAGCGCCCGGCCACGCGGGTCTGGCAGGTCAAGGGCGAAGAATGCATCGGTCGCGCCGGTGCGGGCCTGCAAGACTTGGCTCGACCGTTGGCGCGCTTGATCCTGGCGGCGGCCGAATGCGCCGAACCGGTCAGCGAAACCCGTCACGAAGCCTTGCCGGTGGAGTTATCCACAAGCGTGGCCCGTAGCTTGTCGCGGATCGAAGATCTTGGCGCGGTTGCCGTGGACCCGGGTGCGATCCCGATGGCCGAGGCCGAATTCATTTTCTCCGGCGGCAACGGGGTCAAGGACTGGGCGCTGTTCCATCAGACCGCCGCAGCCCTGGGCGCTACCGAAGGCGCTTCGCGGGTGGCGGTGGACGACGGCTTCATGGCCCGCGATCGCCAGGTCGGTGCATCCGGCACCTGGGTCACGGCGCGGGTCTATGTGGCCGTGGGCATTTCCGGGGCGATCCAGCACCTGCAAGGCATTGGCGCCTGCGACAAGGTAGTGGCGATCAACCTCGATCCAGGCTGCGACATGATCAAGCGTGCGGACCTGTCGGTGATCGGTGACAGCGCGGCGATTCTCCAGGCCCTGATCGCGGCGGTAGAGGCTTACCGCAACGAAGCCAGGCGCGATGCGGCTTAAGCTAAGGAAACGTTCATGAGTACCCAAGTGATCAGCCTCGTCTCCATCGGCGCCCACCCGACCTCCGGCCGGCCACGGCGTGCCGAGCAAGACGCCCGCGCCGTGGAGCTGGGCCTGCAACTGGCCGGCAATGACCTGCAAGTGCTGCACGCCGGCGACGTGGCCGAACCGGCCCTGCGCGCCTACCTGGGCATGGGGCTCGATGAGCTACATGTATTGGAGAACCCGAACGGGGCCGACGCGTTGCCGGCCCTGACGGACTATCTGCGGGATGCCGGCGCCCAAGTGGTGCTCACCGGCAGCCAGGCGGAAACCGGCGAAGGCTCGGGCATGTTGCCGTTCCTGCTGGCCGAGAACCTGGGGTGGCCGTTGGTGGTGGGGCTGGCGCAGGTCGAATCCATCGAAAACGGCGCGGCCCTGGTGCTGCAAGCCTTGCCTCGTGGTCAGCGGCGACGGCTCAAGGTGCGCCTGCCGTTTCTCGCCACCGTGGATAACGCTGCGCCAAAACCTCGGCAAAGCGCCTACGGCCCGGCGCGGCGTGGGGCATTGCACGCTGAAGAAGTCGAAATCATCGACGATGCCTTGCTGGCGGTGGCGGCTCTGCAACCGGCCAAGCCCCGGCCCAAGCGCTTGAAAGTGATCAAGGCCAAGAGCGGCGCCGACCGCATGAAAGCCGCTACCGCCAAGGCCAGCGGCGGAGGCGGGCAGGTACTCAAGGGTGTCAGCCCGGAGGAAGGGGCTCAGGCGATTCTAAAATTGCTGATAGAGGAGGGGGTGGTTCGCTAACCCCGACCCTCTATAAACCCCTGTGTGCGGGCTTGCTCGCGAATGCTATAGGTCAGTCGATATAAGATTCGCGTGACACACCGCTTCGCGAGCAGGCTCGCTCCCATGGAGTTCTGGTTTTGCCCACAATCTTTGTGCGCGCCTCTGTGGATAACCTGTTCGCCCCTCGCTGCGCCCTATGCCAATCGCGCTCTCCAGCCCTTTGCTTAAAAAATAGCCAATCTAACTCGCGGTTTTCATTGGCTTTTTGCTGTGAATAAAACATCGTCCGGGGGAAACTTGCCCCCAATCTCTGTTGGCGCTTCTGTGGATAAGATGTTCGCTATCCGCTACAAGCCAAGCGCTGCGGTTCTTTCAGAGATTTGATCAAATAATAGCCAAACTCCTCATGTCTCCGAAAAAATCACCGGAAAACGCCGATTTGCGGCGCCTTCCTTGGGTTTTCCACAGAACCGTCAAAATTACCCCCAAACGCTGTTGGCGGTTCTGTGGATAAGGTGTTCGCTCTGAGCTACAGCCCTTGTAGGTCGCGACCTGCATCGGTCTGGTCAAAAAACGATCAAGCCGTCAGTAAACCGTTGTCATTGGCTAAGTCACGGATTTTATTCACATTGGCGCTCAAAGATCCCCGTCACCTGCACATTTGTCCCCAATTACTGTGGGTGGCGATGTGGATAACTTGTTTGCGGAGTTCTGAAAGCCGCGGCTGGCTTAGCTCGAAACGCGATAGATCAAATTTCATACAGTTCTAAGGAACCGCCTTGACGGACAGGTGTCGCCTGTCTTCACTCATGGCACAAGGACAGCGAGACTTTATCCATATCTGGTTCAGGGAGAACGCACGATGGATAGCAAGGCCCCCACTCCAATACCCCATTCAGCCCCGACGTGTAACCCGACGCCGTCCACCGCGCTGCCTCGACGCATCCATCGTCGCTCGGCCAATCAGCGTGCACGCCTATAACGCCTGAGTGTTTCCCCGGTCACCGTTGACTGCCGCTTCAACCCGTACGGGATAGTGGCCAGGCGTTCGTGCGCCTTTGAATTTACAGGCAACCGCAGAGTTGCCCCTTCTGCCTGAGAGGACTTGAACATGACACGGATCTCGACCCCCATCAGTGAAATCAAGGAACACTACGACGTGATTGTCATCGGCTCCGGCTACGGCGGCGGCATTGCCGCGTCACGCTTGTCCCGGGCCGGGCGCAAGGTTTGCCTGCTGGAGCGGGGCCGGGAGATCCAGCCTGGCGAGTATCCCAACACGTTGCTCGCCGCCACCGAGGAACTGCAGGTGCATGACCCGGACGGCCACATCGGTTCACGGACCGGGTTGTTCGACCTGCACGTCAACGCCCAGCAGAACGTTGTGGTCGGGTGTGGCCTGGGCGGGACTTCGCTGATCAACGCCAACGTCGCGTTGGAAGCCGAACCCGGTGTCTTCGAAGATCCACGCTGGCCCCAGGCAATGCGCGAGCACAGCGACACGCTGCTCAAGGACGGCTACGCCCGGGCACGGGAGATGCTCAAGCCCAATCCCTATCCGGCATCCTCGCCGAACCTGCCCAAGCTCGACGCCCACAAGAAATCAGCGGATTACCTCAAGCAGGGTGCGCATTTCTACAAGCCGCCGATCAACGTGACCTTCGACAAGCTGCCCAATAACCTCAATCACGTCGGTGTCGAACAGCTGCCATGCAATGGCTGTGGCGATTGCGTCTCGGGCTGTAACAACAAGGCCAAGAACACCACGCTGATGAACTACCTGCCGGATGCCTGGAACCACGGCGCCGAGATTTTCTGCCAGGCCGAAGTGCGGCACCTGGAGCGCGAGGGCGACGGCTGGATTGTGCATTTCCAGTACCTGGACAGTGGTCGCGAGATGTTCTCGGCACCGACGCTTTTTGTCCGCGCCGACATCGTCGTGGTGTCCGCCGGCACCCTGGGCTCCACCGAGATTATGCTGCGCTCGCGGGACAAGGGCCTGTCGATGTCTGCCCAGTTGGGCGAAAACATGAGCGGCAACGGTGACATCCTCGGCTTTGGCCACAACTGCGACCAGGTTATCAATGGCATCGGCTTTGGTGCCCATTCGGCCAAGGAGCTCGAGCCGGTGGGGCCGTGCATCACGTCGGTGATCGATATGAGCACCGAGGGCGACTGGCGCAGCCGGATGGTGATCGAGGAAGGCTCGATCCCCGGCGCCCTTGGCCGGGCCATGGTGCCGAGCATGGCGGCGTTCGCCGAGATGATCGGCGTGCCCACCGACACCGGTTTCGGTGCCAGTCTCAGATACAAGGGCCGCGAGGCCGAAAGCTTCCTGCGCGGCCCGTATTACGGCGCGCTGCACAACATGCAGACCTACCTGATCATGAGCCATGACAACGGCAAGGGCCGCATGGTCCTCGATAACCAGGATCAGCTGCGCATCGACTGGCCCGGTGTCGGCGAACAGGAGAACGTCACCCTCGGCAACGAACGGCTGCACCTGAGCACCAAGGCCCTGGGCGGGATCTGGGTCGAGAACCCGATCTGGACCAAGCTGCTCAAGCACAGCATCGTCTCGGTCCATCCGCTGGGCGGTTGCGTGATGGGCGAGGACGCAGTCCAGGGTGTGGTCAACCACAAGGGCCAAGTGTTCAGCGGCGCCAGTGGCACCGACGTCTACCCGGGGCTGTATGTGACGGACGGCTCGGTGATCCCGACGTCCCTGGCGGTCAACCCGCTGCTCACCATTTCGGCGGTGAGTGAGCGCAACATGGGGTTGCTGGCGGCTGATCGCGGCTGGCTGATCGATTACACGCTGCCGTCGGCTCCGCGCAAACCGGTGGCGGCGCCGACCCTCGGCGTGCAGTTCACCGAAACCATGAAGGGTTACTTCTCCACGGCGTTCACCGAGCCCCAAGGCACCGACCTCAACCTTTACGAAGCGGCGGCCAAGCGCGGCAAGGCCGATAACTCACCCATCGAATTCACCTTGACCATCACCGCCGCCGACCTCGATCGCCTGATCAAGGAACCGGAGCATGCGGCGACGCTGGTGGGCACCCTCGATGCGCCGCTGCTGTCGCCCAAGCCGCTGGTCGCCAGCAATGGCGTGTTCAACCTGTTCGAGCAGTACCAGGAACAGGTCGGCGTGCGCCACATGAACTACGACATGAAGCTGACCGCGGAGGATGGCAGCGACTACTTCTTCAGCGCCTTCAAGACCGTGCCCGAGGACAATGGCGTGCTGAACATCTGGCACGACACCAGTACGCTCTACGTCACGCTGTATCGCGGGCCGGACAAGACCGGCACGGTAATCGGCTCCGGGGTGATGCACATTCTGCCGGCCGACTTCGCCAAGCAGATGACCACCATGAAAGTGCTCAACGCCCGCAATGAGCGCGAGCGCGTGGAGGCACTGGCGCGGTTCGGCAAGTTCTTCGCCGGGATCCTGTGGGAGAGCTACGGCGGTGTCTTCGCCGGCGACGTCTACTTCAACCCGGACGCGCCGCCTCGCTTGAAACGGCCGCTGGATGCGCCAGCGCCGGTGGTGCATTTCTTCCAGACCGAAGACAACGTCGAGTTGCGCCTGACCCGCTACCAGGCCGGCAGCAAAGGTCCGGTAATGTTGGTCCATGGCTTGGGCGTGGGTTCGAATATTTTCTCCACCGACACCATCCACACCAACCTGCTGGAGTATTTGTGCAAGCACGAATACGACGTCTGGCTGCTGGACCTGCGCGTCAGCATCCTGTTGCCGGCCAGCAAGCATGAATGGAACGGCGACCAGGTGGCCCAGTACGACTTCAAGGCAGCGATCGAGCAGATCCAGCAGGCAACGCTGGCCCGTGACGTGCAGTGCGTGGTGCATTGCTACGGCGCGACGACCTTCTTCATGTCGATGCTGGCGGGCTTGCAGGGCGTGCGCTCGGTGGTCTGCTCGCAGATCGCCGCCGACACGGTGGTCGCCACCGCCACGGGGCTGAAGGCCGGGTTGCATTTGCCGGGCATGCTCGATGCCATCGGCATCAAGTCCATGACGGCGTACGCCGACACCAAGGAAAGCTGGTTCAACAAACTCTACGACAAGGCCCTCAACGGCTATGCCCGGATCGAGGCCCAGGGTTATTGCACCAACCCGGTCTGCCATCGCATTACCTTCATGTACGCCTCGCTGTACCGCCACGATACCCTCAACGAAACCCTGCACGACAACCTGCATGAGTTGTTCGGCGAGTCGAACATCCAGACCTTCGAGCACCTGGCGCTGATCGTGCGCAAGGGGCATCTGGTGGACTTCAAGGGCAACGACGTCTACATGCCGCATTTCGACCGGCTGAAGTTGCCGATCTGCTTCATCAGCGGCGCCGACAACCAGTGCTACTTGCCGCAAAGCACCCTCAAGACCTACGAGCGGCTGTGCGACATGCACGGTCCGCAACTGTTCAGTCGCCATGAAATACCGGGGTACGGCCACATCGACTGCATGTTCGGCAAGGATGCGGTGGTGGATGTGTATCCGATCATTCTTGAGCACCTGGAGAAGACTGCATTGGGCTAGCTGACTGCGCTCCGTGGCGAGGGAGCTTGCTCCCGCTCGGCTGCGAAGCAGTCGTCGCTTTTGAAGTCTTGGGGGCCGCTACGCGGCCCAGCGGGAGCAAGCTCGCTCGCCACATGGGTTTTGTGGTGAGTCAAGAATAAGGAAAAGGATGCGATGAACACTTACATCCGTTGGTTCCAACGCGTCATCTGGGTCGGGATTGTCATGAACATGGTCTTCGCGATCCCGGCGCTATTCGCGCCGGCGTTGCTGACGTCCATGATCGGTCTGCCGCCCGTATTGTCCGATCCCTGGCTGGAAAACGCCGGCATGTTGCTGGTGGGGATCAGCCTGTTCTACATGCCCTCGGGCTTCAACGCGCCGCGTTTCGTGGTGCATTCATGGTTGTGCGTGCTGTCGCGGCTGGTGGCCGTGGTGTTCTGGGTCTACCTGATCAACACCAACAACCAGGGCTCGCTGTTCGTGCCGATGCTGATGGGCGACTTGAGCATGTTCCTGATCCTGGGCGTGCTGCTGTACCTGGGCAGCCCGGTGGCCAATCGTCCCCTGGCCTTGCTCTGCGCCGGTTGGCGGGATTGGCGTGCCGGCTGGGCGCTGCGCTGGCAGAGCCACGGTTTCAAGGTCGGCACGTTGGTGGTGCTCTTGCTGTTGGGTTTCATCGGCTACCAGACCTGGTACCAGATGATCCGGGAAGTGCCACAACCGGACTTCGCCTCCGATGAAGACCATTACAAATACGCCGCCATCGGCCTGGGCATCGAAGCGCGGATTCCCTACTACCTGTTCGCCGTGCTGCCGCAGATGTGTCCGGAAAAACTGCCCAGGCCGGGTGGCTACGAGGTGTTCGGTTTTCTCTATGAGAACGGCAACGACTTGCCCATCGGCATGGCCAAGCGGCAGCTCGGCTACCCGACCGTGGAGCCCAACTGCGCCCTGTGCCACACCGGCTCCTACCGGGCCAATGCCACTGACGTCGCGGTGCCAGTCGCCGCCGCGCCGGCCAATACCCTGCAACTGCAGGCCTTCCAGTGGTTCGCCTACGAATGCGCCAGCGATCCGAAATTCACCCCCGACGCGGTCATGACTGCAATCACCGGCAAGTTCCAGCTGGGCTTTTTCGAAAAGCTCTACAACCGCTACTTGATCATCCCGATGGCCAAGAGCGCGTTGCTCAAGCAGAAACAAGCGTACGCCTGGCAGAAGCTGCGCCCGGCCCAAGGGCCAGGACGGACCGACACCTTCAACCCGACCAAGATGGTGGTGTTCGGCTTCCCGGATGATTCCACCATTGGCACCGTGGACCTGCCGCAGGTCTGGAACCAGAAACCTCGGGAGTCCATGTACCTGCATTGGGACGGCAATAACAACAAGATCCACGAACGCAACTACGCGGCGGCCATGGCCGTGGGCGCGACGCCCGATTCGGTGCTGCCACCGAGTTTCAATCGCGTCACCAACTGGCTACTGGGCCATAAGGCACCGGCCTGGCCGTTCGCCCTGGACCAGGGGAAAGTCGCCCAGGGCAAACCGATCTGGGAGAAAAACTGCGCCGGCTGCCACGACTTCGGCCGCAGCGACACCGGCCAGGTCACCACCAACATCGACCAGTTGGGCACCGATCCCCATCGCCTGAACTCCTTCACCACCGGCCTGGTGACGGCCTTCCACGGCTTCAAGAAACCGCCGTTCGACTTTGGCGCCTACCGCAAGACCCAGAGCTACAGCAACACCCCCACCGATGGTATCTGGCTGCGGGCTCCGTACCTGCACAACGGTTCGGTGCCGACCCTGTGGGATTTGCTGCAAGCGCCGGAGCAGCGGCCGCAGGTGTTCTACACCGGCTCCGACATCTACGACCAGGAGAAGGTCGGCTTCATCACCCGCGGCGCGCAGATGAAGGCGTCGGCGGATTTCAAATACGACACCCGCCTGGAAGGCAACCACAACGGCGGTCACCTGTATGGCACGCAACTGTCGGACGTCGACAAGCGGGCCCTGATCGAATTCATGAAAACCCTGTAGCCCAGGGCATAGCGAAGGAGCGTCCACATGTCATTACTGCACCATTGGGAGCATGAGTTCGACAAGGTCAAGGTCCGTCTGCACGGGTTGGTGACGCGGCTGGAAATGTCCTGGAAAAAACTCGTCAACGACCTGGAACCCGAGGAGTTTCAGGCCATCGTCAAGCTGCTGCAACGAGGCCACGACCAGGCCCGGCACGTTATCGATCACGGGGATCTGCCGGACGACGAGCCGGCGGTGCCGTGGGAGTTGGCCCACGGTTTGTCGATCCTGAAGATCGGCAACGTCACGCCCCTGCCGCAAAAAGAAGAAGAATTGCCGACCCGCGTGCTCAAGGACGGTACGTTACTGGGCTGCCGCAAATGGGAACTGCTGGACCTGCTGTGGAGCGAGGCGCTGCTCAAGTGGATCGAAAACCTGCGCCACCATGCGCCGTTCGCCACGAACCCGGCGCTGGTGAAAATGGACAACGACGTGGTGCTGGCCATCGCCGGCGACTGGGGCACCGGGCCGTTCGACAGCCATGCGCCCGCTGTGGCCGTCGCCAACCAGATGCAACTGGCCCAGGCGGATTTCACCATTCACCTGGGCGATGTCTATTACGCCGGCACGCATTCCCAGGAGGACGTCGACATGGCCGGCTGGCCGCAGGGCAAGCACGGTTCGTTTACCCTCAATTCCAACCATGAGATGTACAGCGGCGCCCATGGCTATTTCAAGGAACTGGCGGCGCGTTTTCCGGTGCAACAGAGCACCAGCTATTTCGCCTTGTACAACGATGACTGGTTGGTGGTCGGCCTCGACAGCGCGTACGCCTCGGACGCGATGAACCTGTACATGGACGGCACCCTCAACACCCAACAGATCGAGTGGATGAAAACCCTGCCCAAGCGCAAGAAACTCATGGTCCTCAGCCATCATCAGGGCTTCGATATATCCGGGCACCACAAGACCGCGCTTTACCAACCAGTGTGCGATGCCCTGGGGCGTGAGCCGGATTACTGGTATTGGGGGCATTTGCACAATGGCATCTGCTATGCGCCGCAAGGCGGGTTGCACGCGCGCTGCGCCGGGCACGGGGCGATTCCCTATGGCACCACGAGCGAGTTGAACGGACATGCCCGGGTGTTGTGGTCGGAAACCCAGCTGGCGGGCGACGAGGCTTATCCGGAGCGGGTGCTGAACGGGTATGTGAAGGTGGCGCTGAAAGGGGAGGCGATTGTCGAGACGTTCTATGGGGAGGATGGGTCGGTGAGGTGGTCTTCTTCGAGTTGATTGGATAAAGGTGAAACCGTCTTCGCGAGCAGGCTCCCACAAGGAATCTTCGGTGCGTCGCAGATCCGTTGTGGGAGCTTTTTTATATCGAGAAATGGATTGGAGCTGTACGCCTCGTTTTATCTTCCGGTTAATACGGTTCCCGTCCTCATGAGGAGGGCGGTTCATTCACGGAAGATAAAATGTCTGTTTTCAAGAAAATCCCAAAGCTGTGGGGCCTTCCGGGCGCCCTGTTGATTACCGCGTCCGCGGCTTTTGCGGGGGAAACCGCGCCGGGCATCGATGACCTCGGCAAACCCTTCAACCAATACACCTGGGTGACCGCACACAACGGTTACGTGGACGACATGCGCACACAACTGGAGCGAGGCGTGCGCGGCTTCATGCTAGACCTGCACCCCGGCAATCTGTCGGGAGAGGCTGATGTCTACCTCTGCCACGCAGGCGAGACGGGGCGCTGCGATGTGCGTAATGACCGGATGCTTGTCGACGTATTGAACGACGTGTTCCTGCCGTTCCTTCGCAGCAGTCCGGAGGTTGTGGTCACCCTGTTGCTGGAAAACTACGTCGACCGGATCAACCTGCAAGACGCGCTTAGCCGTGTACCTGGCTTGGCGGACTGGGTGTTCGACCCAAGTCCTTACGCCGAAGACCCCACCTGGCCAACGCTGGCCCAGATAATCGCCAGCGGCAGGCGCCTGGTCATCCTGACTGACCGGAGCGCGGGAGCGTATGAGATCGATGGCAAGACCCTCCATCTGCTGCGTGACAAGCAGTGGGAAAACCAGAATTACTGGGACTTGGGCATCACGGTTCTGGAGCACGAGTGGAGCTGCCCATCGCGTTGGGAACAGTACGACGCGCACGTATGGGCGTCTGGATTTGGTCATTGGCCGAGGCTGTTCGTGATGAATCAGTTCCACACCTGGGGGGCTACTGCGGACCACGCAGCGGCCTTGGACAACAACCTGACCTGGCTTGAGCGACGCGTGGACACTCATTGCGCAGTCGCGATGGGCAAGCGTACCGCGCCGAATTTCCTGGCGATCAACTTCAACCAGGCCGGTGATGCCTTCTCCTATGCCGCTGCATTGACTCAGGGCGGGTTCTATTTTTATGAAGCGAATCAGGCCAGTCCGGCCGGGGACACCACCTGCGTCATTCCCGCAGGCCAAAGCCAGTCCCTGAGATTGCCCGCGCGCGGTTGTGAGAATGATGAAGCGCGGTCGATGAAGTTACGCGGCATTTCTGCGGGCACGCGTGTGATGGTCTACGACTCGCCTGGCGGTAGCATCACGGATGACTATGCCGTCATCGATATCAAGCGCGATATCGGCCTCGACGAAGCGATAACGGTCAACACGTTCGAGCGCAATGAGGATAACGCCGATTTCAGGCTGGTTTATGTTCGTGAGAACGGCCTGGATGGCAAGATTTCCCGCATTGTCATCGGCGAGACGCCGTTGGATTCCGACGCGAATGACATGCAGTAGAAATCTGCATCTTGAGCGAGTGGAAAAAGCAAAACCCCGCAGCATCCAAGGATGTCTGCGGGGTTCGTCAATGGACGGCTCAGCCTTGTACCGGAACGCCCTTGAGGTAAGGTGCCGGTTCTGCTCCGAGGTTGTTGAGCATGCGCTCGCTGTACCAATCCACGAAGTTCACCACGCCGAACTCATAGGTCTTGGAGTACGGGCCCGGCTGGTAGGCGGTGGAGTTGATGCCGCGCTGGTTTTCTTCGGCCAGGCGACGGTCCTGGTCGTTGGTGGCGTCCCAGACTTCGCGCATGCGGGCCACGTCGTAGTCGACGCCTTCGACCGCGTCCTTGTGCACCAGCCACTTGGTGGTGACCATGGTTTCCTGGGCGCTGATCGGCCACACGGTGAACACGATGATGTGGTCGCCCATGCAGTGGTTCCACGAGTGCGGCAGGTGCAGGATACGCATCGAGCCCAGGTCCGGGTTCTTGATACGGCCCATCAGCTTGGCGCAGCCCTGCTTGCCGTCCATGGTCATTGACACGGTGCCCTTGAGCAGCGGCATGCGCACGATACGGTTGCGCAGGCCGAAACTGGCGTGGGCGTAAGGGATCTTCTCGGCTTCCCAGGCGGCGGCGGAGGCGGCCACGTGGTCCTTGAACGCCTGGTCGGCGCGCGGGTCGGTGACGTCGTCCCATTCCAGCAGGGTCTTGAGCAACTCAGGGTGCGAGGCGTTGCAGTGGTAGCACTCGCGGTTGTTTTCCAGTACCAGTTTCCAGTTGGCCTTTTCCATCAAGGTGGTTTGCACCGCCACCTTGGTGTTTTCCATGTCGTAGGGTTCCATGTAGTGGTTCAGGGTCGACAGGAAATCATCGATGGCCGGCGGGTTCTCGGCCAGGCTGATGAAGATGTAGCCGCCGGCAGTCTTCACGTTCACCGGCTTGAGGCCGTACTGCTTCATGTCGAAGTCGGCGCCCATCTCGGTGCCGGCGAACAGCAGGCGACCGTCCAGTTCGTAGGTCCACTGGTGGTAGTGGCAGACCAGCTTGGCGACCTTGCCCTTGTCGCTGGTGCACAGCCGCGAACCGCGATGACGGCAGACGTTATGGAATGCATGCACCACGCCTTCGGCACCGCGGATCACAATGATCGGGTTCTTGCCGACCTGCAGCGTCAGGTAGTTGCCCTTGGCCGGGATTTCGCAGGTCATGCCGGCGATCAACCATTCCTTCTGGAAGATTTCCTGCATGTCGATATCAAACAGGCGTTCATCACTGTAGAACGGTTGCGGCAGCGAAAAGGTGCGTTCGCGCTCTTGGAGCATCTGCGCGGTGGCCTTGCGTGCGGGTTCCAGCGGATCGCCCAGGCTCAGGGTAGTGGTGACGTCCATCGTTTTGTCCTCATGGTCCTCTACGTGACCATCAAAAAAGTGGCTGATCGGTTGTGCTACGCAAGGCAAAAAATCTGTTTGTCTGTGGGGGCGAGTGTGGGGCCGCACAGGGGCGCAACCTTATCCATGGGCGACATGGCCCAATCTGTTCCCGACGCGCAAGCCCCGGTAGTTGGGGGCTGGTCGCGATAAGTATGTGAATGTCGCAGATAGGTAAATGGCGGCGCAGGCGCCTGCGCACAATCGCCCTCATGAAGGCCGGCAGTCGGCCGTGGAGATCAGCATGTCCAATAATTTCCTGAACCCGGTCACGACCCAGACCTGGGCCAATGGCCGACATATCGTGCGTTGCGTCAAAGTCATCCAGGAAACCTGGGATGTGCGCACCTTTTGCTTCATGGCCGACCAGCCGATCATGTTCTTTTTCAAGCCTGGGCAGTTTGTCACCCTGGAGCTGGAAATCGAAGGCCAGCCGATCATGCGTTCCTACACCATCTCCAGCTCGCCGTCCGTGCCCTACAGCTTCTCCGTAACGATCAAGCGCGTGCCCGGGGGCAAGGTCTCCAACTGGTTGCACGACACCCTGCACGAAGGCCAGGAACTGGCGGTGCACGGGCCGGTGGGGCTGTTCAACGCCATCGATTTCCCGAGCCCGAAAGTGCTGTACCTCAGTGGCGGCGTGGGCATTACGCCGTGCATGTCCATGGCGCGCTGGTTCTACGACACCAACGCCAATGTCGACATGACTTTCATCCACAGCGCCCGCTCGCCCAAGGACATCATCTACCACCGCGAGCTGGAGCACATGGCTTCGCGGATCGACAATTTCAGCTTGCACCTGATCTGCGAAAAGCATGGCCTGGGCGAGCCGTGGGCCGGGTATCGCGGTTATCTGAACCACAAGATGCTGGAACTGATGGTGCCCGACTTCCTGGAGCGCGAAGTGTTCTGCTGCGGTCCGACCCCGTACATGACCGCCGTCAAGCGCCTGCTGGAAGCGGCCGGCTACGACATGAAGCGTTATCACGAGGAATCCTTCGGCGCCACGCCACCGGAAGCCCGTGCCGACGCCGTGGAACAGGCCGAACAAGCGGCCGACGCCCCTGAAATCGACGCGGCGGACCTGCACATGGTGGAATTCACCTCATCGGGCAAGAGCATTCGCGTGGGGCCGGGAGAAACCGTCCACGCCGCCGCCGCCAAGCTCGGCATGATGATTCCCAAGGCCTGCGGCATGGGCATCTGCGGCACCTGCAAGGTCTTGAAGCTGGGCGGGGAAGTGGAGATGGAGCACAACGGCGGGATCACTGAAGACGACGAGGCTGAGGGATACATCCTGTCGTGCTGCAGCGTGCCGAAGGGGGACGTGCGGATCGATTTCTGATTTGCTCGCTCAGGCAGGTGTAAATCCCTCTGTGCCTGGAGGGATTTACTCGTGCCTACGGGGATTTACCCGTGGCGAAAGGATAAATCCCCTCGCCACAGGTGTCCCGGCCCGGTCTTGAGTGTGTTTCTACTTAGCCCGCCATCACTTCCCGAATATCCGCCGCCAATTCCCGCACTCGCGCTTCTTCGGTGTCCCACGAGCACATGAAGCGTGCGCCGCCCTTGCCGATGAAGGTGTAGAAGCGCCAGCCCTTGGCAGTCAGCGCGGCGATGGCCGGTTCCGACAGTTGCAGGAACACGCCGTTGGCCTGGACTGGGAACATCAGTTCCACGCCGGGAATGTCGCTGACCAGCTCGGCGAGCAATTGCGCGCAGTGGTTGGCATGGCGGGCGTGCTTGAGCCAGGCGTCGTTTTGCAACAAGCCGACCCAGGGCGCGGACAGGAAGCGCATTTTCGACGCCAGTTGCCCGGCCTGTTTGCAGCGGTAGTCGAAGTCTTCGGCCAGGTCGTGGTTGAAGAACAGGATCGCTTCACCCACCGCCATGCCGTTTTTCGTGCCGCCAAAGCACAACACGTCCACGCCGGCTTTCCAGGTCAGGTCGGCCGGGCTGCAGCCGAGGAAGGCACAGGCGTTTGAGAAACGCGCGCCGTCCATATGCAGGTTCAGCCCCAGCTCCTTGCAGGTAACGCTGATGGCACGGATTTCTTCCGGCGTATAAACGCTGCCGACTTCGGTGGCCTGGGTCAGGGTGACGACGCGGGGCTTGGGGTAGTGGATGTCCTGGCGCTTGAGGGCAACCTCGCGGATCGACTCGGGGGTCAGCTTGCCGTTTTCAGTGCGTGCCACCAGCAGTTTGGAGCCGTTGGAGAAAAACTCCGGCGCGCCGCATTCGTCTGTTTCGACGTGGGCGGTTTCCGAGCAGATCACGCTGTGGTAACTCTGGCACAGCGACGACAGGGCCAGGGAGTTGGCCGCCGTGCCATTGAACGCGAAGAACACTTCGCAGTCGGTTTCAAATAGCTCTCGAAAGCCATCTGCCGCGCGATGAGTCCAATCGTCATCGCCATAGGCGCGCTGGTGACCCTGGTTGGCTTCTTCCATGGCCGCCCAGGCTTCGGGGCAAATGCCGGAATAATTGTCGCTGGCGAATTGTTGACTCTTGTCGGTCATGGCCTTGCTCCTTGAATAGAGAGTCCTGGGTAAGAGATCCCTGGCGGAATTCCCCGGATGAGGGGTTCCATGGTTCGGCGTGCTTGGGTCCACAACGCCGTGAACGATTCTGGTGCGCACTTTACCCAAGATTGATGGGGGAACATAAGGGATGTTTCTGTCAGGAAAAGACCTTGTCATTGAGTCGATATAAACATGGGGCGACGTGATGGCGCGCTGGACCTGCTCAAGTGGCTGGCACTGTTGTCGATGATCCTTGATCATCTGCGATATGTCGGTTTTTCCGCCGATTGGTTGTATGTGCCGGGGCGGTTGGCGTTTGCGTGGTTCTGCCTGGCGATCGCGGCGAACCTGGCGCGCAACGATGCCAGCAGCAACCCGTGGCGCTACCTGGGCTGGCTGTTGCTGTTCAGTGCCGTCAGTGAAATTCCCTATCGCTTGTTCATTCCCGACCCCGCCACCTTGAATGTCATGCCAACGTTGATGCTTGGGTTATTGGTGGCGCGCTGTTGGCAGACGCCCACGCTGGAGGCGCGATGCCTGGCCGCAACGGCGTTGCTGCTGGCAGCGCTGTTTTCGTCGCGGCTGATGTTCGGCTTCTACGGCGTGCTGCTGCCGGTGGCGATGTTGCTGGTGTTTCGCCGGCCCTGGTATTTCGCGTTGCTGCCGGGATTGGCCTGCGTGGCGGCCAATCAATGGCGGGTCCTGTATGGCGCGGCATGGCTGGGGGATGCGGTGGCGATTTGGGGGCTGGTGGCTTGCCTGATTGCGCCATGGCTGGGGCTGATGCTCTTGCGACATGCCAGTCGTTTTCATCCATTGCCGATGCGGCGCTGGGCGTATGGCCTTTATCCCGCGCATTTCCTGGTCTTGCTCGCGGTTCGCCAAGCAATGGCTTAACCCCGTGGCGAGGGAGCTTGCTCCCGTTGGGCTGCGAAGTAGCCCCAAGACCTGACATCTTGTTTATCAGGCAGATCTGCGTGGGCCTTTTTGGGAGGGCTTCGCCCTCCAGCGGGAGCAAGCTCCCTCGCCACAGTGCCGGTGCTCCATTCCATTTGAGCGCATGTCGTAAACGCACCTTTGCGTGGCGTCCATAGGCATTTGACCTGCCTGCGCCGGCCATACCATCGCATCCAAAGGGCACGACCGAAACGGTCCGTGCCTCACCGAGACGAAAGGCGCACCGCCGCCGCTGGGAGAGACGCGATGTTCAGCAAGCAAGACCAAATCCAAGGCTACGATGATGCACTGCTGGCGGCGATGAATGCCGAGGAGCAACGCCAGGAAGATCACATCGAACTGATCGCGTCGGAGAACTACACCAGCAAGCGTGTGATGCAGGCCCAGGGCAGCGGCTTGACCAACAAATACGCCGAAGGCTATCCGGGCAAGCGCTACTACGGTGGTTGCGAGCACGTTGATAAGGTCGAAGCCCTGGCCATCGAGCGCGCCAAGCAACTGTTCGGCGCTGATTACGCCAACGTCCAGCCGCACTCCGGTTCGTCGGCCAACAGCGCCGTGTACCTGGCCTTGCTGCAAGCCGGCGACACCATCCTGGGCATGAGCCTGGCCCACGGCGGTCACCTGACCCACGGTGCCAAAGTGTCGTCCTCGGGCAAGCTCTACAACGCGGTGCAATACGGCATCGACACCACCACCGGCCTGATCGACTACGACGAAGTCGAGCGCCTGGCGGTCGAGTGCAAACCGAAGATGATCGTCGCCGGTTTCTCCGCCTACTCCAAGACCCTGGATTTCCCACGCTTCCGCCAGATCGCCGACAAGGTCGGTGCGCTGCTGTTCGTCGACATGGCCCACGTCGCCGGCCTGGTCGCCGCCGGCCTGTACCCGAACCCGCTGCCGTACGCCGACGTGGTGACCACTACCACTCACAAGACCCTGCGCGGTCCACGTGGCGGCCTGATCCTGGCCAAGGCCAACGAAGAAATCGAGAAGAAGCTCAACGCCGCAGTATTCCCCGGCGCCCAGGGCGGCCCGCTGATGCACGTGATCGCCGGCAAGGCCGTGTGCTTCAAGGAAGCGGCGGAGCCTGGCTTCAAGGCTTACCAGCAGCAAGTGATCGATAACGCCCAGGCCATGGCTGGCGTGTTCATCAAGCGTGGCTACGATGTAGTGTCCGGTGGCACCGATAACCACCTGTTCCTGGTCAGCCTGATTCGCCAGGGCCTGACCGGCAAGGACGCCGATGCTGCGCTAGGTCGCGCCCACATCACCGTCAACAAGAACGCCGTGCCGAACGACCCACAGTCGCCGTTCGTGACCTCGGGCCTGCGCATCGGCACCCCGGCGGTGACCACGCGCGGTTTCAAGGTTACCCAATGCGTCACGCTGGCCGGCTGGATCTGCGACATTCTCGACAACCTCGGCGATGCCGATGTCGAGGCCAATGTCGCGCAGCAAGTGGCGGCCCTGTGCGCGGACTTCCCGGTTTATCGCTGAGTCGGTTTTGGAGTAAATGACTATGCAACGCTATTCGGGCTTCGGCCTCTTCAAACACTCACTCAGCCATCATGAAAACTGGCAGCGGATGTGGCGCACGCCGACCCCGAAAAAGGTCTACGACGTGGTCATCGTCGGCGGTGGCGGGCATGGCCTGGCGACCGCCTACTACCTGGCCAAGGAACACGGCATCACCAACGTGGCCGTGGTCGAGAAGGGCTGGTTGGGCGGCGGTAACACCGCGCGCAACACCACCATCGTGCGCTCCAACTACCTGTGGGACGAATCGGCCCACCTGTACGAACACGCGATGAAACTCTGGGAAGGCCTGTCCCAGGACCTGAACTACAACGTGATGTTCTCCCAGCGCGGCGTCTACAACCTGTGCCATACCCTGCAGGACATCCGTGATTCCGAGCGCCGTGTCAGCGCCAACCGCCTCAACGGCGTGGACGGCGAGCTGCTCAACGCCAAGCAAGTCGCCGACGAGATCCCGTACCTGGATTGCTCGAAAAACACCCGCTACCCGGTGATGGGCGCCACCGTCCAGCGTCGCGGCGGCGTGGCCCGTCACGATGCCGTGGCCTGGGGCTTTGCCCGGGCGGCGGACGCGTTGGGCGTGGACCTGATCCAGCAGACCGAAGTGATCGGCTTCCGCAAGGAAAACGGCGTGTGCATCGGAGTCGAAACCAACAAGGGCTTCATCGGCGCCAAGCGCGTCGGCGTGGTCACCGCCGGTAACTCCGGGCACATGGCCAAGCTCGCGGGCTTCCGCCTGCCGGTCGAATCCCACCCGTTGCAAGCGTTGGTATCCGAGCCGATCAAGCCGATTATCGACAGCGTGATCATGTCCAACGCCGTGCACGGCTACATCAGCCAGTCCGACAAGGGCGACCTGGTGATCGGCGCCGGTATCGACGGCTACAACGGCTACGGCCAGCGGGGTTCGTACCCGGTGATCGAGCACACCATCCAGGCCATCGTCGAGATGTTCCCGGTGTTGTCCCGCGTGCGCATGAACCGCCAGTGGGGCGGCATCGTCGACACCACGCCGGACGCCTGCCCGATCATCTCCAAGACCCCGGTGCCGAACATGTTCTTCAACTGCGGTTGGGGCACCGGCGGCTTCAAGGCCACCCCGGGCTCGGGCAACGTCTTCGCTGCAAGCCTGGCCAAGGGTGAAATGCACCCACTGGCCGCGCCGTTTTCCATCGACCGTTTCCACAACGGCGCACTGATCGACGAACACGGCGCTGCTGCCGTCGCCCACTAACAGGAGAAATCCCTATGTTGCACATCTTCTGTCCTCACTGCGGCGAACTGCGCTCCGAAGAGGAATTCCATGCATCCGGCCAGGCGCACATCCCGCGCCCGCTGGATCCGAACGCCTGCACCGACGAGGAGTGGGGCGACTACATGTTCTTCCGTGACAACCCACGCGGCTTGCACCATGAGCTGTGGGACCACGTCGCCGGTTGCCGCCAGTATTTCAACGCGACCCGTGACACCGTGACCTACGAGATTCTCGAAACCTACAAGATCGGCGAAAAGCCGCAGTTCACCGACAAGGCTGACAGTCCGAAAGCGGCTGCACAGGCTCTGGGAGAGAAGGTATGAGCCAGATCAATCGCCTGTCCAACGGCGGACGGATCGACCGCAACAAAGTGCTGACATTCACCTTCAACGGCCAGACCTACAAAGGCTTCGAAGGCGATTCCCTGGCCGCTGCGCTGCTGGCCAACGGCGTCGACATCATCGGTCGCAGCTTCAAGTATTCCCGTCCGCGTGGCATCTTCGCCGCCGGCGCCGAAGAGCCGAACGCGGTGCTGCAGATCGGCGCCACCGAAGCCACGCAGATCCCGAACGTGCGCGCCACGCAACAGGCGCTGTACCAGGGTTTGGTCGCCACCAGCACCAACGGCTGGCCGAACGTGAACAACGACATGATGGGGATTCTCGGCAAGGTCGGCGGCAAGCTGATGCCGCCGGGCTTCTACTACAAAACCTTCATGTACCCGCAATCGTTCTGGATGACCTACGAGAAGTACATCCGCAAGGCCGCAGGCCTGGGTCGCTCGCCGACCGAGAACGATCCGGACACCTACGACTACATGAACCGTCACTGCGATGTGCTGATCGTCGGCGCTGGCCCGTCCGGCCTGGCCGCCGCGTTGGCTGCTGGCCGCAGCGGTGCCCGAGTGATCCTGGCCGATGAGCAGGAAGAGTTCGGCGGCAGCCTGCTCGACTCCCGTGAAAGCCTGGACGGCAAGCCGGCGACCGAATGGGTCGCTGCCGCGGTGGCTGAACTGCGCTCGATGCCCGAAGTGGTATTGCTGCCTCGCGCCACGGTGAACGGTTACCACGACCATAACTTCCTGACCATCCATGAGCGCCTCACCGACCACCTTGGCGACCGCGCACCGATCGGCCAGGTTCGCCAGCGCATCAACCGCGTCCGCGCCAAGCGCGTGGTGCTGGCGACCGGCGCCTGCGAGCGTCCGCTGGTCTACGGCAACAACGACGTGCCGGGCAACATGCTGGCCGGCGCCGTGTCCACCTACATCCGCCGCTACGGCGTGGCACCGGGCAAGAAACTGCTGCTGAGCACCAACAACGACCACGCCTATCGCGTCGCCCTGGACTGGTTCGATGCCGGCCTGCAAGTGGTCGCCGTCGCCGACGCGCGCAGCAACCCACGTGGCGCGCTGGTGGAAGAAGCGCGCGCCAAGGGCATCCGGATCCTCACCGGCAGCGCCGTCATCGAGGCCCGTGGCAGCAAGCGCGTGACCGGGGCACGGGTTGCCGCGATCGACGTCCGCGCCCACAAAGTCACCAGCCCCGGTGAATGGCTGGACTGCGACCTGGTGGCCAGCTCCGGCGGCTACAGCCCGGTGGTCCACCTGGCTTCGCACTTGGGTGGCAAGCCGATCTGGCGTGAAGACATCCTCGGTTTCGTACCGGGCGAAGCACCGCAAAAACGTGTCTGCGTCGGTGGTGTGAACGGCGTCTACAGCCTCGGCGATAGCTTGGCCGACGGCTTTGAAGGCGGCGTGCGCGCGGCCAGCGAAGCCGGCTTCAAAGCGGTGGAGGGCGTGTTGCCCAAAGCCCTGAGCCGTCACGAAGAGCCAACCCTGGCGCTGTTCCAGGTACCTCATGAAAAAGCCACCGCACGGGCGCCGAAGCAATTCGTCGACCTGCAGAACGACGTCACTGCCGCCGCCATCGAACTCGCCACCCGCGAGGGCTTCGAGTCGGTGGAACACGTCAAGCGCTACACCGCACTGGGCTTCGGCACCGACCAGGGCAAGCTGGGCAACGTCAACGGCCTGGCCATTGCGGCCCGCTCGCTGAACGTGAGCATCCCGCAGATGGGCACCACCATGTTCCGTCCGAACTACACGCCGGTGACTTTCGGCGCGGTGGCGGGTCGGCACTGTGGGCACATCTTCGAGCCGGTGCGTTTCACCGCGCTGCATGCCTGGCATGTGAAAAACGGTGCCGAGTTCGAAGACGTCGGCCAGTGGAAGCGCCCTTGGTACTTTCCGAAGAACGGCGAAGATATGCATGCCGCGGTCAAGCGCGAATGCAAGGCCGTGCGTGACAGCGTCGGCCTGCTCGATGCCTCGACCCTGGGCAAGATCGACATCCAGGGTCCGGATGCCCGCGAGTTCCTCAACCGCGTCTACACCAACGCCTGGACCAAGCTGGACGTGGGCAAGGCCCGCTACGGCCTGATGTGCAAGGAAGACGGCATGGTCTTCGACGACGGCGTGACAGCCTGTCTGGCGGACAACCACTTCCTGATGACCACCACCACCGGCGGCGCGGCGCGCGTACTGCAATGGCTGGAGATCTATCACCAGACCGAATGGCCGGACCTGAAGGTGTACTTCACCTCGGTCACCGACCACTGGGCGACCATGACCCTGTCGGGCCCCAACAGCCGCAAGCTGCTCGGCGACGTCACCGACATCGACCTGGACAAGGACGCGTTCCCGTTCATGACCTGGAAGGAAGGCCTGGTGGGCGGCGTGCCGGCCCGGGTGTTCCGGATCTCGTTCACCGGTGAGCTGTCGTACGAAATCAACGTGCAGGCCGACTACGCCATGGGCGTGCTCGAGCAGATTGTCGAGGCCGGCAAGAAGTACAACCTGACCCCGTACGGCACCGAGACCATGCACGTATTGCGGGCCGAGAAGGGCTTCATCATCGTCGGGCAGGATACCGACGGCTCGATGACCCCGGACGACCTGAACATGGGCTGGTGCGTCGGCCGAACCAAGCCGTTCTCGTGGATCGGCTGGCGCGGCATGAATCGCGAAGATTGCGTGCGTGAAGACCGCAAGCAACTGGTGGGCCTCAAGCCGATCGACCCAAATGTCTGGCTGCCGGAAGGCGCGCAATTGGTGTTCAACCCGAAGCAGGCGATCCCGATGTCGATGGTCGGCCACGTCACCTCCAGCTATGCGCATAACTCCCTGGGTTATTCGTTTGCGATGGGCGTGGTCAAGGGCGGCCTCAAGCGCCTCGGCGAGCGGGTGTTCGCGCCATTGGCCGACGGCAGCGTGATCGAGGCAGAGATTGTTTCTTCGGTGTTCTTCGATCCGAAAGGCGATCGGCAGAATATTTGATACCTGATCGTTCCCACGCAGAGCGTGGGAACGATCAATCTACGGAACGGGTGCTCCATATGACCGCAGTCAACGTGTACCAACAACGCCCAACCACCGGGGCCAAGGCCGAGTCGTCGCTGCATCATGCCGACCTCGCCAGCCTGGTGGGCAAGGGTCGCAAGAATGCCGGTGTGACCGTGCGCGAGAAAAAACTCCTGGGCCACCTGACCCTTCGGGGCGACGGCCACGACCCGGCGTTCGCCGCCGGTGTGCACAAGGCCCTGGGCCTGGAATTGCCAGGTGCCCTGACCGTCGTCATCAAGGGCGAAACCAGCCTGCAATGGCTCGGCCCGGATGAATGGTTGTTGGTAGTCCCCACCGGCGAAGAGTTCGCCGCCGAGCAGAAGCTGCGTGAAGCCCTGGGCGACCTGCACATCCAGATCGTCAACGTCAGCGGCGGCCAGCAGATACTCGAACTGTCCGGCCCGAACGTGCGCGACGTGCTGATGAAATCCACCAGCTACGATGTTCACCCAAGCAACTTTCCGGTGGGCAAGGCGGTGGGCACGGTGTTCGCCAAGTCGCAACTGGTAATCCGCCACACTGCCGAAGACACCTGGGAACTGGTGATCCGCCGCAGCTTCTCCGATTACTGGTGGCTGTGGCTGCAGGATGCGGCGGCGGAGTATGGGTTGAGCGTGCAAGCCTGATTCTTGGCCTTGGAATGCTGTTGTGGCGAGGGAGCAAGCTCCCTCGCCACGGGGTTTTGTGTCGCTTCGTTAAATTCGAACAGGAGTCACCGCAATGAGCCGCGCCCCAGACACATGGATCCTGACTGCCGACTGCCCCAGCGTGCTCGGCACGGTGGACGCGGTGACCCGCTTTCTGTTCGAGCAGGGCTGCTACGTCACCGAGCATCACTCGTTCGACGACCGGCTCTCGGCGCGCTTCTTCATTCGCGTGGAGTTTCGCCAGCCCGACGGTTTTGACGAGCAGAATTTTCGCGCGGGCCTGGCTGAGCGGGCGCAAGCCTTCGGCATGGTCTTCGAACTGACGCCACCCAACTACCGACCCAAAGTGGTGATCATGGTCTCCAAGGCCGATCACTGCCTGAACGATCTGCTCTACCGCCAGCGCATCGGCCAACTCTCCATGGATGTGGTGGCCGTGGTCTCGAACCATCCGGACCTCAAGCCGCTGGCCGACTGGCACCAGATTCCCTACTACCATTTTCCCCTGGACCCGAACGACAAGCCTGCCCAGGAGCGGCAGGTGTGGCAGGTGATCGAAGACACCGGCGCCGAGCTGGTGATCCTTGCGCGCTACATGCAAGTGCTGTCGCCGGAACTGTGCCGCAAGCTCGATGGCAAGGCGATCAACATCCATCACTCCCTCCTGCCGGGTTTCAAGGGCGCCAAGCCGTATCACCAGGCCTATAACAAAGGCGTGAAATTGGTGGGCGCCACGGCGCACTACATCAACAACGACCTGGACGAAGGCCCGATCATCGCCCAGGGCGTGGAAGTGGTGGACCACAGCCACTATCCCGAAGACCTGATTGCCAAGGGCCGGGACATCGAAGGGCTCACGTTGGCGCGGGCGGTGGGGTATCACATTGAGCGAAGGGTGTTCTTGAACGCCAATCGCACGGTCGTTCTTTAAATTTCCAGGGCCGCTTCGCAGCCCATTCGCGAGCAGGCTCGCCAAGAGGCCCTGAGAGACAAAAAACAGACAAACCACAAGCACTAACCCGAGCAATCAACGCGCTGCCTGCCTGGGCGGCGCAGTTTCATAAAAACAACAGCGAGGTGAAAGCATGTCCGGTAATCGTGGTGTCGTGTATCTCGGCAACGGCAAGGTCGAAGTACAGAAAATCGACTATCCCAAAATGCAGGACCCGCGCGGCAGGAAGATCGAGCACGGCGTCATCCTGCGCGTAGTCTCCACCAACATCTGCGGCTCCGACCAACACATGGTGCGCGGCCGCACCACCGCCCAGACAGGCCTGGTCCTGGGTCACGAAATCACCGGTGAAGTGATCGAGAAGGGCAGCGATGTCGAGAACCTGAAGATCGGCGACCTGGTGTCGGTGCCGTTCAACGTGGCTTGCGGGCGCTGCCGTTCCTGCAAGGAAATGCACACCGGCGTCTGCCTGACCGTCAACCCGGCCCGTGCCGGCGGTGCTTACGGTTACGTGGACATGGGCGACTGGACCGGCGGCCAAGCCGAATACGTACTGGTGCCGTACGCCGATTTCAACCTGCTGAAACTGCCGGACCGCGACAAGGCCATGGAGAAAATCCGTGACCTGACCTGCCTGTCCGACATCCTGCCCACCGGCTACCATGGCGCCGTCACTGCTGGTGTTGGTCCTGGCAGCACTGTCTACATCGCCGGTGCCGGCCCGGTTGGCCTGGCCGCTGCTGCTTCCGCTCGCCTGCTGGGCGCGGCAGTCGTGATCATCGGTGACGTCAACCCGGTTCGCCTGGCCCACGCCAAGGCCCAGGGTTTCGAAATTGCCGACCTGTCCCAGGACACGCCGTTGCACGAACAGATCGCCGCCTTACTGGGCGAGCCTGAAGTCGACTGCGCCGTCGATGCGGTAGGCTTCGAAGCCCGCGGCCATGGCCACGACGGCGTCAAGCACGAAGCCCCGGCCACCGTGCTCAACTCGCTGATGGGCGTGGTTCGCGTGGCTGGCAAGATCGGTATCCCCGGCCTCTACGTCACCGAAGACCCGGGCGCCGTCGATGCGGCAGCCAAAATGGGCAGCCTGAGCATCCGCTTCGGCCTGGGCTGGGCTAAATCCCACAGCTTCCACACCGGCCAGACCCCGGTGATGAAGTACAACCGCCAACTGATGCAGGCGATCATGTGGGACCGTATCAACATTGCCGAAATCGTCGGTGTGCAGGTGATCAGCCTGGATGATGCGCCGAAAGGCTATGGCGAATTCGACGCGGGCGTGCCGAAGAAGTTTGTGATTGATCCGCATAAGTTGTTCAGTGCGGCATAAGCGGTAAAGGGCTGGACGGAAGAAGGGCGACAGTGATGTCGCCCTTCTTAGTTTGAGTAAGGTAACCCGGCAAGGTAGTAGCGTTTCTGTCTCTGTCTACGGGATATTGGGTCTCTCGCCTCATACGGAGCCGGCGAGGATTATCCCTTCAGCCGAAACACGATGTGCACGGGGGGTGAGTTCAAGTCTGCAAAACTGATCGCTACAACAACGATGGCGTTGTCCGGCTGTATAGCTATGGCTGGGTTGGTAAGGAGCCACTTTTTGTGAAAATGTGACAAGCCTCCATTCCCGAAGCTGAGATCCAAAGTTCCATTTGGCAGGTAGCGGCCGAAAACCAATTTCGTGCCCGTATCTAGAATGTGTACAGTTTCGCCACAGGCGACGATATGCCCGCGCTGATCAATTGCGCAGTCCCGCCATCTGAAGTCTGGCTCTATGGGTTGGAGGATGGGCTCGCCATTATTGAAGTCCGTATCCTTTGCGCCGTCCTTGTCGATGCTTGTCAGCATGCCACCTGGAGGGCCATCGGGTACGTTGTAACCGGCACCGAGAAGTTTGGAGTTGCCGTGAATAGCCGTGGCGTATATGACGCCTGGGCCTACGGAACCCAGGAGGAAACCGCCTGAGCCAAAACTCGTGTCGAGGCGACCGTCCAAATGCAAGCGAGCCCAAGCCGGAACACCGTCCAGGGAACCCGCCAGATATAGGCGCTCATTGGTTACCAATAACTTCGCTAGCACCGTTTCAATTTTTGCGGGCGATTCAATTACGACAGCCCCGCCATTGCCAAAATCCATTGCGAGGTTTCCACTCTCATCAAGACACATGAGCAGTGTAAGACCTAGTGCGGAATTTGGCCTGATCGCTCTGCCCGCAATATAGATGCGGCTGTCGTGCACGCATAATGATATTTCGTCTAACGTGGGTTTCAAATAGCTGGGGGCGCCATCTTTTGAGGTTGTTATGCGATTAGCCAGTCCCAGCTGCAACTGATCGAATTTAAAAGATAGAACGGAGTGGCCTTTATGGCCGAATGAAGAGTCAAGCTCACCATTTGGAAGGTGGCGGGACAGGCCGAATTGCATTTTATTGCTGTCGCGATCAATCAATACCGCCCCGAGTGTCAGGATCTTTCCGTCCGGCGATACGAAAATGCGGAAGGCCTCGCTTGGGAAATTTGAAGCGTAAGCGCCTTGAATAATATTGCTGTTGTTGTAGAACGAGCCGGGTGTGCCGTCAGGGGTGAAAACCGATATGCAATAGTCAAGGTCGAAGCCACTGTCGCCTTCCTCCAATATTTTTTTTGTCGCTCCGGCTATATAAATATTGTTGTTGGGGCCGATCGCCACATTATTGGCGGAGACCCCTCGAAGTTCGAGAAGATTTCCGCCATTGAACTCGGGGTCAAGTTCTCCTGCGCGAGGCGTTGTCCCATGGTTGGCGTCGATAGTCATCGTTGTCATGGTTATTAAGTCCCAACAGAAAAGTGAAGAGCAGCTGCCATTGGTTTTCGCGAGCCGCTCTGGTCGGTGTTAGATGAGGGAGCGTAGCATTCATCGCGGCTGCCGTTATTTGACGAGATAATAGAAATGTTTGTAATTGTGTCGATGTTATTTTGTCGTGGCTTTCAATGTAGGACTTTCGTGAAGTGGCGGTCGCTAGCCTATAAACAATATGTTCGTTTAAATGTTCGGTTGATGTCGTGGAATGTGTGAGAGGCGTTTATATTTGTATGGGCGTTGCATGTATTTAATTGCGTGGTTGGGTCGCCGCTTATAAACATTAAGCTTATGGGTGATTATTGACGCGCCGTTGCCATTTTGATCCGCTCGCAGAACTCTGGATAAAACCCATGGCCGCTCGGACCCCGGCAATAATCCTGGGCCTGGGTCAAGGCCTCGCGGCTGAATGTCATGCTGCGTGGCGTGCTGGCAAAGTCGACGTAGCCGCCCTGTTGCGTCTTGATGGCCTCGAAGCCTGGCATGTCGTAGGCCAGTTCCACGTCATCATCGACGAGCATCCGTGCCTTGACCGTGATTTGCGTGTATTCCTTGCCACCGGGCGCGCCGTTGAGAGCGGCCAGGCCATGGCCCACCACCCGCAGCATGCGATCGACCCACGGGTCAGACGCTTCCGTGGCCGATTCTGGGCGGTAGAGCAGGGTCAGTGACTGTTGGCCGCGAATCACTTCGGTGAGGGCGGGGTCGGTTCGCTTGATGCGATGCTCAATGGTCAGCCAGGTTTTTTCCGCCTCGCTGAGATTGTCGGCGAGTTCCGGATTCAAGGGGCCACGCTGGCATTCGGTGACGCCGAAGGCGATGAGCATGCCTGTCAGGATAACCGCGAGGGCGCCGCCACTGATTTGTACGTTCATGAACATGCTCTGCTGGAGGATTTGGCACTTTACGGTAACCGTGACGTTGATGGCAGGGGCCCCACGCGACGCGGGGGCTCGTTGAACAAACCCCTGCCACTCCAGTCCAACGCTGCACTATGAGCCGTCCAACTGCCGGGCGGCTTTTTCATGGCAAGAGGAAATGTCTGGATGAAGGTTTTTTGCGGTTTTGCACTGTCTTGCCTGTTGTCAGTGGCAGCCAGCCCGGCCTTCGCGCAGTTCAGCCTCGGTGACGCGGCCAACGTGTTGTCGGCCCTCCAGGGCGATCAGCAGGAGGGCGCCGTGGCCGCTGCGCCGGAAGCTGCCGGGCTGCTCAATTCCCTGGGCTCGGAGCTCCATATCACCCCGGAGCAAGCCATTGGCGGTGCCGGCGCGATGCTGGGGCTGGCAAGGAACCGCCTCAGCGAGCCGCAGTTCTCCGAACTGAGCAAAAGCGTGCCGGGGCTGGATCAGATCGCCGGCAACAGCGCCATCGGCGGGCTCAACGGATTGGGTGGCTTGCTGGGCGACGCGTCGGGCAAAAATGCCTTGCTCGATGGGCTGCTGGGCAACGTCAAGGACACCGACGACCTGAACAGCGCCTTCGGCGCGCTGGGCATGGACAGCGGCATGATTGGCCAATTCGCGCCGATTATCTTGCAGTACCTCGGTCAGCAGGGCGTGGCCAGTTCATTGCTGCAAAACCTGGGTGGCATCTGGGGAAGCGGTGCCGGGATCTGATCACTCGGACTCTTTGCGCAACGTGGCGATGCGCTGGTCCTTCTCGGCCCAGAGCTGGTTGACCCAGTCCTGGACATGCTGGCGAAACACCGGATCGTTTTCATAGTCGCCCTGCCATAGCGTCGGGTCTAGTTCGCGGGTCTGGATGTCGATGATGACCCTGGGCACGGCGCCGCTGATCAAATCCCAGAAGCCGGGGATCCGTTCCTGCGGATAGACCACCGTGACGTCGAGCACCGCGTCCAATTGCTCGCCCATCGCCGCCAGCACGAACGCCACGCCACCGGCCTTGGGCTTGAGCAGGTGAGTGAAGGGCGACTGCTGCGCCTGGCTTTTGGCCTGCGTGTAACGGGTGCCTTCGAGATAATTCACCACGGTGACCGGCTGGCGCTTGAACAACTCGCAAGCGGCCTTGGTGATTTCGAGGTCTTTGCCGGCCAACTCCGGGTTCTTCGCCAGGAACGCCTTGGTGTAGCGCTTCATGAAGGGATAATCCAAGGCCCACCAGGCCAGCCCCAGGAAGGGCACCCAGATCAGCTCTTTCTTGAGGAAAAACTTGAAGAATGGCGTGCGTCGGTTGAGTGCCTGGACGAGGGCGGGGATGTCCACCCAGGATTGGTGATTGCTGATCACCAGGTAGGAGGTGTCGCCGCGCAGGCCTTCGCCACCGCGAATGTCCCAGCGAGTGGGGATGCACAGGGCAAAGATCAGTTTGTCGATCTCAGCCCACGTTTCGGCGATCCACATGACCGCCCATGAGGCATAGTCGCGAAAGCGTCCGGGCAGGATCAGCTTGAGCAATGCGAACACCATGAGCGGCCCGAACAGCACCAGGGTGTTGAGCAACAGCAACAGGGTGACGAGACAGCCGGTGAGCAGGCGGCGCATAGATGACTCTTGCAAACGGGTGGGCGGGCCATGATAAGCAGCTTCGAGCGACAGGCCAAATCGGCGTGGACGAAAGTTTCGCTGAATTTACTCTTAGGCATTGCCATTGAAACTAACCGAACGAATTCACCGGCCACGGTCTAAAATCCCACTCCCACAATGGAAGCTTCCTACATGAAATCCGTTCTAGCCCTGCTTTCCCTGGTGGCCTTTCCGGTGTTGGCCGCCGAACCCACGTTGTACGGGCGCTATGAATACATCGCGCTGCCGGAAATGGGCGGCGAAGTGCTCAAGGCGAAAATGGATACGGGTGCGCTGACCGCTTCGCTGTCGGCCAAGGACATCGAAACGTTTACCCGTGACGGCGATGATTGGGTGCGGTTCCGCCTGGCGACCAAAGACGCGAGCAACAAGATCTACGAGCATAAGATCGCCCGCATCAGCAAGATCAAGACCCGTTCCGAAGAGGACGAGGACGACGATGAAAAGATCGCGCCCAGCAAGCGTCCGGTGGTGGAGCTGGAAATGTGCCTGGGTAACGTCAAGCGCACCGTGGAGGTCAACCTGACCGACCGCAGCAGTTTCAACTACCCGCTGCTGATCGGCGCCAAGGCCTTGCGCGAGTTCAAGGCAGCGGTGAACCCGGCGCGGCGGTTTACGGCAGATAAACCGAACTGTTGATTTGCGCGATTGACGCGCCCCGAGGCTTGGGGCACCGTTCCGGCAACTTTCCTGTCGGGCTCGGACGCCATGCCTCATATTCTGATTGTCGAAGACGAAGCCGCCATCGCCGATACGCTGGTATTCGCGCTGCAGGGCGAGGGCTTTGACACCACTTGGCTGAGCCTTGGCGCAGCTGCCCTTGAGCACCAGAAAAATACCCCTGCGGACTTGATCATCCTCGATGTAGGCCTGCCGGATATCAGCGGTTTTGAGACGTGTAAAAATATCAGACGTTTCAGCGACGTTCCGGTCATTTTTCTTACAGCTCGGGATGGCGAGATCGATCGGGTGGTAGGCCTGGAGATTGGCGCCGACGATTATGTGGTCAAGCCCTTCAGTCCGCGCGAAGTGGCCGCCAGGGTCCGCGCCATCCTCAAGCGAGTGGCGCCGCGACCGATCGCCGAGACAGGCACGGCGTTGTTCCAGGTCGACCATGATCGCGTGCAGATCAGCTACCGCGGCAAACCGCTGAACCTCACTCGCCACGAATTCCGGTTGTTGAACTGTTTGCTTGAGCAGCCCGAACGGGTCTTCAGCCGCGAACAGTTGCTCGATGCCCTCGGCGTAGCCAGCGACGCCGGTTACGAGCGCACTGTCGACAGTCACATCAAGAGCCTGCGCGCCAAGTTGCGCCTGGTCCGGGCCGAGGCCGAGCCGATCCAGACCCACCGCGGCCTCGGCTACAGCTACAGCCCGGGGCATAGTTGATGTCCCTGGGTATTCGCATCTTCCTTGCCTATGTGCTGTTTATTGGCTTGGCCGGGTATTTCGTGCTCAACACGGTCATGGAGGAAATCCGCCCCGGTGTGCGCCAGTCCACCGAGGAGACCCTGGTGGATACGGCCAACCTGATGGCCGAGATCCTGCGGGACGATTTCAAGGCCGGGACGCTTAGCCAGAACCGGTGGCCGCAGTTGCTCGAATCCTATGGCGAGCGCCAGCCGGCGGCGACGATCTGGGGCCTGCCGAAAAACCAGGTCAGCCATCGCATCTACGTCACCGATGCCAAAGGGATTGTGGTGCTGGACTCGAGTGGCGTGGCGGTGGGCCAGGATTATTCGCGCTGGAACGACGTCTACCTGACCCTGCGCGGCCACTACGGCGCCCGCTCGACCCGCAGCGATCCAGACGACCCGGCCTCTTCGGTGATGCACGTCGGGGCGCCGATCCGCGACAACGGACGAATCATCGGCGTGGTGACGGTGGCCAAGCCCAACAGCTCGTTGCAGCCTTACATCGACCGCACGGAGCGGCGTTTGCTCGCCTACGGAGCCGGTCTGATCGGGCTGGGCCTGTTATTGGGCGCGCTGCTTTCATGGTGGCTGAGCGCGGCATTGCGGCGCTTGACGGCTTATGCCCAGGCGGTCAGCCAGGGCCGTCGGGTGGAAGTGCCTCATTATCGCGGTGGCGAATTCGAGCAATTAGCGGGTGCGGTGGAGCACATGCGCACCCAGCTTGAGGGCAAGGCGTACGTCGAGCGTTATGTGCACACCCTGACCCATGAGCTCAAAAGTCCGCTGGCCGCGATCCGCGGCGCCGCCGAGCTGCTGCAGAGCGACATGCCCACCGCCCAGCGCCAGCGTTTCGTCAGCAACATCGACAGCGAAAGCGTGCGGATGCAGCAGTTGATCGAGCGTTTGCTCAACCTGGCGCAAGTCGAGCAGCGCCAAGGCCTGGAAGACGTAGTGACGGTGCCGGTGGTGGCGATGATGGAAGAGCTGCTGGAGGCACGCGGCGGCTGGATCGAACATCGTCAGTTGCGGATCGAGCGGCACATGGCGCCTGACCTGACGCTGACGGGAGAGGCGTTCTTGCTGCGCCAGGCGTTGGGCAACCTGTTGGAAAACGCCTTGGACTTCACGCCCGCCGGAGGATTGCTGCGCATCAGCGCCGAGCGCCTCGGCAACCTCGTCGAAATCCGCCTGTTCAACCAGGCCGAGCCGATTCCCGACTATGCCTTGCCGCGCCTGAGCGAGCGCTTTTACTCACTGCCGCGCCCAGGCACCGGACGCAAGAGCACCGGCCTTGGGCTGAACTTCGTCGAGGAAGTGGTGCAGTTGCATGGCGGGGCGTTCAGCATCGGCAATGTCGAAGGTGGCGTGGAAGTGGTGCTGCGGTTGCCTTGAGACCGAGGCGCGGCCTTCGCGAGCAAGCCCGTTCCCACAGGTCAGCACAAGTGTGCAAGCGGGATTGCTCGCGAAGGGCCGCCATCTCCACACAATCTCCACATTCCGCCCATAAACCTCCCACACAGCCACGCCAGACTCTTCCCCATTCGAACAGGGAGAGCCTCACATGAACCGCAGTCTCGCTATAAAACTGGGCATGATTGCCCTCTTGATCCTCTTGCTGATGATCCCGCTGTTGATGATCAGCGGCCTTATCGATGAACGCCAGGAACTGCGCGACGGGGTGCTGCAGGACATTGCCCGCAGCTCCAGCCACAGCCAGCAACTGATCGGGCCGATGATCGTCGTGCCGTTTCGCAAGGACGTGAAGGTCTGGAATACCAACGAAAAGACGGGCGTGCGTTTCCTGGAAACCGTCGAACGAAGTGGCGAGTTGTACTTCTTGCCGGAGCAATTCGAACTCGACGGCCAGGTCCGCACCGAAACCCGCGCCCGAGGGATCTACGAAGCGCGCTTGTTCCACGCCGACAATCGAATCGACGGGCGCTTCAAGGTGCCGGAGCGCTACGGCGTCGCGGCGAAGGACTTTGCCGACTATCGCTTTGACGAGCCGTACCTGAGCGTCGGCATCAGCGACATTCGCGGCATCGAGAATGCGTTGACCCTGACGCTGAACCAGCAGACCGTCGATTTTCTTCCCGGCTCACGGCTTGGCTGGCTGGGGCAGGGCGTACATGTGCCGCTGCCGATGATCACTGCCCAAGGCAGCCCGGAACTGACCTTCGGTTTCGACCTGCGCCTGCAAGGCACCGGTGAGCTGCAGATCCTGCCGGTGGGCAAGTCCACCAAGGTGCACTTGTCCGCCGACTGGCCGCACCCCAGCTTCATCGGCAACTACCTGCCGGTCGATCGCGAAATCAATGAACAGGGCTTCAGTGCCGATTGGCAGACCTCGTTTTTCTCCACCAACCTCTTGGAAACGCTGCAAGCGTGCGAGCCCAGGGATGGCTGCGAAGCGTTCCGCAGTCGTGCATTCGGCGTAAGTTTTGTCGATCCGGTGGACCAATACCTCAAGAGCGATCGGGCGATCAAATATGCGCTGCTGTTCATCGCGCTGACCTTCGCCGGGTTCTTCCTCTTCGAAGTGCTCAAGAGCCTGGCGGTGCACCCGGTCCAATACGCACTGGTGGGCGTGGCCCTGGCCTTCTTCTACTTGCTGCTGTTGTCGTTGTCGGAACACATCGGCTTCACCCTGGCGTACCTGGCGTCGGCCGGTGCCTGCGTGGTGTTGATCGGTTTTTATGTCTGCCACGTGCTGCGCAGCGTCAGCCACGGCCTGGGGTTTTCAGCCGGGTTGGCGGGGTTGTACGGCTTGCTCTATGGCCTGCTGAGTGCTGAAGACTATGCGCTGTTGATGGGCTCGCTGTTGCTGTTCGGCCTGCTCGGCGTGTTCATGGTGCTGACCCGCAAGCTGGACTGGTACGGGGTGGGCGCGAAGCCTGCGGCGGCGATGAGCTTTGATCTGGGAGAGGTGAAATGAGTCGGTTGTTGGGGTTGCGGGAGGACCAGCGTGAAGGGGAGCGGTTGGTGGCGCTGATTGCTGGGTTGTTTGCTTCGAAACCGAGCTGGCCCATTCGTCGGACGCCGTCCGGAGCAAGTCCGCTCCTACAGGTATTGCGCAGTGATTGTAGAAGCGGGCTTGCTCGCGAAGAGGTCGGTGCAGCCAATACAGAACTAAACCCTGGGCACCGTCTCGACCATTGAAGGCCGCAAGCTCACCTCGGCAAACCACTTCGCCAATTGGGGATTGGCCTTGCGCCATTCCAGGTCGGGATGGCGCAGGTCCAGGTAACCCAGGGCGCAGGCGACGCTGATGGAGGCGACGTCGAAATGGCTGGCCAGTTCGGCAATCGCCTCGGCTTCGAGCATGCCCACGGCGCGACGAATCTTGTCCCGTTGCGCATCGAGCCATTCGGCCCAGTGTTTTTCCGCAGGACGTAGCGCGGTCTCATAGCGGATCATCACCGCCGCGTCCATGATCCCGTCGGCGAGCGAGGCCAGGGTCAAGCGCCGCCAGCGAGCCGCGCCCTCACGTGGGATCAGCGGATTGCCGACGTGCTGGTGATCGAGGTAGTCGAGGATGACGCGGCTGTCATGGATCACCGTCCCGTTGGCCAGCCGCAGGGCCGGGATCTTGCTCAAGGGGTTGTCATCGATCAGCGCCCGGTCCGGCTTGACCGGCGTAAGTTGACTCAGTTGCAGCGCCACGCGGTCCTGCTGGCCGGTTTCGTGCAGCAGCACCAGGACCTTGCGGACGAAAGGCGAAGCAGGGTTATGGAACAGGGTCATGCTGGGTGTGGACATGCGGGGCATCCTCGATTGGGCGGGCAGGGCTTAGACTAGTCAGTTGCGGGACGGCTGGCGAGTGCTCGGTTGAGTGGTGAACCCTAGCGTGGCTGGGGCTATCCTCGCTTGACCAAGCCCCAGGTCCCCAGCACCGTCGGGATTCCCAATCCAACCCAACTCACCGCATCCCACGCGCCATCGCCCAACAACGCCGAAAACAGCCCCGCCGCGCTCAACGCGCCAATGACCACGGGAATACCAAACACCTTCCAGAAACTCGACTGCCGAGGCCTCACGGAGCGACCTCCGCGCCGACGGTTGCGCGCTTGGCGGCCTTACGCCGAACGACCCACAGATAAACACCACTGCCCAGGACGATGATGGTCAGGATGTCCAGGGTCGCCCAGAAAATCTGCATCGGCCGGCCACCGTAATCGCCGAAATGCAAGGGCAGGGACAGGCTCATCATGTCCATGTACCACGGCCGTTCGGCCACGGCGGTAACGTCCAGGGTGCTGGCGTCGATCAGCACCGGTGTCAGCAGATGAGAAGTCAGATGGGTGCTGCCTTTCATGAACACGCTGTAATGGTGTTCGCTGGAGAACAGCGTGCCAGGGAATGCGATGAAGCTTGGTTCCATGCCTGGCGCGACGTCCTTGGCGATGTCCAGCAAGCGGGTTGCCGGCGCCAGTTCGGTCAATGGCGGCGCGTTGCGATAGGGCTCGACCATGGCGCTGAGACTGTCGTTGCGCCATGCGGCGATGATCAGGTCGGCGCAAGCGGCGATCACACCGGTAACGCCGACGGTCAATGCCCACACCAGCGTGACCACGCCGATCAGGTTGTGCAGGTCGAGCCAGCGCAGCCGCGTGGATTTGTCCTGGCGCACCGTGGCGAACTTCAAGCGGCGCATGAATGGCAAGTACAACACCACGCCGGAGACGATGGCGATCACGAACAGGAAACCCATGAACGCCAGCAGCAATTTGCCCGGCAAACCGGCGAACATGTCGACGTGCAGGCGCAGCATGACCATCATGAAACCGCCGTTGGCCGAGGGCATTTCCAGAGCTTCGCCGGTGCGCGCATCGAGCATGAACGTGTGGGAGGAATTGGGTTCGGTGCCCGGCGTCGGCGCCATGATGGTGATGATGCCGTTGGGGTCGTCCTCGTCCCAGCCAAAATACTGGACCACCTCGCCCGGACGATGGGCCTTGGCTTTTTCCACCAGCTGCGCAAGGTCCAGCGGCGGCGTGCCGGCCGGCATTTCCCGCAGCTCTGGCGCATCGCCCAGCAGGTGCTCGATTTCATGATGGAAAATCAACGGCAGCCCGGTGATCGCCAGCATCAGCAGGAACACCGTGCAGATCAGGCTGGTCCAGGTGTGGACGAAGGACCAGCGGCGGATGGTTTTGCTTTTCATGATCGATCCGAATGCGAGAGGGGCACTGGGGCTATATCGCTGTTCATTGGGGATAGCCATTGTGGCGAGGGAGCGTGCTCCCGCTGGATTGCGCAGCGATCCCAAGCTTTTGGGGCTGCAACGCCCGAAGCGTCGGCCCGGCCCAGCGGGAGCAAGCTCCCTCGCCATGGTTTTTCCTTACTTGAACAGCCTTGCCAACTGAGCACCCTCAATAGGTTTGCGCAAATGCTAACCGTTTACCATTTGTAATTCACGCTGGCGACGACGTTGCGTTGGTCGCCGTAGTAGCAATAGAAGCCATCGCAGGTGGACAGGTAGTCCTTGTTGAAGATGTTCTTCGCATCCACGGCCACCGTGACGCCCTTGAGCGTTTTGTTCAGGCGGCCCAGGTCGTAATGGGCCGAGGCGTCGTACACGGTGTAGGAACTGACGTGGCCCCAATCGGTATTGGTGGTGTTGCCATAGGTGTCGCCGACATAGCGCACGCCGGCCCCCACGCCGAACCCGTCCAGGGGGCCGTTGTGCCAGGTGTAGTCGGCCCATGCGGTGGCCTGGTTGCGCGGCACCTGGGCCATGCGCTTGCCTTCTTCGGCGGCGGTGCCTTTGGTGATTTCGCTGTCGGTGTAGGTGTAGGAGCCGACGAGTTTCAGGTTATCGGTGACATTTCCGGACGCTTCCAGCTCCAGGCCGCGGACTTGGACTTCACCGACTTGGCGGGTGACGTTGTTTTCGGTGACGGAGTTGTTTTTCTGGGTCAGGTCGAACACCGCAGCGGTGAGCAAGGTCTTGGTGCCGGGCGGTTGATACTTGATACCGGCTTCGTACTGTTCGCCTTCGGTGGGCTTGAACGCTTCGGTGCTGTTGACGGTTGAACCTGCCGCCGCCTGGAACGACTGGGCGAAGGAGATATACGGCGTCACCCCGTTATCGAACACGTAGCTCAATGCGGCGTTGCCGCTGAATTTTTTGTCGCGCTGGGTGTTGGTCGCGTCGTTCTGGTTGTGGAACACGGTGCCGGTGTGGATCCAGTCCTCACGGCCGCCGAGGGTCAGGCGCCAGTTGTCCAAGGCGATCTGGTCCTGGAAGTACAGGCCGGTCTGGTTGGTCTTCTGGTTGTAGTCGTACATCGTGAAGTACTGGACGTTGGAAAAATCCTGTCCGTAGGTCGGGTTGTTGATGTTGCTGGTCGGCACGCCCGTCGAACCCCAATCCCAGCGCGAGTTGCTGTTGGAGCGCTGGTGATCCAGGCCCAGCAGCAGCGTGTGGCTCAGAACGCCGGTCTGGAAGTCGGCCTGGAAATTGTTATCCACGGCGAACTGGCTGATGTCCTCGTCGATGACGCTGGCGCTGCGCTTGACGTTGCCGTTGGCGTCCACCGATTGATCCGGGCCATCCGGCCAGAATTGGCCGCCGGCGGAGATGCCTTGGGTTTCCAGGTCGCTCTTGGTATAGCGCAGGTTCTGGCGGAACTGCCAGGTGTCGTTCAGACGGTGCTCAAACGCGTAACCGAGTGCGTAGTAGGTGCGGTCGTAGAATTCCCAGTCCGGATCACCCAGGTTCTTGTGATGGGAAATCTTGCCCGCTGGCGAAGACAGCTTGGTGCCTTGCAGCGGCAGGAATTGCCCGGTGATGCCGGTGTCGTCGCGGGTGTATTGCGACAGGAAGGTCAGGCGGGTGTCGTCGTTGATATTCCAGGTCACGCTGGGGGCGATGTTGTAGCGCTTGTCGGGGATGTGATCGACCTGGGCGTTACTGTCGCGCACGGTGCCGCTGAGTCGGTACAGGAACTGGCCTTCGTCATCGACCTTGCCGGTGCTGTCGAAGTTGATCTGCTTGTGTTCGTTGCTGCCTGCCTGCAATTCAACTTCATTGCTGCTTTCAGCCTGTGGACGGCGGCTGACCATGTCGAGCATGCCGCCGGGTGGCGTCTGGCCGTAGACCGAGGAGGCCGGGCCGCGAAGCACGGCGATGCGTTCGAGGTTCCAGGGCTCGATTTTCGGCGTGACGTAGTTGCCCTTGGGCAGCGGCAGGCCATCAAGGAATTGAGTGGGTACGAAGCCGCGCACCAGCAGCCAGTCGTTGCGGGAGTCTGAACCGTAGCCGCTGCTCTGCACGCCGGCGGTGTAGCGCAGCGCGTCATTGAGGTTGAGCACCGAGCGGTCTTCCATCTGCTGGCGCGTGACCACCGAGACCGAGCGGGGCAGCTCGACGATCGGCGTATCGGTCTTGGTGCCGGCGGCGGTGCGGGTGACCGCGTAGCCATCGGTCGGCCCCCACGCGGTTTCGCTGACGCCCGCGCCGATCACGCTGGTTTCCGGCAGGACCATCACACCTTCGGGCACGGCCACCAGGCTGTAGGTGCCGGCGCTGCTTTGCTCCAGTTGCAGGCCGGTGCCGCGCAAGGCTTCACGCAACGCACCAGTGGCATCGAATTGGCCTTGGACCGGGGCCGAGGTCTTGCCCGACGCCAGGGACGGATTCAGGCTCAGGGCGAGACCTGCCTGGCTGGCGATCTGGTTCAGGGTGCCGGCCAATGGTGCGGCGGGCAGATCGTAGACGCGAACGGCGGATGCCTGTTCGGCGGCAAGCAACGGACCGCAGGCCAACGGAGTAGCCAGGGCAATGGCAACGGCCAACAGGCTGGGGCGCAACAGGGTCTCAAGCGGGCGGGACATACGGCGGCTCCTGAATGGAAATATTTCTCAATTGCCTGTGTGCCGGATGAAATCCGAAATGTGATAGGGCTTGATGAAAATAATTTAGATTCAGATTGCGGCCGGTGGCTTTGTGGTGGGGCGAATGGCCCCATCGCAAGCAAGCTCGCAATGAGGCCATCATTGACAACAATATGCTTCAGGGCTTGGCTTCAGCCCGAGGCCCCACCATCACCCACCAGCGCGTGCGATGTTCGACCTGCACCGGCAAGGTCGGCAGAAGGGCGGCCAGTGCCAGGTCGGTGTCGTGCAATGGAAAGCTGCCGGTAATCCGCAAGTCGGCCACTTGGGGCTCGACGCCCAGATAACCACGCCGGTAGCGTCCCAGCTCTCGGACCAGGTCTTCAAGGCGCGCGTTATCCACCACCAGCATGCCGCGGGTCCAGGCATCGGCGCCGGGGTTCAAGGCCAAGGTCGGCCCGAGTCCATCCCGGCGCATCAGCACTTGCTGGCCTTCCCGCAGGATCTGTTCTTCATCGCTGCGCTGCGGATGCGCCGCCACTGCGGATTTCAATACGCTCAAGCGTGTGCCCTGATCTTCTAGCTTGACCAGGAAACGCGTGCCCAAGGCGCGCATGCTGCCTTCGCGCGTCTCGACGATAAAAGGGCGCGGATCGTTGTGGCCGGTTTCCACCAGGATCTCGCCTTCCTGCAGGACGATACGCCGCTGCTTGTCGTCGAAACGCACGTCCAGCGCGCTGTGGGTGTTGAGGTTGATCAAAGTCCCGTCCGCCAGGCGCAACGTGCGCTGTTCGCCCGTGGCGGTGCGCTGGTCGGCCAGCCAATAATCCAGCGGCAGGTAACGATCGCCAGCGAACAGCGCCAGGCCGATGACCGCGACGATACTGGCCAGGCCGCTGCCGACCTTGCGCACCCGTCGACGAATGCTGGCCTTTGATTGCAGCAACGCGGCCCGGGCAGGTCCGCTGGCGATGCTGAAGCGCTGGTCGAGCATGCCCAGTTGTTGCCAGGCGCGGGCGTGTTCCTCATCGGCGGCGTGCCATTGGGCGAAGGCTTCGCGCTCGTGAGGACCGCCGCAGCCAGAGTCCAGGGACAGTTGCCAGGCGATGGCCGCGTCCAGGACGCGGGCCGAGACCGGTTTGCCAAGCGCCGCACTCATGTCGGTTCACCATAAAGCGCGATGTAGCATTGCCGCATGCCTTGGGCCAGGTATTGCCGTACCCGCGGGACTGAAACCCCCAGGCGCTCGGCGATTTCAGCGTGGCCGAGGCCGTCGAGGCGGTTATAGAGGAAGGCTGCCCGGGCCTTGCTGGACAACTTTCCAAGCAGGCGATCGATGTTCTTCAGGTCTTCGAGAATCAGTTGTTGCGCTTCCACCGACGGCTGTTCGTCTGCAGGGACCAGCATCAGCTCGGTGAGGTAGGCCTGCTCCAAGGCGGCCCGACGGAAGTAATCGAACAACAGCCCCTTGGCGATCGCCACCAGGAACGCCCGGGGCTCGCGGGGCGCCTTTAACTCCTCGCGACCCAGCAGCCGCACGAAAGTGTCCTGGCTAAGGTCCTCGGCCCGTTGCGCACAGGCCACGTTGCGCCGTAGCCATGCCAATAGCCAGCCGCGATGGTCACGGTACAACGCACCAACCAGGTCACTGTGGGGACTGGGGACTGACGACACGAAGCATCACCGATGTTTTAAGTAACGAGAATTGTTCGCGATTGTGGCAGAGGCGGGGGAAGGAAAGCAATTGGCGCTGGTCGGGGACCAGTAACTCAATACTTCCGAGGGAGCGAGCCCCGAGTGCTCGGGGCTTGGATTAAAGCGAAGGCGCCTGCTGCCGCCGTTTCCAATGCCCGAGGCGTTGTTGCAAATCCAGCGGACTGTGGATGTCCTTCTGGCGGGCGCGGCTGAACAGGATCAGCGCCAGTTCCGCGGTGGCCAGGGCGTCGGCGCTGGCGTTGTGGCGGTCGAAGACTTGCAACTTGAACCAGTCGATCCAGTCGTCCAGGCCCGCCTGGCGGATATGGGCCTGGGGGCAAAGCATCGGAGCGAGGTCGGCTACGTCGAGGAAGGGATGCTGCAAGCGATAGCCCAGGTATTCCTTCAATGCTCGTCCGAGCATTTGGCTGTCGAAAGGCGCATGGAACGCCAGCAGCGGGCTGTCGCCGACAAATTCCATGAACGCCAACAGGGCCTCGGCCGGGTCGCTGCCGGCGGCGATGGCGCTTGGCGCCAGGCCATGGATCAACACGCTCGGCCCGAGCTTTTGCTTGTCGCATTGCAAGGTCCGCTCGAACTGCTGACTGAAGTCGATGGCGCCGTCTTCTATGACCACTGCACCGATGGACAACACTTGGTCTTTGTTCAGGTTCAGGCCGGTGGTTTCCAGGTCGACCACGACCCAACGCTGTTCCCGCAGGCTGCATTCAGTCAGTTGGGCCGCTACGGGCAGGGCTTCCAGGCGTTGTTGCAAAGCCTCGGGCAACGTCGGCTGGATCGGGCGCAGCCAGGAAAACAGGCTCACAGTTGATACCTCAACGTCAGGCTGCTTTGCAGGCGTTGGGCCTGGCGCAGGGACTCGCGCAGGATCCGCCGGTCGAGGTGGTTGAGGCTGTCCGGGTCGACTCGGTTGGAGTAAGGCAGGTTTTCCCGGGTCTGCAACTGATGTTGTTGCATCCGGGTCTGCTGGATGAAGTGATAGGCCTCTTCATAAGCCGCGCCATCCAGCGGTTCGATGACTTCCTTGACAACCAGTTGTCGCAGGCGTTCGAGGGTGTTGTTGGCTTCGATGCCATTGGCCAGGGCCAACAAACGCGCCCCGTCCACGAAAGGCGTCAGCCCTTGGACTTTCAGGTCGAGCGTGGCTTTTTCGCCGTTCTTGCGGCTGAGCACGAAATCCCTGAAACGCCCAACGGGCGGGCGATGGCGAAGGGCGTTCTCGGCCATCATGCGCTGGAACAAGCGATTGTCGGCCACTTGATCGAGAATCTGTTGGCGCAGTTGCTCGCAGCCTTGCTCGTCCCCCCAGACCACCCGAAGGTCGAAATAGATGCTTGAGCCCAGCAGGTTTTCCGGCGTCGCCTCGCGGATGAAGGCCGCAAAGCGCCGCGCCCATTCGGCACGGGACAGGCACAGTTCGGGGTTGCCGGCCATGATGTTGCCTTTGCACAACGTGAAGCCGCACAGGGCCAGGCTCTGGTTGATCTGTTGGGCGATGGGCAGCAGCAGGCCTCGGATCTGTGCAGCGTGGGCGGCGTCCCGGGCTTCGAACAGGATGCCGTTGTCCTGGTCGGTGTGCAGGGTCTGCTCGCGGCGGCCTTCGCTGCCGAAACACAGCCAACTGAACGGCACGCCCGGGTCTCCCTTGTCGGCCAGGGTCAGTTCGATGACACGGCAGACGGTGTGGTCGTTGAGCAGGGTGATGATATGGGTGATCTGGGTCGACGACGCGCCGTGGGCCAGCATGCGCTCCACCAATTGGCCGATTTCCCCGCGCAGGGTGACCAGGTTTTCCACCCGTGGCGCATTGCGAATTGTCCGCGCCAGGTGCACCAGGTCCACGCGTTGCAGGGAAAACAGATCCCGCTCCGAGACAACACCACACAGGCGATGCTCCTTGACCAGGCAGACATGGGCGATGTGGCGCTCGGTCATGGCAATGGCGGCATCGAAGGCGCTGTGGTCCGGCGAAAGGAAAAACGGCGCCTGGGTCATGTGCATCGCAATTGGCTCGGAAAAATCCCCAGTACCATCGGCCACGACGTGCCGCAGGTCGCGCAGGGTGAAAATCCCTAACGGCGCTTTCTGCTCATTCACCACCACGATGCTGCCGACCTGTTGCTCGTGCATCAGCTTGACGGCTTCGCGCAACGGCGTTTCAGGGGAGCAACTGACCGGATGACGCATCGCCAGTTCGCCCAGGCGGGTGTTGAGCGAATACTGCGTACCCAACGTCTGGGCGGATTTCTGCTGCACTTGCTGGTTGACCTGGTCGAGCAGGCTGCTGACGCCGCGCAAGGCAAAGTCGCGAAACGGCCCGGACAAGGCAAACAGCTTGATGAACGCCACTTTGTTCAATTGCAGGCAGAACGTATCTTCACCGGCCCGGTGCTCCGTGCGGGTAGCTCGCTCCCCCAGCAGGGCGGCGAGGGGAAAGCATTCGCCGGTGGTGATTTCAAAGGTGGTCTCGGTGCCGCCCTTCGCCGAATGGGGGCGCTCGCCCACCACGCGGCCCTGCTTGACGATATAGAAGTGCTCTACCGGGCCGTCGGCCGGCTTGATGATCGTTTCACCCGGCCCATAGAAGCGCAGCAGGCATTGCTCCACCAGATAGGCCAGGTGGGCGTTTTCCATTTGGTTGAACGGGGGGAAGCGCTGGAGGAATTGCAACGTCCCCTGGATGTTCTGCAACACCGCGGTTTTCCCTGCCTGGATGAAGGCGTCCGCTTTTTTCATAACCATTGCGCAATCTTTTTCGAATTGTTGTGGTCGGATCTCTTCGCCATGGTCGGCCTCTGAACGTGGAGTGCCCATTGGACGTAAGTCTAGGTCGGCGCAACAAGGCCGGAACTACAGAAATATCCTACGCCTAGCCTCGGAAAATTCTTCTTGGAAGGCCCTTGGAAAAAAATCCGACGAAGTGCACATTGAAGCGCCGCAGAACGATGTCTGACCACTGTGCCAGGGGATCGATTCAAGAACTTTAGAGAGCATCATGTCCGACCACGATATTTTGAGTGACGCCGAGCGCGAGGCGCTGAGTGCCGTCATGCTGGAACCTGACCTGCCGCCGCAGCGCGTCCTGATCGTCGACGATGACAAGGACGCTCGTGAGCTGTTGTCGGAAATCCTGGCATTGGACGGGATTCACTGCATGACCGCCGCCAGTGGCGAAACGGCGCTCAAGATGCTGGAAACCAAGCCGTCGATCGGCCTACTGATTACCGATTTGCGCATGGGGCATGTCGATGGCCTGGAGCTGGTTCGCCTGGTGCGTGAGTCCGAGCGTGCCGCGCTGCCGATCATCATCGTATCGGGTGACGCCGACGTGAAGGACGCCATCGAAGCCATGCACCTGAGCGTAGTGGATTTCCTGCTCAAGCCGATCGATACCGATAAGCTGCTGGGGTTGGTCAAGCATGAGTTGGGGATGGACCTTTAGGCCGCTTTTTGCTCCTGCTCGACTGCTCAGCAGTCGCAAGTCCGCTGGTGAGGTTTCGAAATAGCGGAAAGAAGGGCTGCTGCGCACCCCAGCGGGAGCAAGCTCCCAAGCCACAAAAGCAGTCGGATATTGCAAATGAAAAAGCCCTGGTCTTTCGACCAGGGCTTTTTTCGTGGTGCTGTCTACCGCTCAATCACAACCCATTGGCTGCCTTGAACTCGCGACGGCGGCGGTGCAGTACTGGCTCGGTGTAGCCGTTCGGCTGCTTCGTGCCTTCGATCACCAGTTCGACCGCCGCCTGGAAGGCGATGTTGCTGTCGAAGTCCGGTGCCAGAGGGCGGTACAGCGGGTCGCTGGCGTTCTGGCGATCCACCACCGGTGCCATGCGCTTGAGGCTTTCCATCACCTGCTCCTGGGTGACGATGCCGTGGCGCAGCCAGTTGGCGATGTGCTGGCTGGAGATACGCAGCGTCGCACGGTCTTCCATCAAGCCGATGTCGTTGATGTCCGGAACCTTGGAGCAGCCGACGCCCTGGTCGATCCAGCGCACCACGTAGCCGAGAATGCCCTGGGCGTTGTTGTCCAGTTCGTTCTTGATTTGCTCCGGCGTCCAGTTTGGGTTGACCGCCAGAGGGATGCTCAGGATGTCGTCCACCGACGCGCGGGCGCGCTTGGCCAGTTCGGCTTGGCGGGCGAACACATCGACCTTGTGGTAATGCAGCGCGTGCAGCGCCGCGGCAGTCGGTGACGGCACCCAGGCGGTGTTGGCGCCGGCCATCGGGTGAGCGATCTTCTGCTCCAGCATCGCCGCCATCAGGTCCGGCATCGCCCACATGCCCTTGCCGATTTGCGCGCGGCCTTGCAGGCCTGTGCTCAGGCCGATGTCGACGTTCCAGTTTTCATACGCGCCGATCCACTTCTCGGCTTTCATGTCCGCCTTGCGCACCATCGGGCCGGCTTCCATGGACGTGTGGATCTCGTCACCGGTACGGTCGAGGAAGCCTGTGTTGATGAACACCACGCGCTCGCTGGCGGCCTTGATGCAGGCCTTGAGGTTGACCGTGGTGCGGCGCTCCTCGTCCATGATCCCGACCTTGAGGGTGTTGCGCGGCAGGTTCAGCACGTCTTCGACGCGACCGAACAGCTCGTTGGTGAACGCGGCTTCTTCCGGGCCGTGCATCTTCGGCTTGACGATGTACACCGAGCCGGTGCGGCTGTTGCGACGGCTGGTGTTGCCGTTGAGGCTGTGGATCGCCGCGAGGCTGGTAATCAGGCCGTCGAGAATGCCTTCCGGCACCTCGTTGCCGTCCTTGTCCAGGATCGCATCGATGGTCATCAGGTGGCCAACGTTACGCACGAACAGCAGTGAGCGGCCGTGCAGGGTCACGCTCGAACCGTCGACGGCGGTGTAGACGCGGTCAGGATTCATGGTGCGGGTGAATGTCTGGCCGCCCTTGGCGACTTTTTCAGCCAGGTCGCCTTTCATCAGGCCGAGCCAGTTGCGGTAGATCACCACTTTGTCATCGGCATCGACGGCGGCGACCGAGTCTTCGCAGTCCATGATGGTGGTCAGCGCGGCTTCCATCAGGATGTCTTTGACACCGGCGGCGTCGGTCTGGCCGACCGGGGTGCTGGCATCGATCTGGATTTCGAAGTGCAGGCCGTTGTGTTTCAACAGTACGGTGGTCGGTGCCGAGGCATCGCCCTGGAAGCCGATCAACTGGGCATCGTCACGCAGGCCGCTGTTGCTGCCGCCCTTGAGGGTGACCACCAGCTTGCCGTCGACGATTTTGTAGGCCGTGGAGTCCACGTGGGAGCCGGCCGCCAGCGGCGCGGCTTCGTCGAGGAAGGCGCGGGCGAAGGCGATGACCTTGTCGCCACGGACCTTGTTGTAGCCTTTGCCTTTTTCCGCGCCGTCGGCTTCGCTGATGGCATCGGTGCCGTACAACGCGTCGTACAACGAACCCCAGCGGGCATTGGAGGCGTTGAGGGCGAAGCGGGCGTTCATCACCGGCACCACCAGTTGCGGGCCGGCCATGCGGGCGATTTCGTCATCGACGTTTTGGGTCGTGGCCTGGAAGTCCGCCGCTTCTGGCAGCAGGTATCCAATGTCTTGCAGGAAGGCTTTGTAAGCCACGGCATCGTGGGCCTGGCCGGCACGGGCCTGGTGCCAGGCGTCGATCCGTGCCTGGAAGTCGTCGCGTTTGGCGAGTAGGGCTTTGTTCTTCGGCGCCAGGTCATGGATGACCTTGTCGGCACCGGCCCAGAATGCGTCGGCGGTGAGGCCGGTTCCGGGAATGGCTTCGTTATTCACGAAGTCGAACAGGACTTTGGCGACCTGCAGGCCACCGACTTGAACGTGTTCAGTCATTGCTTGCCTCACTCTGCTCAGCTATTTCGCTTTTCAGCTCTTCGATTTTGACAATGAAGCCTCGGGACATTTAAACCACAAACCCCTGGACCAGTACATGCCATCGCTGGCGGCTGGGTGATCAAGCCTTGCTGACGGGGCTTTACAGGGATGCGACCTGCCTGGGCAGACATCGGTAAAACAGCATGCGCTACCGTTATGTAGTGCGCTCTGCGGCATACTACATGATCAGTTGCGCTTGTGAAAATTAGACTAATTGCGTCGTTCCGCGACCGACTAAAGCAGTACAGTCACAGCGCGGAACGGGATGTTCTCAAAAAACAGATGGATTGTTCCAGATAAATCTCAACAACTGTACACATTAACTCGAATGTGGCTCCGCCTCCGTGCCGTGCAGCCTTGCCTATACTGTCTGTTCCATCCATTACAGGGCTGCGTCATGGACCATCTCGTCATCACCATTTTCGCCCCCGATAAACCTGGGCAGGTCGAGCGAATCGCCCAATGCATCGCCGAGCATGGCGGAAACTGGCTGGAGGGCCGCATGTCTCAACTCGCCGGGCAGTTTGCTGGAATCCTGCGTCTCAGCGTTCCGGCCGAGTCCCATGAGGAGTTGATCGAAGCCCTCCAAGGCCTTTCGGCCCAAGGCATTCGTGTGTTGATCGCTGAGAATGCGATCGAAGAGTCCTGCACCTGGAAACCTATCGCCATGGAACTGGTGGGCAATGACCGTCCGGGTATCGTGCGCGATATCACTCGCCTGCTAAGCGAGCAGGGTGTGAACGTCGAGCGCTTGATCACTCACGTCCGACCCGCGCCCATGAGCAGCGAGCAGCTGTTTCATGCCGAGGCGATCCTTGGCGTGCCGTTGACCCTTTCGTTGGACACATTGCAGGAATGCCTGGAAAACCTGGCTGATGAATTGATGGTCGAGTTGAAACTCAGCGACGAGACATGACGCGGGTTATCCAAGGAAAAACTGTGCCTGCCTGTGGATAACCTGTAGAGACCCGTCGCCAGCCCAGGCCGGTCGGGCCTTAGCGGGTCATGGTCAAAAAATCACCAGTTTTCAATGGCTTGTGCACAAACGGCGGGGATCACGCTGTGGATAACCTTGGGAGCGATTGGCGCAGGCCACGCTAGGCGTGGCCTGTAGAGATGTGTGCGTTTTTTGATCAGCCGCGGCGGCGCATGCCGACCATGGCATCTATGCTGTACACCGCCAGGCCGGCCCAGATGAAGAGGAATGCCACCAGGGTGCTGGAGGACAAGTGTTCATCGAACAGCAGCACAGCGAGCAGCAGCACGAGGGTCGGGGCGATGTACTGCAAGAAACCCAACGTGGTGTACGGCAAGTGTCGCGCCGCGGCGTTGAAGCACACCAGTGGCACCAGTGTTACCGGACCGGCCGCCACCAGCCACCACGCTTCGGAAGTGGTCCAGAATGCGGCTTGGGCGCTGGTGGCGGTCGGGTTGAAGAGCAGCCAGGCGATGGCGATCGGCACCAGCATCCAGGTTTCCACCACCAGCCCGGGCAAGGCCTTGACCGGCGCTTGCTTGCGGATCAGCCCGTAGAAGCCAAAAGTCAGTGCCAGCATCAGCGACACCCACGGCAGGCTGCCCACTTGCCAGACCTGCTGGGCCACGCCGACCGCCGCCAATCCTACCGCCAGCCATTGCATGCGCCGCAGCCGTTCACCGAGGATCAACATGCCCAGCAACACGTTGACCAGCGGATTGATGTAGTAACCCAGGCTGGCTTCGAGCATTCGCCCGTTGTTCACAGCCCAGACATAGGTCAGCCAGTTGGCAGCGATCAGCGTGCCGCTCAGGGCCAGGATCGCCAGGCGCCGCGGATTGTCCCGCAGCTCGCGCCACCAGCCCGGGTGTTTCCAGACCATCAGCAAGGCCGCGCCGAACAGGGCGGACCAGAGCACTCGGTGGATGATGATTTCCACCGACGGGACGCTGGCGATGGCTTTGAAATAGATCGGGAACAGACCCCAGATGATGTAGGCACTCAGGCCCAGGATGTACCCGCGACGCGGGTTGGCGGCTTGCATGCAGAGTCCTTGCTTAGGCAGCTAACAAAAGAGTGATTGTAAGGAGATTTGTCCAGTTTTGCTGTGAACCTTGCTGGGAAGTAGTTCCACCGCAGGCCCACACAGGTTTCAGTTACTGTTGGAATGCAGTCCGGTCAGAACAGCTTCAACGGCTCTTCATTCAGCGCCGCCAGTTGCTCGCGCAGAGCCAGCACCTGGTCGCCCCAATAACGCTCGCTGCCAAACCACGGGAAGCTGCGGGGAAACGCCGGGTCATCCCAACGCCTCGCCAGCCAGGCGCTGTAATGCATCAGGCGCAGGGCGCGCAGGGGTTCGATCAGCGCCAGCTCGCGCGGGTCGAAGTCATGGAATTCCTGATAACCGTCCATCAATTCCGATAGCTGCCCCAGGCACTCCTGGCGATCACCCGCGAGCATCATCCACAAATCCTGAACCGCCGGGCCCATGCGGCAATCGTCCAGGTCGACGATGTGGAACACCTCGTCCCGGCACATCATGTTTCCGGGATGGCAATCACCGTGCATGCGAATGTTCCGATGTGGCGTGGCGGCGTAGGCATCTTCGACACGCTTGAGCAGATCCCTGGCCACCGACTCGTAGGCCGGTAGCAGGCTGGTGGGGACGAAACCGCTGTTCAACACCGTTTCCAGCGAGTCATGTCCGAAATTCTTCACCCCCAGTGCTTCACGGTGCTCGAACGGTCGGGTGGCTCCGATCGCATGCAAGCGCCCGAGCAGTTGGCCCAGGCGATAGAGCTGATCGAGATTGCCTGGCTCCGGTGCCCGGCCACCTCGTCGGGGAAACAGGGTGAAACGAAACCCGGCATGCTCATGCAGGCTGGCACCGTTGTGGATCAGCGGCGCCACCACGGGCACTTCGTGATCGGCCAGTTCGAAGGTAAAGCGGTGCTCTTCCAGGATGGCTTCGTTGGTCCAGCGCTGCGGACGATAAAACTTGGCGATCAGCGGCTCGGCATCTTCGATGCCCACCTGATAGACACGGTTCTCGTAGCTGTTGAGGGCCAACACCCGGGCGTCGCTGAGAAAGCCGATGCTTTCAACGGCATCCAGGACCAGGTCGGGCGTGAGGGTTTCGAACGGATGGGACATGCTGACTCCTGCGCAGCGGCAGGGCTGCCGCGTCCGGCCCAGCATGGTAGCGCAAAGCAGTCAGGATTGATCGTTGAGACTTCGTGGCGAGGGAGCTTGCTCCCTCGCCACGAAGCGTCAGGCGCCGATGACCCCGCCGTCTTCCCGGGTGATCACCATCACCGAGGAGCGCGGCTTGCCGTTGGGCAGGTGCTCAGGGAAGGTCGAGCCACCGCTGGGATGCTGGATGCCGACGAACAGGGTCTTGTAGTCCGGCGCGAAGCTGATGCCGGTCACTTCGCAGCCTACCGGCCCGACCATGAAGCGACGGATTTCGCCACTGTTGGGGTCGGCGCAAAGCATCTGGTTGTTGCCCATGCCCGCGAAGTCGCCCGCGTTGCTCGAGTCTCCGTCGGTCTGGATCCACAACCGCCCGGCCTTGTCGAAGCCCAGGCCATCGGGGCTGTTGAACATGTTCTGCGGGTTGATGTTGGACGATCCGGCTTTCGGCGTGCCGGCGTGTACCGTCGGGTTGCCGGCGACCACGAACAGGTCCCAGTCGAAGGTCTTGGAAGCGTGGTCGTCGCGGTCGGTGCGCCAGCGCAGGATCTGCCCGTAGACGTTCTTGGCCCGAGGGTTCGGCCCATCCACCGGCTGGCCAGCTTCGCCGCGCTTGGAGTTATTGGTCAGGGTGCAATAGACCTGGCCGTCCTTGGGGCTGACCACGATCCACTCCGGACGGTCCATGCGTGTGGCGCCCACGGCCGTGGCGGCCAGGCGTGCATGGATCAACACCTCGGCCTGATCAGCGAAACCGCTGCTGGCGTCGATGCCGTTCTTGCCATGGGTCAGTTCGATCCACTGGCCTTTGCCCTTGGGATGGTCCGGGTTGCCGTCGCCGGCATCGAAGCGCGCTACGTACAGCGTGCCGTGGTCCAGCAGGTTGCGGTTGGCCTTGGCATTGCGATGGTTGATGCGCTCGCGGCTGACGAACTTGTAGATGAACTCGCCACGTTCGTCGTCGCCCATGTACACCACAGCGCGACCGTCATTGGTCTGCGCCAGGGCCGCGTTTTCATGCTTGAAACGGCCCAGGGCGGTGCGTTTGACCGGCGTGGATTCTGGATCGAACGGGTCGATTTCCACCACCCAGCCGTGGCGGTTGAGTTCGTTGGGGTTCTTCGCCAGGTCAAAACGCGGGTCGTGCAAGTGCCAGTTGATTTCACTGCTGGCGACGGTGGCGCCATAGCGTTTCTGTGCCGCGTCGAATTGCAGGTCCGCCTTGCTGCTGCCGAAGCAGTCAGTAAAGTTTTCTTCGCAGGTCAGGTAGGTGCCCCACGGGGTCATGCCGTTGGCACAGTTCTGGAAAGTGCCGAGCACTTTCTTGCCACTCTTGTCGGCACTGGTTTTCAGCAAGTCGTGCCCGGCGGCCGGGCCACGCAGGCGAATCGGCGTGTTGCCATGGATCCGGCGGTTGTAACGCGAGTCCTGGACGAACTGCCACTGGCCGCGACGGCGTTGGATTTCGATCACCGACACGCCTTCGCTGGCCTGGGCCTTGCGCACGTCTTCGGCCGATTGCGGTTGGCCGCCGTGAGGGAACAGGTATTGGTAGTTGGTGTATTCGTTGTTGATCGCCAACAGCGCCCGGTTTTTGTCGCCGGGGAATTCGAACAGGCTCATGCCGTCGTTGTTGTCGCCAAACTGCATTTCTTGAGCACGGGCGGTGCCATTGCCGCTGGGGTCGAACGCCGGTGCATTTTTCTTCAGTGGCTGGCCCCAACTGATCAGCACCGAGGCTTTGTAGCCTGGCGGCAAGGTGATGGTGTCGGCGGTGGAGGCAGCAATGCTGTTGAAGCCCAGCATGCTTTTGTTGCCTTCACTCACGGCGGCCGCCATGACGCTGCGGCTCAGCAGGTTGCCGCCCAGGAACATCGCCGCGCCGCACAAGGCGCCAGCGCCGATGAAACTGCGACGGCTCAGGCCGACGATCTTTTCCAGGTCGGTGGATTGGTTTTCTTCTAATAGGCTCATCATCAGGCTCCCTGCTGGTTTTGGCAGTCACCTTAAAGCGGGTCGATGAAGATTATGTTTCAGCGCTCTACAGCGGTGTGCCGAGCAGCACATTTGTCGAAGAAAACCGCACCTGCACCGTTGAACCAGCGGCCAGGTTTCGCTCAGCCAATTGAAATGGGGCGGCCAGTGCGCAAAGGGTCTGGCCGTTGGGCAGCCCGATACGCACTTCGCTGGGCCCGTCCTCGGCGATGGCAATGTGTTCGATGATTCCCTGGAGGTTATTGGTCGACGAATCCTCCGGCTGATCGGCGGAGTACAGCTCCAGCCAGCCGGCCTTGATCAGGGCGACCACTTCGGTGCCGATCTCCAGTTCCAGGCGCACTGTACTGTCGTGGGTGATCTGCGCTTCGATGACCAGGCCGCGGGCCAGTTCCAGGCGCACGTGATCGTTGTGGCCCTGGGCTGTGATGGTCAAGACCTTGCCATGCAATTGGTTTCGGGCGCTGGTGCGCAGCATCAGGCGACTGAGCAAGCCCAGGTCGCCAGCGTCCTCGCTGGCTTCCAGAAGTTGCGCCTGCAAGGTTTGCAGGCGCTGGTAAAGACGCAACACGCGCAAGCCTTCCTCCGACAGCTTTGCGCCACCACCGCCCTTGCCGCCAACGCTGCGCTCGACCAGTGGCCGGTCCGCCAGGTTATTCAACTCATCGATCGCATCCCATGCTCCCTTGTAGCTCAGCCCGGCGCTCTTGGCCGCCCGGGTGATCGAGCCCTGTTCGGCGATGTGCTGCAACAGCGCAATGCGTTGTGGTCGGCGGACGATGTGCTGGGTCAGGAGTGTAGGCAATGACATGACAAGGGCTGCGCAGGATTTGATGCCTGGACGTTGGCGCCTCGGCCGCTGCGCGTCAAGCCGGGTCGCCGGGTTTTGGCGTTCGAGCCAGGCAATACACATCGACCCGGGCGGCGCCAGCGTCTAGCAGCAGGCGTGCAAGCGTCTGGGCCGTCGCGCCTGTGGTGAGCACATCGTCCACCAGCGCCAGGTGACGGTTTCGCAAGGTGGCGCCAGGCGCCAGGGCGAAGGCGTGGCGCAGGTTCCGACGTCTTGCCGGGGCGTCGAGGGCTTGTTGTGCAGGCGTGTCCTGGACGCGTTGCAGCAGGTTTTCTTCGCAAGGTATTTCCAGCGGCCCGCTCAGCCAGCGGGCCAGCAATGTCGCCTGGTTGAACCCGCGCTGGCGTAATCGTCGAGCCGCCAATGGCACCGGCACCAGCGCATCGGGTCGCTCCAGCCCTTCATCAAAATGATGCTGGACCGACTGCGCCAACAGTTCGCCGAGCAAGCGTCCAAGCGGCCACTTCGCCTGATGCTTGAAACGCGTGACCAAGGTGTCCACCGGGAAGTCATAGATCCATGGCGCCACGACCCGTTCGAAGGCCGGAGGACGCGTAGCACATTGGCCGCAGCGAAGTGCGGGCGTGGGCAGCGGAAGTGCGCAGACGCTGCACTGATCGACGAGCCAAGGCAGTTCGCTTTCGCACGGCGTGCAGATGGGTTGCGGTGTGTCGGTGGTTTCACCGCATAAAAGGCATGATTGTTTGTTTTTTAACCAGATGTAAACCGGTAATTTGTATCGTGGTTGACAGCGCATGACTCTTCCTTAAATATGCCGAACATCCGTGTCGCGCCTGTGGGTATTCGATTCCCAAGGCGCCAGCCAAGCATAATCAAGGAAATGCCCATGAGCGCCAGCACCACTGCCAACCTGCGTCATGACTGGTCTTTGGCCGAAGTCAAAGCACTCTTCGTTCAGCCATTCAATGACCTGCTGTTCCAGGCGCAGACCGTGCACCGCGCGCACTTCGACGCCAATCGCGTCCAGGTTTCCACGCTGCTGTCGATCAAGACCGGCGCTTGCCCGGAAGATTGCAAATATTGTCCGCAGTCCGGCCACTACAACACCGGGCTGGAAAAAGAGAAGTTGTTGGAAGTGCAGAAGGTCCTCGAAGAGGCCGCGCGCGCCAAGGCCATCGGGTCGACCCGGTTCTGCATGGGCGCGGCGTGGAAGCACCCGTCGGCCAAGGACATGCCTTACGTGCTGGAGATGGTCAAGGGCGTGAAGGCCATGGGCTTGGAAACCTGCATGACCTTGGGTCGCCTCGACCAGGAGCAGACCGAAGCACTGGCCCAGGCCGGCCTGGATTACTACAACCACAACCTGGACACCTCGCCTGAGTTCTACGGCAGCATCATCACCACGCGCACCTACAGCGAGCGCCTGCAAACCCTGGCCTACGTGCGTGACTCGGGGATGAAGATCTGCTCCGGCGGCATCCTGGGCATGGGCGAGTCCCTGGACGACCGCGCCAATCTGCTGATCCAACTGGCGAACCTGCCGGAGCACCCGGAATCGGTTCCGATCAACATGCTGGTGAAGGTCGCCGGCACGCCGCTGGAGAATGCCGAGGACGTCGATCCCTTCGATTTCATCCGCATGCTCGCCGTGGCGCGGATCCTGATGCCTAAATCCCACGTACGCCTCTCTGCCGGCCGCGAAGCGATGAACGAGCAGATGCAGGCCCTGGCGTTTTTTGCCGGCGCGAACTCGATTTTCTACGGCGATAAGCTGCTGACCACCGCCAACCCGCAAGCCGACAAGGACATGCAATTGTTCGCGCGCCTGGGCATCCAGCCCGAAGCCCGCGAAGAGCATGCCGATGAGGTGCACCAGGCGGCAATCGAACAGGCGCTGGTGGAGCAAAAGAGCAGCGAGCAGTTCTATAACGCGGCTGTTTGAGTTCACGCAAAACCAGGTGTGGGAGCGAGCAAGCCCGCTCCCGCATTGGATTTATCTGTCTTGAATAAATGGTTCACCCCGAGGCCTGCATGCCCTTCGATCTCGCCGCACGCCTGGCTGCCCGTCGTGCCGACAATCTCTATCGCCAGCGCCCGCTGCTTGAAAGCCCCCAGGGCCCGGAAGTGGTGGTGGACGGCCGGCCGTTGTTGGCATTTTGCAACAACGATTACCTGGGCCTGGCCAATCATCCGCAAGTGATCGAAGCCTGGCGCGCCGGGGCGGCCCGTTGGGGCGTCGGGGGTGGGGCATCTCATCTGGTAATCGGTCACAGCGGCCCGCATCACGCCCTGGAAGAAGCCTTGGCCGACCTGACGGGGCGCCCGCGGGCGTTGCTGTTCACCACGGGCTACATGGCCAATCTCGGCGCGGTCACTGCGCTGGTGGGGCAGGGCGACACAGTGCTGGAGGATCGTCTTAACCACGCCTCGCTGCTCGACGCCGGGTTGCTGTCCGGTGCGCGTTTCAATCGCTACCTGCACAACGACGCCCGAAGCCTGGCCCAACGCTTGGAAAAAGCCGTGGGCGACACTTTGGTGGTCACCGATGGGGTGTTCAGCATGGATGGCGACATCGCCGACTTGCCGGCCCTCGTCCGTGAAGCCAAGGCCAAGGGCGCCTGGCTGATGGTCGACGATGCCCACGGTTTCGGCACGTTGGGCGTTAGCGGCGGCGGTGTCGTCGAACATTTCGGCCTGAGCCAGGAAGACGTGCCCGTGCTGGTCGGCACACTGGGCAAGGCCTTTGGTACCGCCGGTGCCTTTGTGGCGGGCAGTGAAGAACTGATCGAAAGCCTGATCCAGTTCGCACGCCCCTACATCTACACCACCAGCCAACCGCCGGCCCTGGCCTGCGCGACGCTCAAGAGCCTGGAACTGCTGCGCAGCGAACATTGGCGACGAGAGCATCTGCAGCGGCTGATCCGTCAGTTCCGCCAAGGCGCCGAGCAGATTGGTTTGCAACTGATGGACAGTTTCACGCCTATCCAGCCGATCCTGATTGGCGATGCGGGGCGGGCCATGTGCTTGTCGCAGATGTTGCGTGAGCGCGGGCTGATGGTCACGGCAATCCGCCCGCCCACCGTGCCGGCCTGCAGCGCCCGCCTGCGGGTCACCTTGACGGCCGCACACAGCGAAGCCCAGGTGCAACTATTGTTAGAGGCACTGGCAGAGTGTTTTGTCCAACTGGGACCGGAGCCAAGCCATGCGTGATCGACTGATTCTGTTGCCCGGTTGGGGGCTGGGCGTTTCTCCGCTGGAGCCGCTGGCGGCGGCCCTGCAAGGGCTCGACGAACACTTGCACGTAGAAGTCGAGCCGCTGCCGGCATTGCTGTCGAGCGATCCTGATGAGTGGCTCGACGAACTGGACGCCGCTGTGCCTCAGGACACCTGGCTCGGCGGCTGGTCCTTGGGCGGCATGTTGGCCTCGGCATTGGCGGCGCGGCGGGGCGAGCGCTGTTGCGGCTTGCTGACTCTGGCCAGTAATCCGTCTTTCGTCGCCCATGAACAATGGCCGAGCGCAATGGCCGGCGAGACCTTCGACGGATTTCTTGCAGGGTGTGCGGCCGACCCACGCCAGACCCTCAAGCGTTTCAGCCTGCTCTGTGCCCAGGGCTGCAGCGATCCGCGCGGGTTGTCACGACTGCTGCTGGCCGGGGCGCCGGGCACTTCGCCGCAAGTATTGATGGCCGGGCTCGAATTGCTCGCGCAATTGGACACGCGCACCGCGTTGCAGAGTTTTCGTGGTCCACAACTGCATCTGTTTGCCGGGCTCGACGCCTTGGTGCCGGCCGAGGCGGCGGGCGAGTTGCTGGCGTTGCTGCCGGATGTCGAAATCGGTCTGATCGAACAGGCCGGCCACGGATTCCTTCTGGAGGACCCGCACGGTGTAGCGGCGGCGATCCAGGCTTTTTTGCATGAGTCCGGTGATGACTGATTTGTCTCTTCCCCGTGTGCCCGACGCCTTGCCCGGCAAGCGCCAGGTGGCGGCTTCGTTTTCCCGGGCGGCAGCCAGCTATGACAGCGTGGCCGAGTTGCAGCGCGACGTCGGCCAACAGTTGTTAGGGCGCTTGTCGCCCTCGTTCATTGCGCAACGTTGGCTGGACTTGGGGTGCGGCACCGGCTACTTCACCCGCGCGTTGGGTGCTCGTTTCGGCGAAGACAGCGGCCTGGCGCTGGATATCGCCGAAGGTATGCTCAATCATGCCCGTCCCCAAGGTGGCGCCGCGCATTTTATTGCCGGCGATGCCGAGCGGCTGCCTTTGCAGGCGGCGAGTTGCGACCTGGTGTTCTCCAGCCTGGCGGTGCAGTGGTGTGCCGATTTTGCTTCGGTGCTGAGCGAGGCCCATCGGGTCTTGAAACCGGGCGGAGTGTTCGCCTTCAGCAGTCTCTGCGCGGGCACTTTGTACGAATTGCGCGACAGCTGGCGTCAGGTGGATGGCATGGTGCACGTCAACCGTTTCCGTGGATTCGAGACGTATCAACAGCTCTGCGCGGACAGCGGGCTGAATGTCGTCAGCCTTGAAAATCGCCCCCATGTATTGCATTACCCTGATGTGCGCAGCCTGACCCACGAATTGAAAGCACTGGGTGCCCATAATCTGAACCCTGGCCGCCCTGGCGGCTTGACGGGCAGGGCGCGGATCCTTGCGCTGGTTGAAGCCTATGAGCAGTTTCGTCAGGCACAAGGGCTGCCGGCGACCTACCAAGTGGTCTACGTCGTATTGGAGAAACCGCTATGAGCCAGGCCTATTTCATTACCGGCACCGACACCGATGTAGGCAAGACCACCGTTGCGGCGGGCCTGCTGCACGCAGCGCGACAAGCCGGCATGAGCACGGCAGCCGGAAAGCCCGTGGCCTCTGGCTGCGACGTGACGCCCAAGGGCCTGCGCAACGCTGATGCCTTGGCGCTGCTGGCCGAATGCTCGGTGCCGTTGACTTATGCGCAGGTCAATCCGGTGGCGTTCGAACCGGCCATAGCGCCGCACTTGGCTGCCCGGGAGGCGGGTGTTGCGTTGACGGTGCAGTCGCTGCTAAGTCCGATGCGCGAAGTGCTGGCGCTGGGCGCCGATTTCACCTTGATTGAAGGCGCGGGCGGTTGGCGCGTGCCGCTGTCCGGCCAGGACAATCTTTCCGACTTGGCAATTGCGTTGGACTTGCCGGTGATCCTGGTGGTGGGCGTGCGCCTGGGGTGTATCAGCCATGCGTTGCTGACCGCCGAGGCTATCGCCCGTGACGGCTTGCCGCTTGCCGGTTGGGTCGCGAATATCATCGACCCGGCCACCTCTCGCCTGGAGGAAAACCTGGCAACCCTGGCCGAACGACTTCCAGCGCCGTGCCTGGGCAGGGTGGCGCGAATCCAGAGCGTGACGGCCGAAGCGGTGGCCGGACACCTGCAATTGGATCTGCTTGACTGATATTTCGCCAAGGTTTTGCCTATGACAAGGCACTGTGCCATTAGTGTTTTTGTCGGGCCTTTTGCCTAGCCATCTGATTCAATGCCGATGTCGACCCCTTCAAGTAGACGAGCCCCGCCATGGAAATCTCAGGAAACACCGCGTTCTATGCCGGTCTGAGCACGATTCAGACAGGGCAGAACCGTGTCGATCAGGCCTCCAGCCAGATCGCCAACAACACGATCGAGCGTTCGGTCACCAGCCAGTCGTCCGAGGTACAGGTCGATCGCTTGCGGTCAGTGGATCGCAGCCAGCAATCAGACCTGGCCAGCAACATGGTCGACTTGGCCCAGGGCAAGTTCCAGGTGCAATTGGGCGTGAACGTCGCCAAGGCATCCGACGAAATGCTCGGTACGTTGATCGATACGTTTGCCTGACCCTGTTCTTCCAGATTCACGAAAACGCCGCGATTATTCGCGGTGTTCTTGTCTCTAACGTCTTATTGCTCAACTAATCTTTTCCTACGCGCATCGCGAATTCTTAATTGCGATGGAATTTCCCGTGCCCGCCATTTTTTAAGCTGATGACGAACGGCAAAAGATCGACGCTTGACAAGATTTGGGCGTAAACGTATGTTTCAAACACCTGTTTGACCGTCACAACAATTCGCCGCGGTCATTCATTCCCGGTTACATCAGCAGAGGTTTATCGCTATGCCTGACTACAAGGCCCCCTTGCGTGATATTCGCTTCGTTCGTGACGAACTGCTTGGCTACGAAGCGCATTATCAGAGCCTTCCGGCTTGCCAGGACGCAACTCCGGACATGGTTGACGCCATTCTCGAAGAAGGCGCCAAGTTTTGTGAGCAGGTACTGGCGCCGCTGAATCGCGTGGGTGACCTTGAAGGTTGCACCTGGAGCGAGTCCGGTGTGAAAACGCCGACCGGCTTCAAGGAAGCCTACAAGCAGTTCGTCGAAGGTGGCTGGCCAAGCCTTGCCCACGACGTAGAGCACGGCGGTCAAGGTCTGCCGGAGTCCCTGGGCCTGGCGATCAGCGAGATGGTCGGCGAAGCCAACTGGTCGTGGGGCATGTACCCAGGCCTGTCCCATGGCGCGATGAACACCATTTCCGAGCACGGTACGCCCGAGCAGCAAGAGGCCTACCTGACCAAGCTGGTGTCCGGCGAATGGACCGGCACCATGTGCCTGACCGAACCGCACTGCGGCACCGACCTGGGCATGCTGCGTACCAAGGCCGAGCCTCAGGCTGACGGCTCCTACAAAGTAACCGGCACCAAGATCTTCATTTCTGCCGGCGAACACGACATGGCCGACAACATCGTCCACATCGTGTTGGCACGCCTGCCGGACGCACCGGCTGGCACCAAGGGCATCTCGCTGTTCATCGTGCCCAAATTCCTGCCTAACGCCGATGGCACCGTGGGTCAGCGCAACGCCGTGAGCTGCGGTTCCCTGGAACACAAGATGGGCATCCACGGCAACGCCACCTGCGTGATGAACTTCGACGCGGCCACCGGTTTCCTGATCGGCCCGGCGAACAAAGGCCTGAACTGCATGTTCACCTTCATGAACACCGCACGCTTGGGGACCGCACTGCAAGGCCTTGCCCACGCCGAGATCGGCTTCCAGGGCGGCCTGAAATATGCCCGCGACCGCCTGCAAATGCGTTCCCTGACTGGTCCGAAAGCGCCGGACAAGGCCGCCGACCCGATCATTGTGCACCCTGATGTGCGTCGCATGCTGCTGACCATGAAAGCCTTCGCCGAAGGTAACCGGGCGATGGTCTACTTCACCGCCAAGCAGGTCGACATCGTCAAATACGGCGTGGACGAAGAAGAGAAGAAGAAGGCTGATGCGCTGCTGGCGTTCATGACCCCGATCGCCAAGGCCTTCATGACCGAAGTCGGCTTTGAGTCGGCCAACCACGGCGTGCAGATCTACGGCGGCCACGGCTTCATTGCCGAGTGGGGCATGGAGCAGAACGTACGCGACAGCCGTATCTCGATGCTGTACGAAGGCACCACTGGTATCCAGGCCTTGGACCTGCTGGGTCGTAAGGTACTGATGACTCAGGGCGAAGCGCTCAAGGGCTTCACCAAGATCGTCCACAAGTTCTGCCAGGGCAACGAAGGCAACGAAGCGGTCAAGGAGTTCGTCGAACCCCTGGCTGCGTTGAACAAGGAATGGGGCGAGCTGACCATGAAGGTCGGCATGGCGGCCATGAAGGATCGCGAAGAAGTCGGCGCGGCCTCGGTGGATTACCTGATGTACTCCGGCTACGCCTGCCTGGCTTACTTCTGGGCCGACATGGCGCGCCTGGCGGCGGAAAAACTCGCAGCTGGCACCAGCGAAGAGGCGTTCTACACGGCCAAGCTGCAGACCGCGCGCTTCTACTTCCAGCGCATCCTGCCGCGCACTCGTACCCACGTGGCAACCATGCTGTCGGGCGCCAACAATCTGATGGACATGAAAGAAGAAGACTTCGCGCTGGGCTACTAAGCCTTAGGCGGTTCTTCACAAGCCGCTGCTTCTCAGGGAGCAGCGGCTTTTTCATGGCTGCCCTAAATCCCCAGAGAGATCGATAGCGATCCTGAAACAATATTCATCCAACAGAGCCTTAAGAAAACTCCGGCCTCTGCCGTTACAGCGATGGCAGTGTGACATCGGTCACATCTCACGTGCACAATGCCCTCTTTGATCAGTCGGGTCGGAGCTTTACCCTTGCCGCGTTCTTCCGCTGTACGCCTGAGCCATTTCCTACCGTCACTGCTACTGTTGTTGTCGGGGCTTGCGGCTGCCTACGTCAAGGACCTCAACGTCTTCTTTACGTCCCTGTTCAACGTGCTTCCTACCTTGGTGTTGCTACTGGGCGGGGCGTATTGCGCCGTCTACCGACGTCAACGTGAACTGTTTTTGATGGTCACGGTGTACATCGCCTACTTCCTGCTGGATACCCAGACCGATTTCTACCGCGATAACGGCAAGGTGCGTGAAGACGCGGCGGTGGTGTTCCATCTCGTCTGCCTGTTGCTGCCGCTGTTGTTCGGGCTGTTCGCGGCGTGGCAGGAGCGCACCCACCTGTTCCAGGACATGGTGGCGCGGTTCGCGGTGTTGCTGGTTTTCGGCAGCGTGGCGCTGGCCTTGGAGCAAAGTTTTCCACAGGCATTGCTGTTGTGGCTTTCGGAGATCCGCTGGCCCGCGTTGCATGGCGCCTGGATGAGCCTGATTCAGTTGTCCTACCCAATGTTCGCCGCCGCATTCCTGCTCCTGGCCTGGCAATATTGGCGCAACCCCCGGCCGCTGCACGCCGCGCAATTGGTGGGGCTGCTCGGGTTGTTCTGGATGCTGCCGAAGACATTCATCTTGCCGTTCACCCTGAACATCATGTGCAGCCAGGTGATGTTGATGATTGCCGCGGCGGTCGCCCACGAGGCGTATCAAATGGCCTTTCGTGACGAACTCACCGGCCTGCCGGGACGTCGTGCATTGAACGAACGCATGCAGCGCCTGGGTCGCAATTATGTGTTGGCGATGAGCGACGTGGACCATTTCAAGAAATTCAACGACACCCATGGCCACGATGTCGGTGACCAAGTGCTGCGCCTGGTGGCCAGCAAGCTGTCGAAGATCGGCGGTGGCGGCAGGGCGTATCGCTATGGCGGCGAGGAATTCGCCTTGGTGTTCGCGGGCAAGACCATCGATGAGTGCATGCCCCACCTGGAAGTCATCCGCCAGTCCATCGAGACCTACGCGATTCAACTGCGCAACCCCGACAGCCGTCCCCAGGACGATCAACAAGGTCGCCAGCGTCGGGCCGGCGCTGGCGCCTCCAGCGTATCGGTGACGGTCAGCATCGGCGTGGCCGAGCGCATCGAGCAGCGCACGCCCGAAGAGGTGCTCAAATCGGCGGACCAAGCGCTCTATAACGCCAAGGGCGCGGGGCGAAACTGTGTAATTGCCTATGGGCAGAATCGTCGCGGCGCAGTGCGCATGGAAGCCGCCGCGGGTTGAGTGATGATGGCGCATTCAGCGCCTGGACTGTGATTGTGGGCCACGATGGCCGGCAGTAGGTTGGAATGAATCTGCTACCGGAGAAAACCACCATGCCCGAGTACAAAGCTCCGCTGCGCGACATGCGCTTTTTGATCGACCACGTCTTCGATTTCCATGGCCGCTATGCCGAACTGGGTGCCAGCGATGCCAGCCCGGACATGGTCAGCGCCATTCTGGAGGAAGGCGCTCGGTTCTGTGAGAACGTGCTGGCGCCTCTCAATCGCCCGGGTGATGAAGAGGGCTGCCATTTCGACAACGGCGTGGTGACGACGCCAGCAGGCTTCAAGCAGGCGTTCGCTCAATATGTGGAAGGCGGCTGGCACGGCCTGGCGGCGGACCCGGCGTACGGCGGCCAGGGCCTGCCCAGTTCCCTGGGCCTGGTCATCAGCGAGATGATTGGTTCTAGCAACACGTCCTGGGGCATGTACCCCGGCCTGACCCACGGAGCGATGTCGGCCATCCACGCCCACGGGACAGAGGAGCAGAAGCAGACCTACCTCAGCAAACTCACCGCCGGCCAGTGGACCGGCACCATGTGCCTGACCGAAGCCCACTGCGGCACTGACCTTGGCATCATCAAGACCCGCGCCGTGCCCCAGGCCGACGGCAGCTACGCGGTGACTGGCAGCAAGATCTTCATCAGCGCCGGCGAGCACGACATGAGCGACAACATTATTCATCTGGTGCTCGCCAAACTGCCGGATGCGCCCGCCGGGACCAAGGGCATCTCGTTGTTCATCGTGCCAAAGTTCCTGCCTGGCGCCGCGGGCGAGGCCGGAGAGCGCAACGGCGTTTCCTGCGGGTCCATCGAGCACAAGATGGGCATCAAGGCCTCGGCTACCTGCGTGCTGAACTTCGACGGTGCCAAGGGCTTCCTGATCGGCGAGGCGAACAAGGGCCTCAACTGCATGTTCACCATGATGAACCATGCCCGCCTCGGCACCGGCATGCAGGGCCTTTGCCTGGGCGAGGCGAGTTTCCAGGGGGCGATCAAATACGCCAACGATCGTTTGCAGATGCGCTCGCTGACCGGCCCCAAGGCGCCGGACAAAGCCGCCGACCCGATCATCGTTCACCCTGATGTGCGCAGGATGTTGCTGACGATGAAGGCCTTCAACGAAGGCAACCGGGCGCTGACGTATTTCACTGCGCAATTGCTCGACACCGCGCACTTGAGCCGCGACGAAACCGCCCGCCAGGAGGCTGAAGACCTGTTGGCTTTCCTCACGCCAGTCTGTAAGGCCTTCATGACCGACACGGGGTTGGAAGTGACCAACCACGGCATGCAGGTTTTCGGCGGCCACGGTTTTATCCGCGAGTGGGGCATGGAGCAACTGGTGCGCGATTGTCGAATCGCGCCGATCTACGAAGGCACCAACGGCATCCAGGCCTTGGACTTGCTGGGACGCAAGGTGCTGGGCAGCCAAGGCAAGTTGCTGCGTGGCTTCACCAAAATCGTGCATAAGTTCTGCGCCGCCAATGCCGGGCACCCACAGCTCAAGGCATACGTTGCGCAACTGGACGGGCTCAACCAGCAATGGGGCGAATTGACGACCCAGGTCGGCATGGCTGCCATGAAAAATCCCGACGAGGTGGGGGCCGCCTCGGTGGATTACCTGATGTACAGCGGCTATATCATCCTGGCTTACCTGTGGTTGCGCATGGCGTTGGTGGCCCAGGCGCAACTCGACGGTGGCGACGGGGACGCGGATTTCTGCCGGGCGAAGCTGGTGACTTGTGAGTTTTACTTCAAGCGCCTGCTGCCGCGTACGGCCAGCCATCGGGCTGCAATCGAGGCGGGAAGCGAATGCCTGATGAAGTTGCCGGCGGAGTTGTTTGCGCTTTGATGGGCTGAAACATTTCTTCGTGGTGAGGGAGCAAGCACCCTCGCCACGATAGACATCCATGCTTTCGCAGTGACTAAAAATAACAAAACAGTCATGGGTTGACCCTATGTGTCGCAAAAGTTGTTGGGGTACACTCGGGGCCATTGCGAAACCGCTTTCCTACGAACCAATTGTTTAGATCTTGCGAGGTTTGCCATGGCTGACTACAAAGCGCCCCTGCGCGATATGCGCTTCGTCCTCAATGAAGTGTTCGAGGTCGCAAAACTCTGGGCCCAATTGCCGGCGCTGGCCGATACCGTAGACGCTGAAACTGTCGAAGCGATCCTGGAAGAGGCCGGCAAGGTCACCAGCAAAAGCGTCGCGCCCCTCAGCCGCGCGGCTGACGAAGAAGGTTGCCACTGGGCTGACGGCGCCGTGACGACACCGGCAGGTTTCCCACAGGCCTACAAGACCTATGCCGAGGGCGGATGGGTGGGTGTCGGCGGAGATCCGGCGTACGGTGGCATGGGCATGCCCAAGGCTGTTTCGGCCCAGGTCGAGGAAATGGTCAACTCCGCCAGCCTCTCCTTTGGCCTGTACCCGATGCTGACCGCCGGTGCCTGCCTGTCGATCAATGCCCACGCCAGCGAAGAGTTGAGGGCCGCGTACTTGCCCAACATGTACGCCGGCGTCTGGGCCGGTTCGATGTGCCTGACCGAGCCCCATGCCGGCACCGACTTGGGGATCATCCGGACCAAGGCTGAACCTCAGGCCGACGGTTCCTACAAAGTCAGCGGCACGAAGATCTTCATCACCGGCGGCGAGCACGATCTCACCGAAAACATCATCCACCTCGTGCTGGCAAAACTGCCGGACGCACCGGCCGGCCCGAAAGGCATCTCGTTGTTCCTGGTGCCGAAGTTCATGGTCAATGCCGACGGCAGCCTGGGCGCGCGCAACGCGGCCAACTGCGGTTCGATCGAGCACAAGATGGGTATCCAGGCGTCCGCCACCTGCGTAATGAACTTCGACGAGGCCGTGGGTTATCTGGTCGGCGAGCCGAACAAAGGCCTGGCGGCGATGTTCACCATGATGAATTACGAGCGCCTGGGCGTTGGTATCCAGGGCCTGGCCACCGGCGAGCGCTCCTACCAGAACGCCATCGAATACGCCCGCGACCGCCTGCAAAGCCGTTCGCCGACCGGCGCGCAGAACAAGGACAAGATCGCCGACCCGATCATCGTCCACCCTGACGTGCGCCGCATGCTGCTGACCATGAAAGCCTCTAACGAAGGTGGCCGCGCTTTTTCCACCTACGTGGCGATGCAACTGGATACCGCGAAGTTCAGCGAAGACCCCGCCACCCGCAAGCGTGCCGAAGACCTGGTCGCGCTGCTGACCCCAGTGGCGAAGGCTTTCCTCACCGACCTGGGCCTTGAAACCACTGTCCATGGCCAGCAGATTTTTGGCGGTCACGGTTACATCCGCGAATGGGGCCAGGAGCAACTGGTGCGCGATGTGCGCATTACCCAGATCTACGAAGGCACCAACGGTATCCAGGCGCTGGACTTGGTGGGACGCAAGATCGTCGGCAGTGGCGGGGCGTTCTATAAATTGTTCGCCGATGAGATCCGCCATTTCACCGCCACGGCAGGCGGCGAGTTGGCGGAGTTCACCAAGCCATTGAACGATGCCGTCGGCACGCTGGACGAACTGACCGAGTGGCTGCTCGATCGGTCGAAAAGCAACCCGAACGAAATCGGCGCGGCTTCGGTGGAGTACCTGCAAGCGTTCGGCTACACCGCTTACGCCTACATGTGGGCATTGATGGCCCGGGCGGCGTTGGGCAAGGAAAGCCAGGATGATTTCTACGCGGGCAAGCTGGGCACGGCGCGGTTCTACTTCGCTCGCCTGTTGCCGCGGATCCATTCCTTGAGCGCTTCGGTGAAAGCGGGCAGTGAGTCGCTGTTCCTGCTGGAGCCGGGCCAGTTCTGAGAAAGATCGTCATGTAAGCAAATGCTTACATGACGTGCTGGCGATTTCCCTCTATCGGCCGATTGGATCCACGGCTAATCTAGCTTCCATGGACGTAGCGCAGGACGCGCAAAAGTAACAACACGGACACGTAGGATTCTGCCAGGAAGGCGGAGTGAAATGGATGTCAGGGAAACAGTCTGCAAAGCCCCGCTTCGGCGGGGTTTTCTTTTGCCCGCGTTTTTTATCGGCGGACGCTTTCGAATCGCCTCCCGCTAGCAATTACTGAACCCCGACGAGCGGACAGGTGTCCATGGGCTATGGCAACGTGGCCATCGCTCATCAGGGAGTCATCCATGGATTTCATTCGCATCATCATCGCCATCCTGCTGCCACCGCTGGGTGTTTTCCTGCAAGTCGGGTTTGGCGGGGCGTTCTGGCTGAACATTTTGTTGACACTGTTGGGTTATATCCCCGGCATCGTGCATGCGGTGTACATCATCGCCAAGCGCTGAAGCCCTGCAGTCAGAGGATTCCTTTATTGGGGATTCCTTTGTGGTGAGGGAGTTTGCTCCCGCTGAGACGCGGAGCAGCCCCAAGCTTTTGCGATTGCTGCGCAATCGAGCGGGAGCAAGCTCCCTCGCCACAAACGCTCGTCGCTTTCATAAGCCAGCGTTCATCACCTTTCGATAAAACAACCACTCATGCTCCAGCGCATGCGCCTGGTTCATAGCCTTGCGAAAGCCGTGGCGCTCGTCCGGGTAGTAGTGCGCCTCCACTGAAACTCCATTGTCTTTCAAGGCCTCGACCATATCGCGGGTCTGCTGCGGTACGACCACGGCATCCAGCTCGCCTTGGAAAAAAATCATCGGCGCGCGGATCTGGTCTGCGTGAAGTAACGGCGTGCGCGCCCGGTAGCGCTCGGCATCCACTTTTGGGTCGCCGATCAGCCAGTCCAGGTAGTCGCCTTCGAATTTGTGCGTCGCGCGACCCAGGGCAACCGGATCGCTGACCCCGTAGAGGCTGGCGCCGGCACGGAATACGTTCCGGAACGCCAAGGCGCAAAGGGTCGTGTAACCACCGGCGCTGCCGCCGCGAATGAACGCAAGGCGGCCATCGATCAGGCCCTGCTCGTCCAGATGTGCAACGACGGCGCAGGCATCCTCGACATCCACCACTCCCCAGTTCAGATGCAGCGCCTGCCGATAGGCCCGGCCATAGCCGCTGCTGCCACGATAATTGAGGTCGGCCACGGCAAAGCCGCGCTGGGTCCAGTATTGAATGCGCGGGTCAAACATGGGGTAGCAGGCTGACGTCGGCCCGCCATGGATGAACACCACTAGCGGTGGTTTAGCCTTGGCGCCCATGGCTGGATAAAAGAACCCGTGGGCCTCACTTGAAGCAACTGGATAGCGCAAGGTTCGCGGGCGGCTGATCTGCTCGGCCGGTAGCGGCGCAACGCCGCCGGCCAGGACTATAACGTCGTGGCTTTGTCGTCCAATGGCAATGACTGCCGACGGGCTGGTGGGCGAAGCAGCAATGGTATAAACGAATTGCTCATCCACCGCCAAGCTGCGGAAGCGGCTATAGGTCCCGGTGAAATCCTCCGTCGTGCCGCGATGGCACAGGCCCAGCCGACCAAAACCCGCTTCGGTCCAGCTTGCCAGGTAGGTGTCATCGTTCATTGGCAGCCAGGTACAGCCTCCCAACTGCCAAGGCGCGGGGGCGTGATCGGCTTCGGCGGCAGTCAATGGCTCCAGGACACCAGCGTTTTCGACCCAAGGCTGCCAGTAACCGCCGCGGTCGGTCAGGCAGTAGAGGCGATTGGCCGCGTCGAACCGCGGTTGCTGGATGGATTCCTCCTCACCCTGGCCGGCCACACAGCGCGGCTCACCCCAACCTGAATCGTTGCGCTCGGCCAGCAGCAGCCGCGTAGCTGTCCAGGGCTGATGAGGGCGGCTCCACTCGATCCAGGCGAGACGCTTCTGATCCGGACTCAGGATCGGCGCAGCGTAGAAATCCGCGCCTTCGGCCAGCACGCTTCGCTGATGATCGGCCAGCCCGATCGACACCAGGCGATGCTGTTTGGCGTGCTCCTCTACCGCCAGCAATTGCCCTGGGGCGAAGTGCAGGTCGCCATATCGGCGGTCGCCCGAGGTCAGCGCCACAGGGCGACCTGCGTCCAGTGACTGGTGATACACCTGCTGGTCGGCCTCGTTGACAAACAGCACGCCATCATCGCTCAGGCAGAACGATCCGCCGCCATATTCATAGACCCGGCTGCGCACGCTGAATCCATCCGGGGTCAGGCAGCGGACCTTGGCGTCTCGCCAATGCCAGATCCGACAGGCACCGTCTTCGGGACGGTATTCGTTCCAGAACAGGCCCAGGGGCCCCAGTTGCAGCTCGGCGAAGTCGATGCCTGCCGCGACAGCCTGGGCGGCGCTGAGCGGTTCAGCCCTTGACGATGAGGCGTGAGTTTCGTTCATTGCGAAATGCCAGTTGCTCGATGGTTTGCGTGGCATGCTCGGCGTCTTCGCGAGCCTGCAGAATCATCCCATGGTGTTCGGATTTGCTGCACACCGGGTCGGCATTGCTGGCGTCGCCTGTGAGCATGAACGCCTGGCAACGGCAGCCGCCAAAATCCTTTTCCTTTTCATCGCACGAGCGGCAGGGTTCGGGCATCCAGTCATAACCCCGGAAACGATTGAAGCCGAACGAGTCGTACCAGATGTGCTGCATGCTGTGGTCGCGCACATTCGGAAACTGCACCGGCATTTGCCGGGCGCCATGGCAGGGCAGGGCCGTGCCGTCCGGTGTGACGGTCAGGAAAATGCTGCCCCAGCCGTTCATGCAGGCCTTCGGGCGTTCTTCGTAGTAGTCCGGAGTCACGAAGATCAACTTGCACGGGTTGCCTTCGGCTTCCAGCTTGGCCCGGTATTCATTGGTGATGCGCTCGGCCCGCACTAGCTGTTCCTGGGTGGGTAGCAGGCCAACGCGGTTGAGGTGCGCCCAGCCGTAGAACTGGCACGTGGCGAGTTCGACGAAGTCGGCTTCCAGGGCGATGCACAGTTCGATGATGCGGTCGATCTTGTCGATGTTGTGCCGATGGGTCACGAAGTTCAGCACCATCGGATAACCATGGGCTTTCACCGCCCGGGCCATTTCCAGTTTTTGCGCAAACGCTTTCTTCGAACCGGCCAGCAGGTTGTTCACCTGCTCATCACTGGCCTGGAAACTGATCTGGATGTGGTCCAGGCCGGCTTTCTTGAAGTCGCTGATCTTCTGTTCGGTCAAGCCGATGCCGGAGGTAATCAGGTTGGTGTAGAAACCCAGCCTGCGCGCCTCGCCAATCAGCTCCGCCAAGTCCTGGCGCACCAGCGGCTCCCCACCGGAAAAACCCAATTGCGCGGCGCCCATTTCCCGGGCTTCGCGAAAGACCTTGAACCACTGCTCGGTGCTCAGCTCTTTGCCTTGCTCGGCAAAGTCCAGCGGGTTGGAGCAGTACGGGCATTGCAGCGGGCAGCGATAGGTCAGTTCGGCCAGCAGCCACAGCGGCAGGCCAACGGCGGGCTTCTCAGGCAAGGGTGATCCAGTGCTGTGCACGGGCGACCTCCATGAATTGCTCGATGTCGTCACCGAGTTCAGGCACACCGGGAAATTGTTTGTCCAGTTCAGCGATGATTTCCGCGACATCGCGCTCGCCATCGATCAGGCCACCGATCAGCGCCGCGCTGTCGTTCAGCTTGATCATCCCTTCAGGATAGAGCAGCACATGGCCCTTCTGGGCCGGTTCGTACTGGAAGCGATAGCCGGGGCGCCAGTTGGGTTTTTTGCTGCGATCGAAACTCATAAGGCAATCCCTTTGTGCCAAACCCGTTGGTCGGTCACGGTGTGATACGGCGGGCGGTTCAGTTCGTAGGCCATGCTCATGGCGTCGAGCATGCTCCAGAGAATATCCAGTTTGAACTGGAGGATCTCCAGCATGCGCTCCTGGCCTTCGCGAGTAGTGTAGTGCTGCAAAGTGATTGCCAAGCCATGTTCCACGTCACGCCGTGCCTGGCCCAGGCGAGTGCGGAAGTACTCGTAGCCGGTCGGATCGATCCACGGATAATGCTGCGGCCAGCTATCCAGGCGCGATTGATGGATCTGCGGGGCGAACAATTCGGTCAGCGAGCTGCTGGCAGCTTCCTGCCAGCTGGCCCGGCGGGCGAAGTTGACGTAGGCGTCTACGGCGAAGCGCACACCCGGCAGCACCAATTCCTGGGAACGCAACTGGTCGGGATCCAGGCCCACCGCCTGGCCCAGCCGCAGCCAGGCTTCGATGCCGCCATCTTCACCGGGGGCGCCGTCATGGTCGAGCAGGCGCTGGATCCACTCGCGGCGGATCTCCCGATCCGGGCAATTGGCCAGGATCGCTGCGTCCTTGAGTGGGATGTTCACTTGATAATAGAAGCGGTTCGCGACCCAGCCCTGGATCTGCTCGCGAGTGGCACGGCCTTCGTACATCGCCACATGGTACGGGTGATGGATATGGTAGAAGGCGCCCTTGGCGCGCAAGGCTGCTTCAAATTCTGCGGTGGTCAATGGCGTGTCAGTCATTTCGGGCCCTCCTACAATTCGATGCTCATGCCGTCGTAGGCGACTTCGACATTGCGTCGCACCAACTCGGCCCGCTCGGGAGAGTCTTCGTCCAGGATCGGATTGGTGTTGTTGATATGAATAAGGACCTTGCGCTGCTCTGGCAGCCGCTCCAGTACTTCAAGCATGCCGCCAGGGCCATTCTGGGCCAGGTGGCCCATTTCCCGGCCGGTGCGGGTGCCGACGCCACGGCGCTGCATTTCATCGTCGTCCCACATCGTGCCGTCCACGAGCAGGCAGTCGCTGCTGGCCATGATGTCCAGCAACGGTTCGTCGACCTTGCCCAGGCCCGGCGCGTAGAACAGCTTGCCGCCGGTGCGCAGGTCTTCGACGATCAGCCCGATGTTATCGCCCGGGTGCGGGTCGAAGCGGTGTGGGGAATAGGGTGGGGCGGCGCTGCGCAGGGGCAGTGGGGTAAAGCGCAGGTTCGGGCAGGCGGCGATGGTGAAGCTCTGGTCGAGTTCGATGCGGTTCCAGCTCAGGCCACCGTTCCAGTGGGTCAGCATGTTGAACAGCGGGAAGCCGGTGCTCAGGTCTTCATGGACCATGTCGGTGCACCAGACCTGGTGCGGGCAACCTTCGCGCAGGCTGAGCAGGCCGGTGGTGTGGTCGATCTGGCTGTCCATCAGGATGATCGCGCCAATGCCCGTGTCCCTCAGTGCCCGGCCGGGTTGCATCGGGGCGAACCCCTGGAGTTGGGCGCGGATGTCGGGGGAGGCGTTGCACAACACCCAGCTCACGCCATCATCGGAAATCGCGATAGACGACTGGGTACGCGCCTGGGCCCGCAGGCTGCCGTTGCGAAAACCTGCGCAATTGGCGCAGTTGCAGTTCCACTGGGGGAAACCGCCGCCGGCGGCGGAACCTAGAATCTGGACGAACATGGCCGCTCCATCTGCAAACCAAAATGAAAAACGCCCCGGATGACCGAGGCGTGGTGTTGCGTACTACCGCCTGCAGCAATCAACGGCTGGCGAAGTACATGGTGACTTCGAAGCCGATACGCAGATCGATATATGCGGGTTTGGACCAGGACATGGGAATACTCCTTTGGTTGGGGTGGAACGGTTTGGATCTATACATATAGTCCACCTCCGTTAGGAGATGTTCAGATGCTTAGGCGGCTATGTTACTAAATCTGACAAATTCGTTCGCCGCGAATCTTTGAGAAAGCTCATTGCACGCCTGGTAACGATCATCTCGCTGCTGCTTGCCAGGGCATTCCCGGGCACGGCGCGTTGCTCAAACAGAAACGTCCGCCTTGGGCTTGGACCAAACGGTAGGCTGAGTCGATCAGTTGTTCGCGTGTCATGGACGTTATGGCGTCGGGTAACCGCTGCAAGTAATCCGATGGGCGACCGGCCAGTTTGCCCTGCCAGAGCAGTTCGGCTGCCTGGGCGATGGGCATTTCAGCGCTGTTCATCTGGCTGGCCAGGGCTTGCTGTTGGCTGGCCAGGATCGAGTCGTCAATCTGCTCGACCAGCTTCGGCAAGGTTTCCAGGAACTGCGTCATATGTTCAGACAACTGCGCCGCAGAGGCACCGGGCGACTGCGCGCCGAGCAACAAGCCGGTCCGACCATGGATCTGCTTCAAGCCACTGAACACTGCATAGCCCAACTGCAGCTCGACCCGTAGGCGCTGGTAGTAAGGGGTTTGGCACAGATGGGCGAGCAAGCGCCACCCAGCCTCGTCGGACAAGTCCTCGGTTGGCGTGGGGCAGAACATGAGTAATGCGTGGTCATCACCCAGGGTCTTGTGCGTATGCCAAGTGCGTACCGGAACAGGCGCGACCGTTAACTCCGGCTCTTCCCGGGCAACGCCTGGAGTTCGCGCCAACACGGGGGCCAGCGCCGCTTGAGTGGCCGCCGTCAGGCCGACGGCCAAACCGTCCCACTGGGCGTTCGTCCAGACGCTTTGATCGCTACCGCGCAACGACGGCGAGGCGTGTCGTGGGTTTTGCTGGAAGAAAATTGGCAATTCCCGTAACAGCTGTCGAATCGGTATCAGGGGCGCCTCGCTATCGGCCAGGACAGGCGGTAATGGCTGGCGCAGTTTTTCCATCAGGTGCTCGAATACCGACGGCATCGGCGCCTGCAAGCCGATCAGTTTCAGCAGGCATTGTTCGGCATCGGAGTCGAAGACGACGTCCACGCCGGCCTGTCGGGCATCTTCGCGCAGATCCGCCGAGTGACGATCGAGCCTGGATTGCAGGTCGGGCGATGCGGGTGCCGCGAATTGCCAACGCAGATACACCGCGCCTTCAGGCGAGGTATCCGGCAATGCCTGGCTGAACTGCAGGGGCGAACGTTCCCGGCGGCCCCGGCTGCGGTCCTGTGCGAATGTTCGCAGGCCTCGGTGGGCACTGGTCTGGCCGCGGATCAATCCGGCGCGGGGTGGTTCGCGGGTGGCTTGCAGGAATGGGTTGGGCGAGGGCAATCGCCACGGTTCGACGGGGTGATCCACAGCGTGTAATTGCTTGAGGACTTCCCTGAGGCGCATCAAGTGGTTTTCCGACAGTGGACCGTGGCGTCCTTCGCTGTCCCAGCGAGCCAATTGCAGGGCTGTTGCGGTCTCTTGCTGACGCTGGCGAAAGGCAGCGAACTCCTGGCGCATCGATGCCCAGTCATCCTGTGCGGCAAAGAACCCCAGCCAGTCGCGTAGCAGGGGTTGGCTGTCCGTTGGCGCTCGGTCGCTGTCGAGCTTTAACTCAATGTGAAGCAGTGCCTGGCCGGAAAATTCGTACAGCGACATGGCTTTGAGGCTGTCAGCCAGGCCACGCTGGCGCAACGTTGCGAGCAGCCCTCCCGGTTTATGGGTGTTCAGCCAGTGGCAGAGGAAATCAAAGGTTTGGGGCGAGGCTGCGGGCAAGTTTTCAAAAGCGAACAACGCATCGAGCGAGCCTTGTCGGGCCAACTGATAACCGGTCTCGGTCGATGTCATGAGCTTCGGCGGCGCCTGCCTGACCTGCGTTTCGCTGCTGGGTATGCTGTTGCCGAACTGGACGGCCAGCGCCGCCAGGGCATCAGTTCCTTGCGGGCCGGCCAGGCTCAAGCTCATCTGGCCGCTGTGATAGAACCGCTGAAAGAAATCGTGCAGCGCCAGTTGGAATCCAGGCTCAGGTACGGCGAGGCTGTCGCGATTGCCCGCGTGGAAGCCACGCAGCGGGTGTTCCTCCGACAATCCTTCGTACAAGGCCACCTGCCGCTGGGCCGTCGCGTCCTGGGACCAGGCGATGAACTCCGCGTGCAGCACTTCCCGTTCGCGCATCTGATCGGCTTCATCCAGGCGCGGGTGGGCGAGCATGTCTGCCAACCGTTCAAGCCCACCGGGCAGGGCGGATGGGGGCAGCTCCAGGAAAAACTCAGTGATGCGTTCACTGGTGCGCGCATTGACTTGTCCACCGTGGTCTCGCACGTAGGCCATCAGGTCCTGCCCAGCGGGAAAACGTGCCGTCCCCAGGAAGAAAAGGTGTTCGAGAAAGTGCGCCAGCCCCGGCCACGCCTCAGGTGCATCGTGGCTGCCGGCCTCCACGCGCAACACCGCAGCGCTACGCTTGAGGCCGGGAGCATGACGCAACGTCACTTGCAGGCCGTTGGCCAGGGTTTCGGTGGGGGGGCGGAGGGAATCGGGGGCCGGCATGAGCGCTTCCAGGACTGGGATGTGCTCATGCTAGCGGATTAGTCCGGATCAGTGTTTATGCAAGTCGCCGTAGAGCGCAGGACGTCGGTCGTGCAGGTAGTTGTAGGCCGCCCGCGACTGCTCGATCAGTTGCCGGTCCAATTCACCCACGATCAACGCCTCATCCAGCCCAGCCAGTGCCGGACGGCTGCCGTCCGGGGCGGCGATGCTGCTTTGCCCGCAATACTGCAGTTCACCTTCGTGGCCGCAGTAGTTGGCGTAGGCCACGAAACATTGATTTTCGATGGCCCGAGCGCGCACGGTGACATCGGCAATGAACTCATAGGGCTGCATATTGGCGGTCGGCACCAGGATCAGCTCGGCGCCGGCCAGCGCCAGGCGTCGGGCATTCTCGGGAAATTCCAAGTCATAGCAGATCAGGAAACCGAGCTTCCAACCGTTGAGCTCCACGATAGGCAGTGCTGCGTTGCCAGCGCTGAACATGGTGTGGTCGAGGTCGCCGAACAAGTGGCTCTTGCGGTAGTTGGCCAGGCGTTCGCCGTGGGCATCGATCAGTTGGACGGCGTTGTAGATCTGCCCGTCTTCGCTGCGTTCAGGGTAGCCATAAAGAATGGCCAGGCCGGCCGCCTTGGCGATGCGGCCGATTTGCTGCGCCCATTCGCCGTTGTAGACCTCGGCCAGTACATTCACCGCATCGACGCCGATGTTGTAGCCGGTGAGGAACATCTCCGGCACAACCAGCACATCGGCGCCCCTGGCTTCCAGCGCGACTTGATGCAGGCGCTGCAGGTTGCCGGCCGGATCCATGGGCAGCGGCGGGCATTGGTAAAGGGCTACGCGCATCGACAACTCCTTATTCGGGCAAGGCGATCGGACCGATTTCGTCGAACACATCACCTGGACCCGGGTTCTCGGGGTGAGTTTCACCGCCGAAGTGTTTCATGATCCCCCACACGGCATTGAGCGAGGTCTGGACCGCGCCTTCAACCCAGGCGGGTGTCCATGAGACGTCATCGCCGGCGATAAAGATCCCTTTTTGTTCGGCCGGCATGTCGTCCTGCATGAAGTGCGCATACATGCGCTGGTTGTAACGATAGTGACCCGGCAGGGCGCCTTTGAAGGCACCGAGGAAATACGGGTCGGCTTCCCATGACACGGTGATCGGATCGCCGATGATCCGTGCGGCAATGTCGACGTTCGGATAGATTTTCTTCAGCGCATCCAGTGCCAGCTTCACGCGTTTTTCCACGGGATACGGCAGCATTTTCAACGCATCGCTCATCCACGAGTAGGAGAGGCAGATCACGCCTGGCTTGTCGTCGCCATTGTCGAACAGGTAAGTGCCGCGGGTCAGTCGGTCGGTGAGGGTCATGCTCATCAGGTCACGGCCGGTTTCCGGGTCCTTGTCCTTCCAGAACGGCCGGTCGACCATCACGAAGGTCTTCGATGCTTGCATGTAGCGGGTGCGGTCCAGGGCCATCCACATTTTTTGCGAGAACAGCGCTTCTTCACATTCGATCTGGGTGGTCAGCAGCCAGGTCTGGCAAGTCACCAGCACGGCGGCGTATTCCCGGGTGTCGCCCCAGACGTCGGTGACGCTGAACCGATCATTGTCGGCGCGGGCGATGCGCTTCACGCCGCTGCGGGGCGCGCCCAGGTGCAACGAATTCAGGCTGGTGCCTTGAGGCCAATGCACGCAGCGCTCCGGCACGTGTTTCCAGATGCCGTGGGGTACTTGCTCGACACCGCCGACCACCAGGTGCTGATGGTCGTCGCAGTTGGTCATTACCACCCGGAAGATTTCCAGCATCGAGTTGGGAAAGTCCGAATCCCAGCCGCCAGTGCCGAAGCCAACCTGGCCGAACACTTCGCGGTGCTGGAACGAGAGCTTGGCGAAAGCCTTGGACGTGGCGACAAAGTCGTAGAAGGTGCGGTCGTCCCACAGTGGCACCAGGGTGTTCCACAGCTCCTTCAGGCGCGGCACGTCGCGGTCTCGGATCGCTTGCTGGATTTCGCTGAAGCGTGAGCCAGCCTCCAGTGCGTCGGCCCAGGCGTCGGCGACCTCCTGAAATAGCGCGGGAAGATCGGCCATGCTTTCCGCGTAGTAGGTCTGGCCTTCGAGATCGATGACCGTGCTGCCCGAGGCCGAGGTCAACGGGTTGGGGAAGGGTTTTGTCTCCAGGCCCAGCTTGTCGACGTAGTGATAGAACGCCGTGGACGACACCGGGAACCGCATGCCACCGAGTTCGGCAACGATGCCTTCGGCGCCGTTGAACGCCTGGGAGCGCAGGCGCCCGCCCAACTTCGACGCCTCGTACACCACTGGCTTGAGGCCCATTTTCATCAGCTCGTAGGCTGCCACCAGGCCGGCGATCCCGGCTCCGACGATCGCCACTTCGGCGCCGTGGTTGTGCTTCGGGATCATGCCCAGCCCGGCCGGGTGTTCGATCCAGTCGTCAAAGGCGAACGGAAAGTCCGGGCCGAAAATGGTGATGGGTTTCTTGCCGTTTGCGGGGTGGCGATTGTTCTTGTTCATGGCTGACCTTGAAGGGCGACTCGACGCGGGTTCGCATCTGAGTATAGGAAAGATGCCAGCCATTCTAGAGAGGGTGAAACACGTTAATAAGACGCAATGTGTCGTCGTTTTGAGAGGTTTTTCGTCATTTCTTGTTATCCGACGAGCGTTATGACGAGGTCTTCTTGCTTTGAGCGATCCTAGACCGGCTGTCCCCGGTCGATTTTGCTGCTGAGGATGATCGAAGTGGTGGTTTTCTCAACGCCGTCCACACTACCGATCTGGTCCAGCAACTGATCCAGCTGCTCCGGTGAATCCGTGCGCAGCCAGGCGACATAGTCGAATTCGCCGCTGACCGCGCACAACTGCTGGACCTGGGCCATCGTACTCAAGCGTCGCAATACGTCTTTCCCCGAGCGTGGCTGGACCTTGATTCCGACGTAAGCCTGCAAGCCGCCGTCGATAACCCGCTGCCCGAGACGCACGCCGTACCCGGTAATCACCTTGGATTTTTCCAGGCGAGCCAGGCGCGACGTCACCGTAGTGCGGGCTATGCCCAATTGTCGGGCAAGCATGGCGACACTTTCCCGGGCGTTGATTTGCAACGCCGCAATCAGTTGGCGATCGATTTCGTCGAGGACGGGAGGGCGAGTATCAGTCAAGGTCAGCTCCGGCGCAGGCATCAATGGCGGGCATCTTACAGGCTTCGGCGTGCGAAGTAGCTGATGGCGGGCAAGGCCAGCGCTCGCCAGGCTGGGGCCAAGTGCGCTTGCAAAGGCCTGAGCCAGAGGCCGTCCTCGCCCATCAGCTGTTCAGTGGGCAGTTGCAGCAAATCCTCCAGTAAGAACGACTGCGCCGTGCCTTTATCCTCATCACCTTCGGTTTCCCAGTCGTGCTCGAAACACCGCACCCGCAGCTTTCCTTCATCGAAACCCTCGAACTCGGGCCGATTGCCCAGCCATCGTGGGTGTATCCGCAGCGTGTGCGCCTGGACGTCGAGCAGCAGCAGTTGCCAACCCCGGTAGCGACCGCTCAGTTCTGTCACGTCGGTTGCCATGCAGGTCAAGGCCAGGTAGCGGCCATCCTTTGACCAGATCATCGAAGGCGCCAGATCGACCAAGGCGCAGCCCGAAGCAGTGAGCAAGTGCCCGCCGAGCCGAGGCGTACCGGCCCGCACCCAGCTGTCGGCGTATTCGGTCTCGCTGCCGAACAGCCAGGCGGCGTCCTGGTCATTCGGTGCGGGTTGGATGAAGTCGCCATCGGCGGTCGCCGCTTGCGGCCTGTCCACCAAGCGCCATGGGGGGACGATGCTTAGTTGTGAGTCCGCCGGCTGCAACTGCACCGTGTTGTAGAACAGTCGGGATTGCTCATCGGGACCACAGAAAGACGCGTCCCTGCCGACCTCTGGAGCCGCGACGTTGAAACGCTGTAGCGGGCTGCTTTGCAGGTCATTGTCGAGACGACCTTCAACCACCGCAAGGCTCAACCGGCCGTCCCGAAAATCCAGTATCCGTGCGACCCACATGGCAGGCCCTTCCAGCAGGCGTTGCTCCTGCACGTGTGCAATTACTGCATGGGTTGCGACGGTCGTCGAGCCTGCGAAGGGCAGCAACGCCAGGTAGCGTCCGCAGTCCGAGACGCGATGATCCAATAGCCAGCGCCCCGGCAGGAGCCAGTCACCGATCTGGCAGCGATAACCGCCAAGTCCTTCGGCGTTGTCGCCCAGCCAGGTCAGGAGCCCGCAGACGCCGTCCTGCAGCGGCTGCGTCTCGATGTGCGAGTCACCCCGACGGCCCTGGCTGTCCAATGGCATCACGATGGCCGTGCGGGTCAGCTTGAACTCGCCAACCTCGATCCGGCCTCGGGCGTCATGGCTTGTCTGCGTCTCGGTATCGCCGTGGATACTGTCCAGGCGGTAGCCATATCGGCCGCAACCCGGTCGCGGATAGTCGAGGTACGACTCGATATGTACCTGGCCTGCATCAAGCTTGAGCAACTGGTGCCAATAAAAGGACGGCTCGGAGGTGCTCTTGATCCAAGGCGAGGGCAGGGCGCGCCAGCCGTCATCCAATCGCCACGACCAATACCGTTCGCCCTGGGCAGCGTTGGCCTGTTCCTCGGCCAGGCACACCAGGGCACGGTGATCGCTGCTCCACACCAACGGCGCATCGGCGGCCATCAGAAGCCCGGACGGTTGTCCGTTGATGCTGATTGAATAACGTGGCGAATGCAGTGGCTCCAGGGGTTGGGCCAAATCGCGGAACGTCGCCGGCAAGACGATGTTGCCAACCAGGCGTTGTCGACCATCTGCGGACGGTCGCTCGAAGGTGTGCTGGAAATTATCCGGGTGCCAGCCGGGCTCCAGCCAAAGATCCGCGACGGGGATCAGGTCGACAACCTCTGCGGTTTGCAGCAGATCCTCCAGCCGCGCCTGGCGAGCGCTGTTGTCCACCAGCGGGCTGTAACGGCCGATTAATTCGTCAGGATTGAACGCGTCCAGTTCCCAGAACTCGCTTTCAGCGCAACGGTAAACCTTGCGCTGCTGACGATCGAGGATGACCAAGCCCCACTCCTGCCGAGACGGCACTGGCGCGGCAAGGTATCGCCCGTCGCTGGAAAACACCGCTGAGGAACCAAGCCCTTGCAGAAGCACACCGTCGGGAAACAGGTAATCGCAATAAACGGGACCGCCCATGGCGATTTCGCTGTGGTTGAACAAGCGAATCGGCTCGCCTTCAGGGGTCAATAGCGTCTCGCTTCCACCCCAGGCGCTTGGCCCTTTGCTGGAAACCGGCGCCAGCCCAAGGCGCCGCTCCCACGTGCTGACGCAGGCAAGCCCGGCAACAATGCCGATGATTGCCACGAGAATGCCCCACCACTCGGGTAACGCCCGGCCCAGGCTGAATCCAAGGCCAAACACGGCACCGACGGTCAGCCGGGCAACGCCTCGGCCCATCGCCAGAAAACCCAGCCGTGCGGCAAGCCCCATCAGCAAACCGAGCAATACGACCGCCAGCAAGGCCAGCGGCGGCGGCAGGATGGTCACGAAAAAGGCCGGCACCAGCAGGATGCCGAGTTGCCAGAAGAGTTGGAGGAACAGTCGGGGCAGGCTGGTGCTGGCGATGATGGAGGTCTCGATGGGAGGAGATTCTTTATCGTAGGTAAGTCGACACTGTGAAATTTGGTGACTTGAATGCGTGGCTTCGTAGCCCTGGGGTCCCGAGGGAAAACTGAAGGGGCCGCTACCAGCGCAGCCAGCGTCGACCGAGCAGGGCGCCCAGTATCGTCGGGACCAGCATGCCCAACAAATACCACACTGCCCAAAATGTGACCTGCATCTCGGGGCAATGAAAGGAGTAGGCAATCGTCGCCATCGAGCCGGCCAGCAGTCCGCCGCAGGCGCCTGAAAGTGTCAGGTTGGTAGGGGCGAGACCGCGTAGCGCCCAGAACACCGCGACAAATCCCGGAATCGACAACAAGGCAATATTGAGCGCGCATACCCGCCAGGTATTGCCCAGAATGATCGCAACGCGATTATCAGGTGCGGTCGCCATGAGTACATAGACAGCGCCGACCCACACCGCCGTGACAGCGGCGACAATCAGGATCTTGCCGGGCCCTGAGGTTGCTCCTGGTCTAGCCAGCCTCATGACCATGCCCAGCGCGCCGATCATCAGGCAGAGGGGAAATGCGATCTTGGCCCAGAAAATCGGTGTCGCCATGACCTCGCCCAAGTCTGGCCGCACGCCCTTTAATGTGACCATTAGCAAAATGGCGCCCAGAAGGCCGGCTAGAACCGCGATGCTGAATCGCTTGGCGGGCGCCCTGCGATCGACCGGGGCAACACCTGCGGCGAGCAGGGAAATCAAATCGTCAGTCTTCATGGTGTACCTCTCACTCTCAACGCCAGGGCTTTAAGCCCTCGGTGTATCCCGATCTTCACCGCAGACTCGGATAAGCCCGTCGTTTGAGCGGCTTCAGTAACAGACAGCCCTTCCAGTTTCACGCGTACGATAGGTAGACGTTGGCGTTCAGGCAGTTGCTCAAGCAACTTGCCCAGGTCGCGACTGGCCTGCGCAGGTTCAAGATGTGGCTCGGCAAACAGCTCTGCCGCATCGTCGAGGGAGTCGTTGAACACGTCATGGCGTGACCTCCCACGGAAAAAGTCGATGAGTTTGTAGCGCGCAATGGCAAAGACCCATGCCGTCAGCGGTTGATCTGCCTGGTAAGTCTGGCGCGCATTATGAACGGCCAGTAAAACCTCTTGCAGCAAATCCTCGATTTCACCGGGGCGCTGTTGAAGCCTCGAGCGTAGAAAACCGCGAAGATGACCGCTTAGCTCGGATAAAAACGTGCGATAAGCCCGTTCGTCTCCATCCAGGCCTGAGAGAAACAAGGACTGAAGGTGGAGTTCTCGGCTGCGCAAAGCATCGTTATCCGTAGTTCGTTCCATCGTTCGCTCTGGTTACACGAAAGGGAAAATATCTCGTTCCTGCTGCTGGCGGCAGCGAATCTTACATCCGACTTCCCGCCGTAAGGTAACAGGCAATTATGTTTGCTGGCCTGAGAAATATTTTGCGGTCGCTGTAACCGAATCCGGAACGACATCGAACTACTTGTTGGATCGCAAACACAGTGCCCCAGCACTGATGAGGCGACCAACCCATCTTCTGGAGAGAATCATGAACAACCTGAAACTTGCCACCCTCGCCATTGCCTTCTCGTCGTTCGCCGCCGGTGCCATCGCCGCCGAAACGCCTGCAGCGGCAGGCGCCATGGAGAAATGCTACGGCGTTTCCCTTGCTGGAAAGAACGATTGCAAAGCGGGCGCAGGCACTACCTGTGCTGGCACCTCGAAGACGGATTATCAGGCAAATGCCTGGAAAAACGTTCCTGCCGGTACGTGCACCTCCATCAAGACACCGAAAGGCATGGGCTCTCTAACACCTATGTAATCGCAATACCAAGGGGCTCACCGACCATGAAAACTGTATTCCAGATGGGGGCCGGACTTGGCCTGAAACCGAACCATTACCCTGATGCGTTTGATTGCGCTGCCGAGGGGCTCTGGTTCGAAGTTCATCCGGAAAACTACATGGTAGAAGGTGGCCCCCGTCTCGCGTGGCTTGAGGCAATTGGTAGCCAACACCCGTTGTCGCTGCACGGTGTTTCACTCTCTCTGGCTGCCGATTGCCCACCGGACGAAAGCCATCTGAAGCGCTTCAAGGCATTGGTCGACCGGATACAGCCTGCACTGATTTCCGAACATCTGGCCTGGTCTGCATGGCGTGGCCAATATCATCCCGACTTGCTGCCATTTCCTCGTACAGTCGAGGCGTTACAGCGCATCGCAAGCAATATCCAACGAACACAAGAAGCCCTTGGACGTTCGATCGCCATTGAAAACCCCACTCACTATCTGAGCTTGCCGGGGCATGAATTCAGCGAAATAGAGTTCTTGACCGAACTGAGCATAAGGACTGGCTGCGGGTTGCTGCTGGATATCAATAACGTCCATATCAGCGCGCATAACTTGGGCTTTGATGCGTCGAGTTATCTGGATGCCTTCCCGGCCGAGGCGATCATGGAAATCCATCTGGCAGGCCACGCGGTGGACCCGGGAAACACGCAATTGCTGATAGACACGCACGATGCCCCCATCGCTGAAGATGTCTGGCAGTTGTATCGACGCGTTATCGAACGGATCGGGATGCGTCCGACCCTGATCGAGCGCGACGACAACATCCCTGGGTTCGATGTCTTGCTGGCTGAACGAGCCAGGGCGCAGATGTTATTGAACATTGGGAACCGGCGAGTATCGGAAGTGACGATATGAACACCTCGCTGGCAGGTTTCCAGGATGCATTCATCGATGCGTTATATGAACGTAATTCGACGGAAATGACGACGCTGATCGAACAGCCCGGTTTTTTGGTGTACCGCAATACGGTGTTGAAAGGATCGGTGGACGCATTAGTTGCAAACTTTCCCACCGTCGAGCGCTTGGTTGGTACCGAGTGGATCAAGGCTGCCGGGACTGTCCATGTCCGGCAGTCGCCCCCGACGGATTCCCGATTGCTGCAATACGGAGCGGGCTTCCCGGACTTTCTCAATGCTTTTGAACATGCGCGAGAGTTACCTTATCTGGGCGATGTCGCCCGCCTGGATCTGCTTTGGACCCAGGTCCATTGCGCGGCGGATGAGCCCGACGTCGATCCCAGCGAACTTGCGAATCTATCCCCAGCGGACTTGGCTCTCAGCCGACTCACACCGAAGGCCGCTTGCCGTTGGGCGTGGTTCCCGGACAACCCTGCCTATACCCTCTGGCGTTTCAATCGGGAAGAGCGGGGCATACCCGATGAACTCGACTGGCGCGGCGAAGGAGCGCTTCTGACGCGCAAGCAAGCCCAAGTGTGTTGGCAAGCCGCCAGTGTCGCGGATTGTAGGTTCCTGGATGCCTGCGCGGCACACCTACCGCTTGGACAGGCCGCAGAAAAGGCCCTTGAAGTTCAGCCTGACCTGGATTTTTCAGAACTCATTGCCCGCTTGTTCAGAGCCGACGCGTTCGCCTCTGTAAGCATCCCATAACACCCACTTGCCCAGCGGAGCCCATCATGGACGCGATACGAAAAACTTCGTCCACAGCCGACCAATCCTTGAGAAGTATCTGGAACCGCATTGCAGACCGACTTGGCTTGATAGTGGGTGATTCGCTGTTGGTGCTGGTTGCCCGTCTAGCCATTGCGGCCATTTTCCTGATGTCGGGACGGACCAAAGTCAGTGGCTTTTTGACGGTCACGCCCAGTACCTATGAGTTGTTTCGCACGGAATACTCGTTGCCGTTAATCACGCCGGAACTGGCCGCGCATCTGGCAACCTACAGTGAGCATCTTTTTCCATTACTACTGGTGCTTGGCCTGTTCTCGCGGTTGTCCGCATTGGCATTACTGGGCATGACTTTGGTAATCCAAGTGTTTGTCTACCCTGATGCCTGGCCAACCCATCTTTCCTGGGCAGGCTTGCTATTGCTCATCGCCGCCCGTGGCGGTGGTGCGGTGTCGCTGGATCGGCCACTTGGCATCAAGTGAACCACCTATAACCTTGTGCCCCCGGAAACGACGAAAGCCGCGCAATGCGCGGCTTTCAATTTGGTGGGCCCACACGGACTCGAACCGTGGACCAAAGGATTATGAGTTGCCGGGCGAGTTGCTATGCCTAGAGAAATCGTTCGAAGGTGAATGTAGGTTGGCATAGCTGGAGGGCCCGTTGTTACTGGTGTTGAGCGTAGTTTTGAGAAAGTTGCTCAAGCTAGGCATTGTACCGTGGTTGTACTGATTTGCCGCGCGCTCGCCGTAGATATGCATGGCTATGAGTTTTCTAAAAGGTCTGTCTTTGGGCAGCAGGAGCGCTTCATGGTTTGAAGCGATTGTTACTTCTGGCAGCTACGCTGCGTTCTGTCGAAAGCTACTACATTCAGTGAGGATATAATGAGGTTAATGGAAAGAGGCTCGCCGGCAGTCCATAGTTGCGGCCGACGCTAAAAGGTATGTCCACATAGACGTCTGCTCTGGAAACGTGGTCGCCCAGCCGCCGAAGCTCACCATTATCAGAGGTGTTGATCTGGCTCGAATGCCTTCTGAATTGGGCCGTGTCAGAAGAGAAATTATAGCGTTACAGAGTTTACAAAAAAGGCGCGCTAGATTGAGAGGCGCACCGGGACCAAACCTAAAAATTGGAAAGCTCATTCTGCGCGATCTGCTGTTTAACGAGGGCGAATCTGCCGGTAACCTTCATTGCAGAACCATTCAGAATCTCTAAGCCCCTCATAAAGCGCGGTTCGCCAAGAGTTCCGGTCGCGCCAAAATCGTGTCCTGAACTGCTGGTCTAGGTGCTGGCCGATGCCTGTTGGCCCTGTGGCTTCGCCCAATTCTTCTAATGAGTATGAAATATCTGCCATCTCACTGGCTGCCTGGGCCGCATAAAGTTCTGGTAAGCCTAGTACTTCGAAATGGTGATTTGCCCGTGCAGTCAGTACTTCGCTCCAGACTGCAGGTGGCCTTATTGTGAAGGCGACTGCAGGCGGTGACGACGGGATAATCTTTGCGATCAGCCAGCGCTCAGTTCCCAGATCGTCGTAGTAGGGGTGAAGTGTTTGATCTTCTGCCCGAGCCGCGACGCCCGCCAGCTTTCGCTTGTTGCAGTCCGAGCAGGCGGGTACAAGGTTCACCGGTGTGAGATTGAGCGCTGGATAGAGGCTTTGGGGCAGGTAATGGTCTACTGTTGCGACTATTCGCTGGCCGCACAGCGGACATATCCCAAATTCGGGTGCCATTTTTATTTGCTCGTAAAGCAGTCTCGATGGGGAGTTGTTACGCGCAAAGTGACTCTTGTAGATGACACCCATGAGCGTCCCATCTAGCTCCGAAGTAACGACGTCGGTCGCTTCCATCTCGTAGAGTTTTCCAGCTGGGGCTAGCTCGCGATAGGCAGTTTCAGTCTTCCGGATGACGGGTAATGCAGCTAGCAACGCTTGAGCACGTTCCTCTATGGTGATCCCCGAAGCGCATGTTTGAACAGCTTCCGTTGCGTCAAATTGCGGCAGAGGTAGACGCTTCATGGGGCGTTCCTCCGCGCGACAAGGCTACGAGCGAGCGCTTGTGCTTCGGCCCCCAATTGACTTCCAAAATGTTGTTCAACAGAGCCGTAACTAGCACCTGGCTGCGTGGCTGCTGCTGTTATCAGTTGATGGAAACCTGAATGAGTGACTTCTAGACCAAAAACCTCGCGAGTCAGCACACCAGCGCTTTCCCCGAACGTTTCGGTAGATGGACGTTCAACCGCAGCAACAGTCCGGGTGCGTCTCAGCATCCATACACAACTCTTCGGTACCTCCTGAAGCACCACTGGTGAGTGTGTCGATATTAAGGCAACGCCGTTTCTGGCTACTAGTAAGTCGGCCACGGTGCGGATGAATGCCGACAATAGGGGGGGATGCAGATGTCCTTCAGGTTCATCGAGAACCACAAACGTTTGCTCATCAACGAGCTCGACCAAACGTGTCGTCGTGAGCAGCACAATTGCATGCCCCGAACTCAGCAGCTTGAAGAAGCGGGTTGCTCGTTGCTCCCAGTCGAAGGCAGGTTCTAAGAGAGTCTCAACACTGGTTTCGGCGAAGAGTGGATCAGTCGAAAGCGTAGCAACGGCGCCAAGCCAGCGAGTCCTGCGTGGTTCGCTCCGGCATCTCTCGAGGCTTAGAACAAAATCTTTTGCAAGATCGTCCGGTGTCTTGTGTTCCTCAATCACTCGCCCGTCGACTTCTCGCTGTGCTCGAAGGCCA